>CAYVCX010000006.1:48885-83308 GCA_964450435.1 uncultured Anaerolineales bacterium
GTCGGGACGAACGCGGAGTGCCCTCCGTTTGAGTTCGTGGACGAGGATGGGAACATCACTGGTTTCGACATCGAGCTGATGGAGGCGATCGCCGAAGAAGTGGGTTTCGAGTTCGTGAACACGCGCTGGGACGGTATCTTCGTCAGGCTGGCGTCCGGTGAGGTCGACGCGGTGGTCTCGGCGGCGAGGATCACCGAGGGGCGAGCGGGGATGGTCGAATTCAGCGACCCCCACTTCTAGGCCGGACAGGTCACTGTGGTGGCAAGCATCCACACCGAGGAGCAGTAGGGAATCGCGGTGAACAAAGATTGTCCGGATCTACCGGGGCGATCAGCGCCAGCCAGACGGTATTCCTCGCGTTCACGCGGAACGGTCAGGCCTTCTAGAAGCCCTGCTCTGTCCGAGTCATGTGTCTTCTTTGACGCGCCTTCACAGCGGCGGGTTCTCGGGTGGGCTCCCAGAAGGTAGAAGGGCTGTCGCCCTGATCGGTGCGATTCAGACCGAGTATGAAGCGACTACCTCTTCCATGTCCTCCGGCACACCTTCCGGCAGCGGCGCCGGCTTATGCGTGTCAAGGATCTCCTGAACCTTAGCTCGAGCCACATCCACCCGGCTCAGCTGCCCCTTCTGGTACCAGTCCTCGAAGCTATCGCGATCGCTCAGCGCGGCCAGAGAGAGCGCTTCCCGCATCTGATCGACCGTGTGGCGCTGGCCCAGATAGACGCCGCCCGGGCCCAGCTCCTGGATCAGATCGAGGGCGAAGGCTCTGTCGCTGAAGTCGACAGCGTGGAGGATCCTGCGCACCATGGCGGCCGCCTCCGCCTCGAGGACGATCTCCTCATACCTGAGCAGGTTCGAACCATCGAGGAGCCCCACCCCGAAGAGCACGCTGGCCCCTGCCATGGAGGGCAGGAGGAAGGAGAGGGTGTCCTCCCACGCGGCCTGGGGACCCGGCACCTTGGAGCTGGTGGCGCCAGCTCCCACGATAGAGGGCAGCCCGTAGAAGCCAGCCATCTCGGCGACCATCATGCGCAGCCATAGAGCCTCAGGCGAGGAGGCGACGTACGAGCCGGTCCTCAGATCCAGCGTGGCTGGGCCGCCGGCATAGAACACCTTCGCGCCCGGTTCGGCAATCTGCAGCAGAGCCAGGGCGCTGATCACCTCGGCATTGACCACCGCCATCGTGCCGGCCAGGGTCACCGGCGAGGTGATGCCGGCTGTCGCCATAGGATAGATGCCCACCGGCACGCCGGCATTCGCGAAGGCCATCGCCGCCTCCAGGCCGCCCGCGTCCTGGGTCAGTGGCGAGATGGTGCAGACGAAGTTGCTGAATATCGGGCGCTGCTTGAGCTCATCTTTGCCTCCCACGATAGTCGCGGCTAGCTCGACCTGAGCCTCGGCATCCCGAGCCGTGGTCACGGACTCCGTCACGACGTGCTTGCCGCTATTCAGGAAACAGGACTGGAGCTCGGTCACCGCGAGCGCTTCGCTGGGCACGTCTTGAGCGCTGACCGTGGGGCTAACAATGTCGATAGGGTCGAGATAGTCGGATATCAAGGCCATCGTCGCAATGTCAGCCACTTGCGTGCCCCTTCTTTCCCCTGTCTGGAAGTCTATGGCCAGAGCTGCGCAGCCATCCTGGGAGTAGTAGGTGTGCTGTCCGGCCAGGTCCAGATCGCGCTTGCCGGACCGGGAGTACAGGGTGAACGAATCGGGCGCTTTCTCAAGAGCGGAGATGATCACGTCGGGTGGAACCCTGACGACGTCCTCCAGGACCTCTGCTCCTGCCCCGTGCCATATCTCGCGTGCCTTCTCGGAGTGGAATCTGATGCCGCATTCCTCGATGAGTTTCAGGGACCGATCGTGGATCTCTTGCAGCCTCTCCTGACTTGTGCCGGGGAGTATCATTGTTACCTCCTAGTAGTGACGAAGCGGGGACGTTTGCTCTGTGACCAGGGAAGCGAACGATAGGGATGGGCCTGATCTCACTCTCTGCAAGACAGACATCGCGATGATCCAATGCCTGGAATGACGGCGGTGTTCGCGGAAAAGCCTGTTTGGTGGAGAGGGCAGGCCTCTGGATGTGATCTCACACGCGCTTCCTGAATCCAGCTTGACATGGGACGTGACATCGAGTATAATATATTATACACAATTAGATGCACCTGTCAAGCTCCATGTATCCCAGAATGGGAAGTGCTGCGTCGGCCTGGCCAGGAGTCGCTGACTGTGCTGTTGGTGTCGGATAAGCTCCCTCGAGGTTCGTCAGTACCTGGCCTGTCTCCAGTGGCTTCGCTTAGGGAAGAAGCAGGCATTGGAATGGCCTTTCTGGCATCTTGGCATCTTGTCTTGGCGGGGCTGTGGTGGATCTTCTTGGATTCAGTGGGTTGTTCGCGGGTGGACTGGTCCTCTGTTTGACGGGGTATGTCGTGGCCTCCAGGCTTCCGGAACCCAGGAGCGGAATAGATGGCACAGAGGCTGAGTAGAGTTTGGCCTCGTTGGAGTGTCGAGTTCAGGTGACTACAAACTGAACGGTGATAAGGCGCTGGGCAGGTATCGTGATGCTGGGTTGCCGGCCCTCAACGGCAGGTAGCTTGGCTGGGTGATCCCTTGTCTTCGGTAAGATGAGAGTGTATACTGCCCTTGCAGGTCAGAGGCGATCGGGCAACTGCAGCATGGTTCGGGGTGCCATTGGCAGGGCGCATCAGGTGTTGATGGTTGGCGTCAGGCACTCTACGCAACACTCACTACTCGCTCAACGATCAGGGAGGAAAGGGCATGAGACCTCAGTTCAGGATTCTCAGTGAGGATCTGATTCAGCAGATCATCGCTGAGGGGTTTGGATTGCTGATGGATCCGGGCGTTCGGGTCCACAATGACGAAGCATTAGACCTGCTGGCTGGTGCGGGAGCCGAGGTAGACTTCGAGTCTCAAATCGCGTACATCCCACAGGAGATTGTCTCTCAGGCTCTGGACACGGCGCCGTCCGAGTTCTACCTGTATGATCTGGATGGAGAGGCCGCGGTGCACTACGGTGGCGCCAGCGTTCAGTTTGATCCTGGGTCGGCCGCCATAACCGTGCTGGACAGCGAGACAGAAGAGCAGCGAGCGCCTGTGACTGCTGATTTCGTCAAGTTTGTGAAGCTGGTCGAGACGCTCCCTCAGCTAGACGCGCAGAGCACGGCCCTTATCTGTACGGATGTGCCGGAGGAAATCGGCGACCTGTATCGCCTGTATCTGGCGCTCAACTACATGCGCAAGCCGATTGTCACCGGTGCGTTTCGAAAGGACACCTGGTGGACAATGAAGGACTTACTGGCCGCGGTGGCGGGCGGGGAGGAGACGTTGGCTGAGCGGCCGATCGCCATATTCGACGTCTGTCCATCTCCTCCCTTGCTGTGGAGTGATCTGACCTGCCAGAATATGATCGACTGCGCGCGCCATGGGATTCCCTCGGAGTTAGTTTCTATGCCCCTGGCCGGTGCGACGGCGCCCGTGACTATCGCCGGGGCGGTCGTCCAGCATACGGCTGAGTGTATGAGCGGCGTGACGATCTGTCAGCTGGCGAGCGAAGGGGCGCCGATCGTATGGGGCGGTTCACCCGCAGCCTTCGACATGCGCGAGGGGACAACACCGATGGGGGCCATCGGCACCTGGATGATCGATTGCGCCTACACCGAGGTCGGCAAAGCTCTGGACTTGCCCACCCATGCCTATCTGGGTATGAGCGACGCGAAGGTGGTGGATGCGCAGTGCGGGCTCGAATCAGCCGGGGGCACGCTGATGGCTGCGCTGGCAGGGGTGAATATGGTATCTGGTGCCGGCATGATGGACTTTGAGAGCTGCCAGAGCTATGAGAAGCTGGTTATCGATGCCGATATCATCGGGATGGCCAAGCGGCTCATCGCCGGTGTGGAGGCTCGAGACGAGCCCATTGCCCTGGATCTGATGCGCCAGCTGGGACATCGCGCGGACTATCTGGGGCAGCTCCACACGGCCAGGTGGTTCATGGAAGAGCAATACATCCCTTCCAGCGTGATTGATCGCGGCTCGCTGGAGGCTTGGAAGCAGAAGGGCAGCAAAACGGCCTGGGAGCGGGCAAAGGATCGAGTGAAGGAGCTTCTGGACACGTATGAACCCTCCGCTATGGCCGAGGACGTGCGTAAGGAGCTGCGAGCCATCACGCTGGAGGCGGCCGAGAAGTTTGGCATGGAAGAGTTGCCGCCCTTGCCGCAGGACTGATGAGGAGAACGACAATGGCCAACGATATCTTGACGGATATTACGACCAGCCTGGTGGAGTGTCAGCCGGACCTGACGGCCGAGTTGACGGAGCGGGCGCTCGAGGGAGGTACGGCACCGCTTGCAATCATCAACCAGGGTCTGGTGCCCGGGATGGTGATTGTTGGACAGAAGTTCGAGAGCGGGGAGTATTTCTTACCCCAGATGGTTATCGCCGCCGGTGCAATGAAGGAGGCGATGGAGCGGCTGGAGCCAGAGCTGCGCGCCCGAGGGGAGGCGGTTGAGACACCGGGTGTGATGGTCATCGGCACGGTAAAAGGGGACATTCACGAGATTGGGAAGTCGTTGGTGGCGACGATGATGTCGGCGAACGGCTTCCGTGTTTTCGACGTGGGAGTCGACGTCTCTCCTTCTACGTTTGTGGAGAAAGTAAAGGAAAAGAAGGCCGATCTGCTGGGCCTGTCGGCCCTGCTCACCACCACAATGACCGCGCAGCGGGAGGTGATAGAAGCTGTGGAGGAGGCTGGGATTCGTGACCAGGTGAAGGTGATGGTCGGCGGAGCGCCTGTCACGGCGGAATGGGCCGAGTCGATCGGGGCGGATGGATATGCGGAGGACGTAATGGGAGCTGTGGAGCTCGGCAAGAAACTGATGAGCTGAGCGAGCAGGCTTGTACGGGGATTTAGCGGCGGCGCGCGGCAATCAGGGAGGTCGCGCGATCTGAGGTGCTGGTTGACCATGGAGGCGAATCAGGGGGTTGTGCGTGAGGTCAGTGGGC
The DNA here is from genome assembly GCA_964450435.1 of uncultured Anaerolineales bacterium. Classification (GTDB taxonomy): domain Bacteria; phylum Chloroflexota; class Anaerolineae; order B4-G1; family B4-G1; genus SKLM01. The sequence continues at coordinate 53,905 of CAYVCX010000006.1, forward strand.
CTCTCGAGAAGAAGTCGCTGAGGAACGAGGTCTTCGAGTGGCTATATCGGCGAATCGTCAGTGGCAAGTACTCTCCGGGGGAGTGGCTGCGTCAGGAAGAGATCGCGAACGAGCTGGACGTTAGTCCGACGCCTGTTCGGGAAGCGTTGGACAAACTTGCAGCAGCGGGGCTTGCTGAGCGGATTCCCTATCGGGGGGTGCGGGTTGCTCAGCCTACCACGAGGGAGATTGCTGACGCCTACGTCCTTCGCCTGCTCCTCGAGGTCACGGCTGCCCGATTGGCAGCGTTCAATGTCTCGCAGGAGCAGGCCGCGTCGCTCAGCTCTGTGCTTCGCAGGACGGCACAGGTTCTGGCATCGGATGATGTGTCTGCGTATCAGCACTTGAACACACAGCTCCACCGCGAGATCGCCGCGGCCACCGGAAACCGGCTATTGGGCAGGCTCTGTGAATTCGCCATCAACGGGTTTCCAGGCTGGATGGTCTACGGGGACCTGCTGGAACAGCCGGATCTGCACCGAAGCGCCCTGGAACAGGACTTCAGAGAGCATCGGGTCCTGGTCGAGTCGATTGTTGGCCGGAAGCCCGATGAAGCGTCGCGCCGGGCACTGGAGCACATACAGAGCGTCGGGGAGGAGTTGGTGGTGTGGGCTGGTGTGCCGAGAGATCTCCTGGAGGAGAAAGTGGGGGAGATCCAAGCATTGCTGCCGCTCAGGTCGCGGGGAAGGCGTGGAGCTGAATGCCTGTTCGATATCACGCTCGAAGAAGCGAGTGATTCGACGTGACGATCCGGGTCTGTGCAGATCCTTTCTCTGGTCTGGTCCTTTCTCCGGTGTTCTACGGGCACGGTACCTTCGATTGTGTTTTGATCACGTGTGAGCGCTCACGTATTCGCCGTTCTATCAGTCTCAGGCGCACGTCCGGACTGACGTTTCACGCTCATTGAGTCATGCGAGAGCCTGCTAAGATGGATCGATGATAGGTTGCTTGAAGCCCTTTGAGACGAATCCACAGGCTGATTGATGCACTGCTCTGCGAGATGTGATTGCAGAGGCTGTATGACCTCGAAGGATGATAGAGCCCTGCTCATCTGCACCCGGCATTTGACTTCGAGTGGTTGCGGTGCTAGAATATTCGGTCTCAGGCACCGCCGTCCCCGTACCTACTAGGGCGCAAACGTTTTCGCAAGTACCTTTAGATTCAGGAGGAGAAACATGAGGAAGGCGTCCGCAGTCGTACTGTTCGCCATCGTGGTGGGTCTGATACTCACTGCGTGTGCTCCGACTCCCGGTGAGGAACCCCTGGCGTGTCCGACGTGCCCCCCAACGGGGGTGGTTACCGACCTTGGTGGCCGAGAGATCACCGTTCCCCTGGACATGGCGTATCCTCCGTTCAGCTACGCGGATGCAGAGACGGACGAGCCAGTGGGCTTCGATCTTGACTTCTGGAACGCGGTTTGCGACAAACTGAATTGCACACCAAACTTCGTGACAGCTTCCTGGGAGGGCTTCTTCGAGGCGATGGCGGCCGGCGAGTATGACGTCGGCGAAGGCGGGCTCACCCTGACGCTGGCGCGGGCTCTGAGAATCGACACCTCTATGCCCTACTGCGAGTACGGGCAGGTGATCCTCAAGCGAGCCGACGATGACAGTCCTGCGTTTGAGGACGAGGAAAGCTTCGTGGCCTCGGACTTGAACGTTGGGACCCAGATCGGGACGACGAACGAAATCGCTGGAATTAGGCTGGTCGGCGAGGACAGGGTGGTGAGCTACGAGACCTATGATATGCCGGTGTTGTCTCTGCTTACCGGCGATGTCGACTCCGTCATCATCGACGAGGTCGCGGCCGTTGGCTTCATGCGGGAGCATCCGGGTGAGATGGAGGTTGCTTTCGCGGCCACGGGCGGCGAGTTCTTGGTCATCTACTTCCCGCCCAAGAGTGAGCTATTGGCCCCGGTCAACTGGGCCATCAAGGAGATGTTCGAAGACGGCACGATGGACGAGATTTGCGAGGAGTGGATCATGCGGCCGTGCTCGCCCTAGGCCGAGCAACGCCTGCGGCGGGTCCAGGCGGATCTCGAGGGGACGAACAGCGCGGGGCGTCTGCGCGCCCTGACGCCCCGCGTATCGCTTTCGTTGCTGGATGAAGCAATGAGATGCCCTCTTCGACGGCTGTGATGGACGGTTGGTTCCTGGGGGCCAGGCGTCACGATTCCCTCTCCCAAGCGCAGGTGGGTATTTCCCTCAGTGGGCCTGTGGCTGGTGCCGGGCATGAGGGCTGTGGGATGGGTTGCGGTGCCGCTTCCAAGAAAGGAGTGATTGGTGGCTATTCAACGCAAGGAAGGCAGCAGGACGGCTCCCCAATTGGTGCCCGGGACTGGAAGGCTGTCCGAACTGCCTTGGTGGACCCTGATCGTCCTCCTGTTGGGCGTCATCATGGTCTACTTCATCATCGCGCGTCCGCTTTACCGGGCAGCGTTTGTGTTTATCGTGAAGGGTATGCGGCTGACGGCTGTCGCCAGCCTGGTTTCTTTCGCCATTGCCCTGTTGCTCGGGTTGATCGCCGGGCTGGGACGTGTCTCGAAGAACGTCTTCTTCAAGACGGTTTCCTCCTTTTACGTCGAGGTCGTTCGCGGAATCCCCATGCTGGTTCTGCTCATTTACTTCGCCTTTGTTATGACCCCCATCGCGCTTGGTTTCCTCGAGTGGTTGGGTACCGCCGTCTTTCAGAGGATACCGATTGGGGTGTTGAGAAACGTGGGAGAGGCTATGGTAGCGCTGAACATCCAGGACGTGGATATGACTATTCGCGCTATTGCTGGGCTAGCATTTGCCTACGGGGCTTTCGAGGCCGAGGTGTTCAGGGCTGGAATCGAATCCATTGCCAGAGGCCAGATGGAAGCAGCGCGATCGCTGGGCATGAGCTATGCCCAAGCGATGCGCTATGTGATCCTTCCGCAGGCGATCAGAAGGGTCCTGCCTCCCTTTGGCAATGACTTCATCGCGATGGTAAAGGACTCGTCTCTGGTCTCGGCTCTGGCCGTCGCTGACGTCACCCACCTGGGCAAGCTCCATCGGGCGAGAACCTTCCGTACTTTTGAGACTTGGAATACGGTGACCTTCCTCTATCTTATCACCACGCTTAGTCTGTCGGCGCTGGTCAAGCTCTTGGAAAGGAGGATGGCCTTTGAAGAATAGGACGGCGAGACCCGTGTCTATGGATGACGAGATCATCAGAATGGAACGTGTCCGCAAGAGCTTCGGCGAGACGGTGGCTCTGGACGGGGTCAGTCTGACGGTCCAGAGGGGAGGGGTGTGCTTTATCTTCGGGCCCAGTGGTGGGGGCAAGAGCACCTTGCTACGCTGCATCAACCGCCTGGAGGTACCGGATGCAGGCACGATCATTGTCGATGGCATCTCCGTCACGGACAGACGGACCGACATCAACAAACTGCGTGCCGAGGTAGGGATGGTTTTCCAGCTCTTCAATCTGTTTCCGCACCTGACGGCCCTGGAGAACATCACGCTCGCTCAGGAGCAGGTGCTTGAACGCTCGAAACAGGAGGCCGAACGAGTTGCTCGTGATCTCTTGAGCAGGGTGGGAATTCCAGAGAAGGCCCAGTCTCGTCCCAGCGAGTTGTCCGGCGGGGAGAAGCAAAGAGTTGCCATCGCGCGAGCCCTCGCTATGAATCCTGCAGTCATGCTCTTCGATGAGCCGACGTCGGCCCTCGACGCTGAGATGATCCAGGAGGTATTGGACGTGATGTTGGACCTAGCTGAGGAAGGAATGACCATGGTCGTCGTGTCACACGAGATGGGTTTCGCCAGAGCGACCGCCGACCGGATGGTCTTCCTGGACGCAGGGCAGATTGTCGAGGAGGGGCCAACGGAGGAGATCTTCGAGAACCCGCAGGAGGAGAGGACGAAGCAGTTCATGAGTCAGATCCTTCACTAGTCGCCGCGCAGAGTATCCTTCTCCAGTTTGTCTCGCCCTCAGGTGCCCCAATCCGAACTCGCCTTTCATCTGACCTCTGCTGTCGCGCGCTCAGCGATCCTTGAATCGGAGTTGATGCAGGGAGGAGCATCGGGCTGGGGTTCTGTGCTTCCCCTGTGGGGCCTGAGAGCAGCCGGCGGTCTTGCACGTGGCAAGGTTGTGCCCTGAGCTGGCTTCGTCCTCGACAACACCACGGTTCAGAAGGAGGGAGACGTGCGAATCCGAGTAGACTGCGAAAGGATCCGTGACAATGCGGAAGCCATCGTCGCTCTGTGTGCATCCAGAGGTATTGACGTTGTGGGTGTGACGAAGGCGTGTTGTGGTCATCCAGCGGTCGCGCGAGCCATGCTTGGTGGAGGCGTGCAGTACCTGGCAGACGCTCAACTGACGAACGTGCGGCGCCTGCGCCGGGGTGGCATTGACGTGGACGTGATGCTCCTTCGCCTGCCGTGCATCAGCGAGGCCGAGGATGTTGTGAGACTGACACAGATCAGTCTTAACTCGGAGGTGGAGACGGTGCGTGCGCTCTCTGATGCTGCGCAAGGGTGTGGCGTGGAGCATCGGGTCATCTTGATGATAGAGACGGGCGATCGTCGTGAGGGCGTGATGCCGGAGGATGCGCTGGACGCAGCTCGAGCCATGATGGACCTTCCTGGTATCAGACTGGCGGGCCTAGGGACGAACCTTGCCTGCATCGGTGGCGTACTGCCCACCCAGGAGAACGCGCAACGCTTCGTCGACGTATCCGAAGAGATTGAGAGCGCCTTGGGCTTCCGCTTCGAGATTCTATCCGGTGGACATACGTCTAATCTGGATCTGGTGGTAGACGATGAGATGCCTTCCCGGGTTAATCAGCTTCGAATTGGCGAAGGTATTCTGCTCGGTGTGAACAGCACCACGGGCAATTCCCTGCCGTGTCCTTATCAGGACGCATTCACCATATCCGCGGAGGTCGTTGAGGTGATGACCAAGCCCTCGCTGCCGGAGGGCGAGCCGGCGGTTGACGCCTTCGGCCGCGAACCAAGCTGGGAAGACCACGGACTGCGGAGACGCGCCATTCTTGCTCTTGGCGAGCAATACGTCTATACGGCTGGGCTGCGGCCCACGCGCAACGGGGTGACTTACGTGGGTGCCAGCTCCGACCATATGGTGGTGGATGTGACCGAGGCAGAGCCCCCGGTGAAATTGGGTGATGAACTGACCTTTGACCCGATATATGCCTCTGTGGCGACGGCTATGGCGAGCGTGGGCCTCGACCTGGACATCAGATCGGCTGATGTCTGAGCTGCAGCAGGACGTTGGCGGGCTAGCGGCCGTTTGTCTTGCCGGGGGCAGTCCCCCGGGGTGAGGTAATGGCAGGCGTTCGGGCCTTCAGTATGCCTGGGTACCTCGAAGACCTCAGACAGCGAGCGCAGCGGAAATCTCGCGTGCGACGAGACCGACGAGTTCTCAACCCGCCGAAGGTTGTGCTTAGTCCAATCCACGGTCCATGTCTCTCCCAGCAGGCCGTTGATCTGTTCCTAGCCATCGCTAGGCCACCTGCGCAGGTCATCAGTCTAGTCGGAGGAACCAGTATGAGATGGCTGACTACGGGTGACAGCTTGAGAGGAAAGCTGATCTGGTGGTTGTTGTTTCTGAGAATTCCCTTCTGGTATCTTGCGTTGGTACTTGGATTGATCCCTCCCTTACGCGGGCGTGGTCTTTTCACCGCTATTGAACTTGTCGGGACAAGTTGTCTGATCGCGGCATTGATCTACCTAGAGCGCGAACGATTGAGCGACTATCATATTGACCCGATCTTCCTTTGGATGTTTGTGCTTGGAAAACCGATCGAGTTTGTGATGCTCGTGGCTGGGCTTGGGACGCGATCCTCGGTGAAGCCTATCTACGGAGGATACATCTAGCCAACAAATGGTGTGGGGCAATTGATGGCTGGGCTGATGATGAACTAGGTGTTGAGATCTGGTGAGTCTCAAGCGCTGAAGGGAAACGCTCTGGAGAGGTAGCGAGAACATGGTAGCCTAGCCTGCGTATGCACCGGACGCGGCTAAGCCGCAGTCGGCGGCGATGCACATTGGGCCCCGGTTTAGGTCGATGGGATGTCGTCGCGCAGATGCCGCGCGGCTGATGCTCATCGTTTGCTCACCCAATGTCCTTGTCTCGAGATAGATGGTGGGGAGTCGGCTACACCAGATGAACAGCGAAGTGAACACTGCAATCACAGAACAACAGGTCCTTGATGACATCCGCCGCGACGAACGCCAGCGAGTGGAGTTCAAGTGGGGCCTTATCAAGACTGGCGACCTGGCTGAGACGATTATGGCCTTTGCAAATGCTGAGGGCGGCATCATCTACCTAGGTGTCGCTGAAGGGCCGCCCCCTCGTCTTAGTGGCCGGATCAAGCAGGTGACCAAGCAATACCTTGACAATATCCACCGTGCTGCGCGAGACATCTTGGTGCCGCCGGTGCGAGACGTGGACATCCAAGAGATCGAGGTAGAGGGAAAGAACGTGCTGGCCATCGTCGTGCCTCGCTCAGATCGTGTCCATCAGCATCGAAATGGCAAGATCCTCGTCCGGCGCGGCTCCGAGAACGTGGCCCTACGAGGCGAGGCGCTGGATGAGGCGTGGATACAGCGGGAACGACCCAGCCTCGATGATCGGCCGGTGATGGATGCCAATCTTGAAGACCTGGATCCTGATCGGGTCGGGTGGTACCTCGGACGGGCGGTTGAGGAGCGAGGGCTGCCTGTCGATCACTCGCTATCGCTGGAGGAGAATCTCACCCGTCTGAATGCCGTCTTCCGTGACGGAAACGATCTAGTCCCCCGAGTCGCAGGTGTGCTGCTCTTCGGCCGCGATCCTCAGCGGTTTGTGCCTCAGAGTGAGGTGCGATTGGCTCGTTTCCAGGGTGCGTCCTCCGTCAACTTCATTGACCGACTGGAATGCCGGGGAACGCTACCGGAGATGATCGACGAGGCGGAGCGGTTCGTCAAGCGCAACACCAGAGTAGCGGCCAAGATTGTTGGCTTTGAGAGGCGGGAGATCACGGAGTATCCCTACTCAGCCGTCCGAGAGGCCATTACCAATGCCGTGACGCACCGCGACTACTGGAGGAGCGGTACTGAAGTGCGGGTCTCAATCTTCGCCGACCGCATCGAGGTGCAGAGCCCCGGGCGCCTTCCACCGCCGCTGACCCTGGCCACCTTGGGCGAGGAGCATGTCTTGCGTAATGAGCTGATCGCTCAGTTGCTGTTCAACATCCACTACATCGAGCGTTGGAATACGGGCGTTGAGCGTATGCGTCGGCAGATGCGAGAGCACGGCTTGCGGGAACCGGAGTTCGAGGAGATTGGACAGGCGTTCCGAGTGACGTTCTACGGGCCTGGCGAGGACATCCTGGATTTGATCCCCGAGGAGGGCCTCACCGACCTGCAGGAGCTCGGTTTGAACGAGCGACAGGTGGAGGCATTGCGGGTGATGGTGAACGAGGGTGAGGAGATGCCCAACCGGCAGTATCGGGAGATGTTCGATGTTACGGCACGCACTGCACTGCGTGATCTGAAGGGTTTGGTAGAGGCTGGTCAGGTTCGGCAGGTGGGGCAGGGGCGTAGTGTTCGCTATGTTGCTAGGTGACTCGCGAAATGTCGTGATCAGGTGTAAAATGTCGTGATTAGTGGCGTGATTGATGCTAGGATCCCAAATGGTCACAGATGAGTTAACGCGCATTCTAGAGAAGCGTCAAGAGTGCAGGGCCGCTGGAAAAGACATTGTCCTAAGCGGATCAGATCCAACCGGTATTGATCTAACCGGTGTATTCCTGAACATTGGTGCGGACACGGGCCCCGACAGGGGCCGCCACCCATCTCATCTGAAGACCGACGACAGTCCGTCGACACGCGACGCGTATCGGGTCACGCGGCACATTCTGGATAATGCGAGAACGGTCACGGTCTCCACGCCGGAGGGTCTGTTCTATGCGCCTGCAGAGAAGCGGCCGAGGCGGTTCTTGAGCCAGATCGTAGACCGGTCAGATGATGGTAGGATGCTTCACTGGATCCCGGTTCCGGTTGGAGCTGGGATCGCCGCTCGTGCGAGCGCCGTCGAGATCAGTAGGTGTTGGGGGACTGAAAAACGTTGAAGATCGTTCGCAGCAGGATTTTGATGTCGAGCAGGAGTGACCAGTTCTCGATGTACCAGATGTCGTATTTGGTTCTCTCAGAGATGGACGTATCCCCGCGCAGTCCATTAATCTGCGCCCATCCGGTGAGGCCTGCCCTCTCCCAGTGACGGTCCATATATCGTGGGATGGCGCGGCGGAACTGGTCGACGTAGACGGGACGCTCTGGGCGAGGGCCAACCAGGCTCATCTCTCCCAGCAGGACGTTGATCAGTTGGGGCAGCTCATCCACATCGATGCGCCGGAGGATGCGGCCCAGAGGGGTGACCCGAGGATCATCCTCCACCGTCCAGCCGGGCCCGTGGGCCTCAGCATTCCTCTCCATCGAGCGGAATTTCAGTATCTTGAACGGCTTGGCATCCAGCCCCATGCGGTCCTGGACGTAGAATACCGGCCCCCGGGAGTCCAGTTTGATGAGGACCGCCACGAGCACCATCAACGGAGACAACACGACCAGGCCGAAGGCGGCGCCGACGATATCCATCACTCGCTTGGCGAGCCGTCGCCAACCGCGCAGCGCGATGTCGCGGACGGTCACCAAAGGTAGGCCGCCCAGATCGCCGATACCTACCGGGCTGGCCATGATCTGGAATACGTCGGGGAAGACCTTGACCGTCACCTGTCCCTGCTCGCACTCGGAGAGCAGCATCAAGATCTCCTGGTGGGTGGCGTCCGGCAGAGCGATTATCACCTCGTCGATGTCGTGCTGGTGAATGAGGGAGGCGAGGTCGGTGGCGCTGCCGAGCAGCTCGGCGCCCAGGGCCACGTTGCCGCCTGCTCCGTTGGTGGTGACGAAGCCGGCCACCTCATATCCCAGGCCGGGATTCGACTGGACCTTCTGGTAGACCATTCGTCCTACGTCTCCGGTACCGACGATCAGCAGCCGGTCGGATCCCCACCCCAGGCGGCGGAGACGGAAGCGGATGTCGGTGTGCAGGACGCGGCCCATGGTGATGAGGACGATGGAGAGACCCCATGCGTAGGCGACGACAGCCCGTGAGTAGTCCATCTCCAACATGGTGTTCTTGAACAGCAGAGACGATAGGGCGACCCCTATCAGAGTACTGACGGTGGTGGCCCTGACGACGGAATAGAACTCGTCGATTCGGGATGTCGTGCGCGCCAGTCGATACAGTCTGGAGGTAGCAAAGACGACGACGATGGACCCGATGTGCGTCGCTACCAGAGCGCTATATTCGACGAACTGGCCCATGTTCTGCGCTTCTTCGGGCCAGGCGATCCAGCGGCGGAGCCAGTAGGCCACGTAGAAGGCCAGCCCGGCCATCACGATGTCGGTGAGGACGAGCGTGGCCACGAAGATGACACGAACCTTCGACTTGGATCTCATCGTGCGGTCTCCTATCGACTCCCCGCGGGAATGAGAGCGACTCGCAGTTGCTCGAGTTTCAGTCGCGTCGAGATGGTGCCGATGATCAAGCCGTGAGCCCACCACGGGGTCTGGGCAGCGAAGTGCTTGCGGTAGAACGTCTCCATAGCGCGGTAGAACTCGACCTGAGCTCGAGGGTTCTGGCGCGTGGAGGCTTTCTTGACGTGGAGCACGGTCACGGCGGGGTTGTAGTAGATTCTCCACCCCGCCTCCTTGATACGGTACGCCCAGTCCAGATCCTCTCCGTACATGAAGAAACTCTCGTCCATCAGGCCAGCTTCCCGGATGGCCTCTCCCCGCACGAGCATAAAGGCACCAACGACCGAATCCACCTCGGTGGCCTGGTCGGGATCGAGATACGTCAGATTATACCGACCGAAACGCGGGCTATGAGGAAAGAGGCGTGATAGGCCGATCATGCGGTAGAAAGACACCTCGGGCGTAGGGAAGGAGCGCCGACAGGCGAGATCGAGCGAGCCATTGGGTCGTACCAGTTTTGGTCCGGCGGCTCCTGCATCGGCATGGCGGTCCATGAAGTTCAACATGGCCGCCAGCCCGTCTGAAGGCAGCTCGGTATCGGAGTTGAGCAGGAGGGCGAAAGGAGGCGGATCGGTCGGTGACCCTGACCGGTGGGACTCTCCGAATCCGAAGGCCCTGAGGCCCTGGTTGTTGGCGGCGGGATAGCCGACGTTCTCTTCGTTGGCGATGAGCAGCGTCTGCGGAAACTCGGCCGCGACCATCTCGGCGCTGCCGTCAGAAGAACCATTGTCCACCACACAGACGCGGAAGGTGAAATCACCGCGGCTTGCATAGACGGAACGGAGACAGGCTCGCAGTAGATCGCAGGTATTATAGCTGACGATGATAATCCCTAAGGTGAGCATAGGTTACGGTCGAAAACGCCTCATCGGGATCGCATCCCGAGAGGCGCGTCTGCTCCGGCAGGTGGCGCCATGGTAACACAGAGGGCCTGTGCGGTCAACCTTGGGCCTCTGACCGGATTGTCTCGCGGTAGATGCTCAACAATCGGTGAGCGATCTGATCCCAGGTGTAGCCTTCCAGAACCGTCTGCCGTGCCCGCCGACCCATCTCCCGTCGAGCTTCCTCGTCCATCCTCACCATGTGCACGCAAGCGCCGGCCAGCTGGTTGATGTCGTTGTGATCCACCAGGAAACCGTTGACCCCATCCTCGATCACGTCGCGGGAGCCACCGTGGACGCTGGCGATAAGGGGGCACTTCAAGAGCATTGCCTCCAGCATGACGATAGAGAAGTATTCCTGGGATGGAAGCACAACTCCGTCAGCGGCGGCGAAGAAGCCGGGCATTTCGTCGTGAGGGACCGGAGGATGGGTGATGACCTGATCATCAAGGTCGTATTGGGCGACGATGCTCTTCAGATGCGTCGCATAGTCGGTCGCGGGCGAGGGCCAGGCCAGGAGCAGGAGGCGGTAGGCGCAATTCGCCAGCTCCGCCCGGGCCTGGATGAGGGCCCGCAACATATTCTCCTGTCCTTTGCGCGGGTCGACCCGCGACGGGATGAGGAGCAGGAATTCGTCCTCGCGGACGCCCAGGTCCTGGCGGAGCAGCTCTCCAATGCGCGACGGGACGGGCGGGAAGTCGGTTGCGTCGATCCCGTTGGGGATGACGGTCACCCGTGGATCGCCAGGCGGTACGGCCTCGTAGTGATCGTAGAGGTACCCGGCTTCGGGCGTCGAGAGGGGCAGGATACGGTCTGCCATCACGAGGGAGCGCTCCTCCGAGGCGATGCGCACCGGGAAGCTGTACCGATCATCGAGTTGGGCGGCCGTGCCCTCCCCTCTCTTCAAACCATCCTCACGCTTCCGCTTTCCCAGGGAGTGCGTGGTCAACAGGGCAGGGGGGTGGTGCGACCAGCGGGCCCTGATCGTGGTGACTGTCTCCCAGCCGTCGGCGTAGTGCCCGTGCAGGAGATCATACAGGAGATCCTCCCGTTCGCAGAAGGCCAGGATCTCCCTGACGAACTCGGTGATGGGTTCACCATACAGCTCTTCCTTGGGCAGGTAGTGGCTGGTGGGGCCGCAGGGAAGGCGAATCAGCCGTACGCGTGGGTCATCGGCCAGGTATCCGGTCCGCCGCCCGGCATAGGGGTCGTCATCCTGGAGGCGGGTGTAGATATCTATGTGCATCCCGGGGTCGACACGGCTGAGCGCGTGGGGCAGTTTGTTCATCACTACCGTCTGTCCGCCCTGCGATTCCTCGCCCAGGCGGTCAAGCCAGTCTGGTCGGCAGTGAGGGCTGGTCCATAGTACGCGCATCGTTGACTCCTCCGGTGCAGGTGCTCAGGGCTGGCGCTGAGGTGGGCTGCTGAGGGCTGCGCCCCGGTTTGGCGATTCTGATGGGGATGTTATCTGCTCGACCCAATCGGCGAGAACCTGGCGGGCGTGACGGAAAGCGAGCTCTTGGGGCAGCTCGTGCGGAGAGAACCAGGCGAGGTCGGCGGCGTCATCATCGGGCTGCTCCTCCCCGCCCACGATCCGCGCCGAGTAGTAGATGTTGAGGCAGTGGTCCCCTCCGCCGTCGTACGTGTAGCGGTCCATATAAATCCCGAACAAGTTGGTTGGCTCCACCGACAGGCCGGTCTCCTCCCTGACCTCGCGGATGGCGCCAGCTTGAGGATGTTCATCGGCCTCCAGAAAGCCGCCGGGGATATCCCAGCAGCCCGAGGAGGGTTCGACAGCGCGCTTCACGAGCAGCAGGCGGCCTTCGTGCTCCACCAGAGCCCCCGCGCACGGCTTGGCGTTCTGGTAGCGGACGCGGCCGCAGACGGCGCAGACCTGTCGCGGCCGGGCGTCACCGGGTTGCCTGGACGAGGCCAGCAGCCCGCCGCAGCGGGGGCAGAAACAGAGTGCATTGAAGTGCTCGGAGAGAGCCCCGTCCCGACAGAAGGGGGATCCGGCGACCGGGAGCTGCAGGGCCACACGCTGCAGCTTCTGGCCCCGCGGCAGCCTTCGAAAGCGGGCCTCGGCACGTTGGGCGGCAGCCTGGTCGGCGAATCGCCAGGCGCCGATGAGCTTCACAGGCCGGCGGCCCGAGGTGTAGCGGGCTCCCCGCCCGCTGTTGTGCTCCCGCAGGCGCCTCAGCACATCGGTGGTCACGCCGGTGTAGAGGGTGTCGTCGACACAGCGCAGCGCGTACAGGAACCAGTCGCCAGAGTTCACTCGATGTCCTTGTCCGAGATTGCGGTGCTTTCCCTGCGTCACGATGGTATTCTAGCACAAGTGGCCTGGTTGAGAAAACGTGCCGGGCCGCACGGCCCCGGGAGCCGAAGATATCGCTGGGTCTTGTGCATCGCACTGGATCTTCACCGGTCCCACCAGAATCGTGGCTGAGCGAGATGGATGCACTGGTCAAAGGTCGGCATCCGCATATAATCATGCCAGACGTGATGGCCCGGGGAGACCGCAACCGGGGTTCTGCAAGAACCGGGTGGCGAGGTGCGACGGCGGTGATTGGTCCCTGTCGGGCGGCATTGCATCGGGGCCACGGGACCGGGTCATCGACGGTGCGCATTGATGGGGCTATGAAGTCAGGTTGATTATGTCTCTCGTCTCCGCCAGAAATCTCAGCAAGGCCTACGGCGCGCAGGACGTCTTTGCCGACGTGTCCTTCGCCATTCCTCATAAGGCGAAGATCGCCCTGGTCGGCCCGAACGGTTCGGGCAAGACCACCCTGCTGCGCCTGATCGGAGGGCAGGAGTCTCCGACGACGGGGGTCATCCACCGGGCTCAGAAGCTTCGCATCGGATACCTCCCCCAGCAGGCCGATCGGTTTTTCGATGAGGAGGCGTCCCTGTGGGACACGATGCTGGACGTCTTCTCGGACTTGCTGGCCCAGTCGGCGGAGCTGGAGCGGCTGGAGGCGGCCATGGGGGAGCCGTCGGCAGGGGATGGAGTGCTGGAACGGTATGGACGAACGCTGGAGGCGTTTGAGCAGGGTGGCGGGTACACGTACGAGGCGCGCACGGAACAGGTGCTCGCCGGACTGGGTTTCCGTGAGGACGAATTCCACGCTCCCATCGGTCAGCTCAGCGGTGGGCAGAAGACGCGTGCTCTGCTGGCCCGACTTCTGTTAGAGGAGCCGGACCTGCTGCTGCTGGACGAGCCGACAAATTATCTCGACCTGGCAGGAGTTGAGTGGCTGGAGGAGTACCTGACCGCGTGGAAGGGTGCAGTCGTGGCTGTGGCGCACGACCGTGCGTTTCTCGACGTCTTCGCCTCTCGGGTGTGGGAGCTGACGTGGGGAAGGCTGGAACGGTACCGCGGCAATTACACTGAGTACGTCGCCCAGAAGAGAGAACGTGTGGCCCGTCAGCAAGCGCTGTACGAGCAGCAGCAGGAGTTCATCGCGCGGACGGAGGAGTTCATACGGCGGAACATCGCCGGGCAGCGGAGCCAGGAGGCGCAGGGCCGCCGGAAGCGGCTGGAGCGGCTGGAGCGGATTCCGGAGCTGCGCGAGTACCGCCCGATGAAGTTCTCATTTCGGCAGGCGGACCGGAGCGGGGATCTGGTGCTGGGGCTGTACGATTTGGTGGTGGGCTATGATCCGGCTGAGCCTCTTCTCCGGGTCGGGGAGGTGGAGCTGCGGCGCGGGCAGACGGTTGCGCTTCTAGGACCGAATGGCTGCGGCAAGACCTCGCTCGTTCGCACAATCCTGGGTGAGGTTGAGCCCCTGGAGGGGCGGGTGCGCATCGGGTCAAGCGTGCAGCCAGGGTACCTCGCGCAAGGACACGCCAACCTCTGCCCTGAGAGATCGGTGCTCGATACGATCGTTGATGCCGGTGGCCTGAGGATAAGCGAGGCGCGCGACTTCCTGGGGCCGTACCGCTTCTCCGGGCATGACGTCTTCAAGCGGATCGCTGATCTGTCGGGGGGTGAACAAGCCCGGGTCGCACTGGCTGTGCTCGTCTTGCAGGGGGCGAACGTCCTCGTCCTCGACGAGCCGACGAACCATCTCGACATTCGCTCCCAGGAGCTTCTGGAGAGCGTCCTGGCCGATTTTGGCGGCACGGTGCTGATGGTGACCCACGACCGTTATCTGATTCGCGCCCTGGCGGGCCGGGTATGGGCGATCCTGGACGGCGAACTGAGGGGGTTCCGGACGTACGACCTGTACCGGGACGAACAGCAACGGCGGAGAGAGGAGCAGAATCGGCGTAGGAGACAGAGCCGGGCGGAGGAGGCCGAGAGGGCGGCGCGCGTGAGCGGACGGGGAGGGCGTGAGGCAGTGAAGCGAGAAACTGAGCGACGGGCTCTCTTCAGGAGTGAGCTTGAGGAGCAGATCCACCAGTTGGAGCTGCGCCAGGCCGAGTTGACTACCGAACTGGCTGAGGCAAGCCAGGAACAGGCAGTGCCGCGGGTGCGGGAGCTCGGGGCTGAGTACAGCCGCATCGAACAGCAGCTTGATCGGCTGCTGGCTGATTGGGCGGAGATGGCGTGAGAGGCAAACGAGACTCGCCTCCGTTTGTCATCGGGATCACGGGGAACATCGGCACGGGCAAGTCGACCGTGGCGGACATACTGACCGATCTGGGTGCCGAGGTGATCGACGCGGACAAGGTGGCTCACCGCGTGATGCGGCCCCGGACCCCGGTCCACGCGGCCATCGTGGAGGCCTTCGGCCCCCAGGTGCTGACCACCGGTGGGGAGGTCGACAGGGGTCGATTGGGGTCGATCGTGTTCGCCAGTCCCGAGGCACTGGCGCGCCTGGAGGAGATAGTCCATCCCGCGACGCTGGAGAGAATAGAGCGTCGGATCGCGGCCAGCTCTGCCGAGATCGTCGTCGTTGAGGCCATCAAACTGATTGAGGCCAGTCTGGCCGAAAGGTGCGATAGTGTGTGGGTGACGACGTGCCGACGCGATCAGCAGATCGAGCGGGTTGCCGACCAACGCGACCTGAGTCGAGATGAGGTCAGGCGGCGCGTGAAGGCTCAGGGACCTCCAGAGAAGAAGATTGCGCGCGCCGATGTGGTAATCGACAACGCGGGACCGCTGTCCGTGACGCGGCGACAGGTGAGGGCGGCGTGGGATCGGGTTGTCGGGGAGGGGCGCGGGACAGAGCCTGCTTGGAATTAGACCCACCTGGAGTATAATGGACGGGCGGCGTCGGCGCGCGGGGCGGGGAGGCACGGAAGATATGGCCGGGAGAGCAGACGTCCTGGTAAGACGAGCGCAAGCACGGGACGTAGAGTGGGTCGCGAGTTTCGTGAGCCGTGCGCTGGGCGGTGACACGGACATCGATGCGGAGACGGTCCTGAGCCGCCTGGGAGACGTGGCCTTCTTCCTGGCTGAGCGGGAGGGGAACCTGGTCGGGTTGACTGGATGGCGAGTGGAAAATCTGGTGGCTCGCGTGACCGATCTGCTGATCTGGCCATCTAGCGCGCGGAGCGAGGTCGGGCGGGCCCTGTTCCGCGAGATGGAGTCGGGGGCGATGGGACTGCAAGCGGAGGCCGCCGTGCTGTTCCTGCCTCGCTCAAGCCGCCAGGAGTTGATCGAGTTCGCCGAGGCCTTGGGCTATGAGGCTCGGGTGGTTGGGGACATGCCCAGGGCGTGGCGGGAGACGGCCCACGAGGCTGGTCGGGAGGATGGCGAGCAGATCATGGTCAAGCAGCTTCGCTCTCAGCGTGTGATGAGCCCGCTTTAGGGGCAAATCGGCATGCTTTGGGCCCCGGCGGGTGTACCTGTCCGGGCGTGACCGGGCCTGCTCTGGTCTGTCACGGCGTCACGGTTGGTGATGGGAGGCAACATGTCCTTTGTGAGACGATTCTTCAACGAACACCCTCGCCTGGCGGCCTGGTTTGTCCTGGCCGTGGGTATGGTCGCTATCCTGATCTGGTCTGCCCGCGACGTGGGACTTCTACCGCGACAGTGGGCCGCGCTGATCGTAGCAACGATCGGCCTGGCCGGTCTGTGCATCTGGATCATCGGCTGGGAGGAGGATGAGTACGAGGATGACCAAGAGGTGACAGAATAGGGGGACCTAATCTCGCGCTGGTACAGGCAGGATAGATGAGACCCCGGACGCTGCCTCAGTCCGGGGTTTTTGATTGCATCTCACTCTCTTTGGGGTACAATAGCTGAAGACTGCCGGGCGGTGGCTCCCATTCAAGACGCCGCTTTGCCACACCGAGACACCGTTCGCGACGGGCGTGATCACCATAAGGCGTTGCTCTCTGGCGAGGGGTGGCCGGGTCGCTTCGTTATGTTCAGGATCACACGATGTCCAAGCTCCGCAGACAGGTAGTTGCGCTGCTGCTTGTATTCGCTCTGAGTCTGCCCCTGATGCCTTCTTCTGGACTTCAGGCTCAGGAGGATGAGGTGGCGCAGCTCATGAGTCAGATGTCGACAGCGGCCAAGATAGGGCAGCTCTTCCTGGTGACGTTCCCTGGATCGCAGGTGGATGAAGGGGCAGCCATCACGGAGTTGATTCGCGACTACCAGATTGGTGGCGTGCTACTCAAGCCAGAGAACGGCAACATCATCAACGAGGGCGATACGCCGGCTCAGGTCGCCGGGTTGGTGGCCCGTCTTCAGGACACTGCGTGGGAGGCGGCTCAACCGGTCACCGATACCGTCTCGGACCCCTTCGTGCCCCTCTTCATCGCGGTGAGTCAAGAGGGCAACGGGACGCCCTTCACCAGCATCGTAGGCGGGACGACGGCGCTGCCGTCCCAGATGGCCCTTGGCGCGACGTGGAATGTGAGCCATACTGCCAGCGTCGGGCAGATCGTCGGTCAGGAGTTGAGCGCGATGGGCATCAACGTGTTGTTGGGGCCCTCGCTGGACGTCCTGGAGAATCCTCGGCCGGCGAGCAGCGGCGATCTCGGTGTAAGGAGCTTCGGGGGAGAGCCCTTCTGGGTCGGGCAGATGGGCAAGGCGTACATCCACGGGGTTCACCAGGGGTCGGAGAATCGGATGGCGGTGATGGCGAAGCACTTCCCCGGATTGGGATCCTCGGATCGCTCCCTCAACGAGGAGATCTCCACCGTACAGCGAACGCTGGAGAAGCTGAAGCAGGTGGACCTGGCGCCCTTCCTGGCGGCGGCTCAGGCTCGAGAACCAGCCGCGCGCCCGGACGGGGTGGTGGTGTCTCACATTCGTTTCCAGGGCCTCGAGGGCGGACGTTTCATCACCACGTCCCCGATCAGCGTGGACAGCAACGTCCTACAGCGGCTGTTGGCGCTCCCCGAAATGTCGGCCTGGCGTGAGGCCGGCGGGGTGACCGTCTCCGACGAACTGGGACTCCGCGCCCTGCGCCGCTTCTACGCGCCGAGCGAGGAGAGCTTCAACGGCCGGCGCATCGCTCAGGATGCCTTCCTGGCCGGAAATGATCTTCTGGTGTTGTCGCAGTTCAGCCTCGCCGGGGACTGGGATGACCAGATGACCAACGTCAAATCGACCATCACGTTCTTTAGCGAGAAGTACGACAACGACCCTTCTTTCCAGGGGCAGGTAGACGAAGCAGTAGCCCGCATCTTGCGGCTCAAGCTCTCGCTCCATGGGAGTACGTTTGACCTCGCGGATGTCCGGCCGGATGTCGAGGCCGTCAGCGACTTGATAGAGCCCAATGCCGACGCGGTGTCGGCTATCACACGGGACGCGATAACGCTCCTTTCGCCTCCATCCTCGGATCTGGTCCCGTCTCCTCCGACGCGGGAGGAGCGGATCGTCATCTTCACCGACGCCAGGGCCGAGCGGCCGTGTGTCACCTGTGAGCCGGTGCCTGTCGTCCATCCGCAGCTGTTGGAGGAAACGATCGTGGAGCTGTACGGCCCAGGTGCGACGGGACAGATCGACCCCGCACTGGTGTCGAGCTTCACCTTCGATGATCTGAACACGTATCTGGATATGCCGCCGCCGCTTCCCACCCCGACTCCATCGGATGGGGAGACCATTACGCCAACGGTGGCTCCGATGTCTCAGCTTGGGATGGCGTTGCAAGATGCGGACTGGATCATCTTCGGCATGCTGAACCCCGACAGTGGTCCGCCAGAGTCGAACGCGGTGCGGCGCTTCCTGGCAGAGCGGGCTGACGTGCTGAGAGGGCCCCACGTGGTCGTGATGGCCTACGACATCCCGTATTCTCTAGATGCGACCGAAATCAGCAAACTGAGCGCCTACTACGCGAGCTACAGCCACCTGATCTCGTCGGTGAGATCCTCCGTGCGTGCGTTGTTCGGTGAATTCGCGCCCCGGGGCGCACCACCGGTGAGCGTGGTAGGCGTCAATTACGATCTGTCGGTTCAGACATCGCCTGATCCGGGGCAGACTATCTCGGTCTACTACTCTCTGACAGGCGAGGACGACGAGGGCGAGGGTATGTCTGGAGAGCCGGAGGGCGTGGAACCGTCTCCAGAGCCAACGGAGGAGGGACAACCGACAGAAGAGCCGGGCGAGGCGGAGGAGCCAACGGCGGAACCGAGACTGGAGAAGGGGGACCAGATCAGACTGCGCACCGGCACGATCCTCGACCGGAACGGGCATCCCGTTCCCGACGGCACGCCTGTCCAGTTTATCTTCAACTACCCTCAGGAGGGGTTGGAGCAGTCGGTGTTGGTTACGACCCGGGAGGGGATTGCGGAGACTGCGCTGACCCTGGACCGAACGGGTCGCCTCGATCTCTCGGTGCAAGCCGACCCGGTCCCCCGCACAGTTGCCCTTCAGATCACGATCCAGGAGAGCGGGGCAGCGACCATTGTGACTCCGACGCCGTCGCCGACGCCCACGCCGACTCCTACCCCCACGCCGACCCCAACCCCGACGGCCACGCCCGGCCCGGAGCTTGCGCCGACGGCGTCGGCGACCGGCGAGCCGGGGCCCGCGGATCCAGATACGCCCTCGGGGCAGAGGACACCGATCCTGGACCTGACGGTGGCACTCCTGGCGGCCGCGATCGCGAGTGCCTCGGGCTACTACACCATGCGCCTCGGCGACAAGACGGTGACCAGGGCTTTTCGCATCGCGCTGTGGTGTATGATCGGGGGGCTGGGGCTGTACCTGATATACGCGTTCGGCTCGGTCTATTTTGGCCTGTTTGGCGGGGAGAGGAAGCCCTGGTTAGCAGGGGGCGCTGCTCTGATTGGCGGTGGGGTCACGCTCGCTGCTGCCTGGCTTGTCGATCAGCGGAGATGGTTGCGGGCCACGGAGTTCTTAGAGTAGCGTGGCGACCACAGAGAGAATCAGCAGTCCCCCCGTGACGACCAGCAGATCTTGATTCTCCCTGATGGCACGCTTCCAGACCAGCGGTTCGAGGATCAGAGAGAGCAGCGATGGCGTAACGTCCACGGTGGACCAGGCCCAGAGGAGCGAGCCGGTCTGGAGCATGTCACGAAAGCTGCTGATGGTCTGAGGCCGCTCGTCCGGATGCATGGCAATGGCCGCCATGATGGCCTGCTCGGTGGAGGGCGAGATGTGGGAGTTGAACTCACTGGGCGGCCGGAGCACGTCGGGATTGAGGAAACGCTGCTTCGCATCGGCGGGGGGCTGATTGGTCAGTAGATGGTACAGGGTTGCGCCGAGCGAGTAGATGTCGGACCGCACGTCAGTATGCCCGCTGTCCCCCCCGTACTGCTCCAGAGGCGTGTAGGCTGCGGTGCCGCGACCCTGGAGGACGGTGACGGTACGAACCTGATCGGTGGCGAGAAGCTTGACGAGGCCGAAGTCGACCAGTTTGATCAGGCCGTTGGGGGTCAGCTTGATGTTGGATGGCTTGATGTCGCGATGGAGTACGGGAGGCTGTCGACTGTGGAGATATGCCAGTGCATCGCACAGTTGGTGAGTCCACCCCAGCACCCTATGTTCGTCGAGGAACGTGCCCTGCTGGTGCTTCTCCTCCATCGCCTGCCGCAGGTCCTTTCCCTCGACGAAGTCCATCACCAGATACTCGCGACCGTCGGCGGGGAACGTGTCGGAGACCTTGGGGAGGTTGGGATGATCGAGCCGCGCGAGGGTCGTGGCCTCACGGTGAAACTGTTCGCGCGACTGATCGAGGGTCTCGGGCGTGGCATCGGGGTCCGGCCGGACCTCCTTGACCGCGCAGATGCGGCCCTCCAGGCGGAGATCCGCCGCGCGATATACCGCACCCATTCCTCCCTGTCCCACGACAGACAGGATTTTATACCGTCCTCGGAGGACGCTGTCAGGTTTGAGCAGACGGGCCAAGGGAACCTCTCTTCTTCTCCATTGTTGATGATAGATGAGAACACCTATTCTGTCAAGGGGGTGCGATGACCTATCCCGATCGACCGATTCTCATCGCCTACGAGGGGGAACTGGAGGGCGAACGCTGGGTCCTGGACCAGGATCGGCTGACGATCGGGCGCGCGCCCGACTGCGAGATTGTGCTGCCCAGCCGCCAGGTTTCACGCTATCACGCCAGAATCGAGCGTGTCGAGGACGGGTACGCGGTGCGGGACCTGGACAGCAAGAACGGCACGTACGTCAACGGGCGTGCGGTGACGGATGCGCTCTATCCCCTCCAGGACGGCGACGAGATCCAGATTGCGCTGTACGTCAAGCTTGGCTTCATCGGCGCTGATGCGACGGTGCCGCTGGAGTTCACCGGTCCCTACAGGGGACTGCGCGTCGACGTGCCCGCCCAGCGGGTTTTCATCGGGGGACAGGAGCTGCATCCGCCCCTGTCTCCGGCGCAGTTCCGGATGCTGGAAGTGCTGTATACGCGGGAGGGTGAGGTAGTGTCGCGTGACCAGATTGTGGGGGCGGTGTGGTCGGATGAGGAAGCCCTGGGCGTCACGGAGCAGGCGATTGATGCCCTGGTGCACCGCCTGCGGGAACGGATCGCGGTCATCGATCCGGATCACGAGTACATCGTGACGGTACGGGGGTACGGGTTTCGATTGGAGAACCGCTGATCGGGTCCCGGGGGCCATGGCGGTCGGTGGTCGGCGCCCGGCAATATCGTCCTGTTCCGGACTCTCGCCGCGAGTTTTCGCTGCGCTGCCTGTGCTCCTGCTGAGGAATCGGCGTTGCCCGCTCGGAGGTCGAACCTGTGGTGGAGGCAGAGATTCCTCGATTCCACGCCTCTTCCCTCCGTTTTTGCTCGGACTGACGCGAGCGCCGGTTTCTTTCAGGCTGAGTGGTGGTCCAGACGATGGGCTGTCTCTGGATGACAGGTGGAGGCTTGGGGGCGCTTCGCTTGCAGCGCCCCGTGCGGCGATAGAGGTAGGGAGAGCCCGGCGTGTATAGGCGACCGCGGGACCGCCTCCACACCGGTGAAGACAGGGTTGACGTGTGTTTTGGATTGACGCGTTGAATGAAGAGAGGTGATCCATGGAGGCCATTGACTTCGCTCGATCGCACCGCAATGAGTTCCTGGCGGAACTCAAAGATTTCCTGAGAATTCCAAGCATCAGTACACAGGCCGAGCACGAGGCCGATATCGAAGACACGGCGGAGTGGTTGCAGGACAGGCTGGTGGAAGCCGGTTTCCCACAGGCCGCGGTCATGCCCACGGCCGGGCATCCCGTGGTCTACGCAGAGTGGATGGCAGCGGGTCCGGACGGGCCGACGGTGCTCGTCTACGGCCACTATGACGTGCAGCCGCCCGATCCCTTGGATGTATGGGACACGCCGCCGTTCGAACCGACGGTGATCGGCGATGATCTCTTCGCCCGCGGCGCCTCTGACGACAAGGGACAGCTCTACACCCACGTGAAGGCGGTTCAGGCCTTCAGCGAGACGAGGGGCGCTCCACTGATCAATATCAAGTGCATCTTTGAGGGCGAGGAGGAGACGGGCAGCCCCAGCCTGGAGCCGTTCATTCAGGAGCACGCCGAGCTGCTGGACGCCGACGTGGCCGTCGTATCCGATACGGGCATGCTGGGCAAAGAGACTCCGTCCATAGTCTACGGGCTGCGCGGTCTGGCCTATGTGGAGGTCGAGGTGACCGGGCCCGACAAAGACCTCCATTCAGGCATCTACGGGGGTGCGGTCCTCAACCCGATCAACGCGCTGTGCGCCGTGATCGCCCAGCTTCAGGACGAGAGTGGACGCATCACCATTCCGGGATTCTACGACAACGTGCGTGAGCTTTCGGGCGAGGAGCGGGCCGAGCTGGCGGAGGTGCCGTTCGACCGCGGGGAGTGGCTCGAAGAAGCCGGGGTTAAGACTGACTGGGGCGAGCCGGAGTACACGATCCTGGAGCGGACCTCGGTGCGGCCCACCCTGGACGTCAACGGGATATGGGGAGGGTATACGGAGCCCGGGGCCAAGACGGTGCTGCCGAGCAAGGCCTGCGCCAAGATCTCCATGCGTCTCGTGCCGGACCAGGATCCGGCGCGAATCGCCGAGCTGTTCGGCGACCACTTTGCGGACATCGCGCCGGAGGGGGTCGACGTCAACGTCCACGCGCTGCACGGCGGCGAGCCGGCTATCGTGGATCGAGATAGTCCGGCGATGAGGGCGGCAGCGGAGGCCTACGCGGAGGCCTTCGGGAAGGAGCCGATCCTGGTGCGCCGCGGCGGGTCCATTCCCGTGGTCGCCACCTTCCAGAAGGTGCTCGGGGTGGACACCGTGCTGATGGGCTTTGGGCTGCCCGACGACCGACTTCACTCGCCGAACGAGAAGTTCCACCTGCCCAACTTCTACCGCGGTATCGAGTGCCTGATTCACTTCATGCAGGCGCTGAGCGAGTCCTGGCGGTAAGGAGAGCCCAGGTTGGACTTGCTCGGGCGCCTCGAGGAGCTGGAGGCTGACGTCCGTTATCGGGAGCTGCCCGGGAGGGGCGGGGAGCGGACCGGGTCCCTGTCCGGAGCCCTTGCAGTCCTCATCTCGGCCCCGCACGCCGCGGTCCACGTACGGCGCGGTAAGCGGAAGGAGGAAGAGGAGTTCACGGCGGCGATGGCCTGCTTGGTGGCCCAGGTGACCGGGGCCCACGCCCTCTACGCCCGTCGGAGATTGCCGACGGATCCCAACTGGCACCGGGACGGGCCGTACAAGAGGCGCCTGCGGCAGATCGTGGCGCGGCACGAGATTGCGTTCGTGCTGGACGTCCACGGCATGGCCCCAGGCCGGGGCCTGGGAATTGCGCTGGGCACGATGAAGGGGAGGAGCTGCCCCAGGCATCGAGATACGATCATCCGTGTGCTGGAGAGTCACGGTTTTCGGCGCGACGTCGAGGGTGCCGACTTCCCCGACTGCCTCGACCGTCTGGACGTGGATGAGACGTTCACGGGTAGGGGGCTGATGGGGCAGGAGACGATCACGAGCTTCACCTGGGGAGAGCTGGGCGTGCCGTGTGCCCAGGTCGAGCTGCACCCGGGCCTGCGCGTCGTAGAGCGTCGCGAGGACGCGATGCTGCCGGGGCCGTATCGAGGGGACGCCGAGGGAATAAGACGCGCGGTCGGGGCCCTGGTGGGCGTCGTTGGGGCCGTATTGTAAGGAGACAATCATGCCTGGCATGCCTGACAACCCGAAGCCGGACCTCATTCTGTACAACGGGAAGCTGCACACTCAACACCGAGACGCTCCTGAGGCCGCGGCTGTGGCCATAGCCCACGGGCGGTTCGTGGCGCTGGGGGATGACGACGAGGTCCGGGCGCTGGCTGCCCCGGGGACGCGGGCGATCGACCTGGGCGGACGGCGAGTGCTGCCCGGTCTGACGGACGCCCACTTCCATCTGTGTAGCTGGGCGCTGAGCCGCCAGCGGCTGTCCCTCGTAGAGGCGAGCTCGCTGGCGGACCTGCGGCGGCGGCTGGCCGCCAGGGCCAGCGAGACGTCCCCCGGCGAGTGGATCCTGGGCCAGGGGTGGAACGAAACCCGCTGGCCTGCTGGGGACTTGCCGTCGCGGGCCGACCTGGACGAGGCCGCGCCCGACCATCCTGTGTTGCTGTGGCGCAGTGACCTGCATATGGCGGTGGCCAACTCCTGGGCCCTGCGTGAGGCCGGGGTCAGTAGCGACACACCAGATCCCCCTCAGGGGCGCATCGATCGGGACGCCGCGGGCCGACCGACGGGTGTCCTGCGCGAGCAGGCCGTGGGCCTGGTGCGGGAGGCGGCAGCGGAACCCTCGGAGGACGAGATGGTCCGGGCAGTGCGGGAGGGTTCCGGCGTGCTGCATCGCCTGGGGTTGACGGGGGTGCACGACCACCGCATCATGGGCGGCGCGGACGGCCCGCCGGCCTTCCACGCCTACCAGCGGCTGCGAGCAGAGGACGAGCTGCGGCTGCGGCTGTGGATGGGGATCGCCGGGGAGCGGCTGGATGAGGTCATCGCCCTGGGGCTGCGCACCGGGTTTGGGGATCCAATCCTGCGGGTGGGACACGTCAAGATCTTCGGCGACGGCAGCCAGGGTGCCCGCACGGCCTGGATGGTGGAACCCTACGACGATACCGGCGACTGCGGCATGCCGCTGACGCCGATGGGAGATATCGCGGAGGCAGTGGAGAAGGCGGACGATGCCGGGCTGGCCGTGGCGGTCCATGCCATCGGCGACCGCACCAATCGAGAGCTGATCACGGTCTTTGAGCGGCATGCGAGACACGACGGACGGGGCGTGCCGCACCGGATCGAGCACGCGCAGATCATGCAGCCCGGGGACGTGGAGAGATTGGGGCGCCTGGACGTCGCGGCCTCGGTGCAGCCCATTCACGTGACGGATGACATTCTGTTGAGTGAGAGATCAATCGGCGACCGAAGCCGGTTTGCATATCCGTTCCGCGATATGCTGGACGCGGGGGTGACGCTTGCCTTCGGGTCCGATGCGCCGGTGGCGGATCCGAACCCGATGTGGGGGCTCCATGCCGCGGTCACGCGCCGCGACCGGCAGGGATCCCCCCGGGGAGGCTGGTATCCCGAGCAGCGTCTGACGGTGGCCGAGGCTGTGTGGGGGTTCACCATGGGGCCGGCCATGGTGAGCGGCCGGGAGCCAGCGTTAGGCAGCATTGCTCCGGGCAAGCTGGCCGACCTGGTGGTGCTGGATCGGGACATCTTCGCCATCGACCCGATGGAGATCTATCAAGCGGAAGTCGTGATGACCGTCTTTGACGGCGAGATCGTGTATGAGCGCTAGACCCGGCTCAGGTGGCCGGCGCGGCCTGGGCTCTCCGCTGTGGGGGCTGCTGCGTCCTGGTCTTCTGCTGATGTGTATGATTGGCCTCGCGGTGGGGTGCTACCGCCCAGCGCCAGAAGAGAGGGCCGCGGAGACGGGGGCGCGCGCTGCAAGAGACGAACCAGCGGGCACGGCAGCAGCAACAGAGACGGCGACCGGGGCGGCGACAAAGACAGGGACGGGGACCGGCGTGAGCTCGCCGGAGCCGCTGCCGTCACCCTCACCCGCCTACCCGGGGACGTATGCGGGGACGCCGACGCCAGATCCGACTCCGGACGGTCACGGGGAGGGACGGGCGATCGAGGCGTACACGGTGCGGCCCGGCGAGACGCTGAGCTTGATTGCCGCGGCTGTGGGATGCACTGTCGAGGAGATCGTCGCCGCGAACAACCTCAGCAGCGCGGACAGCATCTCGGCTGGGCAGACGTTGCGCATCCCCACCAGGGCGGCGCTGACGGGACCCGCGCTGAAGCTGGTGCCGGACAGCGAGATGGTGTACGGGCCAGCGTATGTGGGTTTCGACGTGCAGGGGTTTGTGAGTGGGCAGGGCGGCTACCTGGCGGACTACACGGACCAGGTCGAGGGACAGGAGCGGACGGGCGCCGAGGTGGTCCAGTTGGTGGCGCAGCGCTATAGCGTCGGGCCGAGGGTGCTGCTGGCGCTCCTGGAGCTGAAGTCCGGGTGGGTGACCCGGCGGCAGCCGGCTGGGGACACACTGGTCTACCCGATGGGACACGTGCAGGCGTATCAAGAGGGGCTGTTCCGCCAGATGAGCTGGGTGGCCGTGCGGCTCAATCAGGGGTACTACGGCTGGAAGCGCGGGGACCTGGGCACCGTGCTTCTCCGGGACGGGTCCCGGGTGGCGGTGGCGCCAGAGCTGAACGCGGGCACGGTGGGGGTGCAGAGCTGCCTGGCCCATATGACGGACGGTTGGGACCAGTGGCTGCGGACGACGGGGGAGGACGGCTTCCTGGCCACATATGAGGGTCTCTTCGGCAACCCGTTCCGGTATTCGGTGGAGCCGCTGGTGCCTGAGGATCTGGAACAGCCGGAGCTGCGGCTGCCCTGGCCGGCGGGCGAGATGTGGTACCTGACCGGGGGGCCGCACGGCGGCTGGGGTGATGGGAGCGGAATGGCGGCGATCGACTTGGTGCCAGCGGGCAGGCACGGATGCGCGCCGGCGCCGGACTTCGTCGCGGCCGCGGCGCCGGGCCTGGTGGTGCGGAGCGAGAACGGCGAGATGATGGTCGATCTCGACGGGGACGGGTTCGAACAGACGGGGTGGGTGCTGCTCTATTTGCACGTCTACCATGAGGGGCGGGTGGAGAAGGGGGCGTGGCTGGAGCAGGGAGAGCGGATCGGGCACCCCTCGTGCGAGGGAGGGTTCTCGGATGCGACGCACCTGCACTTCGCGCGGCGCTACAACGGCGAGTGGATCCCGGCGGGCAGCGGCGCGGTTCCGATGGTGCTTTCCGGATGGACGGTCCACGAGGGGGCGAGGCCGTACAGCGGCACGATGACGCGGGGCGGCGAGGAGCGCCGGGCGTGCGAGTGCTGGGAGGACGACGTCAACGGGTTGGTATCGGACAACGCGGGGCCGTAGGACTACAACCGCATTTGTCATTCCGAGTTGCCCCATGGCGGTGGCACGCCACTCAGCAGGCAAGAAACCGCTGCCTTCGTCATTCCGACCGGAGGGCAGTGCCCCCCTTCTGTCATTCCGACCGGAGCGCAGCGCAGTGGAGGAATCTCCCACCTCCGCCAGCCCAGGGACCGGAGCGACGAGGAATCTCGCTCACGCTGGCCAGGAATACCTCACACGTGGAGGCTCCTCGGCCGCCCAGGAAGCTCTGATTGCCGATGTGCGGTTGTGGTACTGGGGAGGCGATGGCGGGGCTGGTCGGATTGGAGGATCCTACGCTATCGCTGCTCGACTATGGTCAGGAACACGGCTGGTCTCAGGATCACGATCTCTCTGTATTTCTTGATGGCGAGGAGATGGTCGCCGCCGGAGATAATGTAGGATGCGCTGGCGGCAACAGCACATTCGAGAAAGCGGTTGTCTGTCGGATCCTCTTCGATAACATCCAGGTCCAGTTGAGGCTCGACGACGGTGGCCATGCTCCTGAATCGCTTCAGGAAGGCACCCGTACTTTGGGGATCTTCGAAGCGCCCTCTTATGTGAGCGTACTCGAGGACGCGCTCGAGTTCGGCAAGAAGCTGCGGCGAGGTGGCGACTTCAAGCTTGTCGGCCTCCCACAGGTTCATGATCTGGCCCGGAGGGCCGCTCGGAGAGAGCAGGGCGCTGACGATGACGTTGGTATCGAGGACGACGATCACGGGGTCTGGGTCTGGGCGCGAACGGCTGCCACAGCCTCAGCAGCGACCTCATCCGCCTCCCGCGGGGACAGACCCGCTTCTTGTTGCAGGCTGCGAACAAGATCGAAGAACTCCTCCCGCTGACTCTGCCAGCTTTCGTAGACCTCAATCGGCACAACAGCAGCGGCCGGCTTACCATACCGGCTGATGACGTAGCTGTCGCCCCGGTACTGTACCTGCTCGACGATGCTGCTGAGCTCTTTTCTGGCTTCGGTCACACCCAGTGTCTTTTCCATTAGATCCTTGCCCTTTCTCTGGATGAGTCTGTTCTGTACATTGTTTCTATTATGTACAGTCTACACTGGTTCCCCGTCGCGGTCAAGGACGTCGCTTCCGTACCGGGGAATGAAGGCTGTCAGACGGGCGGACTGGCTGTCCTGATGCAGCCTGGACCTGGCATCCGATTCTAGCCCCGATACGCGCGCATTTGCTCCATCGGCGTGCCGACCATGCGGAAGGCGCGCCGCTCGGCTTCGTAGCGAACCCTCTCCTCGTCCAGGGTGAGCAGCTCCCCGTCACGCAGCAACAGCTTCCCGTCGACGAAGACGTGGGTCACGTCGGAGGGGTGCGCAGCGTACACCACGCCCGCAGCCAGGTCGTGGCGGGGGAACCAGTGTGGCCCCCTGGTGTCGAGCAGGATCAGGTCCGCAGGATGGCCCGGTGCGAGGACGCCACTCTGATGGAAGCCCATAGCCCGGGCGCCTGCCTGGGTGGCCAGGCGCAGCAGCTTCGTCCGCGGGAGCGCCTCTGGCTTCCCCAGGGCGTTCTTGTGGTACAACCCCGTGATGCGCAGGACCTCCAGCACGTTCATATCGTTGTTTGACGCGGGCCCGTCGGTGCCCAGGGCGACCCTGATTCCGCGGGCCAGGAAGCGGGGCAGGGGCGCGACGCCCATGGCGAGCTTGAGATAGGTCTTGGGCGTGTGGGCGACGTGGACCCCTTTCTGGGCCAGAATCTGCAGATCGCCCTCGTCGACCACGATGCAGTGGGCCGCGATGGTCGGCACGTCGAACACACCCAAGGCATCCAGATGAGCTACGGGGGTCCTACCGTGTGTTTCAAGGGAGTTGTCGACCTGCTCCTGGGATTCAGCGACGTGGAGGTGGATTCCGACCCCTAGATCCTGCGCAGCCTTCACGGCCCGGCGCAGGAAGTCCGGTGGGCACATGTAGGGCGAGTGGGGGCCCACGGCGCAGCGGATGCGCCCGTCGGCGGCGCCGTGCCACTGGCGGACGAAGCTGGCGGTGTCCTCCAGGGTCGCGCCGCCCACCTCCTCCTCGGCTCCGGTCCCGAACTGGCACCAGGCCAGGTGCGCCTTCATCCCCGCCTTCTCGACGGCGCGGGCGGTCTGGTCCATCCAGAA
>CAYVCX010000007.1:0-9209 GCA_964450435.1 uncultured Anaerolineales bacterium
CGCCTTTCCTCCCCACCCCGAGGGGTGGGGTTTCCAGGCGGAAAAACTTCATGAAAAGCCCCCGCCGCCTGCCCACTGACGAGGGCTCCGGGAGCCATACTGGAGCAAGAGTACCCGCAGTCAACGACACTGTTCGGTGTCACGGCACATTCCGGTAGGGATATGACTGCCAATACACTGGGCCTGCTCAGGACTAGTGCAACGTGCACGCCCTGCGATAGATCTCAACGTACTCCTTGGCAGAGGCTCTCCAGGAGAAATCAGACTCCATGCCCCGCATCTGCAGTGCGCGCCAGGTCTCGCGGTCCCGGTAGACCTCGAGCGCGCGTTGCAAGACTTGCTTGAACGCCTCCGGCGTCTTCTCCAGGAACACGAATCCTGTACCATGTCCCTTCTTGGAATCGTGATCGATCACCGTATCCGCCAGGCCGCCCGTCTCGCGCACGATGGGTACGCTTCCATAACGCATCGCGATCATCTGCCCGAGCCCACACGGTTCGACGAAACTCGGCATCAGGAACATGTCCGCGCTGGCGTAAATACGCCGGGCGAGCACCTCATCGAACTTGAGGAACGCGCGCGCCTGGTGCGGATAGCGCTCCTGGATGGACCGAAACATCGCGTGGTACCGGGGATCACCAGTACCCAGCAGGACAAACTGAACGTCGTGCTCCTGCAGAAGCCAGTTGAGCGTAGGTTCCATAAGATCCATGCCCTTCACCTCGTCGAGGCGGGAAACCATGCCCACCAGCGGGAAGTCGGGGCGCACAGGGAGGCGAGCCTGTTGCTGCAGGGCGGTCTTGTTGGCTGCTCGGCGACCCAGCGTGCGAATGTCGAAGTTGTGGGGCACACAAGGATCGGTAGCGGGATTCCACTCTTCATAGTCAAGCCCATTCAGGATCCCGTACAGCCGAGCCTTCCGTTCGCGTAACAGCGGATCCAATCCCATGCCCATCTCTGGACTGAGGATCTCTTTGGCATAACGCTGGCTCACCGTATTGATGACATCTGAATGGGCAATAGCCTGGGCCATCCAATTCACCGCTCCCGGCGGCTCGACGGGAAGATGCTCGACATCCTCCATCTGGGCAAAGGTCAGAATCAGTCGCCCGGTAATGCCCTGGTAAGCGAGGTTGTGTATAGTGAAGACCGTGGCAATGTCCCTGTAGAGAGGCTCACGCCAGCCTGACACGTCGAGCCACGTCGGGACGAGGGCTGTGTGCCAGTCGTTAGCGTGGATGACGTCGGGCTTCCAGTTGAGCAGGCGGATAGCCTTGATGATCCCGCGCCCGAAGACGGCGAAGCGCTGGGCGTCATCCTCGAACCCGTACACCTTGTCCCGTGCGGTGAAGTAGTGCTCATTCCACAGGAGATAGACGGGAATGTCCTCGCCCATCGTGCTCCCGATGAGGTGAACGTACTCCTTCCCTGCCCCTGCTGGCACGCGGAAAGGTTCCCCTATCTTCTCAAGCTGGAATTCCTCGCTACTAATCGTACCGTAGCGAGGCATCATCACCCGGACATCGTGGCCCAACTCTCGCAGCGCCTTGGGTAGCGACCCAGCCACGTCAGCCAACCCTCCGACCTTGGCGAAGGGCACTGCCTCGGCGGTAAGGAACAGGATCTTCAACGGATTCTCACTCATCGTTCTCTCCCCACCAGCCCGACGGGTCTGGTCGTCTGCACTGAAGCCGAGCCAGAGACCGAGTGCCCGTGCTGGAGTCAGATTCCCCCCAGATCATCCGCCTCAGAATACGGAACAGCTACGGTCGGACAATTCCTGACACCCGTGAGATCGAGCATCGGTGAAATGGTGGTGACCACCCACCGGGATCGTGGGTTCGACCGCACTCCGTTGAGCCTCGAGATGGACCACACGGTGTTGCCGTCACGAGGAACCGGGTGTTGCCATCAGCGTAGGTAACGGCGTCGGTGACGGCCTGGGCGTGGGCGTCACCCGGCGCGTGGTCACGAGCGTCCCAGCCATGCTTAACGCCATGCTGAGAACAACCAGCAAGCTGATAGTCCAGGCGATAATGCGCGTCCGTCGTTCTCTCGAACGAGCCACAGTGGGTTTCCCCCTTTCTATGCGACAGGATGATTATAGCACGGCGAAAGTGGAGACACAAGCAAACCCCGCCTTCAACGGCAAGGCGGGGTCTGGGTCACTCAAAAGGTCAGCGCGCCAAGAATCAGCACGCGGACCGCTCTACTCAAGCTTCTCCCTGAGCGCCTCCTTGAGCGCCGGCACGGCGTCGAACAGGTCTGCCACGACGCCGTAGTTGGCCACCTTGAAAATCGGCGCCTCGGGGTCCTTGTTGATGGCGACGATGACCTTGCTCGTACGCATGCCGGCCAGATGCTGGATCGCACCAGAGATGCCGCAGGCGATGTAAAGGTCGGGACTCACGGTCTTGCCGGTCTGTCCCACCTGACGTTCGTACGGGATCCAACCGGCATCCACGGCTGCGCGTGAGGCCCCAACCGCTCCATTAAGCACCTCGGCCAGCTCACGCAGCGGCTCGTAGCCCTCCGGGCCGGCGACGCCTCGGCCCCCAGAAACAATGATGCCGGCATCAGCCAGACTCACGCCCCCCTCGCTCTCCTTGAACCCAGCGACCTTCACCGAGATCTGATCCTCTCCCAGCACCGGCTCCAGTTCAACAACCTCGCCCTCGCGGCCGAGCTCCGGGTCGGGCTTGGCGAAAGCCCGCACGCGCGTAGTGACGATCTGCGGCCGGCGCTCCGGGATTACGCACCGGGACACCAGCTTACCTGCATAGATGGGCCGGGTAGCCATCAGCCGACCATCCTCAAACACCAGCTCCGTGCAGTCCGCGATGCAGCCAGTCTCCAACCTCACCGCCAAGGCCGGACCCAGCTCACGGCCGCGAAAAGTGGCTGCCACGAGAACCGTCTCCGGTTCCAGATGACGGACCGCCTTCTCCAGGAACGCCGCATACGGCTCAACGCGAAAATCCGCCAGCGTGGCATCGCTGGACAGCACCACCTTATCGGCGCCGTAGGCGAAGGCCTCTTGCGCCAATTCCTCCAGTCCCTGGTTCCCCAGCACACAAGCGATCACATCGCCGCCTCGCTCGTCGGCCAGATTGCAAGCTGCACCCACCGCCTCCCACGAGGCGCCCGCTGCCTCGCCTTCAAACTGCTCTATCCAGACGAAGATATCGTTATTCATGTCGCCCGCCCCCTAGATCACCTTCTCCGCCAAGAGCTTCTCAGCCAGAATCTGGGCTTCTTCCTCCACCGTCTCCGCCTCAATGATCTCGGCCTCTCCTTCTCGAACCGGAGGCTCAAAGACCTCGGGCCAGCGGACACCGGACCCGCTCGGACCAACCTGGTCTGGGTCGGCGTCGATATCGGCCAGCGTCCAGAGAGGATACTCCATCTTGGCCGCCTTACGGATACCGATGAAAGAGGTATAGCGAGGCTCGTTTATGCCCTTGATGGTCCCGACCACAGCCGGGAGCGGCGCTTCAACGACCTGCCGTCCCTCCTCCAGCAGTCGCTCGACGGTGATCGATTTCGCGTCGGAACCTAGCTGAGCTATGTTGATGGTGTACATCAACGAGGGCCAGCCGAGGCGGGTGGCAAGCGCTACCCCAGTCTGCCAGGTCTGGGCGTCGATGGCCGATTTGCCACAGAGAACAAGGTCGACGTCACCTATCTTGTCGATGGCCTTCGCCAACACATAGCTGGTAGCCAGCGTGTCGGAGCCAGCACAAGCATCGTCCCAGATGCGGACGGCCTCGTCAGCACCCATTGCTACGGCGTGCTTGAGCGCCTCCAGCGCAGCCTCAGGGCCCACCGAGATCACCGTGACTGTGCCTCCATACTCGTCACGGAGCAAGAGAGCCTCCTCGACCGAGTACTCATCCCAAGGGTTAATGATCAGCGGAGAATCCCCCCAAGAGATGTTCCCCTCGCTGTCCACCGACATCTTGGCCTCGGAGTCGGGCGTGTACTTGGTGCATACCACGATGTGCAAAGGACACCTCCTTATCTAGAAACTCATAATCTGAAATGCAAGATCCATTGAGATGCCTGGACCTCGAACGACGGACGTTCCTCGACCAGTCGCCGACTGCGTCAAGCTGCCAATGCCCGCACCCTGCCCTCTACCGAGCCTAGGAGCTACCTATCAGAGGACCCCAAACGCTCCGCGGTGGCGCCCGCAGCGCGACTCCCGGTGCAAAACCGCCGTGACGTGAGGACTGTCTCAGGCTATCAGAACGCCCGCTCACGTCACAGCGCCCCGGACAGAACGCGCCGAACTGCGTCTGCTCCCCCAGCGGCAGGAGAAGCCTCTTCGGGGCAGATGGCGTCGACCAGCCTGAGCTTCTATTCAGCCGTCACGGCCGGTGATCACCCGTTACCGTTCAGCGCCTCTCCGAATAAAGCGTAGGCAGGAAGTCCTGGCCCAGGAGCTCACGAGCGATGATCATCCGCATCACGTTCGGCGTTCCCTCAGCTCCGATGGAGTAGGAGCGAATGCCTCGAATGCCCATCTCGATGGGACACTCCTTAGTGTAGGCCATGGCACCGAACCAATCGGCAACCTCATTCATGATGTTGAAGCCCAGGACGGGTGCCTTCAGCTTGGCCATGGCCGCGGCCAGGGCAATATCGTGATGCGTGGCATCGCCATGCTGGTACATCTGGTCCATGGTCCAGGCCGACTTATACGTCGATAGCTTGACCGCTTCCAGATCGGTGTAGAGATCCGCCAGGGGGAACTGAATGCCTTCGTAGCTCCCAATCGGCCGCCCAAACGCCTGGCGCATCTTGACCTGCTCCATCCCCATGCCAAGCGCCGCCTCCGATGCTCCCACGCAGGTGGCGCCGATCAGGGAGCGCGCCGCCGAGAATCCTTCCATGGCGTGGTAGAAACCCCGGTTCAAGTCACCCACCTGATGGTCAGCGGGAAGGCGGACGTCGTCCAGCGCGAAACCGCCGGTAGAAATCCCCATTCGCCCCATGTCCTCGAAGAAGGTCGGGGCGATCCCCTCGGTCCCTCTAAGGGGCAGGGCTAAGAAGGTGAAGGCTTTGTGCCCGGCGGCCTCATCGGGATCGGTGCGGGCCAGCATCAGGTGGATGCCGCCCCACTCCAGAGACTCGCGCACTCCGCTGATGTACACCTTCTCGCCGTTGACCTTCCACTGGTCGCCGTCCCTCTCAGCGCGAGTGTGGCAGGCCCCCAGGATATCGGACCCGCCACCGGGCTCGGTGGTGGCGATGCCCAAGAAGGCCTCCCCGCGTGTTACCTTGGGAAGATACGCCTCTTTGAGTCGATCCGACCCGTACCTGTAGAAGATGAACCCCCACGCTGCCTCAACCAGGTAGAGTACGGGGATGGCCAGGCTGATGTCAGCCCGTCCCAGCTCCTCAGCGGCAATGGTGGCCATCATCCAGTCGGCAGCTACACCGCCGTACTCCTCTCCGACGGTGGGGGCCAGCAGGCCCATCTCCGCCATACCCTGGACGATCTCGATTGGGATGCGCTCCTGCTCGTCGATCTCCCGCACGCGTGGGGCAATCTCATTCTGAGCGAAGTCACGCACCGCCCGGCGCCAGAGACGCTGTTCCTCGGTCCAACTGAAGTCCATGTTTGCCTCCTTGGTTGACTAGAGAGTCAGAGCAACTTGCCGGACAAGGGGCCGATTCCCCAGTCCTGCCTCTCAGCATCCCCGAGATCGATCGGGGCGAGCGCAAGCAGCAGTTGTCTGCGAGATAACGAGGTGTTGGGAATGTCTCATCTCACGTGCTCGGGACAGCGGGAAGGGGTCAGAGGGAAACTCCGCGCCCACCGCTCGCCGTGCGACGTATGCTTGCATTGATTCATCGAAGATATCCCCGGACGCGAACATATGATCTACCACGAAGACTGACCGGCGGTCATTATTATACTCACATCGGATTGACGTGCAAACGGCAAGCGGAGAGAGTGTTGACACGCTCATCGAGACGAGTATAATCCTATCATCCACCAATGGTAGCGACGCGTCGAACAGATGGACACCGGATGAACGTGCTGGATACCGCTTACATTTACCACCCGATCTATCTCGAGCACAACCAACCAGGCCACCCGGAGAACGCCCGCCGGCTTGAGTACATTCTTGAGACTCTCGAGGCAGAGGGCGTACTGGGCCGGGTGAGGCTGCTGGAACCACGTCCGGCCACGGAAGATGAGCTTCTGTACGTGCACTCACCGCGGCACATCGACAGGGTCAGGCAGATGGCGGAGAAGGGCGGAGGGCATATGGACCCAGACACCTATGTATCGCCCCAATCCTTCGAGGCCGCCCTGATGGCCGCCGGTGGTCTGATACGCGCCGTGGAAGCTGTGTTGGCGGGCCAAGCTGCGAACGCGTTCGGCCTAGTGCGCCCTCCTGGTCACCACGCCACGGCTTCCCGAGCTATGGGTTTCTGCCTGTTCAACAACGTCGCGATAGCTGTCCGGACAGCGCTCGCCTGCGAGCAAGTTGAGCGCGTATGTATCATTGACTTCGACGTACACCACGGAAACGGAACCCAGGCGGTCTTCGAGGACGACGCTGAGGTGTTCTACTGCTCAATGCATCAATATCCGTATTATCCGGGGACAGGGGCCAAGGGAGAGATCGGACGCGGAGCTGGAGAGAGAACGGTGCTCAACGTCCCTTTGCCCGCAGGCGTCGGTGACAGTGGCTATGCCAAGATATTCGAGGAACTGGTCTGGCCGCTAGCCAGACGCTTCGCTCCCGACCTCGTGCTGGTCTCGGCCGGATACGACGGTCATTGGGACGATCCGTTGGCACACATGAACCTGTCGCTGACTGGCTATGCGACCCTACAACAGGGGCTGCTCAAGATGGCCAGAGAGTTGTGCGACGGCCGAATCGTGTTCGCTCTGGAAGGGGGCTATCATCTGGACGCCCTCGCTTACGGCGTGCTCAACGCTTTCTACGCGCTATTGGGAGCAGATACTGTTGTGGATCCCCTGGGAGCCGCCCCACGCTCCGAACGGTCAGTGGACGGGCTGCTGGAAGACCTGAAGGATCTGCACCATCTCAGTTGACTTTTGTGACAGATATTGGATAATCCCAGCGAGGCTAGAGGAAAGACAGAGCCAGAGGCCCAGCCTCACGCTCCTGGGAATTTCGTCCTAGGAAGCGCACCGCGTACAAGAGAGGTAAGATCGGCGCCCAGAGCCAGGCCGATGTCCTTGTTCTCAAACGCTCCGACGGGAGCGCAAGATCCAGCGACAGTCAACCAGCTGGTGGGAGGTGACCTATGAACCAGATTTCCCTCGCCGAGTATGTTCAGCAGATCGAGCGCTCGATTGAGAGCGGGCACTACAACGAGGCTGTGGCTCACGGGAAGCATATCCTGGAACAGTATCCGAAGTATTTGCGAGCCTACTGGATGCTGGGAAAGGCCATGCTGGAGGCGGGTCGACACGAGCACGCCGCCGACATGTTCCAGCGCGTGCTCAGCGCCGACCCGGAGCAGATGCTTGCCTGGGTGGGGATGAGCGAGATAGCCGAGCGGCGTGGCGAATTGGAGGCTGCCGTCTGGTATCTCGAACGGGCCTTTGAGTTGGCGACGGATAATGAGGTGGTCGCGAACCAGCTGCGCCATCTTCAGGGCAAGCTAGAGGGTCGTGAGCCCGAACGGCTCCAGCTCACGCAGGGAGCGCTGGCGAGGCTCTACCTGCGTGGCGATCTGCTCTCGCGGGCGATCACTGAGCTGCGCAAGCTCCTCGAGGAGCACCCCGACAGAGTGGATCTCAAGGTGGCCCTGGCAGAGGCCCTCTGGCGCAGCGGAAAACGAGCGCAGGCCTCAGAAGTCTGCCAGGAGATCCTGGACCAGCAACCGTACAACCTCAAGGCGAACCTGATCTTGGGGGAAGTATGGAGCGATAGTGGGCGGGAAGAGGGCGAGTTCTACCTGGCACGCGCTGAGGAGATCGACCCAGAGAACCGAGTGGCGCAAGAGCTGCTTGGAGCCGCTTCGCCCCTGCCGTCCGAGGACCCACAGATCACGCCGGCCGAGTACGAACCGACCGTGCTAGAAGAGCGCCCGGCCCGCATCACAGAAGCGGAGGAGACTCCACTGCTCGAGCCTGACGAGCTGATGGCGACCACGATTGAAATCCCGCTGTGGCTGCAAGAAATGGCTGAAGAGGGCGTTCCCGGAGATTCCGAAGAGCTTGCAGTCTCGGAACGAGAGACAATGGAAGAAGAGCCTCCTGTCCCAGCGGAACCAGCTCTGGAAGACGTGGAACGACTCGAAGAGCTGGCTCCTGAGGACCTGGACGAAGACGAGGGGCTCGAATGGCTGACGGGGTTGGAGGAAGAAGAGGTCGCGCGCAGTGAGCCAGACGAGGAGGTCCTGCGTGCCGAAGGCGATGAAGAGATGCCTGCCTGGTTGGCGGACGTCGACGTCGAGCCGACCAAGGAAGAAGCAGCGTTCGAAGCAGGGGCGCTCGAGGAGCCTGAAGAAGCCGAGGAACCGGAGCGGGCCGAGATCCCGGACTGGCTGCGGGATCTGGCGCCGGCGGAGTTTGAGCCACGCGGGGTACCCTCGCCCGAAGCGCTGGCGGCGTTATTGGACGAGGGGTTACCCGCAGACGAAACGCCCCCGACCGAGGAGACAGAAGCCGTGACAGACCTGCCGCCCTGGCTGGACGAGGAGGAGATACCCGCCGCTGACGATGCCATGGCCTGGCTAGATGAGTTGACCGAGGAAGAGGAGGCAGAGATTCGCGCTCAGGTCGAGGCCGAGGCAGAGGAACGCGCGCCCGAGATAGTAGAACGACCCGAACTCACTCCCGAAGAGGCAGCGGAAGAACTAGAAGAACCAGTAGAGCATCGCGAAGGCGAGGAGCCGCTCGCGGAAGCGGAAGAGCTGATGGAAGTTGATGAAGCGGCAGCTCTCGAGGAGGCGGAAGCGGTGAGCGGGCTTCCAGCGTGGTTCGAGAGCGAAGATATACCGACGGGCGACGATGCCCTCACGTGGCTGGAGGACCTGGTCGAGGACAAGGAGGCGGAACTTCGCCTTCGGGCCGAGGCCGAGGGCGAGGTTCCCGTGGACGAGGTCCCGGGGCGACCCGAGCTGAGCTACGAGCAGGCAGTGGAGGAACTGGAGGAACCAGCCGAGGCACCGGCAACTGAGGAACCAAAGGTCGAAGAGGTCGCACCGGAGGA
>CAYVCX010000007.1:9309-82490 GCA_964450435.1 uncultured Anaerolineales bacterium
GAGGCACCGGCGGAGGAAGAGGCCTTTGTATGGGCGGCTCCCGACGAGGAAGCCCCCCCCATGGAGGAGGTCGAAGAGGCCGAGGCCGTCGCTCCCGCTCCCGAAGCGCCCGCCGAGGAGGAGGTCGAGGCTCCACCGGAGGAAGGCGTCCCGGCTGAGGAAGCCGAGGCGCTGCCCGAGGAGGCCTTCGGCTGGACCGCCTTCGGTGAGAGGGAAGAAGCCGCTGTGGAAGCTGAGGAGGTCCAGCCAGAGGTCGAGGCTGTCCCCACGGAGGAACCAGAGCCGATGGTTGCCGAAGAGCCGGCGGCAGAACCGACGGTGGCGGAAGAGGTGGAACTCGCGAGAGTTGAGGAGCCAGTCCCCGCGGTGGAGGAGCAGGAACCAGAGGATCTGGAAGCACCTGTTGATAGAGAGGTGATCGCGGTCGAGGAAGAGGAAATGGCGCCGTCGCTGGCGATGGAGGAGGCACCACCCGAGGACGTCGACCAGTTCGTGGCCGAGCAGCGAGCCCGCGTGGAGGAGCACCCTGAAGATGGCGAGGCACGGCTGGAGTTGGGCCGGCTGCTATGGCAGGCAGGCCAGCGAGCCGAGGCAATAAAGGCCTATGACCACCTGATCGAGCGCGGCGAGCTGTTGGACGAGATCATCCCGGATCTGGAGGACTACGAAGAACGGTGGCCGGATCCCAGCGTAAGGCAGGCCCTGGGCGACGCCTACGTGAGGGCCGACCGGCTTCAGGATGCCCTGAAAGTCTACCGAGAGGCCCTGGCAAGCTTGTGAGTCAATGAAGGAGACACTGTTGGAACGCACTCTGGTCATCATCAAGCCCGACGCCGTGCAGCGGGGGCTTATCGGGAAGATTGTCGATCGCCTCGAAAGACGGGGACTGCGCATAGCGGCG
Organism: uncultured Anaerolineales bacterium; assembly: GCA_964450435.1. GTDB lineage: Bacteria > Chloroflexota > Anaerolineae > B4-G1 > B4-G1 > SKLM01. Next base: position 10,211 of record CAYVCX010000007.1, read on the forward strand.
ATGAAACTAATTCGCATCGACAAACTGCTAGCCGAGCGCCACTACGCCGTACATAAAGGGAAGCCCTTTTACGACCCACTGATCGAGTACATCACGTCCAGCCCGGTAGTCGTGATGGTCTTGGAAGGAAATGATGCCATCGAGATTGTGCGAAGCACGATGGGAGCGACTAACCCGGCCGAAGCACAACCCGGCACGATCCGGGCAGACTTCGCCCTGGAGATCGGGCGCAATCTCGTCCACGGCTCCGACGGGCCGGAGACAGCGGCGTTCGAGGTGGGGCTGTTCTTCGACGAAGAAGAGATCCTGACGTACGACCGCAACGCGGATCCGTGGATATTCGAGTAGCAGCGCCGCGAGACCCTGGGGTTCTCACAGCTCCAGGGTCTTCTGCTTTCTATGGGTGAGCTGACGCTAGAGTCAGTCGCCGCGCTGACCGGCGCGGGTGTCTCTGCCGGGAGCGGCGTCCCAACGTTTCGCGGGGAGGAAGGACTGTGGCGCCACTATCGTGCAGAGGAGTTGGCAACGCCAGAGGCCTTCCAGCGCGACCCCCGGCTGGTGTGGGAGTGGTACAACTGGCGCCGTGAGCTGATCCGGGAGTGCGCACCCAACGTCGCCCACGAGGTGCTGGCCTCGATGGAAAGAGCGCTGCCCGATTTCACGCTCATCACCCAGAACGTAGACGGACTCCATCAGGCGGCGGGCAGCGTCAACGTCCTGGAGATCCACGGCAACATCTGGCGCGTGCGCTGCACGAACTGCCTCTACAGGACCGACGACCACCGCGTCCCCCTGCCCGACCTGCCACCGCAGTGCCCGGCATGTGGAAGTCACCTGCGTCCCGATGTCGTGTGGTTCGGGGAGTCTCTGCCGCAACACGTGATCGACGCAGCCTGGGCCGCGGCCGCCCAGTGCCATATCCTGCTGGTAGTCGGCACCTCGGCCGTCGTACAACCAGCCGCCTCCTTGCCCCTGGTGGCGCTCAGAAACGGGGCGCAGCTGGTCGAGATCAACCCTGCCGAGACGCCATTATCAAGACACGCCCACACGGTGATCCGCCAACCAGCTGCCGAAGCCCTGCCCGAGTGGTGGGAAGCGCACCGATCTGCCTGGGTGGACGCGGCCTGAGCAGAGACTAGATGATGCGTACCACTACCCGGGCGTCCTCCCAGAAACCCTCCAGGTCGTAGTAGCTCCGCGCCTCCGGGGCGAAGAGGTGAACAACCACGTCCCCGTAGTCCATAAGGACCCATCCGGACTCTGGCTCACCCTCGACCCGGAGCGGCTTGACATCGAAGCTGTCTCTAGTCGCGTCAATGATGCCGTTTACGATGGCCTTCGTTTGCCGCTTGCTTACTGCACTGCCAATCAGGAAATAGTCCGCCAAGATAGATATCTCGCGAATATCGAGGAGTAGGACATCCTCGCCTTTCCTATCCACGAAGACGTCAACGATCCGTCGCGCGAGTTCCAGCGATTCCAGGTCTCATCCTCCTTCCACCAGCGGCTCGTGTATGAGTGGTTCGTGCAGCGATCCGTCATCGGCACCGGGCGTACAGAGGCCGCAGACGCCCCCGTCCTCTCTGACCGGCTGCTGGAGGCAAGTCACCGTTCTCCCTCCGTCCACAATGCGTTAGCCTGTTCACTGGTCTGCGCAGCCGCCAGCGCCAGCATTAACCGGATACGCGCCTTCTGCCCGTTGATTCTCTCGGCGAAGAGACAGCCGAGATCGACCAGAGAACGATAGGCTCCAGCATACCCATACGCGTCCCACACCCGCCCGGAGGGGCAGCGACTGGCGATGACCACGGGCAGCCCGCGACTCCGCGCGTGCTCTATAGCAGGCAACCACCAGGGGGGCACTCGCCCACCCCCCAGGGCTTCAATGACGATACCACGCGCGCCCCGTGCCAACGCATCCTCCAGAGCGCCAGGGCCGACGCCGACGGTCAGCTTGAGCAGCACCACGTTCCGCGCCAGACCGTGCCAGGCGAGCAGCTTCCGAGGCAGCCGCTGATCTACGATCACGTTCTCGCCCTCCAGACGACCAACCGGGCCCCACCCCGGCGATCCGAAGGCAGCCGTGCTCAGCGTGTGCATCTTGGTCACGCGGCGCGCAGCGTGGATCTCATCGTTGAACGCGATCACCGCCCCGAGGCCTCGAGCCTGCGGGGCCGCCGCGACGTGGACAGCAGCGAGAAGATTGGCATAGCCATCGTAGCCGACGTCAGATGCGGTGCGCATTGCCCCGGTGAGGACGATGGGCATCTCCCCGGGCACCGTGAGATCGAGAAGGTAAGCAGTCTCCTCCATCGTGTCGGTACCGTGAGTGACCACGACACCCGCCGTTTGAGGGTCCTCGGTCCAGCGGGCCACGCAGTCGCGGATGGTCTCTAGACTCTCCAAGGTGAAATGAGAGCTGGGTAGGTTTACGATCTCCTCGGTGCACAACGTCGGAACGTCCGGCGGCAGCGAGGCAATGAAGTCTCGAGCGCCGAGCCGCGGCACCGCGCCGCCAGCCGTGTCATCGTGCTGCATAGCAATGGTCCCACCGGTGGTCAGGACAACCACCCGACGGTCCTCGAGGACGAAGCGTCGATCGGCATTGTTCACGTCTTATCTCCTCATTCTACGTTCAGCCTGCGTCACCGCGCACCTCTTTGGCAGGCGCCTTCTGACTGAAGCAGGCTACGGCCTCATTTCAGCCTGATCCATCTTGAGCGAGACGACCTGAGACACGGCATTCGAGCCCATTGAGACACCGTAGACTGTCTCGGCAGACTCGACAGTGCCACGATTGTGGGTGATGACAATGAACTGAGTCTCCTTGGAGAGCTCCTCCAGCTTAGCGCGGAAGCGACCCACGTTCACCTCGTCCAGCATGGCATCCACCTCATCAAGGACGCAGAAGGGGGTTGGACTGACTTGAAGAAGTGAGAAGAGGAGTGCCGTCGCGGTGAGCGCGCGCTCGCCTCCCGAAAGGAGGGCCAGGCGCTGCGCGCGCTTTCCCGGCGGGCGCGCCACGATCTCCACGCCGGTGTGGAGCAGGTCATGGGGATCGGTCAGGGCCAGCTGCGCCTCACCGCCGTCGAACAGACGCGAGAACATCACAGAGAACCTCTCCGCTACAGCCTCGAAGGTTTCTCTGAACTCCTTCTCCATCAGAGCATCCAACTGGGTCACAGTACGCCGGAGCTGGGCCGTGGCTGCCTCGAGATCGGCCCCCTGCTCGGTCAGAAACCCGTGACGTTTGCGAACCTCGGCGAGCTCCCCGGGGGCATTCGGATTGACGGCACCCAGACGTCGGAGGCGCTTCCTGACGAACTGCATCTCATGCTCCAGCCCCTCGGGCAGCTGCTCAACGACCGGGAGCTCGGAGACGAGGGGCCGCATCGGCAGCGGGGCTTGAGCCGTAACGCTCTCCCCTAACTCGAGCTCGACCAGCCCAAGATCCTCGTCGATCCGCTCCGCGAGAAGGCGCAGTTCATCGCGCTTCCGCTCGACCTCCAACTGGGAGCGACCATAGCGCTCCTCGGCACCCCGCACAAGCTCTTGTGCTCTCCGGCGCTGCTTCTCCAACGAGGTCTGTTGAGCGTTGAGCTCCTCAAGCTTCTCCTCAGCGGGCTGAACGCGGACCCGGACATCATGGAGCTGCCGCTCCAGCCGAGACGTCTTCCCGCGCAGGTCCTTCACGCGACCCAGAAGCGCCTGTCGCTCAGCCTTCAGCTCTTGTGCCCGCTCACGCCGGGCGTCGACCTGGGAGTGGAGCCGCTCGAGAAGCGCTGACTCGCGCTCCAGGGCCTGAGTCTCGCTCTCCAGGGAGGCCTCTGTTACCGCGGCGGCGGTGCGCACCTCCGACAAGGTCTGCCTTTCGAAGCGAGCCATCTCCTCCCTGGCCTGCACCGCTCGCTCAGTCAGCCGCTCCAGCCGCTCCTGCAGCGACGAGACTCGCCGGGAGACCGCGCGCCGTTCCTCCTCGATCACGCGGCGCTGGCGGTCAGCCCGCTGGAACCGCTCCTGGAAGTCTTCGGCTATCTCCACTGATGGAGCCTCTCCGGGGGGCTCCGGTTGAAGCAGGGCGAACTGGAGAGCCTCGGCGCGCTTGGCCTGAGCAGCGTACCGCACCTCCAAATCGCGGGCCTGGTCGAACAACGCGTCGCGCCGAGAACGGAGACGCGCCAGCTCCGACTCCTCGCGATCGAGAGCAGATCGCTGGCTTCGAAGGGTCTCCCTAGCGACTGCGACGGCCGTGCGAGCTTCACCCAGCTCGTCCTGGAAACTGCGTCGCTGCTCCTCTCTGGCCCGCGCGATGCGACGGTCCATCTCCTCCAGACGGGCCTCGGCTGAGGTCAACCTCTCGATTGCGGTCTCCCGGCGCCCGTCCAGGTCGGTCAAGCGGCGGCGGACCTGGTCCAGGCGGTCCGAGAGCTCACGCCGGGCACGCTGATCGGCCAAGACGCCCTCGTCGGCGGTGCCGCCGACGACGAACGCCCCATCAGCCCGCAGCACGATCCCGGCCTGAGTCACACAGCAGCCCCCAGGGGGTATGTCGGGCTGCAGAGCCAGAGCCTCGGTCAAGTCGTCGCAGAACACGACGGCACCGAGGAGCGCGTTGACGGCGGGCCGGACATGATCATCACAGGTCACTACATCAGCAGCACAGATTGCACCCGCAGGGATTCGGTCGTCGGATCCTGCCGGGCGCAGTCCATCCAGGGCCAGCAGCGTCAATCTGCCGCCTTCCACGTCGAGGATCTCGTGCACCCGCTCCACGGCCGATCCGCTCTCCAGCACCACTGCCTGTAGATCGCTGCCAAGGGCGGCCGCGACGGCACGCTCCCAGGCAGAAGGCACCTGGATCATCGCTGCCAGCGGGCCGAGCACACCCTCTATGCCGGCCTCCAAGAGGACCGCAACGCCAGTGCCGTAGGCCACACCGGTGGAATGGACTCGCTCGAGGGCCTTCAGCTCACCTGCCAGCGCGGCCTCTCGCTCCCGTGCGTCGCGCAGTGCCCGGTTCAAGCGCTCGATCTCGCCGCGCCGCTCCTGCACCACGTCTGCCACGCGGAGGTACTCCCGGTCAGGCTCGTGAGGCCGTTCACGAAAGGTTCGCCAGGCCTCCTCCAGGGCAGCGAGCGCCTGCTCTCGCTCCACCAAGGACTGCTCAAGAGTCTCGACCCGGGCGCGATGTCGGGCAACCTGCTGGGTCTGCTCGACCTCCTCCTCGCGAAGAGGCTCGATGGCCGCGACCGCTTCCTCGCACCGGGCCTCGAACTGCCGCGCCCGTTCTTCGGCCACAGCCTGCTCGCTGACCAGACGCGATATCTCGTCGCGAGCCTCCGAGAGCTCCTGATTCCGACTCTCCAGCCGTTGTCGGTGGCGGCGCAGCTCCTGCTCCGCCTCGGACCGTTCACGTTCCAGGGTCTCGGCTCTCTCCTCCCTGGCCTTCGCCTGCTGCTCGATTTCACTCAACCTCTTGCGCCGCTCCGCCAGCCGCTCCGTCAGCTCTTCGACGCGCCGCTGAAGCTGATCGACCTGCTCCCTCTGCTGCCCTCGCTGGACGACCAAGGGCTCGATCTCATCCAGCAACTCTTCGCGCCGCGTCTCGAGCAGGCGTTCACGTTCCTCGGAGACGGCAAGCTCCCGTCTGGCCTGGTCGACGTCCTCGTGGAGATCGGCAATCTCGCGGTACCAATCCCGCAGGCTGGCCCGCAGCTCGCCCTCGCGCTGTCGCACCCGGGTGAGACGCTCATCCAACCGCGACGCTTCGGCACGCCGAGCCGCGAGCTTCTTCTCCAGACTCGCAGCCCGCTCCAGTGCTCGGTCCAGCTCGCCCTGGCCCTGACCCCAGCGGAATCCATACCACGTGTGCTGCAGCCGCTCGAGGTGGGCGGTCAACCGGCGGTGCTGCTCCACCTGGTCCGCCTCCCGCTCCAGACGCTGCACACGAGGCGTCACTTCGCCGATGATATCGCGGACACGTTCCAGGTTGCGCTCCGTCTCGTCCAGGCGTTGGACCGCCTTCTCACGGCGGGCACGGTAGAGGGTGACCCCGGCGGCCTCCTCGAAGAGGGCGCGCCGCTCCTGAGGGCTCAGGGAGAGGGCTGCGTCGACCAGGCCCTGGCCGATAACGGTGTACGTGCGCTCGCTGAGACTGCTGCCAGCGAGGAGTTCCTCGATATCCCGCAGAAGCACCTGGGATCCGTTGATCAGATACTCATTCTCGCCGGAGCGATAGGCACGGCGGGAGATGGTGACTTCGCTGAAGTCGATGGGGAGACCCTGGTCGCTGTTGTCGAAGGTCAGGGAGACCTCGGCCATGCCAGCGCGAGCGCGACCATTCCCCCCGAGGAAGATCATGTCGGCCGACGACTTGGCACGAAGCGTGCTCATACTCCGCTCACCCAGGGCCCAGCGAATGGCGTCGGCTATATTGCTCTTGCCGGTCCCGTTGGGACCAACGATAGCCGTGATGCCCCTGGGAAACTCAAACTCGGTCTTGTCCGCAAAGGACTTGTAACCCTGAAGGGTGAGATGTTTGAGATGCATGATCGATGGGTCAGTATACCGCGGCTCCACGGAGATGACAAGGATAGAATCGCCGGAGAAAGGTGAGGGAGGAGGCTAGAATGGAGAATGGAGAATGGAAACAAGAGAAGCGACAATACAAGGAACCCGGATGGTCGACGCGGGAGCAGTCAAGGGGTAAAGGGAATACAAGGCAGGCCCAGGGGAGACCATGAGCCCCGGTCAGCCGGTCTCGGGAGATGATGGAATCGAGGACGAGATCGATGACGGCTCGGCAGCGGCCGCGCCCCCATCCACGAGCATCCGCCAGGCCGCCTGCGCCGCGGCCTGCTCGGCAGCCTGTTTGCTGTGACCGGCCCCCTGCCCCACGGCCTTGTCATCCAGCAGAACCTCGGCGACGAATCTCTTGGCGTGGTCAGGACCCATCGCACTGACAATACGATAATGCGGCGTGATCTTCAGCTCGGCCTGACTCCACTCCTGCAAGCGGCTCTTGGCGTCCCGATCCGCGGCCTCCGCGAGTGCCTTCTCCGCCACAGGGCCGAAAAAGGGTTCGACGGCAGCCCGAGCAGCCCTGATCCCACCATCGAGGTAGATAGCGCCGATGAGGGCCTCGAAGGCATCACAGAGGTTGGCATCCCGCTCGCGCCCGCCCGCCTCCGTCTCGCCGTGGCCCAGGCGGAGCACCTCACCGATGCCTGCCTCGCGCGCAAAGTGCGCCAGCGTCTCGGTGCGGACGAGCACGGCCCGGAGCCGGGTCATCCGCCCTTCGTCGAAGTGGGCGTAGCAGCGATGAACCCAGGCCGCGGCAATGAAATCGATCACGGCATCGCCCAGAAACTCGAGGCGCTGGTTATCACCGATGGTGTCCTCGGGATGCTCGTTGACATAAGAAGGATGGGTGAGGGCTCGACGGAGAAGTTGCAGATCGCGGAATCGATAGCCAAGGGTCGTCTGGAGCTTCTCCAAGGGGGACGCCGGGTGCCGTTCGCTCATTGGGAGCCGACCTCCCCGCGTTCGGCGAGGCGTCGTTCGTATTTCTCCAGCGCGCTGCGCAGCGCTTCATCGGTATCGAGGCCGCACACCTCGGCAAGGGCCAGCAGGCTGTACAGGGCATCGCCGTACTCCGTCAGAAGCGCGTCAGTGGGGCGAAACGGCTGCCGACCGTAGTCGGTGACCAACAGCAACTCCTTCGCCAGCTCGCCAACCTCGGAAACCAGATCCAAGACATGGGTTGGAGGATCGTGGTGCAGTTGGTGTGAACGCATGAAGGCAGCAACCTGGTGCTGCCAATCGGGCCCGCTCATTACTGTCCGGTCACCTTCGGCGGGCTCTTAAGGCCACTGCCGGTGAGCACGACAACAGGGGACCCTGCCAGCGAATCACCCAGACACTCCAGCGCCGCGACAGGCAGAGCCGACGTCGGCTCGACATAAAGGCCCTGTTGCGCGAGGCGCCGCTGAGCGGACAGGATTTCCTGGTCAGAGAGGGCGACGATGGCGCCGCCACTCTGGCGCACGGCGTCCAAGACCTGCCGTCCCCAGGGAGGCGCCGCGATGCGGACGCCTCCGGCAACGGTGTCACCCTCCGAGACAGGCTCGACCTCGCTGGCACCCCTCTCCCAGGCGCGAGCGAGGGGAGCGCACGCGGCGGACTGGACGCCAAAGAGGGGCGGCATCTGGTCAATGACGCGCGCCGCGAGCAGCTCCTGGAATCCGATATGGAGGCCGAGAAGCAAACCGCCGTGGCCGAGGGGCAGGACAACACTCTGGGGCGCGCACCATCCGCACTGCTCCCAAAGCTCGAAGGCGACGGTCTTCATCCCGTGGGCGTAGAGGGGGCTGCAGGCGTGGGTGGCATAGACAGCTCCATGTTCGACAGCCTTCAGCACGGCACAGGAGGCCTCGGTCCGAGGGCCGGGCACGGCGACGACCTCAGCGCCGTAGACGGCGATCTGCCCCTGCTTGGCCGGCGAGGCGTGGGCCGGGACAAAGACCCTGGCGGCGAGGCCGCCGCGGGCTGCGTATGCGGCCAGGGCGGCCCCGGCGTTGCCCGATGAATCCTCCACGACATCGCGTACGCCAGCCTCCTTCAGGGCCGTGACGAGCAGCGCGGCGCCGCGGTCCTTGAACGAGCCGGTGGGATTAAGAGATTCAACCTTGAAGCGAACCGGTCGGCCGCGCCACTCAGCATCGACCAGGGGGGTCCACCCCTCGCCGAGCGTCACGGGTGGGGCGCACCGGGGCAGAGGCAGGGCCTCCCGGTAGCGCCAGAGCGTGTACCGGTCCTCGTCCACTCGCACCGGGTCGAAGGAAGGGCCGCCGACGATGTCGAGCACGCCACCGCAACGACAGCGCCACCGCGTGGGATCGAACGGCCAGTCTCTCTGGCAGCGCGAGCAGTGTAGCTTCACCGAGATTCCTCGCGGAGCTCGCGGCTGAGCCGCAGGCGGAAGGCAACGAGGTCCTGAAATGCCCTGGCGATGACGGCCAGGTTGGCCCCGGTGGCCGCGCCAGCCTCGCGGGGGAGGTGGGTCAGGGGTGCCTCAGCGATCCGGAAGCCGCGAGCTTTTGCCCCGGCCAGGAACTCAGTGTCCATCATGGCGCCGTCGGAGACGATGTTGACGTGCTCCAGGATCTCGCGTCGGAAGAGCTTGAACCCGCAGTCGATGTCGCGGCACAAGGAGCCGAACAGAATCCGCACCACTGTGTTCCATCCGAAGGCGTTGAGCTTGCGGATGAAGTTATCCTGGCGAGCGAAGCGATAGCCGGAAACGATGTCCGCGTCTTCCTCATCGAGAGCTTCCAGCAGACGCTCAACCTCCCCGAAGTCGAACTGGGCATCGGCAGGATAGAAGGCGATGAGATCCTTGGTGGCAGCCTCGAAGCCGGCCTTGAGCGCACCCCCGTAGCCTCGGTTGGGGTAGTGCTCTACCAGGCGAAAATGGGGGATCTGGTCCTGAAGCTGGCGACCGATCTCACCGGTGCGATCGGCGCTGCCATCATTGACCAAGATGATCTCATACTCTCGGTCCAACGTCTGGGCGACGTCCGACACGTGCTCCACTGCAGCCTCAACGTTCTCCTCTTCATTGTAGGCCGGCAGAACGATGGAAAGACCCGACATCATCTCCTCCTACCATTACACGTCCACGGGAATACGTATGGTACATCGATGTCCCGGGATGGGCAACTAAAGCACAGGATCTTGTCGTTCAGGGCACGCGGGCGTCAAGAGCGATGCGGGCCACCGCACAAGATGGTTTGTTTCCCGGCACTTTTTTGTACGGAACAAACCTATGTCCCGAGGTTGGATCGCGACATCCAGTAGACCACCGGCGGTAGGCATCGTGCCCAGAGACAGCCACCGGCAGCTCCCAGAGGGCAGCTTCGCATCCAGCGAGGGCTCGCATATGCTGACCATCGTGATGGCGTCGTCGAAAGCTGCGTACTAGCTGTTAACGTACGCCGTTCGGGGATCGCGCGTGACAGCGACCGTGCAGGGGGGCGAATCTGCAATCCGGCTCGCTGTGTGACCCCCCAGATCATCGGGCTGAATCACAAGGCGAACCGGGCGAGCAAGCAATGATGAGACCTCTCCCGGCGCTGGTGCTGGAGGGAGCACAGCATCATCTGACGGACCCATGGCGATCCTCGCCTGGCGCGGGTCCCACGGCAGTGACGGGCGTCGGAGGGATCGGGGCATTGAGGTCATCCTGGGCCGGGATGGCCTTCGGCCAGTTGGTGTTCGCGACTGGCGACGACACGAGTATACCACATAGCGCGCCGAGTATCAATGAGGTAGATTTGGGATATCCTTTGGGAAATGCGGATGAAATTTGGGATATGGACGGAGAAGGGGTTCGGTACTGTTGCGGGTCGGGCAGGAAGGAAGGCACCCAGCAGCTATTCGCGGATGCCCAGGCGGGCCCGCCGCCGCTCGCGCTCCCAGGCCGGGACATCGTGCGCCTGCTTGTCCTTGAGCACCTGGCGCAGCTCGAAGACTCGGTCTCGCAGAAGCGCGGCCTTCTCGAACTCCAGCCTTTCTGCAGCGGCCTCCATCTGCTTTCTCAGCTCCCGAATCATACGCGCCAGTTCGTCCTCGGGCAACTGGGCGAGACTGAGATCGGCCCCCTCCTCCGGGGCGGCCTCGCGTCGGACGCGGTCGGTGAGATCGCGCACGGCCTTGACGATGGAGGTAGGCTCAATCCCGTGCTGCCGGTTGTAGGCGATCTGCACCTCGCGACGACGGTCGGTCTCCTCGATGGCGCGACGCATGGACTCGGTGATCTCGTCGGCGTAGAGGACGGCGGTGCCGTTCACGTGACGCGCCGCGCGCCCCATGGTCTGGATGAGGGCGGTGTCCGAGCGGAGGAAGCCCTCCTTGTCCGCATCGAGGATGGCGACCAGACTGACCTCGGGAAGATCGAGGCCCTCGCGGAGGAGGTTGACGCCCACCACCACGTCGTAGGCTCCCAACCGCAGATCGCGCAGGATCTCCACGCGCTCGATGGTCTGAATCTCGCTGTGGAGATAATGGACGTTGACGTCAAGCTCCCGCAGGTAGTCGGACAGGTCCTCGGCCATGCGCTTGGTGAGGGTGGTGACCAGGACGCGCTCGCCGCGCTCGAGGCGCCGGTTGATACGCCCCACGAGATCGTCGACCTGACCCTGTGCCGGCTTGACGACGATCTGGGGGTCGACGACGCCGGTGGGACGGATGATCTGCTCAACGACCTGTGCGCTCTTCTGGAGCTCGTAGGGCCCGGGGGTGGCGGAGGTATAGATAGCCTGGTTGATGCGAGCCTCAAACTCGTCGAACTCGAGCGGGCGGTTATCGAGGGCCGAGGGGAGGCGGAAGCCAAAGTCGACCAGGGTTTGCTTGCGGCTGCGATCGCCGTGGTACATGCCGCGAACCTGCGGGATGGTCATGTGCGACTCATCCACGACTAGGAGGTAATCAGCGGGGAAATAGTCCATGAGGGTCCAGGGCGGTGACCCCGGCGGACGCTGCTGCAAGTGACGAGAGTAGTTCTCGATGCCAGAGCAGTAGCCGATCTCACGGATCATCTCCAGGTCGTAGCGGGTGCGCTGCTCCAGACGTTGAGCCTCCAGGAGCTTGCCCCGGGCCTTCAGCTCGGTCAGGCGATCCTGGAGCTCAGCTTCGATGTCCGCCAGAGCCTTTTCACGCTTATCCTCCGGGGTGATGAAGTGCTTGGCCGGGAAGATGTCCAGCTCCTGCAAATCGGCGAGCACCTCGCCGGTGAGGGGATCGACCTCGGTGATGCGCTCGATCTCGTCGCCCCAGAAACTGATGCGGTAGGCGGTGTCCCCGTAGGCAGGCATGATCTCCAGGGTATCCCCGCGCACGCGGAAGTTACCTCGCGCCAGGGAGACATCGTTGCGCTCGTAATAGATGCTGACGAGGTGGCGGAGGAGCGTGTCGCGGCGATGACGCTGCCCGCGCTCCAGCTCGAGGACGACGCGGCCCCACTCCTGCGGATCTCCGATGGCGTAGATGCAGGAGACGGAGGCGACTATGATCACATCGCGGCGGGAGAAGAGAGCGGTGGTGGCAGCCAGGCGCAGCTTGTCGATCTCCTCATTGATGTCAGCATCTTTCTCGATATAGAGGTCGTGCTTGGGGACGTAGGCCTCGGGTTGATAGTAATCGTAGTAGGAGACAAAGTACTCGACCGCGTTGTGAGGAAAGAACTCCCGGAACTCAGAGTAGAGCTGAGCAGCCAACGTCTTGTTGTGGGCGATAACGAGGGTGGGCTTCTGCACCCGCTCGATGACGTGCGAGACGACGAAGGTCTTGCCCGTGCCGGTCGCTCCGAGGAGCGTCTGGTGCGGGTGTCCCTCGCGCAGGCCGCGAACCAAGGAGTCGATGGCCTGGGGCTGGTCGGTGGTCGGTTGGAACTCAGAGACTAGCTTGAACTTCGGCATGGTCGTGGGTCGGTTCGGACTCGTGGATGCTCAGGAGCGGCCTCGCGGCTCGTGGATCCTGGATCTTACCATCCACACATCTCTGGAAAGCTGTTTGAGAGCGACCGGTGGGAGAGAAAGCTGGATGCTTCACCCAATAGACCAGATAGGTTCACAGGTCCGCTCGCCGCCCCGCTTACGGCAGTAGCGGGGTGCCACCCGGTGTACACGTGAGTACACTCGGTTGCCGCGTTAGAACGTCAGTTCGGAAGAATTATAGCGGGAAGCAGCCCGATGCGCCAGGTGGGTGGGCAGTAACCCTCGGCTGATGAGTAGCGGCCTGAACGCTCTGGGATCCTTGTGCAAGGTCGCGGGCCGGTCCCGCGTCAGGCGACAATCGGCTCCCGGGCTGAGTGCAGCAGGTTCGATCCGTGGCCTCAATCTGACCGTGCAGAGCCAGGCCGACGAGGGAGGCGTGCCAAGCCGGCACCGCAGAAGCATCGGGACACGAGAAGGAGATGGCCGACGGTCGCGCACAGCGGGTCACGGCGTCGGCCCTCACCTGGTACTATCTTCTCATTGACCCCCATTCTCCAAAATCTTATAATACTCAAAATTCTCGGAGATCATCCAACCTCGCGACCTGTGCAGCTGCTGGAGGGTTGAACTTCCAAGGCGAGTATATGCCCAACGACAGACCACTGACCACCGGACAAGCCGCCGAGTACTGCCACGTCTCGCAGGCGACTGTCATCAACTGGATCAAGAACGGCACGCTTCACGCGTACACCACCCCCGGAGGGCATCACCGGATCCCGCAGTCGGACCTAGTGACGTTCCTCGAAGCCCACGATATGCCGATCGCCCCCGCGTTGAAGGAGCGGAACGCGCCGAGGCTGCTACTGGTCAGCGACAGGCCCCAGATGAAATCCCTCGGGCAGGCCCTGGCAGAAAGCAACGAGTTGGAGGTTTCGGTGGTGGGGAGCGACTACGAAGCGAGCGCCGAAGCGGTCCGTTTCGCGCCGGACGTAGTGATCATCGATGGAGCAACTTCCTCAGACCCGGCGGGACTGGGCCGATGGATTCAGGAGTCATTCGGGGACGCGAGCCTCCTCGTGTATGACAGCCCCGACGGAGAGAAGGGTGGCACCGTCACTATGACACCTGAGGACCTGGCGAGTCTGGAGGCGCGGCTGAAGGCACTGCTGGAGTCGGCGGGGACACGACCCGGATCGCGGTTAGAAGGCAGGGGATACGGCTCCGAAACCAGCCGGAGCAGGGTCCAGGGCAGAGCAGCCGGCGCAGTCGGATCGCGGGACCGAGTGGAGACAGAGCGAGGGAGCGGGGAACGCCCACGGGGCGGTCGCACCAGGGCGGCCCGGGGGAGGGGCGAGAGATGAGAGAGCCCTCGGGTGTCGGTCTCTTCCACAGGGCAGGCAGGGCAACCACCCTGGTCCTGGCGGCGTGGCTTGCCTGCGGGATAGCCGTCGTCCCGCTCCGTCGGGTTGTCGGACCGGCGGCGGCAGCGCTGGCAACCTTGCCCATCCTCGTCACTGCCTGGACCTTCGGAACAGCAGGCGGTGTCATAGCCGGTGCGCTGGCCTTCCCGGCGTGCGTCTGGCTGATGACCCTGACTGGTGAGTCGGCTACCTCCACGTTGGATGCCGGGGGACTGGCAGGCTGGGGCATCCTCTTGCTAGGGGGGGCGGTCGTCGGCCGGATCCGTGGCCTGCAGTCACAGATAGAAAAGTCCCGTGCAGAACGGGAAGATGTCGAGGAGGCACTAGGCCAGGAAATCGCGCGTGAGCGAAGGGTCACCCGGACCTTGCTGGAGACGGCGGAGATCCTGAGCACGACACTGCGGTTCGACGGGGTCCTGGAACGAGTTCTGGACCAATTCCATCAAGTGATACCGTACGACACAGCATCGGTGTTCCTGATTCACGGCGAACAGTGTCAGATCGCAGCATGCCGCGGGCCAGATCGCGCAGCGCGCTGGCAGATCTCGACCCTGGAGGACGTCCCTCACATACAGCAGGTGGTGGAGGCACGACACCCGGTGGTGCTCACAGACGTTGGCGGAGAACCAGGTACGCACATGCCGGACGATCTGATGGGGGTTCGGTCCTGGATGGGAGTGCCTGTAATAGCCCAGGACAGCGTGATAGGGGTACTCACGATGCGATCCCGCTGTGGCGCGATCGACGAGGAGACGGAACGATTGGCATCGGCTCTTGCACAGCAGGCCGGGATGGCCCTCGAGAACTCGCGCCTCTACGAACAGATGCGGGCTCAGCTACGGGACGGCACCATCCTGCAGGAGGTGACCGCGGCGATATCCTCGACGCTGGACGCGGATAAGGTACTGAGCTACGTGGCGCACAGCTTGTGTGAAATACTCCAAGCCACGAGCGTGGAGATTTTCGGCGTCGAGGAAGGCGGTGAGGTTGCCGCGGCGATCACCAGCTACGCCAGCGAGCGTGCGACGGAGGCAGAGCGGGGGCTCGAGCCAGGGCGGAGGGAGCGGTTGGATTCGATACCAGGGGCAACAGACGCTCTGGAGCGGCAGCAGCCCGTGCAGATGAGGAGAGGCGACCCGCACCTGGATGCGGGTACCAGGGCCAGGCTTGAGGAGCAGAACGCGGCAGCGCTGCTCCTGCTGCCGATGGTGATCCAGAACCGCGCCCTGGGATTCGCGCGGGTGTGGGACAGCGGAACGGCCCGCGGATTCAGCCGCCGCCAGATTACCGCAGGTCGGACTCTGGCCCATCAGACTGCGATCGCGATGGACAACGCGCGTCTGTTCGAACAGACGAAGGCTGCCTTGCTGGAGACCCGGGCTCTCTACCGCACGAGTTCTTCGCTCATCACCCAAAAGAACGTGGAGGACATACTCCAGACACTGGTCGACGAGGTGGTCGAAGCTCTGGCGGCCGACGGGGCCACGGTGGTGACCATGGACGTGGAAGCTAGCCGAGTGAAAAGCTTCGTGGCAGGAGGGCCCGGTTCTGATCAGGTTGTAGCCGTGTCGTTCAACGAACTCTGGAACGGGTTGACGGGCTGGGCGCTGCGAGAGCGGAAACCAGCCTTATCGCCAAAGGGACAGCCGGACCCCCGGGAGGACAAGCGGGCGCAGAAGCGCCGCAAGGAGGCCAACTGCGGATCGATCATCGTGGCACCGCTCGTCTATCGAGACAAGCCGCTGGGGACGATGACGGTGATGAACCGACCCGACCAGCGCGATTTCACAGAGAAAGACGTGGAGCTGATGATGGCATTTGCCAATCAGGCCGCCGCGGCCCTGGAGAACTCCCGTCTCATCGACGAGACTCAGCACAGGGCAAACCGGCTTGCCGGCGCAGCGGAGGTTGCCCGTCACGCCACGGCGATAACGGATCGAGAACAGCTCCTAGAGGTGGTCGTCGACCTGATTCGAGAGCAGTTCGGCTTCCGATTGGCCAGCGTGTTCCTCGTCGACGAGGCGAGGGAGGAGCTGTACCCGGTTGCGGCGACGGAGGGTTTCTGGGAGGTGATCCCTGACGGCTACCGGCAGTCGATAGGCTGGGGAGCCATGGGCAAGGCAGCTGAGAGCGGGAAGCCCGTGCTGATCACGGATGTCAGCGAGAGTACGGTGGCGCGCCGGGTCGGTGACTGGCTCTCGCCTTCGTCTTTGTCGGTGCCGATCCAGATGGGCGGAGAAGTCCTGGGCGTGCTAGAGGTGGAGGGCGACACAGTCAGCGCGTTTGACGAGAACGATCAACTGGCGCTGGAGATCATCGCCGATCAGATTGCGATCGCGTACCAAAACGCGGAGCTGTTGAGTGAGACGCGGTCACGGGTAACAGACCTTCAGCTGCTCCACGACGTGAGCCTGGCAGCGGCTTCAAGCAGCCACGTACAGGAGACGCTGCAGGCCGCCGTCGAAGCCCTGGCCGCTGCTTGGACAGAGACACAGATCGCGATCCAACTGATCGACAAAGAGAGCGGTATGCTGCGGACGAAGGCAAGCGTAGGATACCCGGCGAAACGGGCTGAGGACATGGATCTGCCACTGGGCGCAGGAATCACGGGGTGGGTCGCCGAGCACGGCGGGCCAGTTCTGTCACCGAACGTGCGGGAGGATCGGCGGTACTACGAGGTGAATCGCGCGACCCAATCTGAGCTGTGTGTACCGCTGAGCGCCGGGAGCGGGATTATCGGCACGCTGAACGTGGAGAGTGCTGAGATTGACGCGTTTTCGCTCGACGACCAACGGCTGCTAACCACCCTGGCAAGCAATCTGGCGATGTTGATCGAGCGCGCACGCCTATTTGAGGAGATTGAGGAGGCCCGAGGGGAGCTTGAGAGCCGCGCCGAAGCGCTGGAAGCTGCAAACGCCCGTCTCCAGGAGCTGGACCGGCTCAAGAGCGAGTTCCTGGCAACTATGAGCCACGAACTCCGCACACCGCTCAACTCGGTGATCGGTTTCTCCGAGGTGCTTATGGACGGGCTGCTGGGCGAGATGCCACCCGACCAGCAAGAATGCGTGGAGAGCATCTACACGAGCGGCGAGCACTTGTTGGCTTTGATCAACGACGTGCTGGACCTGTCGAAGATCGAGGCAGGGCACATGGAGCTGGCTGTGGAGCCCGTGGACGTGAGAGAGCTGGTTGAGGATGTGAAGAAGACAGTCCGAGCGATGGTGGAGGAGAAATCGCAGACGTTTGCCGTGGAGCTGGAGGACGGTTTGCCCCCCCTCAGGGCGGACCGCGTCCGTCTGCGGCAGGTACTGCTCAACTTGCTGAGCAACGCGCACAAATTCACGTCTGAGAAGGGCGAGATCACACTCTCCTGCAGGCTGGCCGATAAAGCCACGATGGCGTTCTCGGTGACCGACACCGGGATGGGCATCAAGCCTGAGGATCAGGCGATTATCTTCGACGAATTTCGGCAGGCAAGCGGGTCGGCCGGGCGCGAGGTGGAAGGGACCGGGCTGGGCCTGGCGATCAGCAAGCATCTGGTGGAGATGCACGACGGGAGCATCTGGCTGGAGAGCGAGTATGGAGCAGGGGCGACGTTCTCCTTCCTCGTACCGCTGGCCGGGCCATCAGCCGACACGGACGGAGCAAGGGACGCGAAGACAATTGCGCCTTCTGCAGCAGTGCTGGTGATTGAGGACGATCGGGCGTTCAACAACCTGCTGGCCGTCTACCTGCGTCAGGGGGGCTTCCATCCTGTCCAATACTATGACAACACGGACGTGTTACCCGCAGCCCGGGAGTGGAGCCCTACGTTGATTGTCCTCGAGATCAGGATGGCCGAAAGGAGCGCTTGGGAGAACCTGCGACAGCTCAAATCGGACCCTGATACCAGGGACATCCCGGTGCTGCTCATCTCAGCGCTGGCGGACGGCCAGAAGGCGCTGGTGCTGGGCGCTGCGGAGCAAGTGACGAAAGGGAGCGCGCAAGGGGACAGCCTGGACGAGTTTGAGGGCTTCGAGGGGGATCTGGTCGAGGATGCGGACGGTCTGATCTCCGTACCAGGCAGCGCGGGGAGAGGCACTCTCTGCGCATCTGTCCTCAGGCACGAGACGTCTCAGGATCTGGAGGAAAATCCGCAGGAGGAGAGGGTGCTGGCCCCAGGGGATCTGGTGCAGGACGTGCGCCGCCTGGTACTGACCGGGCGGTGAGCAAGTGGCGGATGTCGGACTTGACAGACCTGGCGCACGTGAGCGGCCTGACCTGGACAGAAGTAGGGGTGCGAGGTGACGAAGGGCTGGTCGTCAGGGAATGGGAGGCGCATTCGCAACAGGGGAGCGCTTGGCGACGAACGGTGCGAGACTCGGGCCGACGTTGCGTGAGGGACAGCGGTAAGGGCGGCCCGCCTGCTCCCCGCACGCGGAGGGTTTGACGAGACCTTCGCGAGATGACAGAGACGCGGACCTAGCGGGGGTCGGGCTCCACATGCACGAAAGCGAGATCGACGCTGGACAAGGCCTCAACCCGGGCTTCTACGCGCTCCCCGATGGCGTGCGCCTCGCGAAGGGTGATCTCAGCGTCGACGTCGATGTGCATATCGACACGCAGCTCCGGGCCGACGTGGTCGGCGATGACCTGATGGACGTCCAGAACCCCGGGCACGGAGGATGCCGCAGCAACGATATCCGCCGTCACCTGCGCCGACGCGCCACGTCCGGTGAGGTAGCCCAGGTTCTCGCGGACGATGTCCCAGATGGCGCGCAGGATCCAAAGTGCCACGACGATCCCGGCGAGGGGGTCGAGAAGCGGGTGGAAGAGATTAGAACCGATCACGCCCACGAGGGCGGCCGCTGAGGCAAGGACATCAGCCAGGTTATCACGAGCACTGGCGCGGAGGGCGGGGCTGTCGGCCCTCTTGCCGGCGTCCAGGACGAGGTGGTACATCACGACCTTCAACAGCGCGCCGCCCAGTAAGACGACGATGGCCCAACGTGGTGGTACAGCCGCGGCCTGGACTCGCAGGCGCTCAACAGCCTCTCTGACGGCAGCGTATCCGGCCAACGCCATGACGACACCAATGAGCAGGCTGACCAGCGGTTCGAAGCGGCTATGGCCCTGGGGATGGTCTCGGTCAGCCGGCTGCCGTGCGAGGTAGAGGCCGAGAGCCATGAAGAGGCTATAGAGCGTGTCGGAGAGGGAATTGGCGGCATCGGACAGCACGGCGCTACTGCCCGAGACCCACGCGACACCCCCTTTAGAGACAGCCAGGAAGAGGTTGCCGGCGACGGCGATCAGGACGGCGCGGCGGTAGAGACGCTGTCTCAGTTCGTCGCGCTGCTCGCGGCGCACGCTCCTCACTTCGTCAGGCAGTTGGTCGGTCGACATGGGTCATCGCAGACTCGGGTAGCGAGGAGCCAAGCGGATCGAGGATGGACGCTGCACCTCGCGACGCCCCGATCATAGCACGTCCAACCCGCTTGGACAACTCATCTCCCTTCCGCAAACAGAGAACCGACCCTTCGGCACTATGTCTCGTACGCATAGTCTCCCTGTACGCCCAAACACCTGATAACGATGGGTTGGCCCGTACACCTTGACGTCCTACCGCGTTGCAGTGTTGTGTGCTACAATAACAGGTGAGATGGATGAATTCGACCTGATCTTGGCTTCGCAATCCCCTCGCCGCCGCGAACTCCTGAAGCTGTTGGGCTTGCCCTTCGGGGTGACGGCGTCCGACGTACCGGAGGCCCACGAGGCCGACGAGACCCCAGCCGAGCTGGTGACCCGACTGAGCCGCGCGAAGGCGCGGGACGTCGAGCTAGACGGACGGCACCGGGCGCTGGTGATCGCCTGCGATACGGTTGTCGCGCTGGACGAGGGCCGCGGAGAGGCCGAGATTCTGGGCAAGCCGCGAGACGGAGAGGAGGCAACGGCCATGCTCCAGTCCCTGCGCGGGCGGTCTCACATCGTGTACAGCGCTGTGACGGTGTGGAACCCAGCCCGGGGAGAGACGACGGATCTGGTGGAGACCCGGCTGACGATGCGGCCCTACAGCGAAGACGAGATCAAGCCCTATGTGGCGAGTGGAGACCCGCTGGATAAGGCCGGTGCCTACGCGATCCAACACGAAGGCTTCGACCCGGTAGATGATATTGAGGGCTGCTACGCAAGCGTGATGGGACTGCCGCTGTGCCATCTGGCGCGCCGCCTGCGCCACTGGGGAGTTGAGGCCAGCGCCCACGTGCCGACGGCCTGCCAGGCCTACACAGGCAACCGCTGCGCCATTTACCGGGAGATCATACGATCCTGATGACCTGGCTGAGACACCCGCCCAAGTCCCAAGCCCGCCGGTTGGTGAGTGTGGGGATGACCTTGGTCGTCCTGACGGCGGCCTGCGGTGCCTTCCCGGCCCCACAGGTATCGCCCCAGTCGACGGTGACGCCGGCCGACGACCCAACGGCAATACCGGCGTCCGCTTCACCGGAGGCGACCGCCGCCGCGTTCCTGGGAAGCTGGGAGGCCGGTGAGTACCCGACGATGTACGCCCTGCTCTCGCCAGCAAGCCAGGCCACGATCAGTGGAGGGGCGTTCGCGCAGCGATACCGGGACGCGCTGTCCAGTGCCTCGGTGATCACGGTCACCACGCACCTGAAGTCAGTACTACGCGAAGGCGAACAGGCCAGCGTTGAGTTCGACGTGACGCTGGGGACAGCGCTCTTCGGAACGCTGACGACAGACAACAGCATGCCACTGCGCCTACACGGCCGTACGTGGCGAGTCGAGTGGGATGCCGGGCTGATCTGGCCCCAACTGGCCGGAGGCCAGTATTTCCGCACCAACCATCGAATTCCGGTGCGGGCAAACGTGTACGACAGAGATGGCCTGGGCCTGGCGACGCAAGGGAAGATTGTGACCATCGGCGTGATCCCGGGCCAGATCACCGACGAGCCCGCCCTGCTGGAGATCCTGGCGTCGGTGACGGGTCTTTCGGCCGACGTCATCAAAGCTCGGTACGCCTCGGCCAATCCAGACTGGAAGGTACCCATTGCCGACATACCGGCGGAGGTGAGCGTTGACCAAAACGAAGCGCTAGCCTCGCTGTCAGGGGTGTACCGCGAGGAGAAGCAGGGACGGACGTATCCCCACGGAGAAGCGACAGGCCACGTAGCGGGTTGGGTGGCACCCGTGCCAGCAGAGGAATTGACAGCTTACCAGAGGCGGGGGTACCGCGGCGACGAGATGGTGGGCGTGGCGGGGCTGGAGGGCTGGGGTGAGGAGATCCTAGCGGGGCAGCACGGAGGTACTCTCTTCGTGGTGACGGCAGCCGGCGAGGCGGTGGCCGAACTGAGCCAACGGGACGCGGTGTCGGGCCGCTCCATCTATACGACACTGGATCGTGACTTCCAGGAAAAGGTGCAGCAGATTCTGGGGGACCGGGAGGGGGCCATCGCCGTACTCGACGTTCACAGCGGCGCGATACGCGCCCTCGTCAGCGGTCCCGGTTTCGATCCCAACGTCCTGGTGGGGCCGGTGGCGGCCGAGGCCCGTTCCCAGGTCCTGACCGATCCGCGGCATCCATTGTTCAACCGCGCCACGCAGGGTACGTACCCGACCGGATCGGTGTTCAAGATCGTGACGATGTCGGCGGGGATGGAAGCCGGCGGCCTGGATCCGGTGGGATCGACGTTTCACTGCCCAGGCTACTGGGACGGTCTGGGGGTGGGCGCGCGGAAGTACTGCTGGAAGGCAGCGGGTCACGGGCAGATCACGCTGCAAGACGGGCTCACAGCCTCCTGCAACGTCACGTTCTACAACGTGGGCAAGACGCTGCACGAGCTGGATCCGGAGATTCTGCCTCAGTTCGGAATTGCGTTTGGCCTCGGCGAACCCACCGGACTGGTAGGCCTGGTGGAGGAGACGGGGCTGATGCCAGGACCGGAATGGAAGAGGACGGCCCTGGACGAACTGTGGTACCCGGGGGACACGGTCAATCTGGCCATCGGCCAGGGGTATATGCGGGCCACGCCGCTGCAGGTGGCGCGGATAATGAGCGCCGTCGCCAACGGTGGGACGTTGTATCGCCCCTTCATAGTCAAGCGCATCGAGGGGAACGAACAGTATGAGGAGGAGGTGACGGAACCAGAGGCCGTGGGCACGCTTCCGGTGAGCGACGAGCGCTTGGCAGCGGTGCAGGAAGGGCTGCTGGGTGTGACGTCCTCGACCACCCTCGGCACAGCGAGCCATCGGTTCAGCGGCCTGGAGATTCCCGTGGCCGGCAAGACCGGCACGGCGGAGGCAGGAGCTCCAGGGGCAAGGCCGCACTCGTGGTTCGCGGCCTACGCGCCGGCCGACGACCCGGAGATCGCGCTGGCGGTGGTGGTGGAGAACGCGGGGGAGGGATCGACGGTGGCGGCACCGCTGGCGCGCCAGGTGATCGAGGCCTACTACGGGCTGCCACTCTCCGAGCTTCCGGCCGAGGCCGAAGTGGACTACGTCCCGCCCACGCCGACGCCCACGGCGGAGCCATAGCGCCCGATCAGCGCTCGCACGGTCTGCACATCTGGGCGGAGCACGCCCAAGTGCAGCACAAGCCGAGGTTACGGCCAGACGCGTCTATTCCTCCAGCGGTTCGGCCAGACGCAGGGCGACGTAGGCGGGCCGGTACGAGCCATCGGGCCGGAGGAGGCTGTAGGCCGAGAACGTATTGTCCGCTCCCCAGATAGTAGCCAGGTTCAGGTTCCAGAGGAACATCGGTCCCACCCACGGTCGCTCGTCCCCCATGTGGAAAGCACGCACGATATACTCCGCCTGCTGGGCCTCACTGATCTGAGCCCCGTATTCCCACCCGGTAAGGTCCATCTCCCCTATCCCCTCGGGTGTCGGCCAGCCGAACTCGGTGACCCAGATATCGAGGTGGCCACTGCCGTATTCCAGCATAATCTGACGGTAGTCCTCCAGCGTGTCCAGGAAGAAGAAGGAAGGATGGTCGTTGTGGCTGGTTGCAGTGTGCACAGCATCCCGGACACTCTCCTCGGGGGGGTTGGCATAGCCGTAGGGATGCGCTCCGATAGCATCCACGTGCCGGGTGATGCCGGCATCGAGCATGCCGTGTAGGAACACACGATCGTCGATGGCTACGTCATCCCTCCCGGTGACGGCTGGGCCACCGCTGACGACGACCGCCTGGGGGTCGGCCACTCGCACGCCTCTGGCGCCCTCGGCCACCAGCGCGACGAAGCGGGCGGGGTCGAGGGTGTCACCGCGCCACTCCCGCTCCAGGTTGGGCTCGTTCCACAATTCGTAGGCCTGAACGCGGCCGCGGTACCGCCCGGCCAGCTGTTCCATAAAGCGACCAAACTGGGCGTAGTCAACAGGCGGGCCGCCCTCCAGCTCTACCTCACGGGTCCAATCGGGCGCGCGGGTGACGCTGAGCAACACCTGAAAGCCCGACTGATGGGCACCGTCCACCACGCGATCAAGATTCTCCCAGTCGAAGTCGTCGGGGCCATGCTCGATGGTGTGCCACTGGACCTGGTGTTTCACCCAGCCGACACCGAGCCCCTGAGCCCAGCGCAGCGCCGGTTCCATCTCCCAGCGGGGCGGGATGTGGAGCTGGACGCCGTAGCTCGGCTTGGGCACGGGAGGAGGAAGGGGGGTGGCCGTCTCGGTAGCAGAGGGCTCAGTCTGGGGCATCGGTGAGGGCGATGGGACAGCAACCGGGCTCTCACTGTGCAGCCCCGGCAGATAGAGACGCTGCGGGGACGGAGAGGCTGATGGGGCCGGCTCGCTTGGGCGCGTGGGCTCGGGACGTCCCGCACAGCCTACCGAGGCGGAGAGGAAGAGAAGAAGGAGAACAAGGGACCGTGTCCGCGTCTGTCCGCACATGATCGAGTCATTGTAACCGGTAGCGTTGGAGAGTCAACCGCGACGGTGCGAGATGTGGAGGACGGTTCAGGGTATCTCGAGGCCGCCAATGGGGCAGCCGGCGAAACCTCAACTCATAGGGATCCGGTATCCCCGCGCACTGGCGCGCCGACTGCCCCGCTTTCGGCACCCTCCGGAGGAAGAAGCGAGGCATCCGCACCAATCAGCAAGCCAGCAATCTCTGGTTTGAAGGGCTCCAGGGAAAGAGCTGTTGACAGGACCGAGGGATGCGCTACAATGAATCCGCGTGGGTTGTGCGTCTTCTGGAAGGTTGTTGACATGTCTGAACTGATTGAGGGATTGGTCATCAAGGCGCAGAGCGGTTTCTTCACGGTGCACACCGAGGAGGATGATTTCACGTGCCGGTTGCGGGGCCGCCTGAAGGAGGAGTGGCGCGACACGGACCTGGTGGCGGTGGGCGACCGAGTACGGATCAGTCCAGTGGAAGACGGCGGCATGATTGAGGGCATGATCGAGGAGATCGAGGAGCGAGAGCGCGCCCTGGCCCGCCTCGCCCCCTCCGCCGGACGGGGCGCCCGCCACTGGACACGAAGAGGATATCTTTCGGAGCGAGAGCAGGTGATTATCGCCAATCCGGATCACGTGGTCTTCGTGTTCGCCTGCGCGGAGCCGGAGCCGCGTCTGCGGATGCTGGACCGACTGCTGGTCGGGGCCGAACTCCAGGATATTCCCGCCATCGTATGCGCCAACAAGGTCGATCTGGTTGGACGTGAGGAAGCACACGAGCTGTTTGATATCTACGATGAGATCGGCTATCGGCTGGTGTATACGAGCGCCAAGACGGGCGAGGGAGTCGACGAACTGAACGAGCTGCTGGTGGGCCGCATATCCGCCCTGGTCGGTCCCTCAGGTACCGGAAAGACAAGTCTGCTGAACGAGATGCAGCCGGGGCTCGGCCTGCGCGTGCGGGAGGTGAGCCGTGCCACCCGGAAGGGACGGCATACCACGGTGGTGCCCCAGTTGGTCCCTTTGGACGGCGGGGCTCCGACAGGGTCTGAAGAAGCGGATGTGGGCGGGAACGAGGCGACTATTGAGCAGGGATGGGTGGCTGACACCCCCGGGCTGAAGGCCCTGGCGCTGTTCGACATGGATCCGGAGGAGGTGGACGCCTATTTTCCAGACATCGCGCCGCTGGTGGCCCACTGTCGTTTCTCCGACTGCAGCCACACGGTGGAGCCGGGGTGCGCGGTCAAAGAGGCCCTCGAGGAAGGAGAGATCAGCGAGCACCGGTACCAGAGCTACGTGCGCCTGCGCGAGGAGCACCAGAAGCTGGCTGATATGTACTGGTGGGGGATTGATGAGGAATAGGCAGAGGGCACGCAGGGGCGTCCCCCGCCGGCCGCTAGTCCCGTCGGAGGCGGCGTTCGGCCCGTGACGCGACCGCGATAGCACAGAGGATGAGCGCGCCCCCGGCCACGGCCCAGAGCGTAGGTCGCTCGCCCAGCATCCACCAAGCGAGCAGGGCGGAACCAATCGGTTCTCCCAGTGCGGCGAGGGTCACGTAGGTGGCGGAGAGATAGCGCAGGGCCCAGTTCAACGACGAATGGCCCAGGATCTGCGGGCCAATGGCCATCAAGAGAAGCCAGAGCCAAGTCTGGGGATGCTCGGGCACGGGGCCCAGGCCCGCGAGCAACATAACCGTCAGCAGGATGGCAGCCGCGATGCCGTAGACGGGGTAGACGTACGCCATAAGCGACAGGCGCCCCCGTAGTCCTCTCCCGATGAGAAAGTAGCCAGCCCCAGATATGGCTCCCATCAGAGCCAGAAGATCCCCTACGAGCCGGTGGGTGCCCTCACCCAGGTCCCCGACGCCGATGATGACGCTTCCCACGATGGCCACGACGATGGCAATGGTCATCCCGCGGGTCAGCCGCTCGCCGAAGAAGAGGTGGGAGCCAAGGCCCGCGAAGATGGGATTGGTCCACACCAGAATGACAGACGCGGCCACCGTCGTGAGGGCCAGCGAGGTGATCCAGGTGCCGAAGTGGATCGCCAGAAGGAGACCCGAAAGAAGGACGGCACGCCATTCGCTGGCAGTGAAGCCCATCAGCTCTCGGCGGACCTTGCCCAAGGCAAGGGGCGTGAGGATCAGGGTCGCCAGGGCGAGGCGCCAGGCAGCGACGACAAGGGAATGGACCTCGGCCTGAGCGAGGCGGATGAGTACGGCGGCGGTGGAGACGGTGACCACGCCGAAGCTGACGCCAAGATATGGCTTTACGTTTCTGCTCTGGGAAGACGTGTCGTCGATCGGTACCTCCTGGGAGCTCGGGCAGGTGGTGCGATAATCACATTATACCACCGTCGCCCGGAGCAGAAAAACGATACCCGAGTCCAGGCGTTGATCGACAGATCAGGGCATCGGCCCGGTGCTCACCGCCAAGTTCGCTGATACGTTACGGCAGCGACGGGAGTGACAGAGCGGCCCCTCCAACGTCGTCAGATCGGCGGCCCGACGGCCTCAGAATCAGACCCGATCCGATTCACGGTCAGACCCATGGACACGCGACGGGTCTGGCTGAGCAGAGCGCGTCAAGATCCGCTGCGTCATCCGCAGCAACCACCGCCAGTGCAGCAGGACGTGCAGGAGCACGCCCACGCTGAGAAGCAGCCCGCTCCACTTGTGAATGTCCAACCAGACCAGCCGGGCGGCGAAGTAGCCCTGCGGCAGAACGACCCACAGCAGGAAGGCCGACAACCCGACGACAGCCGCCAACAGAGCTATAACCACATCGAGCCAGTAATTCCTCATTGAGTTGCCCACAGCTCAGAGCCCCCCGCGGCCCAGACAGATCCAGAACCAGAGCGCGTACTCGGGCGACACCGTGACCCGAACATCCGCCGGGATGTGGATGTGAGTGCCCGAAAAGCCGGCGAACTCCCGGGGGCCGCATTCATAGACGAAACCACAGCCGCCGGCGGCAGCATCGTCGTTGATGTGCTCCACCCAGTAACTGTCGACGGGATCTGCCCCGGCGATACGCTCGTACCAAGTGAGCTCGAGGTTGGACAAATGACCCTGTTCTGCCAGGCTGGTGATGGCGTCCAGCGCCGTGACCACGCCCGGCTGGAGCACATCGCTGCGCACGTCGTGGGCCGTAACCGCCACATCCCGAAAATCCACTCGACCGCCCGGTGCGCGAATGGTCACATCCGGGATGATGACCTGCCCCCCATTTGCCGCCAGGCGCTGCACCTCCTCGCGGAAACCGTCGTATATTGCCCCAAGGCGGTCTTCACGCTCAGAATCCAGACGCACAACCATGTTGTTCTTGTAGGGATAGAGGTCCATGCGGAAGGCATTGGGCTCGAACCATCCGGCGGAGTAGTGCGCGTTGTACCACCACCCCTCCTCGCCGTCGATGGCGTCGATGACGTGCGTGTCCATCGCATCGTCGAAATGGTAGGCGAGGGCTATGTCCCCGGCCTCTGACAGATGGACCAGGATGTCAAACAGGGAGAAATGGCCCGGACGGAAGACGTCGGGCCGGACCGTCTCCACCCGCCCGGCATCAAACGGAAAGGTGCCCACGCCGCCGATGTGGATCTCGCCCTCACCCGAGGGTAGATCACCGGCGTGAGCCACCGGCGGCGCCCAGCGTCCATCTCTGGTGGGCAGGACATAGGAGGGCGCGTCACCCCGGGCTGGCGACGATTCCTCCACCTCCCTGGCGAGCGGCGCGCAAGCCGGGAGTGCGCTCGCTGCACCGAGCAGCGCGAGGCTCCCGCAAGCCACGCCCTTAAGAAGCTCGCGCCGGGATATCGTGCGGTCGCCGTCATGGACAGCGTCAGGTTGCTTCTTCATCACTATGACCTCATTCCGAGAGGGGCGCTTTGCTTAAACGTCTGATTCCCTCTCGCCTATTCAGACGAGGTCAGGGCGATGATTCTTACCTGAGCGCCAGCTCCGCAGCGGCGGCGCGATCCACGAGCCAGGTCAACCTTCCGTCGGCAGGCCGGACCATCGCAGCGGGCAGCGGCTGCCCGGCGCGCACGCTGGCCAGCGCCGCGGCCTTGCTCTCCCCCGCGACCAGGAACACCACATGGCGAGCGGCGTTGATGAGCGGCAAGGTAAGGGTGACACGCCAGGAGTCGCGCTTCGCCACGTAGACGGGGACGACAGAGCGCTCCCGCTCGTCCACGGCCTCTGTGCCAGGGAAGAGGGAGGCGGTGTGTCCGTCCGGGCCCAGCCCCAGCAGGACAAGGTCAAAGCGTCCGTCCCCACCCAGCGCCTGCTGCAGCTCCAAGCGATACACAGCGACCGCCTCCTCAGGCCCCAGTTCTCCTCGGATGCGGTGCACGTTCTCGCCTAGAATAGGGACACGTCGGAGAAGGGTGCGATGAGCCATGCGGTAGTTGCTCTCGGGATGGTTGGGCGGCACGCAGCGTTCGTCGCCCCAGAAGACCTCCACGCGCGCCCAATCCAGCTCCTGAGCCAACGGCTGCTCGGCCAGCAGGGCGTAGAGAGGTTTGGGGGTGGAGCCCCCGGCGAGGGCAACGGCAAAGCGACCTCGCTCGACGACCGCTGCCGACGCCAGAGCGGCGAAGCGGTCGGCCGCCGCACGGGCCAGACAGTCGACGTCGGGGAAGACCAGCAACTCGCTCACGACGGACGGCTCTGGGGGTCGGTGCAGCACTGTCGGTGCCAGGCGCGTCCGTCCCGAGCGAGGAGCTGGTCCGCCTCAGACGGCCCCCAGGTGCCCGTCTCATAGAAGGCCAGGGGAGGAGGGCTCTCCCCCTCCCAGAGCTCAAGGACGGGATCGATGATCGACCAGGCCAACTCGATCTCGTCAGCACGGGCGAACAGCGAGGCGTCGCCCTTAAGGGCGTCGAGGAGCAACCGCTCGTATGCGTCCGGGAGGGCCCCAGCCCCGAAGTGCTCAGCGTGATGGAACTCCATGGTTACAGGGCGGGTATGCATACCGCCACCGGGCTCCTTGGCCTGGAAGCGGAGGTGGATGCCCTCATTGGGTTGGATGCACAGGGATAGGACATCGGGGGTGATGTCCTCCTCCTGCTCAACCTGGAACATAAGGTGGGGCACACACTTGAACTCGATGGCGATCTCGGTCGATTTGAGCGACAAGGCCTTGCCAGAGCGGAGGTAGAAGGGTACGCCGCGCCAGCGCCAGTTGTCCACCCATAGCTGGAGCGCTGCATAGGTGGGCGTGTCGGAGTCTGAAGGGACTCCCTCCTCGTCGCGATAGCGCCGGTATTGACCGCGCACACTCTGAGTGACAGGGGAGACGGCCTTGAGGACCTTCGCTTTCTCGTCGCGGAGAGCGTTCGCCTCGAAGGCAACCGGAGGCTCCAACGCCGTCAGGGTGAGAAGCTGCATCAGGTGGTTCTGAAACATATCCCGCAGCACCCCAGCCTGCTCATAGTACTCAGCGCGATGGCCGACGCCGCCGGTTTCGGTCACGCTGATCTGGACGTGATCGACGTAGTTCCGGTTCCAGAGCGGCTCGAAGATCGCGTTGGCGAAGCGGAGGCTCATTATGTTCTGAACCGTCTCCTTGCCCAGGTAGTGATCGATGCGGTAGACCTGACTCTCCTCGAAGACCTCGTGGATCTCACCATTGAGCCGCCGGGCACTGTGCGCGTCGTGACCGAAGGGCTTCTCCACAACGACACGCCGCCACCCTTCCTCGCCGCGGTTCAACCCCGATCTCCCCAATCGCTCGACGATCATGGTGTACAGAGTTGGAGGCACGGCGAGATAGAAGAGGACACAGCCACGGGTGTCGGACTCCCGATCGAGCTCGTCGAGCCGCTCCGCGAGGCGACGATAGGTGTCCAGATCGGACAGGTCACCCGACAGGTAGGAGTAGTTCTTGGAGAACTCCGGCCAGAGCTGGCAGACATCGTCCGGCCCGGACGCGGCGCGAGAGTATTGGACGATACCCTCGTAAAGACGCTCACGAAATGCCTCGTCGGAGTACTCCGACCGGGCCACGCCAATCACGCGGGTCTTTGGAGCGAGCAGCTGCCGGCACGAGAGGGTATGGAGCGCGGGAACCAGCTTGCGCCGGGTGAGGTCGCCGGAGGCGCCGAAGATAACGATAGTAGCGGGTTTCGAGCGACCGATTGGACTCATCAGTGACCCTCCCAGGGTGTGGGAAATGGATTGGGAAAAATGGCAGAGAGCAGGGCGTACGAGTCGAGACCAGACCGGCTGGCTCAGGTGCTCTTCTTCACCTCGTGACCGCCGAACTCATTGCGCAGGGCAGCGAGCAGTTTGGCTGAGTAACTCTCTACCTGGCGGCTGGCGAGCCGCATCTGCAGAGCGAGGGTGATGACCGGCGCCGGAACATCCAGGTCAATGGACTCGAAAACCGTCCAGCGGCCCTCGCCCGAATCCTCGACGTAGCCCTTGACGTCGCCAAGGGTCTGATCATCTGCCAAGGCGCTGGCAGTGAGATCGAGGAGCCAGGAACGAATGACCGTGCCGAAACGCCAGATCTCGGCGATGTGGTGGAGATCGAGGCCGAACTCGTCCTTGACCTCCATAATCTCGAACCCTTCAGCGTAAGCCTGCATAACTCCGTACTCGATGCCGTTGTGCACCATCTTGACGAAGTGGCCCGCGCCATTGGGCCCAACGCGCCCCCACCCTCTGTCGGGGCCGGGGGCCAGCGTCTCGAAGATAGGGCTTAGATAGTCGATGATCTGCTCCTCGCCCCCGATCATCAACCCGTAGCCCTCCTGGAGCCCCCAGATGCCGCCGCTGACACCCACGTCCACGAAATGGAGACCCTTCTGGTTGACTGTCTCGGCGTGACGCAGCGAGTCCTTGTAGTTGGAGTTCCCGCCGTCGATGACGATGTCGTCGGGACGGAGCACGTTCAAGAGGGAGCTGACCACCCGATCGGTGGGGCCGCCAGCCGGGACCATGGACCAGGCTGCCCGGGGAGGGCTGAGCTTCTCAGCGAGGTCCTCGAGCGACTCCGCCGGAACGATGTTTTTCTCCTCACCGGCCAGGTCATAGGCAACCTCGACGGTACGGTTGAAGGCTATGATGCGGTGGCCGTCCCGGGACAGCCGGCGCGCCATATTGCCGCCCATCTTGCCGAGTCCAACGATGCCCAGCTCCATGATAACACCATCCTCCTTGTGATCTGCTTCGTCCCTGTCCATCCAGCCAGCGCACAATCTCGCACACGCCGGGTTCCGCGTGCCCACCGCTGCGGCTGCTCCCCTACAAACAGCGGGACACCCAACCAAGATTGTACAACCGGCGGCGGAATCTGACAAAAAAGAGGGACGAAGGTGGAGAAAACGAAGCAGCCGGCCAGCAGCAGCGGGTCGCCCGCCGTCTGGGCAAGATAGGCTGGACGCCGCGTGGGCGGGGTGAGAGAAGACACTCCCACCGCATCCGCGGTGCACTGATCGAGCCGGCCTTGACCCGCCAGAGCGTGCAGGGCCGAGTTGACCAAGCTCGACCGACCTGCTAAGATAGCACGGCAACGGGACTGTTTGACGAAAGCCGATCATGCAGTTAGAATGACCGGGGAACATGGACCAGTTGACAGAACTCGATCAGGTTGTCAACCCAGTCCGCAGTGGGAGTCTCCAACAAGCCTTCGTAGACCGCATCGTCTCTACCAACGGGTGATTCCGCCCGGGCCGCATACCACCTGGACCACGCGGTCAAGGCAGAAGCGAGCTCGTGACTTGGGAGAAGGAGCTAGTCCAGGGGAGAAAGGGAGGAGAAACATGTTAGGACAGCTTGGCGCTACAGAGCTGTTGCTGGTGCTCATCATTGTGTTGCTCGTCTTCGGCGTTGGACGGGTGTCGAAGATCGGCCGCGAGCTGGGACAGGGGATTCGCGGGTTCCGCGAGGGCCTTCAAGGGGAGACAACCGAAGCTGAGAAGCGCGAGACGACGTAGACAGCAGCGGAACCCGCCCGGCGCCACCAGCGATCGGCGAAAGGGTGTTGCGGACGCTCGACCTGTTCCGGACGGCGCACCGCACCACTCCAGGCAGGGGCGTACACGGCGAGGGGACGCAGCTGTCTCCCGTGCTGCAGTGAGCCCCTGAGGCGAGGCCCGAGGGTTAAGGAATCGGCGTCGAACACCCGTCGATCTGGTCAGACAGTTGCCGAGATCGACTGGGCAGCCCATGCAGCTTCAGCAGGACTCCATCGTCCCCAGCGTTGGAAGGATGGGCCCGCCCCCGACAACGAGTCCGATCAGCCAACTGGCAGGGGATTCCTCGGGTTTCGGCGCGATGCGCGCGGAAGCTGCATTCTCCAGGCGGGCACCCATTCGGGGCGGTGGCCGGTGTCGGGTCCCCATGGTACAGCATACGAGCTTCGCGTTCGCCAGCAGCGGGAGGCCGCCATCGCGGAAACAGTGCAGGGTCTAGAAAGGGAGTCGGAATGATCGGAAACATCGGTCTCGGAGAACTGATCCTGATACTGATCATTGGCATTCTGGTGACTGGTCCGAAGCGCACGATAGAGATTGCGCGCACGCTAGGCCGGGTATCCAGACAGCTCCGCGACCTGTCGCAAGAGTTCACCAGCGCCCTGCAGGCAGAGATCGACGCCACCGAGACAGAGGCAGGAAACCTGGAAACGGGCCTTCGTAAGGTCGCCGCGGACATTGAGGGAGCTCTATCCGGAGCGGCTTCGGCGGGATCGACGATGGAGGAGAGCCAGCCCGCCCCCCCACCGCAGGCTGAGCCGGAAGAAATAGACGCCCCGGCGACCCCATCACCCGCCCTCGAGTCCGAAGCGGAGGCCGAATGAGCGACAACGTGCGTATGTCGATCCTCGAGCACCTGGACGAGCTGAGAGAGCGGCTGCTGAAGGCTGTCATCGCCGTGGGCGTCGGGGTGGTAGTCGGCACGTTGGTCACCCCACACTTGATGAGACTGCTGGTTGCCCCTCTCGGCGACCGGACGCCTATCGCCATCGCACCTACCGAATCCCCCATAGTGTTCTTCAGGATCTCCCTGATCGTCGGTCTGGTCGTCGCCATGCCCGTGATCGTCTACCAGCTCTTCCTGTTTGTGGCGCCGGGGCTGGAGCCGCGGGAGAAACGCTACATCTTGATCGGAGCCCCGGCTGCCGCCATCTGCTTCGCCGGCGGCGTCGTTTTCGCCGCGGTCGTCCTCATCCCGGCGGCGATTCCCTTTATGGACGTATTCTTCGGCGGCGTCGTCGAACAGCGTTACTCCATCGACCGGTACGTAGGCTTCGTCAGCACCATCCTCCTCTGGGCCGGGCTGGTGTTCGAGACCCCCCTCCTGATGTTCTTCGTGGCCAAGCTCGGCGTCGCCACACACGAGACCTTTGCCAAGGCCCGGCGCGGGGTCATCATCGGTGCCGCGGTGGTGGCAGCCGTAATCAGTCCCACCCACGACCCTTTCAACATGTTGCTCATCATGATACCTTTCCTGGTGCTGTACGAGCTTGGCATTTTGCTCGCCCGCTGGGCGTGACCGGGCAAGCCCGATCCCAGCGAGTGTGGCAGCAAGCACCTGATCGAGCATCCCTTCAGGCGCCCAGAGATCAACCAAAGGGCAACTGTATCGACGAGGGGTCCTACACAGAGTTCTGCTCGCTACGGAGAGCCAGACCGGCAGGCTTCGACGTCGTCCGGCGAGATACCCCAGGCAGGACTTGAACCTGCAGCCCTCGGATTAGAAGTCCGATGCTCTATCCAGTTGAGCTACTGGGGCTTCAATCGTGATTCTAACCCGAGGAGGGACTGCTGTCAAGCAATCGATCTCGCAGCAACCCCGCCGTGTGCTGGCTAATTATGCCCAACCATGAAACAAGAAAGCGCCACGACAATCATCGTGACGCTCCAACGGCTCCCTAAAAGGCTTTCTACCGAGCGGGCCGAATTCCTTTGTAAACCCGAAGCCCGCCCAAAGTACGCAAGATCCTCTCCGGATACCTGCCGGTGATGGCACCCAGCTCCTTCGGCGTCAGGGGCTTGTTTCCTCTGGCGAGGAAGACGCGAAATACCGCGTCAACCAAGGGCAGACTGTCCGTGATGTAGTCCGGCTGTTGACTGCAGTGAATGTGCAAGACATGCTGCAGCCCGTTCACACGTCGCACTTCACCGGTTCTCTCATCAACCCAGTCGATCTTCTCCTCAGCGGCAAACTCTCGGCCAAAGGCCTGTCTGTGCTCCTTGCATAAGTGAGATCTCAGCTCCACGCCGATATCCAGGCCTCTACCCTCCCACCAATCGTAGTCGATGTGAAAAGGGGTATCAAGGGTCGGTCTGACCAACTCTCGCAGCGATGTAGGGATTGTCATCTCAGCCATAAATCGAACCTATGCTCCACCGGGCGCCGCGTGCAAGACCCAGTAATTGTCGCCCACCGGGGCATACCGGTCGCTCGTGACCAATGCCTCGAGCAGAGGTCCGGGCGGCGTGCGCCTGAGGACGTTGACCGCGCTGTACAGCGTGGCAGCGTGGACATTGCCCTGAGGGCTGAGCTTGACCAGCTCGGGAAACACATCCCCGACGATCTCTGGCAGCGAAAGGTCCTGCTTCGCCACACGCTTCCACAGCTTCTCCAACCCCTGGAGGTCGGCGGCCCCCATCACCATGAGCTCGTCGTAGTCGCAGGCAATGTCCTCCTTGTGCATCTCAAAGGCCAGCCTGTTTTCTCTCGGCATCGCTACGCGGATCCACTCTCTCCTGGAACGGCGCTTACGGGGTCTGATGATGAACTCACCCGCTCCTTCACCCTGGGAGACCTCCAGGTAGGCCCCTACCGGGATGTTGTTGTCCCGGTACCACTCCTCCAGCCCGTAGACGTAGCGTTCGTCCTGTACGACCCATCCGGGCATCTCCTCGCCAGTGTCGCCGTCGACAAAAGTGAGATAGATACGCTCAGTGATCCCAGACGGAAACACCTGTGACGAGCGACTGGAAAGCGGAAGGGTACCGGACCTCCAGTGCGGATAAATGAGCACGATCTGCACCGGCTCCGATACCTCTTCCGGAGATTCAAGATCAGACCATTCATCGTCAAGCTGCCGCTCCAACGACCTCATCTCGCTGGTGAGCAGCGGCGGTTCGTACTCCAACGGCTCATAATCGAGGTAGATGGGGGTGCGTCGAATCGCCTCCGGTTCGAGTCGCTTGAGGTACCACAGTACCTCTCCTGCCGGGCCAACCTCATCGAACCGCTCGTCCTGCTGGAGAGCATAATTCAGCGAGAAGATGCGGAGCTGGGGCGAGATCTCTGCAGGCAACTCGACATCGCCAAGAAGAGCCTCTGTTGGCAGCGGACCGCCGCCTGCCACGTCAAGCACCGCCTCTGCCAGGTTCAGATGGCCCGTATGCACCTCGACGAGCAGGTCTCTGCGGAACCACTTGTCGGCCAGACGGACGAAATCCGGCTCTGACTCGAGGCGCTCCTCAAGCCGGTCAGCCAGCACGGGCGCGTAGAGGGAGGCCAGCTGCTCAGGGGTGCGCAATTCCTCGGCATCGGGGACGCCCGAAGCTGCCTCGTTGAGAAGGTGTCCATCTTCAAACTCGGCCGCGAATTCTCGCTCTTCTCCCTCTTCGAACTTAACCTTGATCACCTTGAATGGCTCATGCTCAGGGTTGTGACCGGGACGCACATTGACGACTTCACCCGAGCGGTAATCAAGCACAGGGAAAACCACTCGCTCTCCAACCTCATAGCTGTCCTTGGGGCGGTAAGGGGTCCCTTTCGAGAGGGCACGCTCTATGAGTGCCTCCTCCTGGCGAGCGTGGTGCGAAACCAATGCACGACTCAGCTCTTTCGTGGAGCGGGGAAGCTCGTCCTCAACCAGCAACGTGCTCAGGTACTGAAGATCTTCAGAAGTAACGGCGTAGTCGTCCCAATAGTCCGAACGCTGGGTCTTCCTTCGAATCAA
This sequence comes from uncultured Anaerolineales bacterium, assembly GCA_964450435.1. Taxonomy (GTDB): domain Bacteria; phylum Chloroflexota; class Anaerolineae; order B4-G1; family B4-G1; genus SKLM01. The sequence goes on from CAYVCX010000007.1 coordinate 45,941, forward strand.
CTCGCTATGTCCTCCATGGGGTTCATCTCAACACACGGGCGAGGATTATACCAGCTTCAAGCTATTTGACAAATGCGTCTGTTTGGGACACACTACTGACAAGCGAAGGAGGTCACCAGTGAAGCGGAAGACGTCGCGCTTCTCGAATTTGACAAGGATACACACAGCCGCAGGTCTCATCAGAGCCCAGGTGATCAAGGCCAAACTCGAAGCGGCGGGTATCCCAGCGCTGCTGGACTATGAAAGCGTTGGACCAGTCATCGGGATCACTGTGGATGGCATCGGAGCAGTGCGGGTCCTGGTGCCAAAACAGCACGCTGAGGAGGCGAGAGCCTTGATCGCGGAAGAATAGGACGGGGCAAAGGCGGGTCCCTGGCTCGGGTCGAGGCTGCCCGGGACATCACGGGGAGGAAGCTTGCTGCCGAGGGCGAGGGCACTTCAGCCCCTACTGGGCTGAGAGCACCCCGACGCGAGCCAGAAGCTCGGAGAGTTCAATCGGTTTGGAGAGATAGTCGTTCGCCCCTGCCCCCAGAGCTTCGGTACGGATCTGCGCATTGTTCTCAGCAGCGATGGCTAACACGGGCAAGCGTGCAAGGCGCTTCTCGGCGCGGATCCGCCCGAGAAGCGTCAAGCCGTCCAAACCAGGGATGTTCAGATCGAGGAGCAGCAGGTCCGGGATGGGACCCTTGCCCCTTGCTCCGGCCACCAGGCGTTTCCAACCCGTTTCGCCATCACCACAGGCCTCTACCCGGTATCCTTGGCTGGACAGAATGCTGTCCAGGGTACTGACGACCGCTGAGCTGTCATCAAGGATCAAGATGTGGGTGCGCACTGCCCCTCCGATATGAGCCCCTCGCAACGGACCGAGGCAAGAAGCACGGGGCGGATTCATTGGTGCTTGTCAGTGTGCTCAGTCGAACCCCTCAGTCACGCCTGGCAAGCCGTCGGGCACTTCAAGACCGCCTATTCATCCTCCATCCCAGTGCGCAGCGCCAACGGTTCATGCATAGTGGCATTCCAAGAACCCGTCCGATGGATAGTGGGCGCCACCCGGCCCTGCGCTACAAACCCACGGCTGGATTGAAAGACACTAGAAGTCTATCAGGATACAGGAGAGGAATCAAGGGGACCTTCGTACCATATCGGTATCGTCCTCGAATTGCTCCAATCCGGGCAACTCGTCCAGGCTCTGAAGCCCAAAGTGCTGGAGAAATTCGGCCGTCGTCCCGTAGAGGAAGGGGCGCCCGACCCCATCGACCCGACCTACGCGGTCGATGAGCCCAGCGCTGAGAAGCGTGCGGAGAACGCTATCCGAGCCCACTCCGCGGATCCCCTCGATCTCGGGACGGGTGATGGGCTGGCGATAGGCAATGATCGCCAGAGCCTCCAACGCTGCCTGCGAGAGATGGACGCGGGCCTCCAGGCCGAGGAATCGCTCAATATGAGGCGCGGCCTCCGGCGCCGTTGTAAGCTGCACCCGACTGTCGATCCGCTGCAGTCGCAGTCCGCGCCCCTCGTAGTGCTCGACCAGGGCGTCCAGCGCCTGCTCGACCTGGCCCAAGGGAACGTCCAGCGCCTCCGCGAGACGATGAGCGGAGACCGGCTCTTCGGCCACGAAGAGCACGCTCTCCACTCGCGCTGTCACACCCAGCTGGTTGTTCTCGTTGCTCACAACGTCGCCACAACAGGCTGCCCTGCTTGTCGGTCGCCCCTCAGCTCAACTCCTCCGGTGAAGAAAACGGGGTCTCCGCTTGCTCTGTATGTTCTGCACCAGGAGCTTGGCGGATAGTCTCGATATTCACCCTGGGCGGCCGGGCCAGCTTGAGGCCCATGCCCTCCTCCACCACGCGCCGAACCGTCTCAACAATCCGCTCGGCCTTGCCCGGTAGGCCTGTCTGCGCCGCAATCTGGGCATCGATCTCGACGGCGACACCTTTCCGCTTCGCCGACACCTTGGGCTTCGCCTTGAGCACCTCAGGAAGCTGGCTGATCTCAGCCTTCAGCTGATCGGCAACGGACGCAATGCTGAGCGTTACCTCACCGCCCGCCGCGTGCTCGACACTGATGGACTTGGGGGCAGGTTTTCCCACCTCGACGACGATGAGGAGAATAGCGACGATGTTCACGATGACGGCCAGGAGAATACCCAGCGGCAAGCGGACCACGGGCCGTATCCGGGCCACCGAGTCCGCCAGCAGTCCAGCCTGCTCGCCGATGACACGTAGCGTAGGCAGTGGGACCACAAGGACAAAGGAACACAGGACCATTACGCCAAGCAGCAGAATCACGAGTACGACACGGTTGAGAGTATTCATCGTCTTGCCTCCTTGCGTACGATAGAAAGCGGTACCCTCCGTCAGAACACGCCACAGCCCGGGGGACCGACGAACCGGCTAAGGATGCATTCTATTATAGCATCGCCCCTCCGTTTTGGCAATATACTGCTCACGACGAGCGGCGAAAGATGAGGCCAGGTGCCAGCACGACGAGAGCGAGCCCGACAGCGCTGAGGACGCCCCCTGCCGCCTGGCTGCGCGGCCGAAAGGCAAAGACGATGCGGTGCGGCCCTGGCCCCAGAGGAACGGCACGGAAGAGGAGGTCAGCGCGACAGATGGCGGCGGGTTCGCCGTCGACCTTCACCTGCCAACCGGGATACCAGGCATCAGTCAGGACCAGGTAGCCCGGTCCGGCCAGGTGCGCCTCGACGGTAATCCGTTCCGGTTGGTAGTCGATGATGCTGGCATCCATCAACGGGGCTTCATTCGGATCACCGGCCGAATCGGCACCGGAAGCCCGTTCGATATTCTCAACGCGGCACGCGTGATGATCGGCGTGCAGCAGCACTTCCGAGGTCGGGTCGAAGGTGGAATCGCCCATCGCCTCCAGAGCTGCCTGGTCGCTATGGACCGCCCGGGCGAAAGGGACGACGAAAGCTCTCGGCAGCGTGTCGAGTATCTCATAGACCTTGACGTCGCCCGAGTGGACCAGGCGAAAGCGGCCTCGATCAGACACGACGAGCGGCTGGAAACTCCCGGTGCGCTCGTCGAGCAAGCTCACCCCCTGGACGACCCACCTTCCCTCCGGAAGAGTGGCCCTGAAGCTGACGCTGAGCAGTTCCGCAGGCTCCGACCAGCGGAGTCGAGCCGCCGGAGGGGCCCCTACCGCCCCGTCCAGAACCTCATAAGACGCCTCCTCGCCTGCACGGAGCTCAAAGGCGCGGTCCTTTCCGTCTTCGAACTCCAGCGTGACCACGCCCACCGGAGCACCATCGGGCAGCCCATCGGCTCCCTCCAGGTGAGATACCAGCCCCAACGTCGTCGCCTGGAACTGAGGAACGTGAGCTACCTGAGCCTGCTGTCCAGCAGACAAGCTCGCCCCGTGTTGGAGATCATAGAATACGTCATCGATCCAGGCATCCCGCAGCTTGTCCGTTATCAGGTAGCGCACGTTGAACAAGCTCAACCAACGCCCGTCGGGAACCACGGCGAGGTTCTCCCGCAGCCGACCATCTATGGAGACACTCGCCGGCGGCAGGAAGAGGCGCTGGAGGGTGACATAATGCTCCAGCGGGAGCACGCCGCCGTCGTAGCCGTCCACGGCCGGGACACGGAAGGCGAGGGGCAGGTTCGGGCTGGCAATCTCTTTCTGTTTGGTAGCGATGATAAACTCGTAGAGCTGGTCATCGGTGAGCTGGGGCCCGTAGATCGTGTTCAGCAACGACAGATCGCCTGGGTCGAAGGTGGTATCGGACATACTTAGAAATCGCCCTCCCGGCCCTGCATCACGCCGCCCAGCGTCCACCAGGTGCGCCAAGGCCGGACGCAAGCTGGTGAACGCCTGAGCGGCAGTGGCACGAGCCAGAGGAAGGGCGCTGGCTGCTAGATAGAGCTCTCCAATCAACAGGGCCAGCAGGGCACACGTCGTCAGGCGGGGGGCTCGCGGAGCACCCACAAGCATTCCAGCCACCATCAGCAGCAGAACGAACCAGGCGCCGATATCGAGCCACCGCAGACCAGTTCCTCCAGCCCGAGCCATAGGTCCGACGGCCCAGAGGACCAGGGCGGTAACAGAGACAGCGACCGCCAGAACGGTGCGCGTTCCAGTGCGTTCTCCCTGCCAGATCCCTTGAACGGCGCGGCCGGCGAGGGCGGCGACAGCAATGGCGTACAGCGCCAACCAGCGAGCCGGCACGCGGAAGTGGGCGAAGCCCGGAACGAAGCGCGCCAGGAGGAGGTAGACCGGATTGTAGACACCAAGAGCGAAGAGAAGGCCCAGGGAAGTGAGGAGCAAGACTCCCAGGCCGGTCGATGGCGAGGGAAACGCTCCGCCCGCACGGCTCTCGCGGCGGTCACGGATGACCGCCGCGAGTCCAACGACGGCCAAGGCCAGCCCAGCCACACCGACATATGCCACGTGCTCAATATGATCCGGAGGGACGGAATCCACGAAGCGGGGCAGAAGAGCCCGCCCGACGTAGAAGGGAGAGAGGGAGAACGAGACCCTCTCCTTCAGCGGCAGCCCGCGAGCGCGCACTGAGTGCCGCGAGAGCTCCCAGGTTGGGACAATCTGCACCCCGGCGAGGGCAATGCCTGTTCCCGCCGTGGTCGCCAGGAGCGCGGCACGCCGGAGCAGGGGCCGCCACTCGTCGTGCCGGAGCACCACTTCAAGGACCGGTCCCAGTCCGTAGATGGCCAATCCCACCAGGCATACAAACGCCGCCTGGGTGTGCCCGGCGAGCAATACCAGTGCGATGAGGATCGAAAGACCGAGAAAGGCCGCCCGGCGATGAGACGCCCGAAATCGCGGATCGGAGACGCGATCGTACAGAGCCAGCATCAAGGGCAGCCACGCCAATCCCTGAAGCTGGTTGACGTGCTCAATCTGGGCGCCCAAGTAGCCACCCAGGGCGAAAATGGCCCCAAGACCCCAGGCCGCGACGCGTTCGAGGTTCAGCGACATCCGCCCCCACACGTAGGCATTGAGGGCAGCCAAGGAGAGATGAAGGACCACGGTCAGATGGACGGATCGGTGAGCCGGGAAGGCGAGCCACAGCAGCCAGTTGACGGGGTAGAAGAAGCCCATTTGGCTGTTGGCGAGGAAGGGCACGCCCATGAACAGGAAAGGATTCCATAGGGGAAGCCGTCCCGCGCGAATCGCCCGCGTTGCCTCGGCCCAATAGGGGTAGAAATAGGTGAAGACGTCGCCGCCAGCCAGCACACGGCCGGCAAGGCCGATGCGCCAGGTGAAGATGATCACCAGGACCCAGAGAAGGGCAACGGCCAGGACGTCCCACAGGAAGCTCCTGTACCGGTCCATCAGTCTGATGACGGCAACAACCGGTAGACAATAAAGGCGGGATGGCCGCCGGTGTGAGCCACGGACAACGCGGGGCTCAACATATAGCCGACTTCATCCAGGTAGCGTTCGACGCGAGCGGACGACTCCCACGCCGGAAAGGTAACGTAGCGGGGTTCCCGAGAGCCAAAGGCCTGCACGTCCCGGGCAAGCCACGCCGGGTGGGGCCAGTAGGCAAGGTAGATGGGAGCATCCCACAGAGCGTATCGGTAGTGATGCCCCAGCCAGTGATGGTAGACGACAGCACCTTCGGGCAGGCCGGCCAAGAAGGAGGTAACGTCGTCAATCCCCTCATAGGCAGCGTGCTCCTGCCCGACGGGGCAGGGCCCGGCGCTCGCCTGAAGGGCAGGCAGGATCAAGAAGACGACCAGGACCAGACACCCGACCATCGACTGCTGCCGGGGCGCCAGGAAGCGAAGGTGAGACACGGTAGCCCGGACGATGCGCCCCAGAAGCACAGCCGCGACTGGTACCATCGGCACCAGGTAGCGGTCCCAGATAGGAAAGGCCACCAACCAGTGGAAGATGGCGTAGATAAGCAGAAATGCCACCAATAAGACATCGATCAGAGCGTGGCGTGCGGACAGGTGCCGGAAAACCGCGACCCCGACGAGGACCGGCAAGCCCAGCAGCGAGAGCCCGTTGATCGCCGGGGAAGGAAACAGATAACGAAGCAGTCTGAGCCACTTCAAGAGGCGGGGCCACAGTTCCTGAGGCCAGATCGGTCGCAGCCCCCCATAGCCGACAACTCCCGCCTGCCAGAAGCTGGGGGCACCTTGCAGCCCGCGAGCAACATCCCAGGCGAGAACAACACCCATTCCCAGACCCAAACAGGCGATGAAGGGGAGAAGCAACGGCCGACGATCACCCGGGGAGCGCCGCGCCAGGGCCAAGAGCAGCACGGATAGGAGCACCCACACCAGCCCGGTCTGCTTGGTGGCGAGACTGAGGGCAGCCAAGAAGCCAGCCCAGATCGCCTCCCCGCGCACTGCGGCCAGGCAGGCGGCCGTTCCCAAAGCCACCATCGCCGGGTCTGGAAAGGCCGTGCCGGAGAAGACCACGGTAAAGGGTGACAGAGCCACGCCGATGGCTGCCATTGCTCCAGTCCCTCGGTCTCCGTACAGGCGGTGAGCCAGAGAAGCGGTGAGCGGTACAGTCAGCATCCCGGCTGCCAAACCCGGGAGGCGAAGGGCAACTTTCGCATCTTCGAGGAGGAGTTGGAAGCCGGCCAGGGCATAGGGCAACAGTGGCGGCTTATCCACGGGTGCGCTGGTCAGCCAAGGATCGCGACCGTGCCCAATGAGCAATCCCCAGTAGCCATAGAGAGCTTCGTCCGAGTGAAGAGAACTGTGGAGGAGTGGGGGCAAGCGCAGCGCCCAGGCCAGCAGCAACAACGCCACCAACACCCACCGGAGTCTCGCCCAGCGGCCGCAGATCACGGAGTGAAGCGATATTTGAGAAGTGTCCACAGCACGGTCAATCCGTCGCGCCAGCCGATCTTCTTCCCTTCGTCAAACTCGCGCCCGGTGTAGGTGATGGGAACCTCGTAGATGCGGTAGCCGAGCTTGAGAATCTGAGCGGTAATCTCGGGATCGAAGCCCCAGCCGGATGCTCGTAGATCGAGCTGGTTGGCCACCTCGCGGGAGAACACCTTGTAGCAGGTCTCCATGTCGCTGAGGATCGAGTCGTACAGCACGTTGGTCAACAGGGTCAAGAAGCGATTGCCGATCATGTGCCAAAAGAACATCGCACGAGTCGGCCCGCCACGGAAGCGAGATCCGTAGACAACCTCGGACCGGTTCTCAAGGATAGGCTGCAGCAGGGAGGGGTAGTCCCGGGGATCATACTCCAGATCAGCGTCCTGAATGAGAACAATGTCTCCGGCGGCGTGCTCCAGGCCTGTGCGGACCGCGGCTCCCTTGCCCCGATTTCGCTCGTGGCAGACGATCGTCGTGTCAGGATGTTCGTCGAACTGGCGCAGAACCTGCCGCGTGCCGTCGGTCGATCCGTCGTCCACAACCACGATCTCACGCTCCAACTCTACCACAGAGCCCAGCTCGGATCCGAAGCCGATGGACACGGTGAGGTCCACCGCGCGCACGCGGCGGAGAATCTCGCCAACTGTGTCCAGCTCGTTGTAGACCGGCACGATGACGGAGAGCTTCATATCGCCTCCCAAGGACTATGGGCGGCATTATAGTTTACGCCAGCGGTGCTGACAAGCCGTTGCACGCGAAAGTGACTTGAGTTAGAATAGGCGGCAGGATCGATATCGAGCTCTGATTGCTGAGTGCGAAGGAGACTTAATCTGTTGACAAAGGTCGCTGCCGTTGTGCTCGCTGCAGGCGGGTCGACTCGTTTTGGTCAAAGCAAGCAACTTATCGACTGGAGGGGTAAGCCACTGCTGGCGCACGTGGCCGACGTGGCCCTGCACGCGGGGCTCGAGCCCGTGGTCGCCGTGGTCGGCTGTCAGGCCCGGGAGATGCTGGCTGCCCTAGGCGATAGACCCTTACGGACACTGATGAACTGGCGCTGGGAGGAGGGAATGGCAACGTCGGTACAAGCCGGTCTGGCCGGCGTACCACCGGACGCCAAGGCCGCGATGTTCATCCAGTGTGACCAGCCGCTCATCACCCCCGATCTTCTGCAAGCCCTTGTCGACCGATACGAGCAGACGGAGGCCTCGATCATCCACCCGACGCACGGCGGCAGACGCGGGACGCCGGTGCTGTTCGCCCAGCGGTTCTTCCCCGAGCTGTCGGCCATCACAGGGGATGAGGGGGGGCGGAGCCTGATCGATCACCACCCCGAACAGGTTGAGACGGTTAGAGTCCGTAACCCAGACATGCTGGTGGATGTGGACACACCGGATGCCTACGAGCGGCTCAGGGCAGCCTACGACGTTGGATGTGGCGCAACGAGGGAGCGGCAGTGTGAGGTTCTGGAGCCAATCCGCCACCTGATCATCGACATGGACGGGGTACTCTGGCGCGGCGACGAGGCGATGTCCGGCTTGAGGGCCTTCTTCGCCTTTCTGGAGGAGCGAGGAGTCTCCTTCATACTCGCCACAAACAACTCCACCCGCACACCGGAGCAGTACGTCGACAAGCTGGCCAGCTTCGGTGTGGATGTCCCGACGGAGAGGATCCTGACCTCGGCCCTGGTCTCCGCATCCTACCTGGCAGGCGTCGCTCCGGCCGGGTCCAGGGTCTACGCCATCGGCGAGGAGGGCATTCAACAGGCACTGATGGAGCGGGGGTTCATCCTGGACGATGAGAGAGCCGCCTACGTGGTCGTGGGTTGGGATCGCGACGTGAGCTGGAAGAAGCTGGCCACGGCCTCGCTGCTGATCCACGAGGGGGCTGGCTTCCTCGGAACGAACCCTGACGTCACCTTTCCCACGGAGCAAGGACCGCTGCCAGGGAACGGCGCGGTACTGGCCGCGCTTGAGGCCTCGACCGGGGTCCCACCCACAGTCACGGGCAAGCCCCAGCCCCAGATGTACGAAGAGGGACTGCGTCGCATGGGCGCCACGGCGGAGACCACGGCGATGATCGGCGATCGACTCGATACGGATATCGCCGGGGCAGCCCGCGCAGGCCTGACCACGGTGCTCGTACTCACAGGGATCGCCGGCGCGGATGACCTAGCGGCATCGCCCCTCAGGCCCGATCTGGTATGCGCAGACCTGGAAGAGCTGCTCGGATGCTGGAGCGGACTCGACGGGTGACTGAGAGTCGGATCCGGCTATACGACCTGAGCGCCGACGATCTGGAATCGCTCCTGCAGAGCCTGGGCGAGCCCTCCTACCGAGCCGACCAGGTGTGGGAGTGGCTGTACGTTCATCTAGCCGACTCCTTCCACGAGATGACCAGCCTGCCGAAGTCGCTGCGCGAGAGGCTGGCCGAGAGAACAATCATCCGGCTCCTGGAGGTAGTGGACACAGCACGCTCAGCCGACGGGAAGACACGCAAGGATCTGCTGCGTCTGTCCGATGGCGAGACCATCGAGGCGGTGCTGATGCTCTACGAGCGACGCCGCACCGCGTGCCTGTCCACCCAGGTGGGTTGCGCCATCGGCTGCCCCTTCTGCGCCACGGGTCAGATGGGCTTCTCCCGTGACTTGACCAGCGGCGAGATTGTGGCTCAGGCCCTCCACTTCGCACGCCATCTACAGGCTGAAGGTGACGAGGACGAGCAGCTGACCAACGTAGTGCTGATGGGCATGGGCGAACCCCTGGCCAACTACGAGGCCTCGCTGGAGGCCATTCATCGCTTGAACCACCCAGCCGGGTTCCGGCTGGGCCAGCGACACATCACGCTCTCCACGGTGGGACTCGTACCAGAGATCCACCGCCTGGCGCGCGAGAAGCTGCAGATCACGCTTGCGGTGTCTTTGCACGCGGCAACCGACACCCTGCGTGACCGCCTGGTTCCTGTCAATCGACGCTATCCCCTGGACGTGCTCTTCGAAGCGTGCAGGTCCTACACCGAGATCACTGGCCGACGGGTGAGCTTTGAGTGGGCGTTGGTCGATGGGGTCAACGACACGCCCGAACAAGCCCACGCTCTGGCGGATCGGCTCGAGGGACTGCTGGCACACGTCAACCTCATTCCGCTCAATCCATCACGTGAGTATCGAGGCAGCGGCTCGCCCAGGTCCGACGTGGCAGCCTTCGCCGCCATCCTCGCGCAGCGCCGCGTGCGCCACACCATCCGCGTGCGGCGCGGCACGGCGATCCAGGCAGGCTGCGGGCAACTGCGGCAGCGCAACCGACTTCGATGAACGAACAGGCCGAAGGTCGACGCGGTAGTATCTCCGCGGGAACGCCGACGAGGACGATTCTTAGCGACGGGCCATTGCCTCGCACTGCTGATGGGGGGGAGCCGTTTGCGGCGCCGGATGAGCGAACCTATACTACAGAGTACTCGAGGTTCAGCGGACCCCGCGTCACCCGGGACGGGTTGCTGGATCCAGGCAAAGCGTGGGATCGGGCAGGCCCCTGAGAGCCTAATCGCATCTGCTGCAGCCGGCTCTCCGCCGGGAGACATCGCCGACGGACGCAGTGGGAAGCTATGGGCCAAGAAGGAAACGCCGTAAGTAGTCGATGTTCGGTTTGAGAGCAAGAAGAGGAGGACGGATGCCCGTTTACGAGTACGAATGCGAGAGGTGCGGAGAGCGTTTCGAGCGCCTGTTCATGTCTCCTGACGATCGCCCGCCCGAGATTGCCTGCCCCAAGTGTCAGCGGACGGAGGTACACCGTGTCTTCTCGCCACCTACCGTTCACAGCGGCCAGGCGAGAGACGTGGTGGAAGAAGCGGCAGAGCAGGCGGCCGACGAGAAAGCCGGGCGACCTCAGCCTTTCGACCAGCAGGACCTGGACGACGCTCTGAAGCAGGGGCACTGACCCATCAGACCCGGGCCGGGGGCTCGTGCCATTGGTGGGAGAGCTGCCGGGCTAGCAACCGGACCGTCGCCTTGGCCCTCGCTGAGCCTCCAGGCTGACCGGATCGAGACCAGTTCAGGGAACAGAGCGGCGAGGGGCAGCGGCGCGGGGCTCAAGGGGAACCGCACGCGGATGTACCCTCGTAGACCTGGGGTGGTGCCCCCACCCGGCTCAAGGGGTCTGCTACCCGGGCCTGGAGAGCCACCCCGGCTGCGAGATCGCCAGGCGGCAGATCCCGGGTTTGGGGGTACTTCGCTTTGCCATCGACGGAGATCTGGAGGAAATTGGATGCTGCCTGACGCGTCTGCGTGACTTACGTGTGGCAGCCAACCTGGGACAGGTCGAGACATTCGTCGGCCCCTCGGCCGCCACAAGCCACGGGGAGGGCCCCAGGGCGGAGACAGCTGAAGCAGGGATTCGCTCGGGTTCGGGCCCTAGCCCACGGGGATCGCGGACTTCGAGGATCTGAAAGCCGGTCTGGAACATGCGTTAGCAGTGTTGCAGCAGCAGCCGCAGGCTGTCCGTGGCAGCGGGAGTGATCGAGACATGAGAGACGACAGGTCCTTTCGAACGCCTGGCGAGAAGCGCTTCTACCGCCGGCTTCGGGAGAAGGTGAAACGCTGGGCGGAAGGACGCAATATCTCGGCACGGCGGCTTGAGTACCTGTTGGCCGCGCCGGACCTCTTCGTCCTGCTGTCGCGGTTGTCTCTCGATGAGCGGGTGCCCCTGCGAACCAAAGCGAAGGTCGCTGCCGGGGTGGCGTACTTCGTCACTCCTCTCGATGTGATACCGGACTTCCTGGGGCCGCCAGGCTTCGTAGACGATGTCATCGTGGCAGCGTGGATCCTGAACGCTGTAGCAAAGCAGCTCAACCGGCTGGATCCCTCGATTCTCGAGGAACACTGGGAGGGAGAGCAGGATGTGCTGGAGCAAGTGACCCGGATTCTGAGCGGCGCAGAGTGGGTTCTGGGGAGAGGCCTGCACTTCGTAGCCCGGCATCTTGGCTCCCGCAAGGACGTCAGGAGGCAGGAATCTTGACCGCCTGGTGCAGCGGCGCCGTACGCCGCCTGTGCTGCTCGACCACGTAGGCCGGCCTGGCTACTGGACCAGCCACTGTGAAACCATCCTCAAGGAGCCCGGCTGATGGCATCACCCACGAAAAGACTGGCCCTCATCGTCAATCCCGTCGCCGGCATGGGCGGCAGCGTCGGGCTGAAGGGAACGGACGGGGAGCTGTACCAGAAAGCCCTGGAGCTAGGTGCTGAACCGGTGTCGCCAGACAGGGCAAGGGAGTTTCTGTCCCACATACAACACAAGGATGAGATCCAGCTATTCGTGGCGCCCGGCGAGATGGGGGCGGAGCACGTTGCGGATGTCGGCATCCCTTTTACCGTGGTGGGGCAGATCGGCGACAGTACCGGGGCAGAGGACACCAGGCGTATCGCCACCAGGATGGTCGAACGCAGCGCTGAGCTTCTGATCTTCGTCGGCGGAGACGGCACCGCCCGGGACGTATACGACGCCATCGACTCGGAGATCCCGGTGGTGGCTGTGCCAGCCGGCGTTAAGGTCTACAGCTCGGTGTTTGCCGTGAATCCCAGAGCGGCGGCGGCTCTGGTCGATGCCTTTGTGGAGGACGGCAGCGTGACAGAGCAGGAAGTGCTGGACATCGACGAGCAGGCGTTTCGAGAGGATCGACTCGCCTCCAAGCACTACGGCACCCTTCTGGTGCCGGAAGAGCAGCGGTTCCTGCAGCACGGCAAGATCGCCTCGAGCGGCAGCCCATCGGTGGAGCAGAGCAAGCGAGAGATCGCCGCCTTTGTGGTCGAGGAGATGAACCCGGAGACATTGTACCTGCTGGGGCCCGGGACCACGGTGAGAGCGATCGCCGAGGAGATGGGTCTTCCGAAGACTTTGCTGGGGGTGGATGCCGTTCGCAATCAGAGGTTGGTCGCCGAGGACCTCAACGAGCAGAGGATCCTAACCCTATTCGAGCAGTATCCCCGGCGAGCCATCATCGTCACCCCCCTGGGAGGCAACGGTTTCATCTTCGGCCGGGGGAACAAGCAGTTCACCCCCAACGTGATCAGGCAGGCGGGGCCGGATGACGTCCGAGTAGTCAGCACCCGGCAGAAGCTACAGTCGCTCGACTGCCTGCGCGTGGACACTGGTGACGTGGAGGTCGACGAGATGCTCGCCGGCTGGCGTACGGTCACCGTCGGCTACCGCGAGAGCCGCATGATGCGTGTCGAGATGTAGGCCGACCTGGCTACGCGACGCGCCTTCCGCCGGACAACTCGTCCTGCAAATCATCCAGCGCGTCCCAGGCGCCCGCGGCGGCCAATGCGGCCTGCTCGGGCCACGTGCCGGGGTCCGCAAACTGGAGCCCCTCCTCCCGCAGCAACTGGTTCAGATCACCGACGTCACTAGCCGCCAGCTGCTCGAAAGTCACCATGCCAGCCTCCTGCAGCAGGCTCGACATCTTGGGGCCGATCCCCGCGATGCGCGTCAGATCGTCCGGCTCGGGCCGGGCCGTAGGTGTCGGGGCAGGCAAATCCAACCTGGGCTCCAGCGTAAGCCGTCCGAATCGGGCCGTCGCCAGCTCGGTCGCCCGTGCGCCTTTCTCTCGCAGCGCCCGGCAGATCCAGACTGCGACCAACCCGAGAAAGAAACCGGCGATGAAGAGAAACAGGCTGCTCAATGTGTTGGGGATACAGCTGCGGTCGTTTTCCACGTCGCCCTCCCATAGAACTCCGCACGAGGCAGCGCCCTCGCCGCCGAGCCCCCCGGAGGCCACACTGTGCCGTGGTTCCAAGGCTCAGGGGCGCACGGCCCTGAAAGTGTACCCTGTCAGTTTACAGTGGCCTTTGCAGCGTGTCAAATGCGAGTCAGGCTCCCGCGAGAAAGATCGCGCGCAGCACGACCTCCGGGGCCTGACGGGGGCGTACTCAAGATCACGTTTGGCAACACGCTTCACAGCGTGTCTCGCAACCTGCCTCCCGGCGCGTCTTACAGCACCGAAAAAACCGAGGGAGGCACGTCGCCTTCTGGACATCAGGAGTCCCAACAGTTGTCCAATCGCTCCGGGATATCGCCCGTTGCGGGCCGGCAAAGGAGACCGACGATCAACCGGGGCACCGTGCGGGACATCTCCGTCGCGTTGAGCGCGGGGCGAGTCGGGACACAGCCTTGCCGAGCTGGCGTGCTGAATTCGACAACGGCTGGCAATAGCGGCCGTCACCAGCCTACGGCTGCGCGATCCGTCGATAGAACAGAGGCAGCGGCTGCACCGGCTCGTCACTGAATGAATGCGCCTCCAGGACGCGCTGGCGGGCTATCTCCAGCTTCTCTTCTTCGTTGGCGTGAACGGTGAATAAGGGCGTGCCTTTCTGGACCAGGTCACCCACCTTGTGGTGCACAAGCACGCCGACACTGTGGTCGATGGCCTGTCCTTTCTCCTCGCGGCCGCCGCCCAGCCGGACGACAGCGAGCCCGACCTCGGCGGCGTGTACCCCGGCCAGATAGCCGCTGCGGGGGGCCGGCACCGGTTCGACGATGGAAGCCCGCGGCAGTTCTTCCGGATCGTCGACGCAGGCCACGTCACCTCCCTGCGCGTCGACAAGATCCCTGAACTTCTGCCACGCCGCTCCCGACGAGAGCGTCTCCAGGGCAAGAGTGAAAGCGGCGTCAGGGGTCTTCACCTTCCCACTCAGGCGGAGCATCTCGGCAGCGACAGTGAGGCAGTGCTCGCGGAACCCGGCAGGGCCGGCCTCGTGAAGCGTGTTGATCGCCTCGCGGACCTCGAGGGCGTTTCCCACCGCCCATCCCAGAGGCTGGTTCATATCGGAGACGAGCGCGACGACCTGACGGCCGGCCTTTGCACCCAGACGGACGAGGCCGCGCGCCAGGGCCTCTGCCTCGTCCGCCGTCTCCACGAAGGCACCGGCACCTACCTTGACATCCAGCACGATGGCCTCGGCCCCGGCAGCCAGTTTCTTGCTCATAATCGAGCTGACGATGAGCGGAATCGACTCCACGGTGGCCGTTGCGTCGCGCAGGGCATACAGCTTCCGATCGGCCGGAGCCAGGTCGGCGGTCTGGCCGGTCAAAACGACACCGATTTCCTGGACCTGGTTCTTGAATGCCTCCACGCTCAAGTCAGTGCGGTAGCCGGGAATGGACTCGAGCTTATCGACGGTGCCGCCAGTGAAACCGAGGCCGCGACCGGTCATCTTGGCCACGGGCACCCCGCAAGCGGCAACCAGGGGTGCCAGTACCAGGCTGACCTTGTCACCGACACCCCCGGTGGAGTGCTTGTCCACGACCAAAGGGGCTTCTTCTCCATCGGTTGCTGGCAGCAGGCTGCGCACGTCCAGCGTGTCACCGGAATGGGCCATCGCCAGGGTCAAATCGTACGTCTCGCGGTCGTTCAACCCCTGAAGGAAGAGGGCCATCAACCAGGCAGCTGCCTGGTAGTCCGGGATTTCGCCCCCGGTGTAGCGTTGGATGAAGAACTCGATCTCCTCTTCGGAAAGCTCACCCCCGTCACGCTTCTTGGCGATCACATCCAGTGCACGCATGGTCCACCTCCAGCCTAGTCAATACGAGACGCGTATGGAACCGAGTCAGGCGGGCCCGCCGCCGCCAGCGTATTATATCACACCGCTCGGACCAACAAACAGAAATCGAGCTCCGCGCGGGCTCGAGAACATGGTGCTACCGACCAGCTTCGTGTCTAGAGTTGAATTAGTTGGACCGCCAGGTCGGCGGTCGTCGTCGGCCTCACGTTGACCTTGAAGTCAGAGAGGTTGCCTTGTTCGTCGATGGCGAAGTGGCTGCGGATGACACCTTGATATGTCTTGCCGAAGGACTTCTTCTCGCCCCAGGCGCCGTACGCCTCCGCAACCTCGTGCACTGGATCTGAGAGCAGGATGAAGGGCAAATCGTGCTTCTCCCGGAACTTGGCCAACCTGGCCAGGGGATCGGGGCTGACGCCGATCACCACGGCATTCTCCGCCTCGATCTGGGTATACACATCGCGCAGCGCGCAGGCCTGCTTCGTGCAGCCCGGCGTACTGGCCTTGGGGTAGAAGTAGAGCACCACCCGCTGGCCACGGAAGTCCGACAGACTAACCTCACGGCCATCATCAGCCATCAGGGTGAAACCAGGTGCCTTATCGCCCATCTCCAGCATAACGCCCTCCTCGGAAAAACCTCCAAACCCGATGCCCCAAACCTCTCATCATGACAGATCCGCTGCGAAGACAATGCGGTCGCCCGGTGAACACCGGACACCTAGCCAACAAACTCGGTCACCTCGCCCCCCGGGATACGCCGCCACTCTCCGCTGTTCACGTCCAGGACCCCCCGCGGCTTGATCTGCGCGGTGTCGGAGTGGCCCCGCGTCTCCCAGTACCCGGGGATCGAGCGGTCGACCAGGCTGATGGCAACAGGGTAACGACCGCTGACAGCCCGCTTCAGAATGGCCATATCCACCTCATGGGAGCCAGTGAAGGTCCAGCCATTGACGTCCCGATTGTCCTCCAGTTCCTGGCCTACCAGGCTGCCGCGGCCACTGAGGTAATTGAAGACTCCGTCAGGTAGACGCGCATCGGCAAAAAGCTGAGCCGTCTTCCAGCCACCAAGCGGCGTGTCCGAACCGGCCTTAGACACGACCGTGTTGCCCGTCATCAATGGCGCCGCTACGGATGCCGCCGACAGAGCCACCGGGAAGTTGAAGGGAGAAAGCACGACCCACACGCCGTAGGGACGCAGCACGCTGGCGTTGTGTTCGTCTGGATCATCCGGAATGGATCTCCCCATCTCTCGGATGAAGCCATCGTTGCGCTCCATCGCATCGGCATAATAGCGGAGCAGCGCGACGGTCTCCCCACTCTCAAGGAGGGCCTCCGGCCGGCTCTTGCCTACCTCGAAGACCATGAGGGAAGCCAGATCAAGACTGTTGTCACAAATACTACAACCTCATCTGCTGCTAAGAGACTTCCGAAGTCTGCATGACAATGCTAGACAGATCAGGAATCGTTCTGTGAGCATCCTTAGACCGGGTTGGGCTTTGGACTCTAAGACTTCGGAAGTCTGCCTCTCTAGCAAGTGCGGTTGTAGTGCTAAGCCGCCTGGCCACATCGCGGACCATCGCTACCCGTTCCTGCCAGGGGGTCCGGCGCCACGTGGGGAAGGCCGCCGCGGCTGCTTCAATTGCCTCTCGTGCATCCTCGACGTCACCTTTCTGAGCAGCGCATAGATGGAGACCGGTGGCGAACGGGCTGAAGCTGTCCAACGTCTCGCCGGCATAGATTTCCTCGCCGTCGATGAACGGAGGCACCTCTGCGCCCAACCAGTCCCTTCTGACGCGAGCAAGCGCCCGGTCAAAAGCTGACTGGAGCTGCTCATCGTCGGCCGCGCCCGATAGCGTCGCGTAGGAGATTCTGACGTCCTGAACCATGCAATGCCCCTCTTCTAACCCGATCGATGCCGCGACCTGCTCCGGCATTGACCGGGGCATTTGCGCACCTCTCAAGCGCTACTTGCTCTTCACGTCAATGCGAACCGTCTTCGTCTCCTCCCCCTCCTCCGTCGCGCAAAGCTCACACTCGGCCACTTCCGCCGCGTTGAGCACGCACAGACACCCCGCGTTCTCGGGATGACGACAGATATAGGTTCGCTGCAGCACGCCTCGCGAATGCGAGTAATACTGCTCACACTCAACATATCGGCATTCGCAAGCCACCTCGACGATCTGTCTGGGACTCACCTCAGTACCTCCTCTCTAGTCAGGTCTCAGACGCGCGTCAACACGTCAGTCATACTGCTCACTCCCGGCGCGACAGGATGTGCGTCGCCAGGCCCAGGAAGGCCTCAGCAGCCTCGCCCACCGTCTCAGAAAGAGTGGGGTGGGGGTGAACCGTCAGGGCCAGATCGTCAGCCACAGCTCCCATCTCAACAGCCAGAGCACCCTCCGCGATCATATCCTCAGCACCCCGGCCCGCGATTCCAACTCCCAGCACCCGCTCCGTGTCGGCATCGAAGACGATCTTCGTCAACCCCAGGGTTCGACCCATCGTCACTGCCCGTCCCGAGGCCGTCCACCGGAAAGTGCCTACCGCAACGTCATAGCCTTGTTCAGCGGCCTGCGCCTCCGAGAGGCCGCACCACGCGATTTGTGGGTCGGTATATACGACGGCGGGCATGCATCGCACGTCGAAAGCTGCTGGCTCTCCAGCGATGACCTCCGCTGCGATCTTGCCCTCATGCATCGCTTTGTGAGCCAGCATCGGACCACCCACCACATCACCGACAGCGAAAATGTGCTCATCGTGGGTGCGCCGCTCTTCGTCTACGATGATGAAACCGTCCTCATCAAGGTGCACCCCTGTGTTTTCCAACCCGATGCCCTGCGAGTTGGGGCGCCGTCCGATGGCGACGAGAACCCGATCGAACGTCTGTTCCGGTTCGTCCACGTCCCCCTTCAACGTGACCGTGACGCCGTCCTCGTGCTCCTCCGTCGACTCCACCGTGGTGTTCAGATGGACGGCGTCATACACTTGTCGTGAGCGGCGTTCCAGGTACCTGACCAGATCGCGGTCCACGCCTGGGAGTATCTCGTCGGCCATCTCAACCACTGTCACTCGGCTCCCCAGGATGGCGTAGGCCGATCCGAGCTCCATCCCATTGAATCCAGCGCCGACGACCAGGAGGGTCTCAGGGATGTCGGGCAAAGCCAGCGCGCCCTTGGAGCTCATGATCCGGGTCCCCTGCTTGAACTCGGTGCCAGGCAGAGGAATCGGGCTCGATCCGCTGGCCAGAATGGCCTGATCGTACTTCACGTGTGCAACATCCGCCTGACCCTGCAGCCGCACATGGTCCGGGCCTTCGAACACCGCGCGTGCGTGGATTATCTGTACATCACGCTGCTCCGCAAGCTTCTCCACTCCATTCACCAGCCGGTCGACTACCAGATTCTTGCGCTCCCGTAAGGCGTCCACGTCGATCTCAACCTCGCCGTAATTGATGCCCCAGTCACGGGCTTCGCGCCCGTCGTGAACCAGGGTTGACATCTCGAGAAGCACCTTGGTGGGGATGCAACCTCGCAACAGGCAGACCCCGCCCAGCCGCTCCTCCTGGTTGATCAGCGCCACCTCAAAGCCCAGATCGGCCGCTCGGAAGGCCGATGCATAGCCGCCGGGGCCGCCCCCAATCACTGCGACCTCAGTCTCCAACGTCTGCTCTCCCATGACCATAGACAATGCCCTCCCAAAGAGACCCGCGCCGTCCGTAGACGGTACGACAAAACCGGACCTCGGAGCTACATCGTGAGTAGCATGTGCTCCGGAGTCTCCAGAGCATCTTTCACCACACCCATGAAGCGCGCAGCGTCGGCGCCATCAACCACGCGGTGGTCAAAGGCAACCATAAGCGGCAGCATGTACCGGGGCTCCGTCTCGAATTCGCCCTCCTCGTTGCGCCGCACCATCGGTTCCCACCGTGCCCGGGCCATCCCCATTATGGCCACCTCAGGAAAGTTGATGATCGGGAAGAACCCAGTCCCCCCAAGGATGCCGATGTTCGTGATCGTGAACGTGCCGCCTTGCAGATCGTCCAGTGTGGCCTCCCCAGAGCGCGTGCGCTCCACCATCTCAACCAACTCAACCGAGAGTTGACTGATGCTCTTTCTATCGACGTCGCGGATGACCGGGACCAACAATCCACGGTCGGTATCCACGGCAATCCCGATATGATAATACTGCTTCAGGATGATCTCCTCATTCTGGGGATCCAGGCTGGCGTTGAACCGCGGATGCTCCTTGAGGGCAGCCACAACAGCCTTCATTGCAAAGATCGTAGGGGTCAGCTTACCACCTTTCTCCTCAATCCGATCCCTGTGCCTGCGGCGGAAACGCTCCAACTCGGTGATATCCGCCTTGTCCTGATGGTTGACGTGCGGAATCTGAGACCATGCCAGTGCCATCTGCTTCGCCGTCGCCCGGCGGACCGAACGGAGCGGCATCCGCTCAATCTCCCCCCAGCGGGTAAAGTCCGGCAGTCTCGGGACCCTGTCGTGGGGAACTACCTTCGGCAGCTCGATCGGCGCTCGTTCAACCGCTTCTTCCGGAGGCACCGGAGCCTCTTCCTCCTCCTTCTCGGAGAAGGCCCGGACGTCCTCAGACGTCACTCGACCAGCGGGGCCGCTGGGCAGCACGTCCTGCAGATCGACCCCCAGCTCACGGGCGAGGCGCCGGGTCGAGGGTGAGGCGGGGACGGGACGTCCACGCTCCGGAGGACGCTCAGGAGCTACCTCCTCCACCTGTACAACTTCTTCCGGCGCTTCTTTGGGCGGCGGTTCCTCGGCTTCTGCCGCCTCTGCTTCCTCCTCGCCACCGCTGAACCTGATGAGCGTGTCTCCCACGTAGACCATATCGCCGGGCTCGACCTCGATCCCAGTGACCTCCCCACTGTACGGTGACGGAATCTCAACCGAGGCTTTGTCCGTCTCCACCACTAGGATGTCATCGCCCTCCTCGACCTGGTCGCCGACGGCGACCAGAACTTCGATGATCTCACCCTCGTGGATACCCTCTCCCAGATCCGGAAGCTCAAATGTTCGGGCCATGTTCGTGCAGCCTCCTTACTCGCGCTGTCGCTTCGGTACCATCAGTCTCTGAGTACGCCCGGGTGCGCCTGCAGTCGCCGAACCATCTGACGATGGGCAGAGGGCGCTTGAACGTCGGGCTCTATCTTACGCCGAGATCTCCAACGTCTCTCGTGCCGCCCGGAGAACACGCTCGGCGCTGGGCAGATAGGCCTTCTCGTACGCAAAAAGCGGGATGATTACGTCGTACCCGCTCACCCGCCGGATCGGCGCTTCGAGGTACCAGAACGACTTCTCTACCAGTCGCGCCACAATCTCCGCGCCAGGACCGAAACTGCGCGGCGCTTCGTGGATGACCACGACCCGCCCGGTCTTCCTGGCCGACTCAGCAAAGGTCTCGTGGTCCAGGGGAGCGACGGTCAGGACATCGATCACCTCCGCCTCGACCCCATCGGCCTGCTTCAGTCTTTCTGCCGCCTCCAGTGTGGGGCGCATCATGGCGCCATAGGAGATCAAGGTAATGTCATCCCCCTGCCGGGCGACCTGCGCCTTGCCGATAGGCCAGGTCTCCTCCTGCTCCGGCACGTCCTCGCGGAAGGCGCGGTAGACGGCCTTCGGCTCGTAGAATATCACCGGGTCGGGGTCCCGAATGGCGCTCACCAGCAGAGCCCGGGCGTTACGGGGGCCGGAGGGGATCACCATCTTGAGCCCCGGCGTGTGTGCCCAGTAGACCTCGCGGCTCTCCGAATGATGCTCCAGCGCCCGAACGCCGCCGCTGTAAGGGGTGCGCAGCACCATAGGCACCGTGTAGGCCCCCCGCGTCCGCCAACGCATGCGAGCGGCGTGGGCCTCCAGTTGCTGGAAGGCCAGGTAGCTGAAGCCTGAGAACTGAATCTCGCAGACCGGCCTCAGCCCATAGATGGCCATGCCGATGGAGGTGCCGACGATGCCTGCCTCCGCGAGAGGCGTATCCATCACGCGACCCTCGCCGAACGCGTCGAGAAGCCCATCGGTGACACGGAAGACCCCGCCGTCAACCGCCACGTCCTCTCCCAGGACGACGATGCTATCATCCTGCTCCATCTCCTGATAGAGCGCCGTGTTGAGCGCATTGACCATCGTCATCTTAGGCATCGCTCGCCTCCTTCGCGTCGAGTTGCGCCGCCAGCTCATCTCGCTGCTCCTGCAGATACGGAGGCATCTCGGCGTACATATGGTCGAACATCGTGAGCTCCTGATCGCCGAGCTCCTCCATCCGCTGTTCGGCGCGATCCACCGCCTCCTGAATCTCGGCCTTGATCTGCTCCTCCAACTCCCCGATATCGTCATCCGAGAGCAGGCCTTTCTGCTTCAGATACTTCTGGAAGCGAGAGATGGGCTCCCGTCGCTCCCAACTCTCCACCTCCTCCTCGTCCCGGTAGCGTTTTGGATCGTCGGCCGTGGTGTGCATCGAAAGGCGATAGGTGACACACTCGATCATAGTGGGCCCCTGGCCCGCGCGGGCTCGTTCAGCGGCCTCTGCCGCAGCAAGATAGACGGCGAGAACGTCGTTCCCGTCGACCTGTCGACCCGGCATACCATAAGCCAGAGCCTTCTGGGCCAAGGTCTTCGAGTTCGTCTGGCGGGAGCGCGGCAGGGAGATCGCCCACTGGTTGTTCTGGCAGACGAAGATGGTGGGGGTCTGCCACACACCGGCAAAATTCATAGCTTCGTGGAAATCACCTTCGGAAGTCGCGCCGTCGCCGAAGAAGGTGACCACCACGTCGTCTTTTCCGCGGTACTTGATCCCGTAGGAAAGCCCGACAGCGTGGAGAGGCTGCGTGCCCACGGGCACGGCCACAGGGAGGTTCCGGGTATCCTCGGGGAGTTCGTTGCCCTGGTAGAACCCCCCATAGACGAGCAAGAAGCTCTCCATTGACTGCCCGCGCCACAGGGACGCCGCCTGCTCACGGAAGGATGGCACCAGCCAATCCGAATCCCGCAGGGCCGCCACAATCCCCAGCTGGGCCGCCTCCTGGCCCTTGATCGGGGCGAAGGTTCCAATACGTCCCTGCCGCTGCAGCTGGAGCATCCGCTCGTCGAAGCGCCGCGCCAGTACCATCGTGCGGTGCAGGCGGAGCAGCCGGTCCTCAGGGATATCCGGTTCAAGATCCTCGTCCAGCAGGTTCCCATCCTCATCCAGAACGGACAGGTACTCTGTCTTGTGAGGGATATCGATGACGTCTCTGGGCACAGGGGTCCTCCTTCGGGCTGCAGTGCGGCGATGATCCAGCCGGGGCTCCCGGGATTCATCCGCCGATGACGGCATAGGCTTACATGATCTCCGCGCACAGAGCCTGTATCTGCTGCTCGGTCAGTATCGACAGCGGCTGCTCTGCCAGCGGGCCAGCTTCGAGAGCCGGGACTTGCTCCTCGTAGCTCGGGAGCGACGGATCCCGGTAGAATATGCCGATGGGAATCCGCTCGCCCCATTCACGTGCCCTCCGCGACGCCGCTGCGTGGTCGCCAGGATCGTAACCCTCTTCCTCCTGCAGCTTGTAGACGCGCTCTCTGTAGAAGGCGTAGGCGTAGGAGCGATTCCACGTCACACACGGCTGCAACACGTCTACCAGCGCATACCCCGGATGATCCAGCGCCTGTCCGATGAGCCAGGCCAAATGCTGGACCTCACCGGAGTAGCCCCGGGAGACAAAGGTCGCGCCGACGGTGAGCGCCAGCGCAGGTGGGTTCACCGGCCGCTCGATTGATCCCCCAGGCGAGGTGGGGGTCTCCTTCCCTCTCTCGCTGGTAGGCGAATACTGCCCCTTTGTCAGGCCGTAGATGCGGTTGTCCTGCACGATGTCGACCAGATTCACGTTGCGCCGGGCGGTCTGGATGAAATGATTCATTCCTTCGTTGAAGCTGTCTCCATCTCCGTGCACGGCGATCACAGGCAACCCGTGATTGGCCAGACGGGCGCCGGTCGCCAGGGCCAGCGTCCGTCCGTGCAGCCCGTGGAAGCCGGTGCTGCGCATGTAGTGAGGCAGTTTGCTTCCGCAACCGACCCCCGTGGCGAAGAAGACCTCGTGAGGGGCAACGTCGCGTTCGGCCAGGGCCATCTTGATAGCGCTGAGAATGGCGAAGTTGCCACAGCCAGCGCACCACGTGGGCAGGGTCTCGGACTTGAAGTCCTTAAGGGATACCATCGGCTCACACCTCCGACAGGTGGGTGACAATGTACTCCGGGCTGAAGGGCCGACCATCGTACTTGCGGATCGATCCGTCCATTGAGAGCCCCGTGCGGGCGCGAATCAGCGTCTCCAGCTGACCGGTCGCGTTCCCCTCCACGACGATGGTCCGTCGCGCTTGCTCCAGGGTCTCCGCGCCTCCCGGCGGGAACGGATGCAGGGCGCTGAAGTGGAGCCCGTTGGCTCGGTGGGGCTGTTCCTCATTCAACCGGTCGATCGCTTCCCGCAGCGGACCGTAGGTGGAGCCCCAGCTCACAAACGTCACATCGGCTTGTGCGGATCCGTACCGTCTCGGAGCCGGCACCTCCGCCGCCATGCCATCCATCTTCCGCATGCGTTTGTCAGCCTGAGCAATGCGCATCTCGGCCTCCTCCGTGATGGCGCCGAACTCGTCGTGCTCGTTGGCAGTGGAGACCCAGACGGCGCTGGGGTGCCCGGGCAGAGCTCGGGGCGAGACGCCCGACTCCGTGATCTGGTACCGCTTGTAGGGCTGCTCCAACGCGTCCAGCTCCTCGTTGCTGAGCAGCTCGCCGCGGTCGATTTCGACCTGGTCGAACCCGAGGGCATCACGCTCCACCGTGCGGTAGGCCGCCGCCAGGTAGTGATCGCTGAGCACCAGTGCTGGCGTCTGGTACCGCTCCGCCAGATTGAACGCCTGCCAGCCGATCTGGAACGACTCCTCCAACGTGCCAGGCGCGAGCACGAAACGAGGGAATTCACCCTGGGCGGCGTGCATCACGAAGAGCATATCTCCCTGCTCCGTGCGTGTCGCCAGGCCTGTGGCAGGCCCGGGCCGCTGGGCATTGTACACGACCACGGGGACCTCGGTCATGCCAGCCAGGCCCAACGCCTCCACCATGAGCGAGAAGCCCCCGCCAGACGTAGGACACATCGCCCGGACCCCCATGTGACCGGCGCCGACGGCCATATTCATCGCGGCGATCTCGCTCTCCGTGTGCTTGATCACGGCCCCGTACTCGTCCCCGTGCGCGGCGAACCAGTGGAGGACGGGCGAACCGGGGGTCATCGGGTATGTGGCCACGAAGCGGCAGCCACCGGCCAACGCCCCGAGTGCGAAAGCCTCGTTTCCGTTCAGGATCATGCGGGACGGCGCATCGGCCCGCGCTTGCATCCGGAACGGGAAGTCTGGCTGGAATGGTTGGGCGGCCTCAGCGCCAGCCTCCGCCACGCGGAGGTTGGCGTCGATAACCTTCTGCCCCTTCGGGGCGAAGTTGTCGCGGATGACGCTGTCCAGGTACGTCAGATCAAACCCGATCAGACCAGCTGCCACACCGAAGGCCACCGTGTTGCGCATGATCTCACGGCCGCCCAGCTCCTCGGCCAACTCGGTGAGGGGAACGGGAAAGAAGCTGACGTTGGATCGTTGAAGCTCATCGGGGATCTCCTCGCCTTCGTCGTAGACGACGGCACCCCCGTCGACAATCTGAGCGACGTGACGTCGGACGGTCTCCAGGTCCAGCGCCAGAACGAGATGAACAGACTCGGCGTGGGAGTAGAGGGGCTCCTGAGATACCCGGACTGAGAAGAAGTTATGTCCCCCCCGGATGCGAGAGTAGTAATCTGGCAGTCCGTGGACGTAGAGGCCTCCGCGGGTCAGGGCCTTGGAGAAGCCCACGCCGCTCGACTCCAGGCCCATCCCGGCTTCACCGCCGATGCGAATGGTGATTGCGTTGGTTGACATACTGTCTCCTTGTAAGAACCCCTGTCACGCCGCACGATTGCTGGGACGAGGAAGCCCTCGCGGCCCGTGCTGGGTGCTCACTAGGCGCCCCAGCCGGGGTTGCACGACCTTGCCGTGTCGAGCACGCCCAGCGGGAACAAACGCTCCGGTTGCCGCCTCATGTCCCGTTGATCGGACCAGACCCACGTTGATTCTAGCACAGATACTGGGGCCGAGCCGCTGCCCTGCGTTGGAGCCGGCGTTGGCTTCGGTTGAGTAAGGTTGGAATACCGTTGGAATCCAGCTCGACCACAAACTGGAACGGCGTCAGAGCGTTACGATCTGATAGCCATCCTTCATATATCGCATCAGGCTCACGTGACCGGAGGCATCATACACCAAGCGTAACCCCTCTTCAGCAGCCACCTCCACAGCCTGGGCCTGCACGGCGCAGGCCTTACAAACCGCGTCGATCAAGCCCATGTCCTTGACCTTGCTGTAGAGCCGATGCCGCCCGTGAGCTGGATCGGACAGCTCGAGCAACCAGTGGGGAGACTCACCCTCCAGGACGATATTGGCATCACCCCCGCGTGTGGTCACGTCCAGAGCCCAGAGGAATGCGTGGACCATGCGGCAGGGCATGTCCAAGCCGCCCATCAAGACAAAGGTGACCTTCTCGTTCATTCGGGTCTCCCCACCACCGTCATATAGATGGTACTTTCCGAGATGCCATCTACACCGAGCAGGTCATTCACCTCTTCGTCATACAGAGCGGCGATCTGACAGCTGCCCAGACCCAGCGCCACCGCAGCCAGCGCGGTGTTCTGGGCGATGTGCCCGGCATCCAGGTAGACATAGCGGTAGGCGCGCTGCCCGTACTTCCACTTGGAGCGCTCGAAGACCGCCGTCCAAGCAAAGACAACGCTCGCCTGCGCTGCCATCCGCTGATCGAGCGCGGCGCCGGCGATCTCGGTCCGGAAGTCCCCACGCCCCAGCTGCTCAAGCTGATGATGCTCCACATCGTAGTGATAGACCCCGGCTTCTACGCCCTGCACATCGTGGATGACCAGATACGTCTCGACGGGATACAAGGCACCGGCCGAGGGCGCGGCGCGCAACCCAACGTCACGGCGTTGCTGTGTAATGCCCTGGGCGGCCCAAAGCAACTGGGAGAGATCCGTCTCCTTCAACGGGACATCGCGGAAGCGGCGCTCACTGCGCCGCTGCTGCACCACCTCCCAGAGGGGTGCACCCCCCCGGATGACCGGGTCGCTGAGAGGGATCTTGTGCGCCTCGGGGTATCGTTTGTACGTGGGCGGCTTGCTGGCCCAATCGAGGCGGCCACCCCGAAGCTCACCCCGCTGGTACTTCGTCCGCTCCTGAAACCTGTCTCCAATGTCTTGATCTGCCATAGGACGCTCCCTTACCCTTCGAGCGCAGCTAGCTGGGCCTTCATCCAGCGAGAATGCTCGATCTCATCGTTCAGGTGCTCCTGGAGCATGTCGAGGGTCTGTTCATCATCCATAATCTCCGCGATCTCCGCCGCGTAGTCCTTGATGGCCTGCTGTTCCTCAGCTAGCTCCAGGCGGAGCATCTCGGCAGTGGAGGCTTGCGCCGTCGCGACACCAGCGGCTCGCCCGACGACGGTCTGCGCTCCCCCGGGCTCGGCCGCCGTCCCGCCCAGCGCTCTGATGCGCTCGGCCAGATCCCGGGCGTGGCGCTGCTCGACTTGCATAATGGCCCTCACGCCACCGGCAATGGATGCCTCGGGAATGGCGCTGGCGTGAGCGCTGTACATCTCCACTGCGCTCAGTTCGGCGCTGAGGTTGTCGTTCAGCGCCATGATAATCTCCTGGCGGTTCATAGCCTACCCCCTTGTGATCCTCACACCTGTTGCTCCCGGACCATCAACACCGGGATGTCTGATCGGCGCTGCACTTTAGCGGTCACGTTCCCCTGCAACCAGCGGCTGACCAGGGAGCGACGCTGGTTGGGCAGCACAATCAGGTCGCTATCTGTCTCCGCAGCGTGCGCGACGATAGCCTCGTCCTCCGCCTGGTCGCTGACCAGCACCACCCCTTGCGCATCCACACCCTCACCGCGCAGCACCGCCGTCAGTCGATGCACGTATTCCTCGGCAGCCGCCTTGCTCTTGGCACCCACGGAGCCCTCCTCGATCTGGATGCGCTTCATGACGTACTCCTCGGCAGGCACCACGGTGATAACACGCAGCAGCGTGAGCTGTGCGCCCCCCTGGACAGCCAACTCAGCGGCGTGTTTTAGGTGAGCTGCCGGGCCCCCCTCCCTTTCCAGCGGGACCAGAATGCGCTGATACATGGTGTCCTCCTACGGAGTGCACCCGCGGAGCGCCGTAATACGGCAACCGCACATCGGCAACCAGAGCTTCCCGGACCGCCGACGAGCGCACGTGTGCGAGTTGCTTCTGACGAGCGGGAGCGAGATTCTTCGTCGCTCCGCTCCCCTGAAAGAACCAACTACAGACCCTAAAGGTTTCAGAAAATCAAGCTAGCACTCAAATACCTTCAGCAACATGGCGTCAGCATCCAAATAAATCAAGCAGACCCTTGAAAACCCTTAGGGTCTTTGCCGGCGCCCACCTTCTTTCGGTAGATCCAATGCGGTTGTCGTGTTAGAACGGGGCGAAGCCCTGGTCCATCTTGAACTGCTCGGCGAAGATCCGGTACTCCCGTTCGAGAACGCGCTGATGATTTCGCTCCCAATCAGCCAGATCCCGGTACATTGCCCTTCCCACTGGATCTTCCATCTCGCGGGCCGCCTTGGTATAGAACTCGACGGCGTTCTTCTCGATGAGATAGGCCATGCGCAGGGCCGAGAGCTCTGACGTGTAATCGTGAACGCCTTCCTCCAGGCGCTCTCGGGAGAAAATGGGTTCGTCGCCGGTGAAAGCGCTCTCGGCCGGCCACTCTTCGTCGGCCACAGCCTTCCACTGACCGCGGCTCTCCAGCGACTCCAGGCGCGTCCGCAGGATCTTCTCGTGAGCGACCTCATCCTCAGCCAGGCTGGCGAACAGCTCCCTGCCCCGATGATCGCCAGTCTCCTCAGCCGCGCGTCGGTAGAAACGGTAGCCGTTCTGTTCCACCCGGATAGCCATCTTCAGCGCACCAATGGCTCTCGTCAGACCTTCCTTCATAGGTCCCCCCCCGATGCTGATGAGATGACAAGACCCTCGAGTGCTCGGGACACCTGAGGGTCTCCAAGCAACATCACCCGGTGAAAAAGGGATACTCCTCGCTGTCCCACCAGGTCTGGTTCTCACCCAGGTACTCGCGGGTGTTATAGAGGAGCTCGTAGTGACGCTCCTCCTGGCCGACCAGGAACTCGTAGGCCTCGCGAGCCCGCTCATCGTCGGTCTGCGCCGCTCCCCGGGCGTAGAGTGCCCGGGTGATGTCCTCGGTCTCGAGCCCGAAATCGATGGCAGCGAGGTCGCTCTGCAACGAGACCTCGCGATCGGTGGTGAAGACGGGCAGCTGGTACTCCTGGGGTGGTTCCTGGCCCGGGAGCTGGGGCTCCGAGGGCTCCAGATCGAAGGGCTGACCCATCGCCTCCTCGTAGGGAAGCCAATCGCCCTCGGCCTCCAGCGCCTGATACTGGGCCAGAAGCAACTTGAGGTGATCCACCTCCTGGCTGGCCAGATCCCGGAACATCGCTGCGCCGCGCTCGTCAGAAGCTCGCTCAGCGGCCTGCATGTAGAACTTGTATCCATCTCGCTCGAGGCTCATACCTCGTCGAAGAACGCCCTGGGGTGAATTCCAGTCCATCTGATCCTCCTAATCCTGTTCGCTTGTCTATCGTCCATTACACACCGGCACGTACCTCTCCGCCCACGCCGCTGTGGCGTCCATTCCTGAAGAACACGTGCATCGCATCCGCTCTCCGTACCTCACCAGCCGGCCGTTTCCGGCCCGCCCTTGAACGGGCCGACCACGTCGTGGGTGATCCACCCACCGTAGAATTTGCCGGGCTGGGGCGTGACGCGCTCCCCATCGACGTAGCACCCATCCATGGGGCCGGGGTAGAAAGCGACGTAATCCCGGATCGATTCGAAGGCTGGGCGTGGATCACGGTACGTCCACGCTGCACGTTGGGCCGTCTTCCCGCTCACGGCGACGCTGTAATAGCTGGCCTCCCCCTTCCACTCGCACCAACTCGAGCCAGGTGCCTGAACCAGATAGGCCATCTGAACGTCTTCGGGCGGGACGTAGTAGACGGGAGGATGACTGGTCTCCAATACGCGCCGGGCCCGGCGCGTGTCGGCGATGGTCACCCCGTTGAAGACCACGCGGACGTGCTTGCCTGTCTTCTCCACCCGAGGCGGGCGAGGGTAATCCCACACAGATTCCTGCGCGGGCCCCGGCTCAACGCGCAGCGGACCCATTCGTGGCCTCCTTCAATCTCTGCTCAGCGCCGAAATTTCAGCCAGCATCAGTCGCCGACAGCAAAGCCGATGCTGATCGTGACCTGCCACTGCGCGATCTCGCCCCCGTCGATTCGCCCGCGGGTATCCACGACCTCGAACCAGCTCATGTTCCGGACCGTCTTTGCGGACCTGGCTACAGCGTTCTGGATGGCATCCTCCAGGCTCGCTGAGGACGTACCGACGACCTCCACCTTCTTGTACACCTTGTCAGTCATGATGAGACCTCCTTGAAAACTCTGACGAGCCGTATCCCGTCACTCCCTGAAACGACGCGCCCCGGGCTCAGGGGAAGATACCCCGTCCCGTGTAGACTTTCTCCAGACGGCCGAGCGCTACGATGTAGGCTGCCGTCCGCCAACCGACGTTAAACCTGTTCGCCGCCTCGTGGACTCTCTCATAGGCATCGATCATAATCTTGTGGAGCTTGGCATCCACCTGATCCAGATCCCAGAATTCACTGCGCTTGTTCTGGAGCCATTCGAAGTAGCTGACAATCACCCCTCCCGCATTGCAGAGGATATCTGGCAACACCTCCATGCTCCGGTCCTGCAGGATCTGTCCGCCTGCCAAGTTTGTCGGACCATTGGCACCCTCCGCTACCAGCTGGACGTTGAGCAGAGGTGCTGTCTCCGCGGTTATCTGATTCTCCAGTGCGGCCGGTATAAAGACATCCGCCTCTGTGCTCATGAACGTCTGGTGGTCCACGTCGGAACCGTGCGGATAGCCAGCGATCACCCCGTGAGACACGACGTACTCGGCCAGTTCGTCAGGATCAATGCCCTCCCGATTGACGATTGCGCCGCTGACATCCTCAACCGCCACGAGTTTCAGCCCCAGAGGCTTCAGCAGGCGCGCCGCCCAAGAACCGACATTGCCGAAGCCCTGGACGAAGTACGTAGCTCGCTCCAGGTCGAAGTCGCGGTCCTCAGCCCATCTCCGGATGAGGAAGGCAATGCCCTGCCCCGTGGCCTTATCGCGCCCGACACTGCCACCCAACTCTACCGGCTTACCTGTCACCACGTGTAAGGCCCGGTTTCGCTCTTGAGGACGCAGGGTGGAGAGATAGGTATCCAGGATCCAGGCCATGATCTGGGGATTGGTGTTCACGTCCGGTGCGGGAATATCGTAATCAGGTCCGATATTGCTGCCCAGGGCAAAGGTGAAACGGCGGGTGATACGCTCTAACTCCCCCAGGGAGTAGTCCGCCGGGTCGAACTGGACGCCCCCTTTCGCCCCTCCCATAGGGATGTTGGCTATCGCCGTCTTCCACGTCATCCAGGCCGCAAGCGCTCGCACTTCGTCCACATCAACGGCCGGATGGTAGCGGAGGCCACCCTTGAAGGGACCGAGGGCGTTATTGTGCTGAACTCGATATCCCGTGAACATCTCGATCCGGTCATCGTCCATCTTCACCGGGAAGTTGACCGTGACCTCATTCATCGATTCCCGAAGAATCTTGCGGACATCCGGATTGAGGTCAACTAAGTCGGCGGCCTCGCCGAAACGCCGGGTCACCATCTCGTAAACACTGGCCTTCTCCGTCATCCTGTCTTCCCTTCCGTGTCCCACCGGGCACTACGTGGCTGGCTACGGCCTCACCCTGGAGCTGTGACGTTTGCGGAATCTCGCGACCTTCGGGGCGATCACGGCGCGGCAGTAGGCCTGCCCTGGATTCCGCTCGAAGTATTCCTGGTGGTGTGTCTCGGCCGCATAGAACGCTTCACGGGGTTTGACCTCGGTCACAATCGGTCTGTCCCAGATTCCCTCCTCGTTCAGCCGGGTGATCATCTTCTCGGCGATCGCCCTCTGCCGAGGGTCATGGTAGAAGATCACTGAACGATACTGCGGGCCGATATCGGCCCCTTGTCGATCCAGCGTCGTGGGATCGTGGACGTCAAAGAACACCTCAAGAATCTCTCGATACGAGATAACCTGCGGATCGAAGGTGATCTGCACCACCTCCGCGTGCCCTGTCCTTCCCGTACAAACTTGCTCGTAGGAGGGGTTCGGCACCGCACCTCCTGAATACCCCGAGACGACGTCCCTGACGCCGCGGATGTCGTCGAAGACGGCCTCCAGACACCAGAAACACCCGCCTCCCAGCGTCGCAACCTCTAAATCGGCTGAATCTGGCATTCGTTGTTCCTCTTGACTCACCCTAGAACCCTCTTTCTGTCTGTTCTTCTTGAATCACGTGCGGGATGCGGAAGCCACACGCCTCGAGCTGCCCGGTCAGTTCTCGAGCTGACGGATGCCACTGCCCGGCCTTCCGCGAGATGTGCTCAGTCCAGCTTTGACACTCTCCCCGATAAATCGGGGGAGATTCTCGTTTCACAGCGATGCGCCTGCTGTTGCAGGTCTTACCTTCGCTCCGCGAGCGTTTAACGTCTCCATCTGCCCGGCGGCGACGTTCAGATCTAAAAGGCCACGTTCCTTGATGTTTTGGGCAGCGTTGTAGTCTCTATCGACCAAGCGGCCGCAGCCTTGGCAAAGAAACTTACGATCAGATAGCGAGACTTCGTTCAGTGTACCGCAATGACAGGTTTTGGTAGAAGGAAAGAATCGATCCACCTTCTGAAAAGCCTTGCCGGCCCAGCGGCACTTATACTCCAACTGGCGCACAAACTCACCCCAACCGGCATCGTACACACTCTTTGCCAAGCGAGTCTGCGCCAGACTTTCCACATTGAGGTTTTCCACGATTATCGCTTGGTTCTCGCGTACCAATCGTGTACTCAGTTTATGGAGAAAGTCTTGGCGCATATCTCTTACACGCTCGTGAAGACGTGCAACCCGTTGGCGTTGTTCCTTATGTCGGTTGGACCCTCTTTGTTTGCGCGACAATTTACGCTGTTCACGGGCCAGTTTTCTTTCAGCGTCTCTAAGGTACTGCGGGGCTTCAACCCGTTCCCCATCCGAGGTGACGATAAAATCGTTGAGTCCCAGGTCGATCCCCATAGTACCATCGGGGGTAGGTTGAATATCAGGTGGATCAATTGTTACTTCGCAGGTGATAGAGATATACCAGCCACTTGCTTGCCGCTTGATGGTAGCCCGTTTGATCTTCCCTTCGATCTCTCGGCTTTTGTAGAAACGCACCCAGCCAACCCTAGGGAGATACACTCTATCTTCTTGCACCTTGACGCCTTGAGGGTAGGTGAACGACTGATGAATATGTTTCTTGCTTTTGAACCGTGGATGCCCGTTACGTCCCTCAAAGAAGCTTTGGAAAGCACGATGCAAGTTTTTGATTGGCTCTTGAAGCACTTGCGAGTGGATGGTCTTGAGCCAGGTTGTGTCAGGCTCACGTTTCAACCTTGTCAAACGGCGCATTTGCTCGTACTGTGAGACACTTTCGCCTGTCTCTTCGTAGACGCGCTTGCGTTCGGCAAGGCACTCATTCCATACCCACCGCACGGCCCCTGCAAACTGTCGGAACAACTGCCATTGTTTCTGAGTAGGTTTGAGTTTGAATCGGAATGCTTTGTTAATCAGCATTCGATTGCTCCTGGATGTAGCGTTCGATGGTCTCCGAACTTACGTGCCCTACCGTTGCACAGAAATAGGCGCCTGTCCATAACGAGGGAAGTTTGAGCAGGTGAGGAAATTCTTGGCGCAATAATCTTGACGAACGCCCCTTAAAGGCGTGAGCAATTTGATAAGGGGCTTCTCGCGTTGTAGCCTCGACAAACAGCTGGATCTGGTCTGGTCGAACAGCCAACTCAAGAATTGTCCAGCCTCTGTCATCAGCTACGCCTTGGAATATCTCGCGCAGTCGTCTAGCGACCTTATTGACGAGAACTGGTTTACAGCGCTTCGGTATCCAGACAAGATGATATTTGATGGAATAGACAGCGTGTCGCCCGTGCCGCAAGTTATTCATAGTGTGGATATCATAGCACCATCTACAATCTTGGCAGACAAAGAATGCATTGTGTCCACTTTCATCCCCCCGCTGAAGCAGGGGGCTTTCAGCGGACAAACGCTGTAATCGTCGAACGTGAAGGTCTCCTCGCGGTCGCCCTCAAGGGGAATCATCAAGCCAGCGTTGCGGTAGTAGTCCTGCGCCAGGTACCCCTCGTCCATCTCCCGCATCGCCTCCCGGATGGTCTCGCGGTCAAACCGGGGGTACTCATCCTCGAAGAGCATGAATGAGAGCGGGTATCGAGGTCGAGGCGGCGGATTCTCATCCGGGTATCCCATAGCCAGTTGGACCAGGGGGAAAACCCGTGATGGCAGGCTGTACCTCTCGACGATCTCCTCGGCCCGGTAGGGCGCGCCACCCAGGAAGCAGCTTCCCAACCCCAGGCTCTCCGCGGCCATCACCATATTCTGAGCCATATACGCCGCGTCCTGAATGCCGACGAGCAGTAGAGAGAGATCGTTTTCGGCCGTATCCCAGCCCCGCTCCGCCATGACCAGCTCCAGCCGATGCACGTCGACGCAGACGGTGAACAGGAGCGGCGCCCCAAAGGGATGCTCGTCCCTTTTGCGGGACAACACCAGGCTGCCGAGTTGGTAGGCGAACGGCGCCTGCTGTCCCGCCCGCACGATAGTCTCCACCACCTCGTCGGACGGTGTCTCGTCGGTGTACGCGCGGATCGACTTCCGGCTGAGCATCAGCTCGATGACTTGATTGTTCTGCGTCCCCACGCTCCTCCTAGTCTCCGCAGGCTTCCTGGAACGCCCGGGGCATCAGAGCTCTCTCGGCCCCCAGCCCCAGGTCTCTCCCGCGACCGGCGCTACCAGAACCGATCGAACCGATCCTGGGTAGCCCTACAGATGGGGCAGCGGCCGGGGGCGCGCTCCCGGGCACAGAGGTAGCCGCAGACCCGACAGCGCCAGACGGGCATCGTTTCCCCGGCTCGCGCCCCGCCCGGTCCCGGCGCAGCCGGGGCGGGCGTCTCCTGAGGGCGCTCCCCCTCCGGGGGCCGGCGCTCGGGAACTGGCTCCAACTCGCTCTCGCCCTCCAGCACCTCATCAGAGACGTAGAGCGCGCAGTAGCACGCACCCCAATCGAGCAGGTCAGGGTCCCGATAGTCGCATGGACAGATGATGTCGAGATCCTTTTGCCTATCACCGGACGCCAGGCGACACGGACACGCCCAGTATCCATAGCGTTTCTCATTGACCAGCAAGCCTCTCACCAGATCCTTGGTGAACTCAACATCGGGGTTTAGATGATAGCCCCCGGCCTCCGCCTCCCGGTGGAGTCTGTCGTAGAGAGCGTCGACCTCCTCCTGGGGGATATCCTCGGGCGTAAGCTCTTCCACGTTCTCGCTCACAGGCCCAATGCCTCCTTGATCTGCTCCGGCTTATAGCCAACCACGCACTTCTCCCCGTCGACGACCACGGTCGGGAACGAGCCAGCCCGGTTCAACTCGCGCACCCGCTCAATGGCCTGCCGGCGCTCGTCGCCTCCCAGAAGATCGACGTAGACGAAGTCAAAGGCCACGTCGTTATCCTCCAGAAGCTGCCGCGTGCGCTTACACCAGACGCAAGTGGACAGCCCATAGAACTCCACCTGTTTCTCGTTTCGAGACCCCGGCACATTCCCTCGTGCTTTTGCCATCATGTCACGCTCCCTGCTCGTTGATCACTGTAATGCGGAGGCAACTGCCCCCCGTATAAGCGTCTATCTCCAGCCCCACCGCGGCCGACCTACCCTCGGCCGATGCCGGGATCAACGCGATCAGGGCCGCCGCAGTCCGGCCGGTAGCACGTCGCGTCGATAAAGGCGCATTTCGTCTTGCAGCTGGGACAAACCTCGGGCGGTGTTTCCGCCCGAAACGTGTAGCCGCAGTGAGAGCACTTCCACCAGCTCTTGATCTCTTCCACGTCGTAGCACCTACCACCTTTACGGCCCATACGTATCGACCAGATAGTCGATGAGGACCGTCCTCTCTGCGTCGTCCAGCCGAGCACCCTGGTCCACCATCCGCGCTACTGTGCTCTCCCAGCCCGCTCGATCCTTTTCCGCCTGCCTAACCCGATCCAGGGTGTGACATTCAGTGCAGCGCTCTTCCAGGAGCGCCTCTCCATCGACAGAACCGGGCTCCCCGGCCGGGACCTCCGATGCGTCGCCACAGCCGGTCAACGCAGCCGCCGCCATGACCGATAGGATGACGAACCACCACAGCACCTTGCTCGCTCTCACAGGTCCTCCTCGTTCCAAGCTAGAGCCGCATCCTGCCAGCGCTACCCCAGGATACCCAACTCCTGCGATTCGACCATCTCACGCACGCCGCCCCTGCCGCGGGCCAGGCCCGGGGCACAGACGCGGCCCTCCAGCCGCATCGTCGCCAGCCGGCGTCTGCGGTATGAGCACCGTCGTCCACCGCTGCGCCGAAGCCATCAGATGAACAGGGTCACCGTCGAGTCCCGAGCGGCCTGGATGTAGGTGCCCACAGCGCAGTAATCATCG
This sequence comes from uncultured Anaerolineales bacterium, assembly GCA_964450435.1. Classification (GTDB taxonomy): domain Bacteria; phylum Chloroflexota; class Anaerolineae; order B4-G1; family B4-G1; genus SKLM01. The sequence goes on from CAYVCX010000007.1 coordinate 82,140, forward strand.
ATAAACTCCTGCTCCAGATCCTCCGCACTTATGCCCATGATCTCCATCGTCATATCGCAGGCCAGGATGTGCCCGCCCAGCTCCTTGAAATCCTCAAGGAGTTTGCGCAGCGAAGCTACGTTGGCCTTCTTCATGCGTCGCTTGATCATCCACTTGCCGAGGCCGAGAAAGTTCATCCTAGAGAGAGTCCCTCCTTCGAGCCCGCCTTTCTTCAGGCGCTCCAGCCCCCAGAATGTGAAGTAGATGTAGGCCTCCATACCCATCGCCAGCGCACCGGTGCCTATGATCAACGCGCTGTAGAGCTTGTCCATCTCACCGCTGTGCAGGATGATCGTGGTCCGCTCGACTTGC
>CAYVCX010000008.1:0-72614 GCA_964450435.1 uncultured Anaerolineales bacterium
GTTCGGCGATAGCATACGGCTGCTGGGCTACCAGCTTGGTCACCGCGAAGCCCATCCCGGAGAGGCGGTCCCCGTCACACTCTGCTGGGAAGGTGTAAAGACTATGGAGAAGGAGTACGCGTACTTCGTCCATCTTCTTGGTCCCGGAAACGCCATTGTTGGCAGTCGCAATACCTATCCGGGTCTGGGCCGGTTCCCAACCAACCAGTGGGCGCCCGGTGATTCATTTTGCGATGTCGTCCGAGTGCCCGTGCGCGACGATATTCCCGTCCAAGTTATGTATGACGTGGAGATCGGCTGGTATGACCCGGAGGCTGACCAGCGGCTACAGGCCCGGAACTCGGCCGACAATCCACTAGACCTAGTGCTCTTGGACAGAATTCGCATAACTCCGGAGACAACGCCAACGGTAGCGGTGCCCCATGTTGTGAATGCCAACTTGGGGGATCGCGTCACGCTGCTGGGATATGATCTATCCGCGGCCGGCATCGAACATTCGGATGTCGTCACTGTCACCCTCTACTGGAAAGCTCAGACGTCTATGCAAGGCGACTACACCGTCTTCGTTCACCTGGCGACCGACGGAGCTTCTCCCTCCGCACAGAGCGACAGCCAGCCGCGCGGCGGATCGTATCCAACCTCTGTCTGGGACCCGGGCGAGGTCGTAGTCGATCAGCACGTCCTCCAGCTGCCCGGAGACCTGCTTTCAGGAGAATACCAACTATTGGCAGGGATGTATCACCCAGACACCGGTGAGCGGCTGGTCTGCCTGATGCCAAACAGAAGAGTCGAGAGAACCTACGTTCCTCTGGAGACACTAGTCATCGAGTCGGGAGTTCGTTGAGCTGTCGGTCAAGGAAGGCAGGATTCCGATCACGAGCGCATTATGGGGAGCCGCTGGCAGGTACGCTGGTTCTGGGTGCATTCGGGGCCTTGCTCCTGCTCCTTCCCATCTCGTTCGCAGTGCGTTCCCGCAGTCCGGGCGCGAAGCGACCGTAGATCGACGAGCGACTGACAGGTCTCGAGCGGAGGCAAACCCGTCGGCCTCGTGCACAGGAGCCGAGACCTGATGCCAGGCAAACCCGATTACCATGACGGATCCGAGGGAGAGGGTTGTGGCAACGCCCAATTCCTATCTATTACGAAGGGGAAAGATTGGTCAAGGGCAAGCACGTCATTCCATTACCAGCGAGGATTCGAGAACCGCGCAGCTCGACGCGCCTCTGGCTACACAACCTCGCTATCAGACAGCAAGGCTCAGGTTACAAGGGCAATCGCTCTCGGTGGCCTAATGGCCGAATCGTGTTGGGAGGAGAGAGCGCCTTCCCGATGCTGACCAGAGCTGCCTCGAGCGGGTGAATGAAACTCCCCGGGGCAATCCGGACTTGTCAGGGACAGGTTACACAGGACACGGTGACGCAAGCGTCTATGCGGGTACGGGCCGAGAGTGGATCGTTCACCGGTCAAGCATCGACTAAGAAGGCTGGTCTCAGACATTGTATGAACTGTATGCGGGCCGGGGGTTACTCGGGCAAGGCGATCCGATGCGTGTTGTGAACGGCGCAAGCAAGCCCGTAACGGAGAGCGTAGACCGACCGGCTATAGGGATTCTGCCATGACTGATCCCCCCACAACGCTGACACGGGAGCGGAGCGGCTGGCTCGCCGTCGGCCTGTTACTTGTGCTATTCGCCCAACTGGCGACCAGCTCCGCGGTCAAATCCCCGGTCTTCGATGAGCCGCTGCATACGGCCAGGGCCTACTACGTGATGGCGACAGGGAACTGGGACATGCAAGCAGGGCATCTTCCCCTCCTGTATCGGTTGATCGGCCCTCTGTTCTGGACGCTCCCTCAGCGTCCACCGGTCCGTCACCTGACCGGATCGGCCGATCACGTCGCGATGGCTCGTGAAATCATCCGCCTCCTCGACTATCCCTGGGGCGCACTGATCTACCCTCTCCGCATCATGGTAATCGGGTCCACACTGCTTCTGGGTGCGATCCTCTATCGGTGGGCTGGGGAGCGCCATGGGACCTGGGGCAGCCTACTTGCCTTGTTTGCATATACATTCTCACCTAATATCCTCGCCCACGGCCGGCTCGTGACAACCGACCTTCTGCTTACCCTTCTCTTCTTCCTGGCGGTCTATACGTTCCAACGCCTGCTGCGGCGACCCACTATAATCAGATGTTTGACTGCTGGTTTGTCTCTTGGACTGGCTCTGGGGGCAAAGGCATCGGCGCCGCTCCTGTTGCCTATTCTCTCTGTGGTTGCTCTGGTCAGAAGCACCGCACTCGGTGACAGGTCATCGAAAGGCCAGGATGATCGTCGCGGATGGCTTGGCCGATACCTGTACCACACAGCGTGGCTGGCCGTGACAACTCTGGTCGCCGGGGGCGTCCTGTGGCTGCTTTACGAACTGGACGCCGGCCCGTGGTTTGACGGCTGGCCCGCGCTACCCCTGCCGAGCTATGTCAAGACAATGCTCCAGGTCGTAGAGCACGGGGGGGAACGAGGGCACCCCGCCTTCCTGATGGGGCAACGATCAGGCGGAGGATGGCGAGCGTACTTCCCGATCGCCCTGGCACTCAAGACCCCGTTGCCAACCTTAATCGCTGCCCCGGCCGGAGCCGCGTGGTTGCTGTTGCAGAAGCGGTGGCGGACCTGCCTCACAGCCTGCGTCCCCGCGCTCGTGTTCCTGGCTGCTGCCAGCCTCTCATCGCTGAACATCGGCTATCGCCACATCTTGCCTGTCTTACCCTTTCTCATTCTTCTGCTCTCCTCGTTGGGGGAGCTGCCCTGGCACAGCTGGGGCGTGGCCGTGGCGGGGGGAGGGCTCGCGCTCTGGTTGGTTGCCGGGACGCTGCAGATCTATCCAGACCACCTCGCCTACTTCAATGCCCTGGCCGGGGGGGCGCGCGGAGGGCACCGCTATCTGACGGATTCGAACCTGGACTGGGGGCAAGATCTAATTCAACTGCGGGACTACCTGGAGAGGCACGGCATCAAGCAAGTGTACCTCAGTTACTTCGGAAACGTCAACCCCCGGGCCTACGGCATAGAGTACGAGCCGCTTCCCTCGCACTTCCCCATTGGAGTGGTGGAGGACTTCACACCGTTCTCTCCGGCGCCAGGATTCTACGCCGTCAGTGTCACGAACTTGAGTGGACAGTACTTGATCGAGAATCCCAGCGTGCTGGACTGGTTCAACCATCAGGAGCCCATCGCAAGCGTCGGGCACTCGATCAACATCTACCGGGTGGTTGTGGATCCCTCCCCTCCGAGTTGGGTTGGAGTGTGTGAAGCACCCGGAGCACCGCTCGACGAAGAGACATTCGCGCACGGCCTGGGGCGTGATGATACGCGCTTCGTCCGCTTCGACTGCCGGAGTAGCTGGGTGTTCGCCAACGAAGGTGATCCAGCCTGGTTCGTCGTGCCCGCTACCGATGAAACGGATCGAGTCGTGCCGCCGGCTGGCTCCTGGCTCACGACGTACGAGCAAGAAAACTACGACGGCAAGCTTCTATTCACAATTTACCGCTGGGAAGGGCAGGACGAGCTTCAGGCGTATCTAGAGACGGTGCAGACACCATCGGCATATCCAAACCGGGTAGGAGAAGTCCTTAGATTTTTGGGCTACGAGATGAGCCCGGTGCGTGACATACAGACCGAGCCTTCAATTCGCCTCACAACCTACTGGCACGTCCTGGCGCAACCGGATCGACCGCTCTCCTTGATGGTCCACCTGGTAGATCGGGAGAACGGAGTGACGGCTGTCGGAGATGCACTGGGCATCCCGGCTGAGAGCTGGGCCCCCGGAGATATCCTAGTTCAAGAACACCGATTGGCCCCTCAGCCCGCTACCGCCTTGGAGCATTGTCACGTCGAATTGGGGGCCTACTGGTTGCCCAGCCTGAAGCCTCTCCCAATTCTCGACCAAACAGGCGCTCCTCTGGCCGGTGACGTGATTCGCCTACCCACGATCGAGTCGGGAGCAGCACAGTGACGCTTCGACCACCTCGCCGTGAGAATACCCGCGGCATCGGGCTGATGCAAGGGCATGCAGCGCTAGTCGGGTTCCTGCTGGCCTACCTCTTCCTTGGAATTGTCTACTCCGTCAGCTCTCCTATCCTTGAGGCTCCCGACGAGATGTGGCATTATTCGTATGTTCGCCACCTAACCACCGAGCATGCCCTTCCTCAGTGGGATGCGGAGTCCCCTGCAGCGCAGGAAAGCTCACAGCCACCTCTCTATTACACCGTGGCGGCGTTGGCAACAGACTGGATCGACGCTTCGCGACTTGAGGACTTACCCGACCGCAATCCCCATTGGGGCTATCCCGCTGCTGGCACAGTCAACGACAACAAGAACATGTTCTTCCACCGGAGGCTGGGAGTTGCGGCCTTCCCCTGGCAGGGCGCGACACTGGTCGTTCACCTGGCGAGACTCGCAAACCTCTCTTTTGGCGCGCTCACAGTTGGGGCCACCTACTTGCTGGCGAAGGAAGTCTTCCCGAAACGGCCCATTGCGGCCGCGGCTGCAACAGGCATAGTTGCCTTCAACCCTCAGTTTCTTTTTGTCAGCTCCGCAGTCAACAATGACGCCACCGTCAGTGCCTTCTGCACGGCGGCCCTCTGGTTGCTGATGCGCGGTCTACGGCACGGATATACCACACAGCGCGTGGCTGCGCTCGGCGGGGTGGCAGGCCTGGCCACTCTCTCTAAGGTGAGTGCGCTCGCTCTTCTGCCATTCGCCATCGTCTGTATCGGCGTGCGCACCTGGCTGATGAGTGCCTCGGTCAACCAAGCTTCAACCGACGAGGTCGGCAATCAACAGGGGCACCGGTCCACCAAGTTCCTCGTTCACTGCTCGCTATTCCTGGTACTGGTTCTGGTCATCAGCGGCTGGTGGTATATTCGTAACGCTGTGCTGTACGGCGATGCCCTCGGGGTTGAGACGCATCTAGAGACCTGGTGGGCTCACGAGGAACCAGTCTCCCTGGCAACGATATGGACGCAGCTCGCCAACGTCGAGGTGTCGTTCTGGGGAGCCTTCGGCTGGGGCAATGTGCACCTTCCACCAGCATTCTACATTGTCCTCCGAGTTGCTGTGCGGCTAGCCCTGGCCGGCCTACTTATGTGGGGCGGGCAGGCGTGGCGTGCCAGACGGCAACCCAGCTCTCGCGCGTGGTCTCTGGCATTGCTGTTCCTGTGGGTATTGATGGTATTTGTCGCTCTCCTAAGCTGGATGCAGCTAGTGGAGGCTGCATTGGGGAGACTGCTCTTTCCAGCCATCGGGGGCATCGCCGTGCTGATGACGTGGGGCCTTGATCGACTCACATCCTACGCGGTATCGATGTCGAAGCGTGCCTCACCGGTGGCCCAGCACGCCCCGCAGGTCATCCTGGTTCTGCTCGTCGGCAGTCTCCTCTGTGCTGCGGCCGCTTCCCCGTTCGCTACCATCAGACCCGCATATGCGAAGCCACCGCTACTCTCCGCAGCGGAAGTCGAAAGCCTTACCCAGCCGATAAGCATCCAGTTCGGTGATGGTATCCGCCTGATCGGTTACGATGTACAAGTCGAACGCGCAATGCCCGGCGAGGAGATCTCCGTGACCCTTTGCTGGGAAGCCAGCGAGGCCATGCGGGAGAACTATGCATACTTCGTGCATCTTGTCGGTCAGAACGATAGGGTCATTGGCGCCCGCGACACGCATCCGGGGCTCGGACGATTCCCGACCAGTCACTGGGCTCCTGGAGACATTTTTTGCGATGTCGTCCGAGTTCCTGTGGGGGAGCCCGCATCCGGCCCAGCGGTCTATACGATCGAGACGGGCTGGTACCGACCGGAAACGGGCGCTCGTCTCTCTGCGCGCGCAGCAAGCGGTGCCGCCACGGAATCGGTGGCATTGGGGCGTGTCAAAGTTGCAGCAGGAGATGAAGCCACTTTCAACGTGCCTAACCCTGTCGAGGCCAGTCTGGGGGATCAGATATTGCTTCTAGGCTATAGAGTGGACACCGAGGACTCCGAGATTTCGCCTGGGCAGACGGTAGATGTCACTCTATACTGGAAGGCGCAGAGCAGGCCCAGGGCGGACTACACCGTGTTCGTCCATCTCGGCGCTCCGTTCGCTCCCCCTACCGCTCAAGACGACGGTCAACCCCGTGGGGGCACCTATCCGACCTCCTTCTGGGACGCGGGCGAAGTAGTGATCGACACACATACGATCCGTCTTCCGGACAGCCTGGCCGCAGGCGATTACCCACTGGTCGCGGGGATGTATCTGTTTGAGACGGGAGGAAGGTTACCGGCGTTCGACGCTCGAGGAAAGCGGTTTCCCGGCGACGCCATCCCGCTGACGACACTCAGGGTGGGGCCATGAGTACGATCCGCAAGGGGAATAGACAGATCTGGGCCAAGGGCCCGGGCTCCAGACTGGCGTTCGCCATGATGTTGGGAGTCGTTCTGCTAGCCTTCACGCTGCGGATCTGGAGACTGGGATATCAGGAACTGACCTTCGACGAAGTCGCGAGCTTCTCCATCGCCGTCCGGGGCCCCATAGGCCTACTGCAGTACATCCGTAGTGCTGTTCGCGAGCATCCGCCGGGTTACTATCTGCTCCTTTCAGCGTGGATATCGTTGGCCGGGACAAGCGAGTTTACCCTGCGCTTCCTGTCGGTCGTCATCGGGGTCATCAGCGTTGCAGCGCTGTACCGTGTAGTGCGGGGCATCGGTGGTCGATCGTTCGCTCTGTTGGCGACATGCCTGCTGGCTCTGTCCCCGCTCCATATTCGGATCTCGCGTGATGCACGGATGTACGGCTTGCTAGCTCTCTGGAGTCTGTTGTCCACCTTCGCCTTCGCTGCCCTGATCGACGAGGAAGGGATTGGCTGGCCGTCCTCATTGACCGAGCGTCTCGACAGAGTCCTCGGAGCTACGACGCGGACGTCCAGTATTGATGGTCGTGCGTTCGTGAAATGGGGGCTCTTCTGGCTGGTGACCGGTGTGGGGATGTTCACGCACTACTTTATGGTTTTCGTGTTATTGGCAGAGAATCTGTTCCTGCTCCTGACCTGGCGGCGCCATCGTCACGTGTTGCTGGGCTGGGTAGTTGTCCACGTAACCCTTGCTGGAGTGGTGGTCATCTGGGCCATCTCCTCACCAGGTCTGTGGGCAACAGTCCTTTCTCTGTGGAGGAGAGGACCGACCGAGACAGTGCGTTGGGGCGCGTTCGCTTCTGGGCTCAACGGGCTTTACCTCGGGACCACTGTCCGTCCCAACTGGCGTCACTTAGGCTGGCCCCTGATCATCACGGTTCTTGGCGTGGTCCCCCTTGGGGGCCAAGGCCCCTGGCCTTCGCACGGAAGGCGACGGTGGCGCTTGCTGCTGGGCCTGCTCCTTGGTGTACCGACGCTGGCTGTATTCGCTCTCCCCGAGCGTTTCACAGGCCGCTATCTGACAGTTGCCCTGCCCGGTGCCGTCTTGGTAATGGCCACGGGACTGGCCAGTACGTACTGCTTCTCCAGAGAATTACTGCGTCGCAGATATCCTGGAAGGCTATGTTCCTTGGCATCTGGCTTTGCTGCCCTTGGCTTACTCTCCTGCCTGCTGCTTGTCAGCGCCCGCGCCTATCCCGCCATCTACTTCCGTACGGGTACGAGTTTCACGGCCAAGATGGAGCATCTGCGTGCCCACGCTCAGCCTGACGATGGGCTCCTGCTTCATGGCCCGTGGCAGCAGTTGCTGCTCTCGTACTACGACGCAGGCTCACTCGCGACGTACACGGTACCACTGCGCGACCTGAGAGTGGACCGCGACCTGATGGAAGAGGTGTTGGAGGAAATACTCAGGGAGCACGATCGACTGTGGGTTTCCTACGATTCCGTCTCTCCAGTGGATCCAGACTGGGTCGTCGCGCGATGGCTCCACGAGCACAGCCATCAGGTTCTGTCCCAGAAAGGTCTGACCTTGTACGTCCAGCCGCCCGCAGACAGACCGCCGTTGCCACCCGCCGCGGCTCCCCCAGATCGTGGTGTTGCCGGAACAGGAGATCCATCTTTCCAGGTTCTGCTACCACTCACCACCAAAGGCCGAAGCACGCAGTATGACCGGGTGGAGCACGTCGGTGTTACGTTCGAAGATCAACTGCACTTGGAGGACATCGCTCTCTTCAACCTGGAGTTGAGCAGCGGCGAGGCCATATTGTTCCTCTCCCGATGGCGGGCGCTTCACAGCATCCCTGCGGGTCTAGGCATGCGGATAGAGCTGGTGAGCCCCGACGAACAAGTCTGGCAGAAATACGAGTTTGAGACGGGACCGGCCCATATCGGGTCGCAGGCGCGGGCCGCAGGTGACACATTCGTTGAGCGTCGCGGTCTGGTGATTCCAATCGGTACGCCTCCGGGCAACTACAAGCTTCGGTTGCGCGTTTTCTCATCAGGGGAGGAATGGCTCCCTGAGGACGGGAGGGCGTTCGAGGCCAGCTGGCTCCAGGTGCGCCACTCCTCACCCAACCCCCGAGCCATCCAGGCTCTGCCTGGGCGCGAGTTGTCGGCTGACTTCGGTGGGACGCTTGAGCTGATCGGCTACGCTCCGTGGGGCCGCGATTTCACGCTAGGCAATCCCCTGTTGTTCGATATCTACTGGAAAGCCCTCGACGTCCCTGAAGACAACTACGAAGTGAAGCTTGAAGTAGTGAATGGAGGAGGAGCAGTACTGACAGAGAAGCGTGTCCAGCCGGTTGCCGACTGGCACCCCACGAGTTCTTGGAAGCCAGGCGGGATACTCAAAGGGCACTACGCGATTCCAACGCCAGTGGATGCCGCACCTGGGCGGTACCGGGTCCGGCTGTCGGTCATCGCCTCTGATGGTTCAGCACTGCCGCTGAGGGGGGTGCGTTCCCAGAAAGTCCTCGACTGGTGGGAGCGGGAAAAGGAACTGTCCGGCACAAGCCTCGTGCTGTTCGAAGGTAAGCTCGAGTCTCGGCCGCGTCGGTATCGAGCTCCGGCCATGGATCATCGGACAGGTGCCGTGTTTGGCACTGGCCCCGATCAGCGGACCGTGGAACTGCTGGGATACGACTTGATCGGTGCCCCTATCGCACCGGGTGATTCAGTGGAGGTTACCCTCTACTGGAAAACGCTGCAAAGGATGGATCGTGTGTACGCCGTCTTCAACCACTTGGTCGCTGCTGACGGAGAAATGCTGGCACAGCAAGATGGCTGGCCCCGGCAGGGGACATACCATACCACTCACTGGCTGCCAGGCGAAGTTGTCGAGGATCATTATACGATCGAGGTACCGCCAGACACCCCGCCAGGCGAGTACACCCTCCGGATCGGGATGTACGATGCTGTCACGACAGAGCGCCTCCTGTGCTGGGTTGAGGGCGCGCCGGTTCCGGAACGGTACATCGAGTTGGCCTCGATGACCATCGGGAAGTGACGGGTACGAGGGGTAGAATGCAGCGGAAGAGGGAGTTGAATCCGTCTGGAGGTCATACTCCACGGCTCTGGCGATCAGTCGTGAATCACTGGTCGTTGGCACTGTGCCTCCTGCTATATCTGACCGTGACCATACTGTACAGTCTGACTGTCCCCATCTTCGAGACTCCCGATGCAAACGGGCATTACGCCTACATCCACGAACTGACCGAGGGGCGCGGGCTGCCGGTGCAAGGCGAACCGTCCGGGAGCAGAGTGACCGGCTACGTGGCAAGCCATCCGCCGCTTTACTATGCTCTCTGCGCTGCGCTGAGTTGGTGGGTGCCTGACGATGTCGATTTTGAGGACTGGGCCTGGCGGAACCCTCATCAGACAATGGGCGATCCCGACCGGACGGCAAACAAGAACATCCTGGTCCACACATCGGCTGAGGAGTTCCCCTGGCGGGGGACCCCTCTCACGATGCACATCGCTCGCCTCGTCTCAACGTTGCTCGGTGCCCTGGCTGTGGCTGCGACGTACGCTATCGCCCTGGAGCTCTTTCCGCAACGGCGATGGCTGGCCCTGGGAGCGACAAGCCTGGTTGCCTTCAACCCGATGTTTGTGTTTACGGGCGCACGGGTGAGCAATGATGCAGCCGTGGCCGCCTTTGCCTCTCTCAGTATCTGGGGGGCGGTCCGTCTTGTGGTGAAAGACCTGTCTCGAAGAGGATTAGTGCTGACCGGCACGGCTCTCGGACTAGCGGTGCTTTCGAAGCTGAGTGGGCTCGTCCTCGCTCCTGTTGTCGCTCTTGCCCTGCTGGTCAACAGCCTACACCGGTGGGACGAGAGGTCAGAGGAAAGCTGGCAGCAGAAGTTGTCAGCGCTCATGGGGCGCTGGGCACTGGTAGGCCTGACGGTGCTGGCTGTCACTGGCTGGTGGTTCGCTCGCAACGTGGTCCTGTACGATGAGCTGATGGGCGTCGAGGCCTGGCTCAGCCACACAGCCACGGTGCGCTCCGATCCCATAGGCGTGCTAGATGTTGTCAGGGAGCTCAGCGGCCTGGAGAAGTCGTACTGGGCGATGTTCGGCTGGTTTAATGTCGCGGTGGCCCCCTGGATGTACAGGTTCTGGTGGGTGTTGGTACGCGCAGCTTTCCTAGCTTTGGGGCTTGTCGTAGTGGATCAAGTGTCGTCCCGACGACTGACTCGCCGGGTACAGTGGGGGCTGGTGATTCTGGTCGCCGCTGTACTCCTCAACTTCGGCTCGGTCTGGCGCTTTATCATGACAGTGCTAGGTGCGCAGGGACGATATCTGATGCCCGTCGTCGCCCCGATTTCTATCCTGTTGATGCTGGGCCTGGGGCGCCTGGTGCCGAGGGCGCTGCATCCATCCCGCTGGCGGTACGGACTGGCGGCCCTCATCGGCGTGACCCACGTCGTGCTCACGCTGATCTGTCTGGTGTTCTTCATACTACCGGCCTATGCCAAGCCGGCAGTCGTGACAGAGGACGAGATCCCCGAAGCGATGACTCGCCTGGATCTGTCGTTCGAGGGGACGCCCGTAGTTCTCCTCGGTGGACAGGTCGAGGCAGAGAGTGTGTCGCCGGGGGATCGGGTCTCAGTGAGCCTCTACTGGCGAGCCAGAGAGCCTTCAGAGCAAGACTACGTTGCTTTCCTGCAAATCCTGGGACGAGAGATGGAGCCGATCGCGGGGGTGGACTGCTATCCGGGCGCTGGGACCTTCCCCCCTACGCTTTGGGAACCCGGCGTGGTCTATCGCGATCGCTACCACCTGGCCGTCGCCGCCGACGCGCTGAGCCCAACCGCAGGTGTGCTTCACGCCGGTCTTTACACAGAGGAAGGAGAACGCCTATCGATCCGCCGCTCTGCTGACCAGCCGCTGTTGGACTTAGCTCTTCTGGACCGGGTAGCAGTTCGCCCGCACGAGCCTGTCTCCGCCGACATCGCCCACAGGGTGAACGCGCGTTTCGGAGAGTCCATCACCCTGGTGGGATACGATATCTCGGACGAGAGCGTAAAACGCGGCGATGCAGTCACCGTCACCCTGGTGTGGCACACGGAGGCTGCGCTGGATACCGATTACACAGCCTTTGTCCATCTGATAGACTCTGACGCGGACCTGGTCGTCCAGAGCGACCATCCACCCCTGAACGGTGCATACCCCACCTCTCTGTGGAAGGCCGGCGACGTCGTGCGAGACTTGCATCGCCTGACCATCGATCACGCTGCTGCGTCCGGTGCTTGCACACTGTCGATAGGTATGTACAATCCGGAGACGAATGAGCGCTTACCAGCCTACAAGGAACGGAACGACACCCGATTCAAGGACGACATCATTGTCGTTGGTGGGGTGACTATCGAATGATCCGACCCAGACTGTCATCCCGGCAGATGCTGGCCTCTATCGTCATTCTATACCTGCTAGGCGGCGTTGTATACAGCTTAGTCACCCCGGTTATGGAGGCCTCCGACGAATTCAAGCACTACCCATACGTTCAGTACGTTCAGACGCAGCACGATTTGCCCGTGCTCGACCCGTCCGTCTGCCTGGATACCCCAAGCGAATGTCCCTGGCTGCAAGACGGTGGACAGCCTCCGACCTACTACGTTCTTCTTGCGGCGGCCACGTCGTGGATAGATACCTCCGATCTCGCCGACCTCCGTCGCGTCAACTGGCACGCCTTCATCGGCGATCCAGGCCAGGTCTGCAACAAGAACTTGATCATCCATCGTCCGATCCAAGAACAATTTCCCTGGAAGGGCACGGTCCTGGCGATCCACGTGAGCCGTTTCGTCACGGTGGCGATAGGCGCCGGCACCGTCATAATGACCTATCTCACAGCTCGTACGTTATTCCCCGATCATCCTGCCCTGACACTCGGTGCCACCGCGTTGACCGCCTTTAACCCTATGTTCATCTTCGTCAACGCTTCAGTGAACAACGATGCCTTGACCACCTTCTTCGGCTGCCTGAACCTGCTCATGTTATTGCATCTGACGCGCGATGGCCTAGAGAGGGCGCTCCCGCTCTGGCGGTACGGATTGGTGGGAGTCACGATGGGTTTCTTTATGCTGACCAAACTGAGCGCTCTGACAGCCCTTATGCTACTCCCCGCCGTGCTGGCCTGGGTCAGCTACCGCCGGCGAAGTTGGCGCCCACTCACAGTAGGTCTGCCTCTCATCGTCGTGGTGACCGCCCTGATGAGTGGGTGGTGGTTTGTACGCAATTTCCGCCTCTACGGTGACTTGACCGGGCTGAATGCCTTCGTCAAGATTCAGGGAACGCGCGGCGGGTTTCCTTCGCTCCGCGATTGGGTGGAGGAATTCGTCACGTTTCGCTGGACGTACTGGGGGCTGTTCGGCGGGGTAAATGTAATGGCCCCAGTCTGGGTCTATCGTTTCTTCGACGCGCTGTCACTGCTCGGCCTGATCGGGTTTGTCAAGTGGTCAGTGAAGAGCGGTGAGCTTCGTCGCCTATGGATTGCTTTCCGTCGTCCCGAATCCCCTTCTCATACCTCGCTGTGGTGGATTCCTGCGCTGTGGGTGGGGATCCTCTTCCTCTCGGTATTGAGATGGACGTGGATCTACTACGCGTTTCAAGGTCGGTTTTTGTTTCCCAGCATTGGTGGCATCAGCACGCTGCTGATGGTCGGCCTCCATCAGTGGCTGCCGAACGAGTATCGTCCTCTCTTGAGCCTGGGTGTAGGATTGACCGTGTTGATGATCGCTGCGATGCTTCCCTTCGCTTCGATACGGCCCGCCTACGCTCATCCGGAGGCCCTAGCTCTCTCGGACATACCCCCGGGCGCCCGCGTGGAGCCGGTGCAGATTGGCAGTGTGGCTCGGGTCGTGGGGTGGGAGTTTGAGAGACAGACCGTAGCGCCGGGTGATTCCAACGTCTACGTCGATCTTGTGGTCTACTGGCAGGCTGTGGCGCCCGATGGTGGCGATTACATCAGCTTTGCCCACTTGTTGGGGCGTGACAACGAGGTCGTCGGGAAGATCAATCGCCGGCCCGCCTGCGGCATGGTTCCGACAGATTTGTGGGAACCCGGTCAGGTGTGGCGCGATCCCTATCGCATCCCAGTTGCGGATGACGCCCGGGCGCCGAGCAGGCTGCGCGTCGAGGCGGGTCTGTACAATCCCGAAGCCGACGAAACGCTGGGCGTGGTGCAGATAGGGGAAGCGAAGCTGGCTCCACCCGACCCACCGCTTGACATCGAGAATCCTCTGACGGTGGAGTTGGGAGATGGCATCACGTTCGCCGGATACGATCTTGCGCCAACAGGGGTGACCCCGGGAGAGGCTATCACGGTGACGCTGTATTGGAGGGCCAGAGAGGCGCCCTCGTCAGACTATCAGGTTTTCGTACACCTGCTTGAAGCCGATCCCCAGCCGGTGGCCCAGGGAGACGGGCCCCCGATGAAGGGCTACTACCCGACGTCCATGTGGGCAGCAGGCGATACTCTCTCTGATCCACATCGGTTGTCGCTGCCGAAAGACCTACCCGTCGGGCAATATCGCCTCTCGGTGGGCATGTACAGCTTGAAGACAATGGACCGACTGCCCCGGTTAGATGGTAAGGGCACCAGCATCGAGATTCCTGCGACGGTGACGGTCACTCGGCCTGAGGATTGAGGTTGTGACATCTCAGGATTGGCTCTATCGCATCTTCGCCTCCCGCCTCCGTTGGCTCTCCGCCCTGGCCACGCTGACGGTCTGTTCGGTGCTGGCGCTGGGAGCCGGCTATGTACTGGCCGAGTTCGGCCCGCTGGCTGCGGGAGCAGGGATAGTCACGCTGTTCCTTAGTCTGTGGATACTACGCGACATTGAGGTTGCCTATTGGTCCCTAATCGGCATTGTCTGTTTACTGCCCTTCGCGTCGTTCCCGTTCGCCATCGGGTTCACGCCCACGTTCCTCGATGCGGCGCTGGGGGCACTCTTCCTCACCTGGCTTCTCCAGCTTGCCGGCGACGCTCAAAGCGAGCTCATCGCCACACCGTTGGGGTTGCCGGTCGTGGCCTTCATGCTGCTGGCAGTGGGCACGTTCATATTCGGGCTGGCGCACGTTCCACTGGCCCTCGGTTTCCTGCAGTACTACCTACGACACTTCGGCGAGGTGATGCTCAGCGTGGCCCTCTTCTTCCTCGTGGTCAACACCGTGCAGGACGAAGGACGGCTGCGACGCATCGTGCGCGCGCTGATCCTGGGAGCTTCGGGCGCTGCCCTGCTGGGCACGGGGCTGTACATCATCGCCGACCAGGTCTCAAGCGATTTCGTCATTCGCATCCTCTCAGCCCTCGGGCGGGTCGGCTATCCCACCGGGCCAGGCGTGCTGCGCTACATTCGGGAAAACCCTGAGCTGCCGATGCGGGCCACGTCCACATCGGTGGACCCTAACGTGCTGGGAAGTCTGCTCAACCTGGCGCTGGCGATCAGCGTGCCGCAGCTTTTGGCCGCGCGCCCCCTGATTCGTCGCCGTTACCTCCTGCCGATGTTGGGTATTATGGCCCTCTGCCTGGGCCTAACGATGAGCCGCGGCTCGATGGTCGGTCTGGGAGCCGCGCTGGTGGTGCTATCTGCGCTGCGTTACGGCAAGCTGTGGTTCCTGCTGATTGGTGCAGTGGCGCTCTTACTCCTACTACCCCAGACTCGGGGTCTGGTGCTGCATTTCGTCGAGGGGTTCATGATCCAGGATCTGGCCACCCAGATGCGTATGGGCGAGTACAAGGATGCACTGATCCTGATTCAACGCCATCGGCTGCTCGGGGTCGGCTTCGCGGGCTCTCCGGACATCGACACCTACATCGGCGTGGCCAACGTGTATCTGCTCATCGCCCAACAGATGGGCCTGATCGGCCTAGCCAGCTTCTTGATCGTGATGAGTGTGCTTCTGGTGCGCTTCTGGCGCACACGGCATATGGCAGTCGACACACGCCTGGAACCACTGTGGTGGGGGCTGCACGCAGGAGTCGTTGGAGCCCTGGCGGGCGGCATCTTCGACCATTACTTCTTCAACCTAGACTTTCACCACTCGGTCACACTCTTCTGGCTCGTCGTCGGATTGGCAACGGCAGCGACAGAGCTAATCCGCAAGGGTGCAAGGCGACAGGACAGTCCGACAGTTTAGCCATCAAGCCGTGCTTGGCTCTCGCCACCGGGCCATGGCCTGAACCGCTCAACACCACGTGCCACGCCTTCGTCTCGAGCACGATTCCCGACACTCGCTGGGCCTCTCTCACGAGCAAGGTCTTGGGTGACAGGCCTCAGGGGCTGACCTGAAAGGCACCGTGGCAGAAGGAAGGAAGGAAGAGGAACCCGTAGAGGCAGCCCGCACCTATTGGCTATCTCCAGACGTGTCGGCTGAGGCCAGGATTGACAGGTTGTTCTGAGCAGCCAGGGATCCACCATGTTAGCTCGGAGGGACGGCTTAGATAACTCACCAGCCCACCCCAATCCCGTACACCGCGCGTTCACTCGCTACCTTGAGGTATGCGTGTTATAATCAATTGGATTTGAAGACGGAATGAGATCCCAAGGCACTTGTGGCCCTGGGCATCTCCACAAGATATAGAGGCAAAGGACATTGTTGGGAAATCTCCTTGATCCGAACCGGCTGATTACGCTGGCCATACTGTTTCTGACCAGCATGCCCCTTCACGAGTGGGCGCATGCCTGGGCGGCATATCAGTTGGGCGATGACACAGCTGCCCGACGAGGACGGATGACCATAAACCCGCTGGCGCATCTCGATCCGGTCGGGACGATCTCTCTGGTGCTTTTCGGCTTTGGGTGGGGAAAGCCGGTGCCTGTAAGTCCTTATCGTCTGCGCGGAGACTTGCGCCGCAACCACGCGCTTGTGAGCATCGCCGGTCCCCTCTCCAACCTACTGCTGGCGATGCTGGGAGCGATTCCGTTTCGGCTCGGTTGGTTGAGTCTGTACGGCCGTGCTTCTGTGATCAGTCCGCAGGGCATTTTGATGCAATTCATCAGCATCAATCTGGCCCTGATGGCCTTCAACCTGATCCCCTTCCCCCCTCTCGATGGTTCTCGGGTACTGGTCTGGCTGCTGCCGCGTCAGTGGGCAACGAAATTCGAGCGACTTGAGCAGTTCGGTGGGCCGGGACTGATGCTGGTATTGTACCTGATGTCAAGGACGGGCGTGCTTGGGATGGTCATGAACCCGCTGATGAGCTTCATGTTTCGAGCGCTGCTCGTCTACTGACGCATCTGACGGCGATGCCGCGTTGCCACCGCGTCGAGCAGTTTCTGCGAGCACTGACTGCCCGGCGCAGGATCAACAAGCCGCGGATGGAACAAGTGGCGAGGACTCTGTCGCCAGAGGCTCAAGCTCTATTCGTCAAACAAGCCCCACAGGATCAGTGTCATGCACTGACCGTGTACGAGACACTCCGTCAGCGAGGGCACACTAATGAGGATCTCCTGGCAGCCGCACTGCTGCACGACGTCGGCAAGGCCGCGGCTCAACTGCCCGCATGGCAGAGAGGGGTGTTCGTGCTGATCCAACATCTCGTGCCGCGCACCTTAGATCGCCTCACCGATGGGCAGGCCGACGGTTGGCGACGGGCTCTCGCCCGATATGCCAGTCACGCAGAAACTGGAGCGCGCTGGGCGGAGGCGGCCGGGTGCTCGCCGCTCACTGTCGAGTTGATCCGGCGTCATCAGCAGCAGCTGAGTACGTGTCGGACAACAGAAGACCACCTGCTCGCAGCGCTGCAGGCGGGCGATGACGCAAACTAGAGCACACGGGGCGAAGATGGCAACCCCTCACTATGGGTGGGCGTTGCATCTTGCGCAGGACGTCAACACTTACAGGGGAAAGACACGATTATGAACTCTAATCGGGTAGCAATCATCGGCATCGATCTGATCAGCGCCTCCATCGCTATGGGGCTTCGAGATCAAAGACAGACCATGGAGATTGTTGGGTACGACACTGACCGCGCCATCGCCGACTTGGCGAAGGTGCGGGGGATCTTCGATGAGGTGCCGCGCAAACCAGGTCCGGCCTGCCAGGGAGCCTACCTGGTGATCGTATCTGAACCCTTGACTGACATCGAGGCGACATTCGCTGCTATCTCACCTCATCTGGAAGAAGGCGCCGTCATTACGGACACGGCGCGGCTCAAGGCTCCGGTGCTGCGGTGGGCTGAGGAAGTTCTCCCCGAGCATGTCTCTTACGTCGGCGGTCATTGCATCCCTAACCCAGCGGTGGTCGGGCTACGTTCCCTGGAGGGGCTGGGAGACGCCAGCGCAGATCTTCTTGAGGAAGCGCTCTACTGCTTCACGCCCTCATCCAAGGCTTCCAGCGCCGCAATCGAGACGTGCTCTGGCTTGGCCTATGCGCTCGGTGCGCACCCCTTCTTCCTAGATGTTGACGAGCACGACGGCCTACAAGCGGGCATCGAAGGTCTACCGGACTTACTTACCATCGCCCTGTTGAGAGCTACGGTTGACACACCGGGATGGAAAGAGATGCGCAAGTTTGCCGCGAACCGCTTCGCCGCCGCTACCGAGGCCGTCGATGATGCCGTCAGGCAGTATCCCTCAATATACCTGAACAGGAAGAATGTCCTCCGTCGCCTCGATTCACTTATGGAGGAGTTGGTGTATCTGCGCGGCGTGCTGAGTGGAGCTGACGAGGACATCTTGGCCGAGACTGCCACCGAAGCCGCCAAGAGCCGAGATCGCTGGATGAAGCAACGGCAACGGGGGATGTGGTCTGAAAAAGATGCTCTTGACACACGGAACGTACCGGGGGCTGCCCAACAGCTGAGCCGCATGATCTTTGGCAATCTGGCCTCCCGCTTCAATCAGACGCCCGCCGACTCGGAGGAAGAGTAGTACGAGAGATAGCCGCAGTCACTTGAGACGCCTTGCCTGATTCATACCGCATCCTGATGGTCGCTCCCACGTCCTTCTTTCTGGACTACGGCTGCCACGTGCGAATCCTGGAAGAGTCGCGGGCGCTCCAAAGGTTAGGGCACCAGGTGACCATTGTGACATACTACCTGGGACGCGATCTTCCCGATCTCGAGATCGTCCGTACAAGGCCGACTCCCTGGCGCGCCGACTACGAGGTTGGCTCTTCACTGCACAAGATTGCGTTCGATATGTTCTTGTTGTGGAGTGGCGTCAAGGTGGTGTTGAATCGCCATTTTGACTTGATCCACGGCCACCTGCACGAGGGAGCCCTGATCGGCTACATATTGAGCAGACTCAAAGGGGTGCCACTGGTGGCCGACTTTCAAGGGAGCATGACCAGCGAGATGGTGGATCACGGCTTTCTCGACCCGGATGGCCTTTGGTACCGTTGGGCACGGCTTCTGGAGTGGCGCATCAGTCATCTGCCCGACGCGGTCGTCACCAGCACGCAGATGACGGCGGCGTTGCTAGAGCAGGATTTCGGCTGCGGCAGCAACTGTGTCCATCCGGTGCCAGACTCGGTCAGCCTGGACTTGTTCCGACCGAACGTGCTAGACGCAGAGGCGGTGGCGCAGCGTCGAGCGGCGTTGGGCATCCCGGTTGGACGCCCGGTGGTGGCGTACCTGGGGCTTCTGGCCGACTATCAGGGCACACCCCACCTCTTGCAGGCCGCACAGGTGCTCAAGGAACGAGGAGTAGATGCACATTTCTTGATCATGGGTTTTCCCAGCGTTGAACACTACCAAAAGATGACCGTAGAACTAGGAATCGCTGACCGGGTGACGTTCACCGGCAAGGTGCCGTATGACCAGGCCCCAGCCAATCTGGCATTGGGGGACATTGCTGTGGCTCCCAAGCTGTCCACCACCGAGGGTGCGGGCAAGATGCTCAACTATATGGCTATGGGACTGCCGACCGTCGCCTTCGACACACCCGTTAGCCGGGAATACCTGGGCGCGCTGGGTACATACGCCTCACCTACCGGTGACCCAGTGGCGCTGGCCGATGCTATCGGCGATCTCCTGACAGCGCCAATCCGCTGCCGCGAAATCGGCCAGCGCCTCCGCGAGCGCGCGGGCCGGCATTTCTCCTGGGATCGCACCGGACGCCACTTGATGAAGATCTATCGTACAGTACTGGAGCCAGCGTAGAGCGAGCTGACAACCAGCCGACAGAGATGGAGAGAACCTGACGCCCATGGGTATTCTCGCTCGACTCAGAGAACTGTGGCAGTATCGCGAACTGATCCGCAACCTAGTCATGCGTGATCTCAAGGTGCGCTACCGCAACTCCGTGCTCGGAATCGTCTGGTCGTGGGCCAACCCCCTGTTGATGATGCTGGTATTCACCGTAGTCTTCAACTTCCTTTTCGTCCGATCCGATCTGAGTCACTATCACGTCTTCTTGCTTTGCGCTCTTCTGCCTTGGCAGTTCTTCTCTCAGTCGGTAACCGAGGCAACCAATAGCATTGTCGGGAGTGCTCACCTGATCAAGAAAGTCTACTTCCCCCGTGAGGTGCTCCCTCTATCAATCATCCTCTCGAACCTGGTCAACTTCATCATCGCGCTACCCGTGTTCTTCGGGCTAGCGGTCGTCTCCGGAGCCACCATCACGCCCTGGGCGCTGCTGTTGCCTATTCCGATCCTCGTTCAGGTGACGTTCACTCTGGGACTATGCTTGATCCTGTCCACGCTCAACGTGTTCTACCGAGATACAAGGATCATCCTGAGCGTCGCTATGCAGGCGTGGTTCTTCCTTACGCCGGTATTCTACCCCATCACTCAGATAGGCGGCGAGAGGACGATGCTCGGTGTCACCTTCGACGCCCAACTCTGGCTCCGCCGCCTGAATCCAATGGCCTCGGTCATCGCGTCGTACCGTGACCTGCTGTACTGGGGCACCTACACAGGTCTGGACTTCCTCCTCCGCACTGCTCTGAGCTCGCTGATCATGCTGACAATTGGTTACTTAGTCTTCCTGCGCTACAGTCCGCGTTTCGGCGAGGAGGTATAGCAACAGCGGGACGTGGACCGCCCAGGGTGTAGGCACCTGCGATCAGAAGGTCTAAGTGCTCGAATGGTGGATCATCGGGCCACACACTTTCCTCATGCACAGATGGATTCATACACGTTCGCTGAAGTGGTGGTCTTCTCTCCGGCCAGGGCATCAGAGGATCGCCCGGCCTTCACGTATCACATACCCGACAGCCTGGGCGGACGCATTGAGCCCGGTTCACTGGTTGTGGTGCCGCTGGGGAGTCGTCGGCTCTATGGACTCGTAGTCGGAATGAGCGATCGGGCGCGGGTCCCAGAGACCCGCCCTGTCCTGTCTCTTGCCGATCCCAAACCCGTTCTGACACAGGAACAGATTAAGCTTGCCCGGTGGATGCGCCGGGAGTATCTGGCATCACTCTACGAATGCGTGGAGTTGATGCTCCCACCAGGTATGGTTGGCCATGCCGACGTGAGAGTCGCCCTGAAAGGCGAGATCCCGGACGGCGCAGCCAATACTGACGCCCAGGCAGATTTGCTGGCCCTGTTGCAACGGCGCGGTGCTCTCCGGGGAACCCAGCTGGATTCGGCGCTGCGAGGTGTCGACTGGAGGGCGGCCGCCGAGCAACTGGCGCAACGTAACGTCGTGAGCCGGGAATCATTCCTCGCTCCCCCCAGGGCGCGGCCCAAACGCGTCGATACTGTCCGGCTGATAGCTGGAACGGACGAAGGGACCGGGCTGCAGGGTCTGCGCAGCGAGTACTACCCGCCGATCCTCAATCTCCTCAAGGCCGAAGACCGACCCCTGGCAGTCCATCGGGTGTATGAGGAAACTGGCTGTGGGCGATACCACCTGGAAAAGCTGCAGGAGCGGGGCTTGATTGCCTTTGGCAGCCGGGAAGTCTGGCGCGACCCCCTTTCCGATGAGGTCTTCGTCCCCACCACACCGCCACCGTTGACTCCCGATCAACAGGCTGTCTGGAAGCCCATATGCCGGTCCATCTCTGCTTTCGGGTCTGATCCTTTCCTCGTCCACGGCGTGACGGGTTCTGGGAAGACGGAGATATACCTCCGTGCCGTCGCCAGGGTGTTGGAACAAGGCCGTGAGGCGATCGTCCTCGTCCCGGAGATCTCCTTGACACCCCAGACCGTCACCCGATTCGCTGGTCGCTTTCCGAACCGGGTCGCGGTACTCCACAGCGCACTGACCGACGGTGAGCGCTACGATACGTGGCGCCGCATCCGCGCCGGACTAGTCGACATCGTCATTGGACCGCGTTCAGCGCTGTTCGTCCCGTTCTCGTCGCTGGGACTGATCGTGCTGGACGAGGAGCACGATGACAGTTACAAACAGGAGGCGCCGCGCCCCCGCTATCACGCCCGTGATGCGGCACTCCACCTGGCGCAGCTCAACGACGCGACGGTCATCCTCGGCTCGGCAACGCCGAGCCTGGAAACGTACCATCGCGCCAAGCGCGGTGAACTCCAATTGCAGGAAATGCCGCGCCGGATTATGGGTCACACTCGCCGCCTGCAGGAACTCCAGGCCCGCTACCACGTCCGGACCCTGCGCTATGAATCCATGGGCAACCAAGCGACTGAGGCTCGCTATCTGCCGCTGCCTCCGGTACAGGTCGTCGATCTGCGGGCTGAGCTGCGCGCCGGCAATCGGTCTATCTTCAGCCGCACGCTACAACGAACAATGGATGAGGCGCTGGCAGGTGGTGAGCAGGTGATTCTGTTCCTCAACCGGCGCGGAACTGCGACATTTGTGCTGTGCCGCGACTGCGGTTTCGTGGCCCGCTGTCCCCGCTGTGACGTGCCCTTGACCTACCACGGATACCGGGCTCGACTGGTCTGTCATCACTGCAATCATCGCGAGGCACAGCCCAAAGACTGCCCGCGATGCGGGGGGAGCCGCATTCGGTACTTCGGTCTGGGGACAGAGCGAGTGGAACGGGCAGTGCGCGAGCGCTGGCCCGACGCGCGACTGCTACGCTGGGACCGAGACACCGCCCGGAGCCACGAGGCTCATGCGAACATCCTGAGACGCTTCGCTGGCGGTGGCGCCGATGTCCTCGTGGGTACGCAGATGATTGCAAAGGGGCTCGATTTGCCGTTGGTCACCGTGGTGGGTGTTATCTCGGCCGACACAGCGCTCAATCTACCTGACTTCCGTTCTGGGGAGCGCACGTTCCAGCTACTGACACAGGTGGCGGGACGTGCTGGCCGGGGCCTCCTGGGAGGGCAAGTCGTCATCCAGACCTACCATCCTGACCACTACGCCGTAGTGGCTGCGTCCAAGCACGACTATCGGGCCTTCGCCAAGAAGGAGTTGGCCTTCCGCCACGAGCAGAGGTACCCGCCTTACAGCCGGCTGGCAAAACTGATCTACGATGATGCTGATAATTCCCGCGCTCGAAGCGAAGCTGAACAGATGGCGGAGCGGCTGCGGAAGGCCCTGGCAAGCAGCGGCTTGCCTGCAGCCAACCTCATAGGGCCAGCGCCGCCCTTCTTCGCTCGCTTGCGGGGTCGCTACCGCTGGCAGATTCTGGTCCGCCACCCGGCCCCCCCCACGCTGCTCCGCAGCGTGCAAATCCCCGCTGGGTGGCGCGTCGAGGTGGACCCGGTGAGCGTGCTGTGACCGATGTGAGGAAGCGAAGACAATTCGCGTCCAGATCGGGGCGTCCACTCCGGCGGAGCGATTGAGCTTACGTCCAGGCCGGAGCCCGAGTGTTGACGGTGGGGGGAGAAGTCGTTTTCTCACTTCAGGGCCGGCGAGGGAATGGCGGGTTCTCCAGATCGCGCCTCCCCTCGTGGGTCCAGTCTCTGTCTGGAGGTCTGTCACAGACAGCCGATGCGGCACCGGGCCTCGCAATGGCTAGAATTGGATGTTGCCTGCAGGCCGGGGACTCACGGCTGGTGGGGGGCAGGCAGTTCCTCCGTGAAGATCAGGGGCGCCAACGAATCACCCAGCCTACTCACACAGGAGTCGTTGTCTCTCAGAATGAACAATGTTATAATCGACCTTGGTGCACTTGCATCTCGCACTAGCAAAGATGGGAGGAGCAGGCTATGGTGACGAAGATTACGGAGTCGATGGATTCTGCACAGGCTCTGCAGACGCTGAAATGGCTCGACGAGCAGCGCCGTGCCGACAAAGCGACAATCGCGACACTGGAAGAGCGATTGCAGGAACAGCAACGAGTGCTGAGTAAGCAGTCAGCGCAGATTCAAGAACTGCGATCTTCGCTGGCTGGTGTCGAAGGCGTGCTCTCCAGGGTCGATGAGTTCGAGCAGATGATCTCGAATTACAAGAAGGAGATGACCTATCAGCTCGAGCAGCGTGATGAGACCTGGCGCAAGGAGCGAGCCGAGTCGAAGCAACTGCGGCAGATTGAACATGAGGCAATAAAGAAGCATCTTGGCCGTCTGGAGAAGGACCTTCGTGTCCTTCCTCGGTACGACGAGCAACTGAGTGCCCGTGAGGCTGAGGAAGAGCGCCTGACGAGCAGGATCCAGGCACTCGAAGTAACGTTGGCGGACCTGAGCAAGCGGCTTGAGGAACCGACGAAAGCCGTGTCGTATCTGGAGGAGCGGCGGCGCTCGGACCACCGGCGCCTTACCGAGTTCGAGCAAGAGATCCCGGATTTACACAGAAGGATCGACAGTGTCGCGCAGAAGCTTCCTGCGCTGGAGCAGCGCTTGCAGAAGCACGATGCCCGGATCGAGCAGGTAATCCAGGAGACCCGAAGGTATGACGAACCCATTGAGGAGCTACGTATCTCCAGCTTCCAGAGAGAGCAGAAGGTGCAGCGGTATCTGGATCAGGGTGAAGAGGTAGCAGAGGAGTTGAAGCGGCTCCGCGAGCAGACGCACGGCTTCATTGAGCGAAAGCAGCAAGTGAAACGGGCTTTGAGTGCCCTCGAGAAATTCAAGACACGCCTCGAGAGACGTCAGGACGAGATGGCTGAGAGGCAGCGCATCGCCGAGGAGAGGATCGTGCGAGAGTGGGAAGAATGGCAAGCGGCACGAGCCAAGGAGTTGACGAAGCAGGCGATGATTCTCGAGCAACGTGGGCAGGCACACGAGGAGATCAGAATTGCCCACGAGAGGCGGCTAGAGGTATTGGAGGCCGCCGTCAAGTTGTACCGCGACCAGCTGACGGCCATATGGGAGACGCAGCGCGCCGATGCTGGAAGTCTGTTGAGTGCTGCTCAGGACGTGTATCGGGAGCTCGTCGCGCCGATTGATGAGCAGCTGGCCAAGCTGCGCGGCGAGCAGTAACGACAAGACTATGCGCGTCATTGGCACTGCCGGTCACGTAGACCACGGGAAATCCGCTCTGGTTCTGGCTCTCACAGGGATCGACCCAGACCGCCTCCGTGAAGAGAAAGAGCGCGGTCTGACCATCGACCTGGGCTTCGCGTGGCTCACGCTTCCGAATGGCGAATCGGTGGGAATCGTTGATGTGCCGGGTCACCGTGACTTCGTCGAGAACATGCTGGCCGGTGTAGGCAGCATCGACGCGGCGCTTTTCGTCGTCGCCGCCGATGAGAGCGTAATGCCGCAGACCAGAGAACACCTGGCCATCCTCGACATTCTGGAGATCGAGGCAGGGGTCGTCACGCTGACCAAGACGGACCTCGTGGAGAATGAAGAGTGGCTCGATCTGGTGGTGGACGATGTCATTGAGACCCTCGAGGGGACCGTGCTGGAGAACGCGCCGCTCGTACTTACGTCAGCCCGAACGGAGCAGGGCCTCGATGAGTTGATGTATGCACTGCAGGAAGTGCTGGCCGACGTCGAGCCCCAGGCTGATCGGGGCCGGCCCAGGCTTTCGATCGACCGAGTCTTCACCGTCAGCGGGTTTGGCACTGTCGTCACCGGCACGCTCATCGACGGCTATCTTCGGGTGGGGGAGGAGGTGGAGATACAGCCCCAGGAATTGAAGGCCCGCATCCGTGGCCTTCAGACTCACAAGGAAGCGGTCGAGCGGGCCGTGCCGGGGAGCCGAGTAGCGATCAACCTCAGCGGTGTTGACAAAGACGCACTGAAGCGTGGTGACGTCGTCACGTCTCCTGGTTGGCTGCACCCGACGACCCTAGTGGACGTGCAACTGCGTTATCTGCCCGATATGCTCTGGGCAGACCTGGGCCAGTTCGCCCAACGCCCGCTGCGACACAACACGCGACTCAAGTTCTACACCAGAGCCGCTGAGGTCATGGCCCGCGTCCGGCTGCTGGGCAAAGAGAGACTGTTGCCTGGCCAGACTGGTTGGGTTCAACTGGAGCTCCAAGAGCCCGTGGCCGTAGTTAAGGGGGATCGCTATATTGTGCGTCTGCCATCGCCTCCCACAACGGTGGGGGGCGGCATCGTTGTGGACCCTCATCCCGGCCGCAAGCACCGTCGATTCCGCTCCCCTGTCGTCGAGCACCTGAAGACGCTGGCTCAGGGCAGCCCGTCGTCAATACTGCTGCAGACTCTGGAACGGCAAGGGCCTGTGTCCATTGGAAGCCTGTTCGAGGCTGCGAGACTCGGAGAGGATGCGGAGAGAGCTTTGATCCAGTTGCTGGACGAGGACCAGGCAGTCCTTCTGACGGGAGGAAAGAATCAAGAGCGCACGGCCGCGCACTGGAGCCGGGCCGGTGAGCAATTGGTGGTCGCCAGGGATTGGTGGAGACAACTGATGACTCGCGCGACCGACGAACTCTCGGCCTATCATAAATCGTTCCCTCTGCGAACAGGGATGCCTCGAGAGGCGCTGCGCAGCAGCTTGCGCCTGACTCCCCGGATCTTCGACGCAGCGATGGCTCAGGCCAATGCTGAAGGCGTGGTCGTTGACGAAGGGGCTACCGTTCGACTGCCGTCTCACACCGTCGAGTTGGGACCGGGGCAGAGGCAACGCGTGGAGGATCTGCTAGCCCGCTTCCATCGCGAGCCATATGCGCCGCCGTCGGTTAAGGAGAGCGCTGAAGCCGTGGGGGAGGACGTGCTAAGGGTGCTACTCCAGCGAGGGGAGCTGGAGCAGGTAGGACCAGACGTGGTGTTCCTGTCCGAGACCTATCAAGAGATGGTCCGCCGGGTTGAAGAGACGATCCAGCGACAGGGGAGCATCACGCTTGCCGAAGTGCGGGACATGTTTGACTCGAGCCGCAAGTATGCGCAGGCCCTGCTGGAGCACCTAGACGAGGCGGGGGTGACGAGGCGAGTCGGTGACAAGCGCATCTTGCGTCAGATGGGACGATGACTTGCAGCACGGGTTGCTTCAGGCATTCCACCCTACTCACTGCGCTCCATCTCTCTGCGTTTCATCGCTCGCATGCGTTCAAGGATCTCCCGCTCGTGGCCGTGCCCCGCGGGCCTGAACCACTCAGCACTGACCCCGTCCGGCAAGTACCGCTGGTAGACCCAGCCTTCCGGGTAAGCGTGGGGATACTTGTAGCCATCGTGCTCTTCCATTGTCCGCTTGTAGTGGTCGTGTAGCGCACCGCGGAAGACATCGCTCTTGTCCCGCAGATGAGCCGGCACCGGCCCGGCTCCTCGCTCCCGCACCTCCTCCAGTGCCTTCCAGTAGGCACCCACAGCGTTGGACTTAGGAGCCGTGGCGAGATAGAGCGTTGCCATCGCCAGGTGGTATTGTCCTTCTGGCATCCCCACCCACTCGAACGCCTGAGCACAGGCGTCGACAACCTGAACTCCGTTCGGATCGGCCAAGCCGATGTCCTCGGCCGCCAGGATGTACAAGCGGCGGAGGATGAAGCGCGGATCCTCGCCCGCGGCGACCATCTTTGCCAACCAATAGAGCGCCGCATCGGGGTCGCTGCCCCGCACCGACTTGATGAAAGCTGAAGCGGTATCGTAGTGTTGATCGCCCGACTTATCGTAGCGCAGTGCCCGCTGCTGGATTGAATCTTCGGCTACCTCCAGAGTAACGTACGTACAGCCGTCTTCGTCGGGCGGCGTACTTTCCACGGCCAATTCCAGAGCATTAAGGGCATCCCGGGCATCACCTCCAGCGACTCGCACCAGATGGGCCAAGGCTTCATCCGCGATCCGAACGCAGCGATCCCCATAGCCGTCCTTGACATCTTCGACGGCCCGCCTCAGAACAGCCTCCACCTCGTGGTCAGCCAGCGGCTCAAACTGGAAGATCCGGGACCTGGAGACGAGAGGCCCGATGACCTCGAAGTAGGGATTCTCCGTCGTAGCGCCGATGAGGACAATCGTACCGTCCTCGACGTGGGGCAACAGGGCATCCTGCTGTGCCTTGTTCCAGCGGTGGATCTCGTCCACAAAGAGGATGGTGCGCTGAGCGTACATGCCCAGCCGATCCTTGGCTTCCTTGATGATACGTCGGAGGTCGGCCACCCCGGTCAACACCGCGCTCATAGTCTCGAAGTGCCTCTCGGTGGAGTTGGCGATGATCATAGCAAGGGTCGTCTTGCCGGTTCCTGGAGGACCCCAGAAAATCAACGAGGAAAAGAGTCGATCAGCCTTGATGGCGCGATAGAGTAGCCGTCCGTCTCCGACGATGTGCCTCTGCCCGACAAACGCCTCGAGGGTTCCAGGTCGCACACGCGCCGCCAGGGGGGCCTGACGGCGAATCTGCTCCTGTCGACTGTGTGCAAACAAGTCGTCCATTCTCAACCCTTTCTCCGTTCTCCTGTGCGAAGGGTTTCATCTCACGCTCGCGTACGCAGCAGGCCGCACCACGTATTGTAAGCCAAGACTCGGCTCGCGACAAGGTATTCGCCCAACAGGACGCGGCGGAACAGGCCCAGCCCTGACCGGCAACAGAACGCTCCGAGAAGGAGTCGAGCGTCCCATCAAGCGTGGCTGCGGCCCGCGTCCGTGGCGGCTCTGCCGGCCCGTGGTGCTCCTCTTGCCTCTCCTGGCATGGCGTTGTGGGCGGCAAAGCAAGGCTTCAGTGGATGGGACGAGCCGGCACCTCGCTCGGTGCCCCAGGTAGAGATGCGTCAACAGTGTCCCTCGATTGTGGGGCTGCTCACGGTGGTGGAGCTGGCTCGGTGATGCTATAATAGCGCAGAGGCCTTGCCCAGTTCACGGATCAGTCAGTAACTACAGGAGGACGCGATGTCCCAGTTATCCATCCGACAACCGGCTGTCGCCGGGCAGTTCTATCCGGCCGATCCCGTCGAGCTGAAGCGGGAGGTGCAGCAGTACGTCAGCCGCGCGTCGCTTCCTGAGAACCTCGGGATCGTAAGGGCGGTCGTCGCCCCGCACGCCGGCTACGTCTACTCGGGGTCCACGGCGGGGTACGCCTTCAAGGCACTGGAGCAGCTTCCCAGCAGAGACTGGACCGTCTTCCTGCTGGGGCCTGCCCATCGGGTGCCCGTGAGCGGCGTGGCGCTGGGCAGCTACTCAGCATATCGTACACCTCTTGGCGACGTACCTGTGGCGGTCGAGCGCATCGCCGATATGCTAGCGCGGTCCTCACTGTACCAGCGGATTCCTGGCGCTCATGCTCCGGAGCACTGTCTCGAGGTCGAGCTCCCCTTCCTGCAGGTCGTTCTATCGGAGTTCAGACTGGTGCCCATGCTGTTTGGACAGGTGGACCCGGGAGACGTGGTAGAGGATTTGGTCGATGAGATCGACGAGAATGATCTGATTGTCGTTTCTACGGATCTGAGCCATTTCTACCCGCATGATGCGGCTCAGGAGTTGGACCAGGATTTCCTGGACGCGCTGCTGCTGGGAGACGAGGACAAAGTTATGGGAGGCGAAGCCTGCGGACGTGCGCCGGCAGCAGCGCTCGCAGGAATCGCCGAGCGAAAAGGGTGGAGCCCTCATCTGCTTGACTATCGCACTTCCGGGGACACAGCAGGCAACAAGTCTCGCGTTGTGGGTTATGCTTCGGTGGCCTATGCAAGCTGAGGCGGATAGGAGCTTAACGGAGAGAGACACAATGTCGCTGTCGCCAGAGGAACGACGCTATCTACTCAACCTAGCACGGGAATCGATCGCGCGGGCCGTCCAGAGCCAGGATCCACCCCCTATCGGCGGCGACGCTGTGCCCGAAACCCTTCGACGTCCGGGCGCGAGCTTCGTCACCCTGAACAAGAACAATCGACTTCGTGGTTGTATCGGTTCACTTGAAGCCCGACGTCCTCTGGCGCTGGACGTGCAACAGAATGCCATAGGGGCAGCGCTCCGCGATCCCCGCTTTCCCCCCGTGCGCCCGGAGGAGGTTGACGACCTGACGATCGAGATATCGGTGCTCAGTCTCCCTGAGCCCGTGGATTGCGACAACGTCGACGAGCTGTTAGACAGACTGCGCCCAGGTGTGGATGGGGTAGTGATCGAACGGGGATGGCACAGAGCTACGTTTCTTCCCCAGGTGTGGGAGAAGGTCCCGGACAAGGAGGAATTCCTCCACCGGCTCTGCCTGAAGGCAGGCCTCCCCGGCGATGCCTACCGTGACGGCGAACTCGGCGTCTCAACGTATCAGGTGGAGAAATTCAAGGAAGAATGAGCGTTTCCTGAACCGCGCAGCAGAGGAAGGCTGAAAGGTTGGGCCTTCGCCTTCGGGTCCATCCAACCAATTCCGAGGCTGCCCGCTGCTCTACGGTTCGACCATAATCTCGATCCAGCGCTCGCCCAGCGGCAGAATCTCGAAGAAGCTGCTTCCAACCTTGAATGGGAGCGGGTCCCCCACCTCGTCCGTCAGGGTCAGCATGTCGTCTCGCTCTTCTCGATGCCAGATGCCGTCGAAGCGCTGCCCGTCCCGGAAGAGGATGGCCTGGCGATAGGGATTGTCCTTGTTCCACAGCGCCCACTGGATGGAGAGAGCACCGCTGTGGGGATCCTCCACGATGTTGGTGTTCCACTGGGAGACGTAGAGCACCACGACGTTTGCCACGCTGAGTTGCTGTCCGGTAAGAGCATCTCTGTGCGGCGCGCCGTCGCTCCAGCGCAGGTAACGCTCCGCGCTCTCATCGTAGCGCCACTGGGCGTCCAGTCGGTTCCACGGAATAGTGATGCTGGTGGCAGGGCCGCTCGCCTCCATGTCAGGGCCAGGCCTCTCGGAGAAGACCATGCCCTCCAGGTTCTGTCTTCCTTCGATGCCTCGCGCCGCTGCCCACTCACGCACCAAGGTGGGGCTAGTGTACATGGTGTGCTCCAGCGGCACGCTGCGGCTATAGTCTCGGTAGAATGGGCGCGGTTGCAGCGTCTCTGGAAGACTGTCTGACACGATCTGGTCGGGGTAGAGGTCTGAATCCCGGAAAAGCGCAACAAGACCATTGCTGAATCCTGAGTTGGCGAAGACGGCGTCATACATGGCCGGGATCTCCAGGTCGATGAGCCGCCCACTGCGCATCGGGCCCACACGTTCCGGAGACTGGCCAAGATAGACAGCAGTCCAGCGGGTCGCGAACCAGCCCTCGTTGTAGTGCTCGAAGATGAGATCTGCGCTGTCGATGCCAGCCTGGGGCCGCACGTATTGCCCAGGCCAGTTCGATAGCTTGATGGCCACCGGCACCTGAGCGAGCTGGCGCGGATCGTCCACGACCTCGCCGGTCAGTGGGTTGACGTTTTCCGGCCAGGGCGTCGGCGTCGGAGTTGCTGTTGGGGTTGGGGTCGACGTGGGAAGCGGTGTGGCACTTGGCGGAGGCGTGCTCGTGGCCGTTGCCGGAGCCTCGGTTGGGGGCAGCGTCGCAGTGGGCTGAACCTCACTCCTGAGGCAGCCACTCAGCAAGGCAGACACAAAGGCCAACATCGCCAGCCCAGCCGCGATGAGCATCAAGGTGGGGGGCCATCGTTCGAGAGCGGTGTGAATCATCCTAATCCGGTTACCTCCGTGTGCATGTCCAAGGACATCCATTATAGCACAGGCAAAACGTGCAGCAACTCTCGGTCACTTTTCGGCTCATGGCTTGGGTGGTATACTGAGACCACGGGACTGAGATCCAGGCCGGGTACCCTATGCCCAAACGAAGCCAGTTCATTCCTGGTCGGCTGGTACCGCCAAGGCGGCCGCTGGCTGACTACCGCCCTCACGAACCGGTGGGAGCTGCCGCGGAGTATGTGCGAGCTCTCACTGCACCGGGCGATGTTGTCGTGGATCTGTTCTGCCAGGGGCCAAGGTTCGTGCGGGAAGCGGTCGGGACCGGCCGACGCGCTCTAGGCTTCAGCATCAATCCCTTGCTGCTTCTGATCGCTCGACTGGACCTTTGCGGTCGAGATCCCCACGCGCTGAGTGCGGCGTTCACTCACCTGGCAAGTAGCTTGAAGGGGGACACGCCTCTCCACAGCCATCTGACGTCTCTCTACCGTTCTAGCTGTCCCGGCTGCGGCAGCCAAGGCGTCGCCGAATGGTTCGCCTGGGATCGGGACCTGGGCTATCCCTTCGAGAAGGGGGTCCGCTGCCCCGACTGTGGCGAGGTGCAGACTGGACCTACAGACAGAGACGATGTCGTGCTGGCTCGCACGATGGCCCCTCGGAGCCTAGCCTATTACTATGCGTTGGATCGAGCAGCGCCTGTCGGTC
Organism: uncultured Anaerolineales bacterium; assembly: GCA_964450435.1. Taxonomy (GTDB): domain Bacteria; phylum Chloroflexota; class Anaerolineae; order B4-G1; family B4-G1; genus SKLM01. The sequence continues at coordinate 31,894 of CAYVCX010000008.1, forward strand.
ATTCAGCCCGAAAGCGGGCCGCCGAGCTGGTTGACTGCTACACGCCGCGCAACCTGTCCGCCCTGATGGATCTGTCTCGCCGGCTCGAGGCTCTGCAGGCCGCTCCTGGCGTGAAGACGGCACTGATGGCCGTGCTGCTGGACTGTTTCGACCGTGGAAGCAAGCTCTATCCCCATGGCGAGGATCGCCGCCGGCCACGCACCCTAAGGACTCCACCTCGTTATCTCGAGCGGAACGTCTGGTACTGTTTCGAAAGGGGTTTTACAGGGCTCACGTCTGATGAACCGCGCCCGCTCCCCGGTCAGGCAGAGGATCCCGAGTCAGTTATGCAGAAGGAGAACGGCCAATATGCCCTGGTTCCACGTGCAGCCCGAGACATCGGAGACGTACTCCCGGCAGCGAGTGTAGAGCTGGTCCTTGCCGATCCACCACGTCCAGATGGTGCGTTCTGGGCGCTCTCGGCTCTTTGGGCAGCATGGCTGTGGAAGTCGCCTGAGGCTCACGCGATGCGTCCTTTTCTGCGACGGCGCCGCTTCGACTGGGAGTGGCACTGGGGCGCACTTGGAGAGGCTCTGACGGTTGTCGGGTCACGTCTCACCGCTGAAGGGGCTCTCGTGACCCTGTTCTCCGATTCCGCTGGGGCCTTGCTGGAGTCCGTCTGTCTGGCGGCATGCAGCGCAGGCTATGAGCTTCAAAACTGGGGCTACGCACCTGAGGTAGGCCATCGCCTAGTGTGGCATTGGAGGGGTATTCACCCGGAGCCATCGTTGTCGACCGAGACGTTGAAGCAGGAACTGAGCGCCAGAGCACGGAGAGCAACTGTCAGGACTCTTTTGGATCGAGGGGAGCCCACGACGAACGGGCTGCTGCGTACTGGAGCCTACGCGTCTCTCGTCGAAAGCGGGCTATTGTCCTCCGTCGCAGCCCTGGAGCAGGACCAGTCGCCGATGGGTTTCGCAGCAGAGGCTATCGACAACAGCTTTGGTAGGGCTTCCATGACAAAGCTCGGCCAAGCAGAGCAGAGCAATGAGGCATTGTGGTGGCTGACCGACAAGGGGGAAACGAGGGACACACTGGCAGACCGTGTCGAAGAAGCAGTGCGGTCCTTGCTTGCCGAACGGCCGACGTGGAATCAGGATGATCTGACAAACGCTCTCTATGGACAGTTCCCGCGCCAGCTGACCCCCGAACTCACACTGGTCCGGGTCTGCGTCGAATCCTACGGGACTTGCGATGATGAGGATGTCCGCTTGCGCCAGGAGGATGAGCAGCAGCGTCGAGGCCGTGAGGTCGATCAGATACGCGAAGACCTGGTCGCCATGGGAGAAGGAATCGGATACGTGGCCTGTACGGGCGACATCTGGGATGTTCGGTGGCTGGAAGAGGGGCGGGAGGCCTACGTCTTCAGCATCTCACCGACGGCAGCCCTGGCTCGGCATCTGCTGGACGAACGGCTGCCGACTACGGAAGGGCAGCGCTGTCTCGTCGTGCCGGGCAGTCGGGCAAGGCTGATCGACCTCAAGCTGAAGCGCGATCCGCGGCTGACCAGCGCCGTTGAGGCAGATGCGTGGCAGTTCATCAAATTCCGGCATCTTCGCCGGCTGAAGGCGAAGAAAGATCTGGATCAGTACGATCTGAGGACAGTTCTCGGACTTGATCCCATCGTCGAACATGAAGGAGCACAGATTCCGCTTTTCTAAGGGAGGCGAGTTCCAGCGTCCCGATCCAATGCGTCACCGGCTTGGACAGGATGTCCCTGGCCAGAAGGGGGGTTGTTGCCGTTGATTTATGGAGACCCGCCAGGTCAGGGGGCCGACCCGCGCCGCATCTGTCCCTGGACAGCATGGTGAGAGCGACAGCGGGAGGATCATGCCCACTGCCACGGTGGTAAAACTGTCCTCGAATACGCCGGCAGAGACACATGTGCGCCATCAGACGGCTGCCCGACGGCCCTCGGTCCCCCCGGCACGGCGTTGGGAAAAGCACAACACAATGGGGGCACGCCCCTCATCCGCCTGACAGGCGTAATTGACGAGTGATGCCGCGGGCAGTATAATCTCAAGCAAGATGCTCAGCATCGCAGCGTCGAACCAGCCCGGGAGTGTCTTCCCACCAGGGGCCAATACCGGCACTCCAGGCTCGAACCTTGTGACGGGACACAGGCAAACCGTCAGCAAGCCAGAGGAGGACATCAAGCATTTGCTGGCTCGCCCCGCATTCAGCGCTGACGAGGCAACTGGGGATCCCAACCGTCAGGTTCCTGGCGACAGCAGGACCCGCGCTACCCTCTGCGGCGGGTCTGGCTTCGCCGCAACCGGTCTCACCGTTCAGCCCAAGCCAGTCGTTGCTCCACGCGAGTCGTCGGCCTCGCCACGGAGAGGCAAGCCGCGCGGTCACCTTCACCGACTGCTCGCGAATCGGGTCTTGCGCACATCTTCTTTCTGTTCTAGGTACTGGGAGGCAGAGTAATGGCACGAGGTAAGGTTATCATCAGGGAGGATCGCTGCAAGGGATGCGGTCTATGCGTGACTGTCTGCCCGGTGGAGATCCTACAATTGGCAGAAGACCGGTTCAACGTCAAGGGACACCACCCTGTCGAAGTGACCGATCCCGAGGAATGTACGGGTTGTGCAATGTGCGCTACCATCTGCCCTGACGTGGTCTTCACCGTGTATCGGCGTGAGCGAAAGCGGAAGCGCACGACCGCATAGGAGATAGATAATGGGAAAGGAACTCTTGGAAGGAAACGAGGCATTCGCTGAGGCAGCGGTCCGGGCGGGGTTGGAGGCTTTCTACGGGTATCCAATCACGCCACAGAGCGAGGCACTGGAGCACCTATCGAAGCGTCTGCCAGAGTTGAATCGCTCATTCCTGCAGGCGGAGAGTGAAGTCGCGGCTATCAACATGGTCTACGGCGCAGCGTGTGCTGGCGCTCGAGTGATGACTTCGTCATCTAGCCCTGGCATCAGTCTCATGCAGGAGGGACTCTCGTACATCGCATGCTCCGAGGTGCCAGTTGTCTTGGTGAACGTAATGCGCGGGGGCCCGGGCCTGGGAAACATCCAACCGTCCCAGGGTGACTATTTCCAGTCCGTGAAGATGGCAGGGCATGGTGATTTTCACATGATTGTCCTCGCCCCGGCCAACGTGCAAGAGCTGATCGACAACATGGTCCTGGCGTTCGACCTAGCGGAGAAGTACCGCACCATCGTGCTGGTCGTAATCGATGGGTCCATTGGCCAGATGATGGAGCCGGCGGAGCTGCCGCCGCTGCAATCCGTCCGACATCGTGACGAGCGCGCCGAGTGGGCGCTGACTGGGGCCGATGGCCGCGAGCCGAACACCATCACCTCTCTATACCTGGGCGCTGAGAACCTAGAAGAGGTCAACCTTCGGCTCCAGGCGAAGTTGGAGAGAATCAGAGCCAACGAGACCCGGTGGAAGGAGTATGAGACAGAAGATGCCGATCTGCTGCTGGTAGCCTTTGGTACAGTGGGGCGGATCTGTCAGACGGTGGTGCGAGATGCTCGGGACAAGGGTATGAACGTAGGGCTGCTCCGCCCGACCACCCTGTGGCCGTTCCCCACTGAACGGATTGCCGAGCTTGCTCAGCAGGTTCAAGGCATCTTGACAGTTGAGATGAACGCCGGGCAGATGGTCGAGGACGTGCAACTGGCCGTGGGGGGGCGCTGCCCGGTGGCATTCTATGGCCGAATGGGAGGAGTCATACCCCTAGATGACGAGATCCTGCCTGAACTTGAGAAGTTGGCTGCCGACGTCAACGGCGGATTGGAGGCATGACATGGCAACTGCTAAGAGCCTTGAGAACATGGAATTGGTCTACGACTATCCAGACAGCCTGACAGAAGCGGACACCCACTATTGCCCCGGTTGCACGCACGGCACGATCCATCGTCTCATTGCTGAGGTGTTGGACGAGCTCGATGTCCGGGCAAGAACGATCGGCATCGCCCCGGTGGGATGCTCGGTGTTGGCGTACAACTACTTCAACACCGATTTTGCGGAGGCGGCACACGGGCGGGCGCCGGCGATGGCGACAGGCATCAAACGAGTCAGCCCGCAAAAGGTGGTGTTCACATATCAGGGCGACGGCGACCTGGCCGCTATTGGGACGGCCGAGATTGTCCACGCCGCGAATCGAGGCGAATTGCTCACGACGATCTTCGTGAACAACGCAATCTATGGGATGACCGGGGGGCAGATGGCTCCTACGACGCTGCCCGGCCAGGTGACCACCTCTTCGCCGACCGGCAGAGATGTGGTGACAGCTGGACATCCCATCCGGATGGCTGAGTTGATCGGAGAGCTTCCCGGGTCTGCTTACGTTACCCGGCAGGCGGTGTTCGACGTCCGGGGGATTCGCCGTACGAAGCGGGCGATCAAGACAGCTTTCCGGGCCCAACTCGAGGGAGTGGGCTTCTCCATGGTCGAAGTGTTGTCGACGTGCAACACAAACTGGGGTATGTCGCCTCAGGAAGCACTGGAATGGGCCAAGGAACATATGGTGGACTACTACCCGCTGGGCGACACGAAAGCCAGCGAAGATGTCAGCGCGCTTCTGGAGGAATAGGAGACCACGATGCAAGAGGAAGTCATTATTTCTGGCTTCGGCGGACAGGGGGCACTTTTCGCCGGGCAGTTGCTAGCCTACGCCGCCATGGATCAGGGTCTCTTTGTGACCTGGATTCCGTCCTACGGTCCCGAGATGCGGGGAGGGAAAGCTCGCTGCACGGTCGTCGTCTCTGATCAGGAGATCGGCGCGCCGTTGGTGCGGCGCCCGAGTGCGGCTGTGGTGCTCAACATTCCGTCAATGGAGGCTTTCGAGCCGTCGGTGAAACCCGGAGGCGTGCTCGTGGTCAACAGCTCGATGGTTCCCGATCAGAGTGAGCGGGAGGACATTGAGGTGATCTACGCTCCCGCGAGCGACATGGCAACCGAAATCGGCAACGTACGGATGGCGAACGTGGTCTGTCTGGGCGCTCTGTTGCAGGCTACCCGGGTCGTGTCACTGGACGCCGTCGCCCAAGCTCTGGAGGATCACTTGCCAGAGCGTCACCGAGATCTCCTCGATCTGAACAAGGAGGCGCTGCGGGAAGGAGCGGCGATTGCTCGCGGTTCGTAGCCGCCGATCCGGGGCGTCTGTCGCCGAACTGGCTGATCACAGCGGCACGGGAGCCTATCTGATCAGCCCGCGGAAGACACCGCGAGTTGACGATGACGCGTCCCAGCAGGGTTCAGCACACGGGTTTGGCAGATCCGTCAGGTTGATCTGTGCACCTACCTGCCTTCTTCAGCCCCTAAGACACGGGAAGCCGGACCACTAGCCTGGTCGCTCCGCGACCAGGCTCAGACAACGGAGAGGTTTGAGGGAGCCACTGCAGGATTCGGTCGGCTCGCAACCTGTAGAGAGAACGTGGAGCGGCGGAGCGCTCCACGTTCTTCTTTGCCGCTACGGCGCGTCGATGGCTCTCGATGGCGTTTGAGGTACACGAGGGCACCCAATGTCGGCGCACTTGTCAAGTCGCAGCCACCGTGGTATGATTGTTGAAAATGAGAATCACTTGCAATAAGCTGACACCCACCGAGTGAGGAGAGATGGACAAGCCGAGGGACGGATTGCGAGAGGCTTTCCAGGATGCCGGTCGGCGTCTGACATCTCAGCGGCGTCTGATTCTGGATGTTCTGAAAGAGTGTGACGAGCACCTAGAGGCGGACGCGATTCACGACCGAGCCAAGACGGATGCTCCTGGCCTGAGCCTCGCGACAGTCTACCGCACTCTGGCTCTGCTGAAAGAGATGGGCCTGATTGAGGAACATCGGCTTGGAGAAGGCCACAGCCACTACGAAGCGGTCCAGGAGGAGCCACACTACCATTTCACGTGCCAGCGCTGCGGCAAGGTAATAGAGTTTGATACGTCCTTGGTCACCAGGGTGAAGCACGATCTATGCGAGCAGGAAGGTGTTCGCATCACGAACTCCCATCTTCATCTCATAGGTTATTGCAGGGATTGCCAGGACTGAGAAGCGCGGGGGGGGATGTCCCACTCTCCTCACTGCAGCAAAGACACGCGAGGGTCATGGGCTGACTCTTGACGCAGACTTTATCGGAGGACAGCGAAGCAATGGAGCCTGAGCTCGAACAGCATCGGACGCCGTCGTCGTCTGGGTCAAAGGACAGGATTGTCTCGTTGAGCGCTCTGCATTCGGGCGAGCAGGGCGAAGTCGTCAAGCTGGCTGGCGGTCGCGGCATGTTGAGTAGGATGACGGCTTTGGGTTTCACGCCGGGCGCGGATGTAACCGTCGTGCAGAATTTCGGCCGAGGACCGCTCATTGCGCGGGTGCGCGACGCTCGCATCGCCCTGGGGCGGGGCGAAGCCAAGCGCGTCTACGTGCGGAGGAGAATCCAGTGAGGGCTCAATCGGCCCCATTCGCTCAAGATGGCGTGACCGAGAAGGAGAGCTTGGCCGAGAGAACCGCGCTGGTCGCGTTGGCCGGCCAGCCGAACGTGGGGAAGTCGACGCTCTTCAACGTCCTGACCGGCCTCAGTCAGCACGTCGGTAACTGGCCTGGGAAGACCGTCGAACGGAAAGAGGGGACATTCACCCACGCTGGCACCACGTATCGGGTGGTCGATCTGCCCGGCACCTATAGCTTGACCGCCAACTCTGCCGAGGAAGTCATCGCCCGTGAGTTCATCATCCGAGAGCGTCCGGACGTGGTGGTGGCTTTGGTGGACGCTGCTATTCTGGAGCGCAGCCTCTACCTGGTGTCCGAGCTCATTCCACTGCCTGCTCCGGTGATCGTGGCGCTGAATATGATGGATGTGGCGGACCAAGAGGGCGTGCAAATTGAGCCCCAGGTGTTGGAGGCAGCTCTTGGAGTCCCTGTGGTCCCGATGGTCGCTACCCGCAACGCGGGAGTTGAGGAGCTCCTGACTGCCATTGCACAGGTCACACAGGACGAGTACGACTACAACCCGACCTCGCCACGCATTCGAGAAGATCATCAGGATGTCTTGCGGCAAGTTGAACAGGTGATTGAGGGATATGTGCCAGATCCTTATCCACAGGACTGGGTGGCACTAAAGCTTCTGGAGGGAGACCGAAAAGTCACGGCTATGATGAATAGCTGTATGACCGAGGCACGCCAGGAAGCGCTGCATACTGTTGTGCGAGAGCACGATGACGCACTGGTCGCTGTGGCCAGCGGCCGCTACGAGTGGATCGGCCGCATGATACGCGCGGCACTGACGCGCCCCAGGACCGGTCGGATCGGACTGACAGAACGGCTGGATCGTTGGGCCACGCATCCTTTCTGGGGGGTTGTGATCCTGGCCGGCATCCTTGGGCTCGCGTTCTGGCTGACATACGCCGTGGGTACTCCGCTGCAGGAACTGCTCGATAATTACGCCGTCAGCCCATTGGCGGAGCTTTCTCGCGCGGCCCTGGCTGGAGCCCCGTCCTGGGTTGCTGCTCTGGTGGCGGACGGCGTGATTGGGGGTGCCGGGGCGATGCTCACCTTCCTTCCCATTCTGGTCGTTTTCTTCGGTGTGATGGCCACCCTGGAAGATGTGGGCTACCTGGCGCGAGCGGCTTATGTGATGGATCGTTTCATGCACGTGATGGGCCTCCATGGTAAGTCGTTCCTCCCTTTGTTCCTTGGTTTCGGTTGCAACGTGCCTGCCGTGCTCGGCGCGCGAGTGATCGAGTCGGAGCGGGCGCGCTTGCTCACGATTCTTCTTGCTCCTCTGGTGCCTTGCACGGCCGTGATGACTGTGATCGCCTTTCTGGCCCCCGCGTTCTTCGGCTCTGCTGCTGCGTTGGTCTCCTGGGGGATGATTCTTCTGGCGTTGGGTGTGCTGGCCGTCTCCGGTGTGCTCATGAACAAGGTGTTGTTCCACGGTGCGAGGGCGGCGTTCATCATGGAGCTGCCTCTCTACCATCTTCCGAACCGTCGGACCATCGCCTTGCGCGTGTGGCAACGCAGCGTTTCATTCGTCCGCAAGGCCGGCACGTTGATCCTGGCCGTCTCCGTGGTCGTCTGGGCTCTCTCGACACTGCCTGGCGGGGAAATCGAGACAAGCTTCCTCGCGCGTATCGGACACCTTTTCGAGCCATTGGGCCGACTAATGGGCTTCGACTGGCGGCTGACGGTGGCCTTGCTGACCAGCTTCATTGCCAAAGAGAACTCCATCGCCACGCTGGGGGTCCTGTTTGGCACGAGCGAGGGCGCAGGATTGGCAGCAACATTGGCAACAACATTCTCTACCCCAACAGCGCTCGCCTTCCTTACGGTACAGATGCTCTTCATCCCATGCGTGGCGACGATCGCGGTCATTCGTCAGGAGACATCGTGGAAGTGGGTGCTCTTCGATTTGGCCTTCCTGCTGGGTGTCTCCCTTGGGGCTGGCACTATCGTCTATTGGGTTGCCCGCCTCCTGGGGCTATGAGGCCAGGTTTGGGAAGAGCTGCAGCGCTGCAGGCACACAGCGCCCGACTCCAATCGGCAAGAGAATCAGATGCGTAGAGCAGAGTGGCTCATCGCGGTTGTGTTGGCTGCCCTGGTCGTTTTGGCCGTGGCGATCGTAGTGGTTGGCCCCAGGGCTGACCAAGACTTGTCACCCTTTGACCGGCGCCGCGGTTCGAGCGGAACCGAGACGATGGCTGCGCGAGTTGTCGAAGTGCTGGAGCAGGGCACGATCGAACTGGGCGAAGGGAGTACGCAGCCATATCAGCGACTGGTGGTGAAGGTAGAGACAGGATCCATGGCCGGGCAAAAGATTGTGGTGGAAGAGGGCGTCACGAACATCATCACTCAACAACGGCTCTTTGAACCCGGCGATCGCGTGTTCGTGGAGCGAGCGGCGGGATCAGAGGGCGACCGCTTCTACATCTCCGACGTGGTGCGGCTTGGCCCACTGCTCTTCCTCGTTCTGCTGTTCGTTGGGCTCGTGGTCACTGTGGGACGATGGAAGGGCGTGCGCTCGCTTGGAGGTACGCTCTTCAGCCTGGCGATCATCTTCGCCTTCATCCTCCCTCAGATTCTGGCCGGCCGGGATCCGGTGCTGGTGAGCGTCGTGGGCTCTATTCTGTTGCTCTCCGTCTCGACCTACCTGACCTATGGGGTGAGTCCCAAAGCCCATGCAGCAGTGGCAGGGATGGCCCTAAGCCTGACGCTAACCGGGGGGTTGGCCCGGTTTTTTGTGGGGTGGGCGCGCTTGAGCGGTATGGGTATGGAGGAGAGCACCTTCCTGGTGATGGAACTAGGATCTGGCATCGACCTGCGCGGGCTTGTGCTGGGTGGGATTATCATCGGCTCTCTGGGCGTGCTGGATGACGTATGCGTGGGGCAGGCGTCTGCGGTATTTGAGTTGATCGGTGCCAATCGAAACCTAAGCTGGCTCGACCTCTTTCGCAGCAGTCTCAACATCGGTACGGATCACATCGCGGCAATGGTCAACACCTTGCTCCTGGCCTACGTCGGTGGGGCAATGCCGTTGATGTTGGCCTTCATTATCTACCAGGAACCGCTGTTGCGTCGTATCAACCGGGAGCCCATCGCCGAGGAGATTGTGCGCACTCTCGCCGGCAGCTGCGGATTGGTGCTGGCGGTGCCGATAACCGGTCTGATCGCCAGCGCTATGGCGCGCTGGGCCGTTCGGCGGAGGGAGATAGAGGGCAAGTAGAAAGATGTTAAACAAGCTGCTGGAACTGCTGCGAGAAGGGGGGACGCGCCGGATAGCCGAGTTGGCTCAGGAACTCGAAACGACGCCGCAGCTCGTTCAGGCAATGTTGGAGGATCTGGCCCGAATGGGATACCTTGGGCAGTTAAACGCCCAGTGCTCGGAGAGTTGCGCTGAATGCCCTATGTCCCACGTGTGCGCCGTTGGCGGGCCGTCATCCGAGGGAGGCAACGGGCGAGTCTGGGTGCTCCTGGAGGCCAAGAAGGCAAACAGCGATGCATCTGGCTAGCTGCCTGGACTGAAGAACCATCTTTCCGCTCTGTAGCAGGAAGATGCGGCTGATTTCCGTGACAGGCGGTGGTCACAAGAGAGCGTAGACCACGGGCTCCGCCATCACCGGATCCGAGAGCGGCGTTACACCCCCTGCGTGTTGGTTCGCTATCTCCCGTCTGAGGCCAAAGGCTGGGCACGCCTCGTGCCGCCCGAGTCCTGAGGAACCGCCAGCCTTGTCTCCCGCCGTACGGCGCCTTGCTCGAGCCGACCCACTCTGTATTGTGCATCCTATGCTCCGATGGCGGGCCTGTCTGATCAACCTGACCCGGACGCCCCAGATTCTCTCCGATTGACCCATAGACACGAGAATGATATACTCTTGCCGTCGACGAGGCTTACCGCCCCCTTGGGAAGACCGCTCAGTTGATCGGCAAGCTAACAGGAGGTAATCTGAGATGAACATTGGCATTCCAAAGGAACGCAGGGACCTGGAGCAGCGGGTGGGCCTGACACCCTATGGAGTGGACCTACTGACCCGCGCCGGTCATATCTGCTACATCGAGAAAGATGCCGGACTGCAGGCAGGGTTTACGGATTATCATTACGAGCGAGTAGGGGGGCACATCGTCTACTCGGGCGAGGAGGTCTACGGCCGATCTGATCTGGTTCTCAAGGCGGTGCGGCCTACCGAAAGAGAGTTGGACTGGCTGCGTGCGGGACAGATCATCGCGGGCTTCTTGCACCTGGCTGCTGCTCGTCGCAGCTGGGTCGAAACGTTCTTGAAGAAGAACGTCACCGCTATCGCGTATGAGACCATCGAAGAGGACGACGGGACGCTACCGGTGCTGCGTCCGATGAGCGAGGTGGCTGGCCGGATGGCCCCGCAGCTAGCTGCGACATTCCTACAGAGCAGCTATGAAGGCCGCGGTGTGCTCCTCAGCGGCGTGCCTGGCATCCCCCCAGCCAGCGTAGGCATCCTGGGAGCCGGCGTGTTGGGGACTAACGCAACCCGCACGTTCCTAGGGTTGGGAGCCCGAGTCTACGTGCTGGATCGGGATCAAGAGAAACTCCGCAGGGTTGACGAACAGTTCGCGGGTTGTGCCACGACAATGGTCTCCTACCCTTTCAACATCACCCGGGTCGCACGCTTCGCCGAGGTCTTGGTGGGTGCGATTCTCGTACCGGGTTCTCGGGCTCCGATTGTGGTCACGCGGGACATGGTGCGTTCTATGAAGCAGGGCTCCGTGATCCTGGATTTCAGCATCGATCAAGGCGGATGCGTGGAGACCAGCCGACCCACCACACTGCGGGATCCTGTCTTCGTTGAGGAGGATATCGTACACTTCTGTGTTCCCAACGTGCCGGGAGCCGTCCCCCGGACGGCGACACATGCGTTCAACAATGCCATCTGGCCCTATGTTCGGCACATCGCTGAGGCAGGTCTGGAGCAAGCAGCGAGGGAGAAAGCCCCGCTAGCCCGGGGGATTGTTACGCAGGCGGGCGAGATCGTGAACGAGGCTTTGGCCGCAGCCTACTACGCTGGTGAGGAGGGCGAACAATGAGCTGGATGGAGGCTTACGAGAGTCGCGTCACGACTGCCGAACAGGCGATAGCCGCGGCTGTCGAGTCAGGCGATCGGATCTTCCTCACCGGGAACTGTAGTGTGCCACAGCTTTTGATGGAGGCCCTAGTTGAACGAGCACCAGAGCTGGAGGACATCGAGATCTGCCACGCCCTGACCCTCGGCTCGAGCGACTATGTGGCTCCGGAGATGGAGGGGCACATCCGGGCGAACTCGCTTTTCATCGGCCCAAACGTGCGCGAGGCAGTGCAGGAGGGGCGGGCCGATTTTACACCTGTCCTTCTCTCCGAGTTCACACTGCTTTTCAAGGAGCGGGTTCTTCCGGTGGACGTGGCCTTCGTTCACCTCTCCCCGCCGGATGAACACGGCTTCTGCTCCTATGGGATCGAGACCGGGCTGACCAAATCGCCGGCCGAAGCGTCTGACATCATCATCGCTGAGGTCAACGAGAACATGCCGCGTTGTCTGGGCGACTCCTTCGTCCACGTCAGCCACCTGGACTACATCGTGCCGGTGGACTATCCTCTGCTCGAACTGCCGATGACGAGGGGCAACCTCTCAGACGCCCACATCAAGATCGGCGAGTACATCGCTGAGTTGATTCCCGACGGGGCAACGATGCAGATGGGCCTGGGCGCCATCCCCGACGCCGTGCTCAGATTCCTGCACGACAAGCGCGATCTGGGGGTTCATACTGAGCTATTCTCGGACAGCGTGATCGATCTTGTGGAGGCCGGGGTTCTGACCAACGCGAAGAAGACCCTGCACCCGGGCAAGATCACCTCGGGCTTCATGATTGGGTCCCGTCGACTCTACGAATGGGCGCACGACAACCCCCTGATTGAGCTCCACCGCACTGAGTACGTGAACGACCCTTTTGTCATCGCTCAAAACGATCGGCAAGTGGCGATCAACTCAGCTATCGAGATAGATCTGACCGGGCAAGTGTGCGCTGACTCTATCGGGCCCAAGCTCTACAGCGGCGTGGGTGGGCAGCTGGACTTCATCTATGGGGCATCACGTTCTACTGACGGCATACCCATCATTGCGCTGCCCGCCACGGTAGAAGGCAAGAACATCAGTCGAATTGTCCCGATGCTCAAGCGAGGTGCTGGAGTGGTAACAACCCGCTACCACGTGCATTACGTGGTGACGGAGTACGGCGTGGCTGACCTGTACGGAAAGACGATCCGAGAGCGAGCCAAGGCGTTGATCAGCATTGCGGCGCCCGAATACCGCGAGGAACTCACTCGGGCGGCGAAGGAGTTGCACTACATTTAGGCGCAGAGGCCCTGAGGGTTATCCAATCCTCAAGGCCTTTCGCCAAACAAGTCGTATTCGAGAGCGGCCGTGATGCGGACGGGCACGATCTCGCCCACCGGCAGTTCCGCCTCGGTCAACACAAGTCCGTCCACCTCGGGAGCGTCGCGGTAGGAGCGGCCGACGCTCAATCCTTCTCCGCGGCCCTCGACCAGCACGTCCAGCACGTCTCCCACCAGCGCCTGGTTCTTCGCCAGAGAGATAGGTTGCTGCGCCGCCATGATCCGCGCCCGTCGTTCCTCCTTGACCGTAGACGGCACGTCATCCTCGAGCTCGGCGGCCGGCGTCCCCACCTCGTGCGAGTAAGTGAAGACTCCCACGCGGTCAAATCGAATCTCGACCAAAAACTCAAGGAGGGCTTCAAATTCCTGTTCCGTCTCGCCCGGATAGCCTACCAGGAAGGTAGTCCGGATTGCAATCTCGGGCATGGCTGCTCGCAACTGTGCGATCGTCCGACGCACCCGATCCATATTCGCCGGTCGGCGCATACGGCGCAGCACATCGGGATGGGCATGCTGCAGCGGCAGGTCGAGGTAGGGCAGGATCTGGGGATGACCAGCCATCATCTCAATCAGCCTTTCCGAAAGACCAGTCCGGCTTGGATAAGCGTACATGAGTCGCAGCCATGGGACCCGGGGTACCGCCGCAACCAGATCATCCAGCAAGTTCGAAAGACCATTTTGCATCCCAAGATCGTGACCATAATCCGTGGTATCCTGGGCGATCAGGATGATCTCCTGTACACCAAACTCCGCCAACCGTTCTGCATCGGCCAGAACAGCGTCTGGAGGGCGGCTCACGCTGGGGCCCTTAATCAGCGGGATGGCACAGAAGGCACACGCTCGACGACAACCCTCGGCAAGCTTCAGGTACGCACTGCCGCCCTGGACCGCCGCACGAACCACTCCCGGTTCACGGCGGTCAGCCGGCGGCATCCCTGACACGTGACAAAGAGCTGTCGAGGAGCCACGTCGCTCAGCTCGCGCCTCAACTCGCTCGAGCAGATCAACGATGTCCATCCAGCGCCGGGTACCGATGAGGCCATCGATACCGGGGACTGCCCCGGCGAGTTCATTGGGACAACGCTGCGAGTAGCAGCCAGCAGCGACGATTCTCTGTTCGGGCTGCCTGTTATGAACCAACTCCCGCAACACAGCACGCGATTCGCTCCGAGCCGACTCAATGAACCCACAGGTGTTGACAATCAGCACGTGGGCCGCATCAGGATCGGTGGCTGAGGAATAGCCAGCGCGGTTCAGCAACGTGGCCATCCCCTCACTGTCCACGAGGTTCTTCGGACAGCCGAGGGAGATCAGGTAGAAACTCCGTGGTTCGTCAGTCATCACAACGTTGGCACAAAAAGAGCGGGCATTCGCCCGCTGTCATCTTCAAGCCGTCTTCTGAGCCAGGGAAGGAGATGTCTATGATGGTGCATCCCCGCCTGACGGGCTCCAGGCACAAGTCCCAGCTTTCCCGGGCCAGTGTATCCCCTCCTGTGCCTGCCTGCCGGTGGTCTTGCCGCCTGCAGCTGCACTGTCCTTCTCCACGGGAGCCACTCTGTCACCCGGCCCGGTATCGGTGCGGTTCGGTGGTGTCATCCGCTCAAACACAGCCCGCCACCCTCGTTGGATTCGGACCACGACGTCGGCGGCGGCTTCCAATGCAAGGGCAGCCTTCCCACCATCAGGGACTGAGGAGAGGCGCAGCAAGTCCCCCAAAGCCGAGTCCATCGTCAGCGCCAGAGCAATCCTGGCGGGGGGTGTCGCCGACGATGGGAGAGCCTGCTCACCGTCGGGTCGATTCATCACATAGCTGACGACAGCCAGGATCACCAGCAATGCCGTAAGCACGATGCCCACAATCAGCACCGTCTCCACACTCATCCAACGGGGAAGGGAGGATGACACGGGAATGTCGCGAGGACGAAATCGGATGACCGTCAGATCATCGGCCGACTCGGCGGGCTCGGCCTGCCTCGCTGCCGGCAAGGCCTCGACGGCCAGCGGCCCTACGCCATCCACCTCGTTCTCATAACGATCCAGAGCCTCTTCCGTCGGCAGGTCAAGATGCCTGGCATAGATACGCAGGAATCCCCGCACTTGCACGTCACCGCCAGGGAAGGCAGCGAAATCGCCGGCTTCCAGCAGCTCCAGGAACTGAGCTCGAATCCGGGTCGCTGCCTCTGCTTCCTCCAGCGTAGTTCCCTGAGCCTCACGTGCCTCTTGCAGCCACCGGCCGACCTTCTCCACCGTCATCTCCTCACTGCCGCCCGCTTGACAACAGGGACTACGAGGTGCTCTCTTCGGCAGGCTCGACATCCGCCGGCAAACTGCCGCCCTCCGGCTTCACGACAACCCGGATCTGGGGCTCAATGTCCTCCATCAGGCGAACGGGAACAAAATGCTCCCCCACCTCTCGAATCGGCTCTGAAAGAGGGATGTCTCGCCTGTCGATCTCGACACCAACTTGCTCCTCAAGCGCTTCGGCGATATCGGCGTTGGTGATGGAGCCGTAGAGCTGACCTGTCTCCCCGGTCTTGACCTCGAAGGTGATCGTATGGGACGTCAAGCGACGGGCCAAGGCCTCCGAGCGCTTCTTCATCCTCTCGTGCTTGCGCGCCTGCACCTCTTGACGATGCTGGAAATCCTTCAACGCGCCCGGGGTGGCCCTCACGGCCATTCCCCGCGGGATCAAGTAATTCCGGGCGTAGCCGTCCGCTACTTCGTGAACATCTCCTCTTTTGCCCAGGTTGGGCACGTCTTGTTTCAGTATGACTTTCACGGTAGCACCCCTTGAACGTGATCAAGCAACCAAAGCGTGGATGCAGGTAGGGCGGGTGGGATTCGAACCCACACGTCCTCTCAGACAGAGGATTTTAAGTCCCCGGCGTCTTCCTATTCCGCCACCGCCCCGCATAGAGCGCGGGCAGCTTGATGCTGCCCGCAGTCGACGCCAACGAAAAGAGGCGGCGGCCGGATTCGAACCGGCGGATGGGACTTTTGCAGAGTCCTGCCTTGCCACTTGGCTACGCCGCCTTGCTTCGCACCAAGATTCTACCACATGTTGATGCGGTCTGCAAGCAGTCGCTGCGAGGGTGTCGAATAATGGGCGATCAGCATCACCAATCTGCCCCATTATGCTCCTAGTCCCCGATTTTCAAGGCTCTCATTTTGCGATTGGTGGAGGGAATCGTGCACCGCCGTGAACAGGCGGTGCTGGGGGGGGGTGCCTGGCGGGGTGGGATCAGTCGTTCGAGGTGTTTTTTCAACACTCTCCGCTGCCGGTAATGACGAAGACCCACTACGCACCAGATTCCGATGACACTCCAGGTAGGCGAACTCGATGCCCTCACGCAGAGAGCAGGAGGAACGCCGACCGCGTACGCCTTCGGGCGAGAGACCGGGATCGAACCTGGCAAAGTCAGGAAAAGCGACCTCTCATCACCAGGACGTCAGGCGGCGCCAGGTGATGGCAGAAGACGGACGTCGGATAGGGCTGCGGTCGCCGATATTGTACAATATCGAATCAAAATCCGCCTCCGAGGTGGTGGGGAGAAGGGGCCAAAATACGGGCCTCTGGGGCGGGATCTACCCACAAACCAGCCATCTGAGGGCAGAAAGTGGGGCGCCGTCCCTGGATTCTGGTCAACGATATTGTTTCTGCGCGGCATTTTTTCCCGGAAACAATATCGGTGCGGCAGGCCAGAGCGCGGAATAGACTCCAGAGGTTGTCAATGTCCAGCAGCATTTCCGTGACCCAGAGCAGCATCGTGTGGAGCGAGTATTCCCTGTAGCCCAGTGTAGCCCAGTCTCGGCAACCCTTGAGATCTCTGCACTATCCCGCGGATGCCGGTAGGACAACGCGCCTGGGTCGAGTGCTGATATTATAGCGCAGGCGGGGGCGGTTGTAAAGAGGGGAAATTTGGGATACCGTTTGGGAAATGGGTCAGGAATTTGGGATATGGGAGGGCGATCTGCAAGTTGCGGATTCTATACTGCAGGCTCCAAGTAATGGATGGAGACAAGAGCGGGGGCGAGGGTGGAGATCGATTTGCCCGACCGGCTTCACCACGGGCGCGCCAGCCTTTGGCCCCAGCCCGTGTATGATCTGGCGCACACCGACACCGCTTGAGGATATGACACGGATGCCAGCGTCGCCTTGCGGCGGCAGGGGGAGGAGCGGGCCGGAATACGCAGCGGGCTCCCCTGCGGCGAGGTCTGTCTCCGTCTGCATGCCTACGTTTTCCAGACGCCGTGCCACCACTGATAGGCAGGCGTCCGCCTCGGATTTCGGCATCTGCCAGGGCAGAGGATTCAAGGCGATGGCTTCAAAGGCTGGAGATCTGCACCTCATCACGCGCAACAGCGAGATTCGAGCACGAAGCGCTCGGCAGACACCACCCGCGTGCAACAATACACACCGGGCAACCAGGGATCCATCTAGGGGAAACAGGATCGGATCCACCCTGGCTCCCGTCGTGTCCCCGTGGGGCCGAGTCGAATGCATCGTTGATCGGCGCCCCATTCTTCGGCTTCACAGTTGCTTCCCGTTGGCCCCAGGCACAGATAACACTCATATCCGAGCGCCTGCGGCCCAACGATCGGTTCGCGTGGCAGCAGTATCGTGATACCCCGTGAACCTCTGGTGCGAGTTGATGGGTAAGCAATCCTGTTCACCAACCAGTACATGAGACTGCGCGCAATTGATCAACAGGTGCGCCAATACTGGGAGAGTTCTGTCTCGCTTCATCCGTCACCAGAGAAGAAACCATCCCCTGGACAGCGGGTCTTGTCCCTATTGGGCCAGTTCGCGGGCGATACATCGGTGCGAACGAGTGCGTCGACCAGCAGGACAGTCATTGCGGCTAAAGCCCCAGATCCTCGACGTGGATCGGGTCGTGCCGGATGTACTGGACGCATGCCCCTACAAGGATTGCGATGGGGAGCATTTTACACCTCGCGCCTGTTGAGCCTTCTCAGGTAGAAGCGGTGGCCTGCGTACTCCGCCGCGACAAGCCGATCGTCGGCCACCAGGCGACGGATCACGGCCCAATCCGCGTCTGACCGCGCCAGGAACTCGCGGATTGCGTCCTCCCGCATCGGATGGACCGCGGTGATGCTCAACAAATCCTCCTCGACGTCACCCGTGGAGGCGAACGCATTCCCCTCGTAGCCAATCAAAACCTCCACGTGATCCACGCGCTCGCCGATGATCTGATAGGCCCGGTTGACCGTCCCCTCGTCGGGCCCGTGTGCCCACGGCTCGGCGGGCGGTCTGGTGGGGATCGCAACGTACGCCCGCTCCGGTTTCAAGCGGGCCATAAAGGCAGCCACCTCATTCAGCGCGACCTCGCCGTCGTTGATGCCGTTCACCAGCATCGTCTCCGTCGCCAGCATCCCCTCGTAATCGTCCGCGAAAGCCAGCATGTCATCCTGGATCGCCCGCAGTTGGAGCCTCCGGTGCGGCCGATTGACCTGGCGCCAGATGTCCTCCGACGCGGCGTCGACTTTCAGGGACACCCAGTCAGCCTGCGCCAGCGCGTCCCTCACGTCCCGCCGCCAGACGAGCGAGCCGTTGCTGATGACCGCGGTCTTGATCCCCAGCGGTTGCAAAAGCTCGATCTCACGGCCCAGGTTTGCGTCGAGGGTCGGCTCCCCATCCGGGACGAAAGTGAGGTAGTCGATGGCCTCCCCTGCCTCCTTGGCCTGCTCGACCTTGGTTTGGACATCCCGTAGGACGCGCTCTGGCTCATAGAACGAACGACGCTCCACCTGCATTTTGATCGTTGGTCCCAGCTGGCAGTACGCACACGAATAGGTGCATATCTTGGGCGGGATGTTGTTTATGCCCAGGCTACGACCCAGGCGTCGCGATGGAACGGGCCCATAGGCGATCATATTGTCAATTCCTCCCCAGAGGTCACTCGCCCTCCCCTATGATCTCTTCAAAGGCAACCAGAAACGCATCGTTCTCCTGCTGCGTACCGACTGTTACCCGGATGAATCCGGGCGGCAACTGGTTCGAGACGTCCGAGACCAGCACGCCTGCGTCCCTGAGTCGTCTAGCCATATCAAGGATGTCGCTTCGGACCAGCAGGAAGTTTGTGTGACTGGGGATGACGCGCGCGCCCGCGTCCCGCAGTGCCTCCCGCAGACGCTCCCTCTCCACCACCAGTCGCCCCACGGTATCCCGCGCGTAACCCGGGTCCTCCAGTGCTTCTATCCCCGCATGCAGGCTGGACTGCGGAAGAAACGCGTAGAAACCGATGAACGCCTCCCGAAAGGCCTCTCCCACCACTGCGTACCCCACCCGGGCGCCCGCCAGGCTGAAGGCCTTGTCCAGCGTCCGCGTCACCGCCAGGTTGGTATACTCCTCCACCAGGTCGGCGAACGAGCCGTGTGGCCTTTCCTCGCCCCGCGCGCTCACCCGGGAGAAGTCGTGGTACGCCTCGTCGATCACCAGCAGGGTCTGCTCGCTCTGCAGCACCGCCCGGACCGTCTCGCGATCCAGCAGCACCTGGCCGGTGGGGTTGTTCGGGTTGTCGATGATGGCGAGGCACGGTCCTTCCAGCGCGCGCATCAGCACCTCCGGCTCCAGCGCGAACGTGGGTGGGCTCAGCCGCAGGCCGGTCCACCGCGCTGCAACCTGCCGCACCGTCTCCACGGTGGGAAGAAACGTCGGACTCACCGTGATCACCATCCGCTCTCCCCCGAAGGCGTGGATCATCTCCCGCAGCAGAAGGTCGGAGCCCGGTCCCATCACGAGCTGCTGCTCCGGAACCCCGGCGTAGTGCGCGAGCAGCCCTCGAAACCGGGCCAGATCCTCCGGATCGGCGTACCGGTTCAGGCGAGACAATCCTCTCCCGGCCCCCGCGACGACGTGCGGCGGGGGAAGGGTGGTCACCTCGTTCCTGTCGAGCCGGATGGGCTGCTCTACCATACTGACCTCCACCATCATCCATTCTCGGTAGCCGACCGTGACCTTGACGTACCCCGACACCGTCTCATCGAGGGTCGCGTCACCCGTATCCACGCGCAAGCACTCGAGCTTGTTCACCTTACGTCGGGCCCCCACGACGATCACGTTCTCCTTGCCCACCGCCCAGATCACCGTCGGCGTGAACTGCTTGCTCCCCCTTCCGAAGATGAACCCGTTGCCCCCGATGGGGGTCACGATGATCTTTCGCTTGCGGTGCTGCTCCAGAAGACGCAGGATGTCCTTTTCGTTCACGTCCTCTCCCACGAGCGTTCCCTCGTGGACCGCGTCCAGCCCCAGAAGGGTGTTAGAGAGCTCCAGTTCTTCCGTGATGGCGCGCACCGTCGTGCCGGGTCCCAGCAGGTGGAGCGTCTGCGGATCCAGCTCCTCTACGATAGATCTGGCGATGTCCGCCTTGACCTGCTCGGAGGGTGCGCTGACGTCCGAGGCTGCCTTTGCGGGCTGGAGGGAGGTTCGCACCTCGGGCACCAGGAGCGTACCGTAGAGCCTGGAGGCCAGCCTGTCGTCCCGGAAGGCCGCCTCGTCGATGTCGAGCACCTCCTCCTCCGTCACCAGAGCCCCGGCGACGAAGGCGTCCACCATATCGGCCGTCGCCGCCCACGAAAACCAGCAACTCAACGCCCCGAGCCACCATCGCCCGGGCGATGCGCTTCGTGTGCTGCGCCGAGGTCTCCTCGCCGATCTCCCCGATGACCGTGGCCGGTATGCCCATCTCCTGCAGGTGGAGGGCTCCCATCCGACCTAGCGCGGCGAGGAACGCCATCTCGTCCTTCCGCTCCAGGTGTGCCAGCATGTCCCGCGTCCTCCGGGGTGTGACCGGCTCGGCGCCCAGCTCCACGGCCCTCTCGTGCATCTCTCCGTCAGTCCCCTTGAGTCCAACGCTCCCCCCATGCCCGCCACGGGATTGACGATCAGGCCAGCGGTCCTTTTCTTCATCCTGAACTCCCCCCCAGTAGCCATCGCCCCCGGGCGCCCCACGCAATAGGTCTCCTCTCGCCCTGCCCGTCGCTTGGGTCGCCTTCCTGCGCCGACCGATATGTCGCGCTCGACCTCACGTGCGTCGACCAGGTGCTCACCCAGTGCCCGGCGCGCCTCCTACCAATGTGTCCTCTCTTGCATCCCGAACCTTGACCACGAGCCTTCCTTATGCCAGATAAGTCCCCCGGAAAGAGCCGACGCTCACGATGTGGTCACCCGCCTCGGAGACGGACTTGCCCAGCTGCAGGAAAATCTCCTTCCCCTCCGTGACCTCCAACGTCAGGCGCAAACCCGAGCACCCGCCGGCGAGGCGCACGCCGGATCATGCTCGCAGACGATGTCAATGAGCCTGCCGTCTTCGTCCACGACCGGAAGCCCTCGAAACCCGCGCGTCGGCACCAGGCCCCAAGGCGTCGCGAATTACTCTGTCTGGTGTTATTGTCACCGGTGGTGAACTCATGCGATGGCGTACAAGCATCGGATTTGTCCCCTTATTGCCGCTACGTCGTTTGCCTCAGGGATGGTCGGACCCAGCCGGCACCGTGTGCTCCGCGCCTCTCTTGCTCGCCGTCCCTCGTTCTATCTCAGTCGCGTCGGCACGCACCGCCGGCAGAACACGGCGGCGCGTCACATCGTTCGTCGCGACCGCAGCAGGTCTGCCCCGTGACCCGAGCTGTCCGCCCGCTCAATACCGTGGGTGCGGAGAGCAGCTTCTTCAGCGACGCACTGCCGCACTCCGGACAGGTGACCGCGCCTCTCCTCCGCACCAGCGTTTCAAACGTCGTCCCACAGATGTCACAACGATATTCATAGATCGGCATCGGTGCCTCCTCGCCCTCCTGCAAACTCGATGTCCAGCTCCGGCGGATGCAGCAGCGTATTGGGAAGCGTGGCGTGGCTTGCCACGGCAACCAGACGCCGCCTCATGCCCTCATCTGGTTCCGGGTCCAGATGGAGCGTCGCCCTCAGTACGCCTATGCGGCGCGCACCCGGAACCTCGTTGTACGCCATCTCCAGGCTCAGGTGTTCGACCGCCACGCCGTGCAGCCTGCACGAGTTCAGCACGAACTCCTCCACGGACGCGGCAAACGCCGCCGCAAAGAGTCCCGGCGCGTTTGTCGCTGTGCTTCCGCCCCCATCCTCCGGTGCTGCATCGACGACCACGGTATGCTCGTTCACCGTCGCCAGGAAGCGCATCGTCCACGTGTTCCACGATTAGCTTCACGCCGACCACCTCCGTGGTCATCTCCCCGCCCTGCCTACCTAGCGTCCCCGCCTGCGGTGCTGTCTCCGAGCCCCTCGACCGTTCGCCCTCCCGGGTGCGCGGGTTCCCCCCCTTGTCATAGGAGGCGTCCCGCGCCCCTCCGACGGCTCTGCGAGCCAGCGGCTGACAGCTCGCGCCAGCGCGTGGGCGGCCCGCACAAGAAGCCCTACCCCGACCTCCGTGACCGCCGGCCCGGCGGTCTCAACCAGAGGACGCGCACGCTCGACCGCGGGAGCGAGCCGCCCCTTGGTCCGGCGTGCCGCCACCGCCCGCTCCTCCGCCCGGACCAGCTCCCCATGCACCACAGGGTGTATCGCGTCCTCAGGGCAGACCTCGAGGCAGGCCCCGCAACCGGTACACATCTCCTCCGCCACGTGAGCCTTACCGTCCACCAGGGCGATCGCCCCGACGGGGCAGGCCTCAACGCAGGCGCCGCACCTGGTACAGCGCTCCGTGTCTATCCATACCACCTGGTCGTTAGCCATCTGTTCCTCCCTACGCTAACCGCCTTTCCTCTGCCTCCAACGCATCCCCCCTGATCACCTGCCCTTTCCCAACCCCTGAACCAGCTGTTCGAGGACGGGTTGGTCGGCGAACGATCCGCCCCCGATCGCACTGTTAGGGCAGGCAGCGACGCAGCCACCGCAGCCCATGCAGCGATTGTGGTCCACCGTCGAGACACGTGTGCCTTCCTGGACCGCCAGGGAAAGCGCGTCGTACGGACATAGTTCCACACAGTTCCCACAGCCGGAGCAGAGGTCAGAATCCACCACGACGGTCTCCAGCGGCGACGTGTACCCTGACTCCAGGGCCAGTTCACGAAGTGCGCCGATGACATCAGAGATGTGGACCTCTTGTGGGCAGCCAGCGTAACACAGGTCACAGGCCGTGCAATGCCAGACCGTCATGTCCTCAAAGACAGCCCGGCGCATGCCCAGGAGGGCCCTGTGAAACAACCGGCGAGGATTGTACGCTTGGTCGCGCCAGGGGATGATGCACCGGCTGACACACGTCCCACAGGCGTAGCACGCTCGCAGGCTCTCGGCGCCGGGGGCGAGAGGGAGCTCATCCTGGAAGCCCGTGACGGTTGGGTCTACATGCATTAGTCATCGCTCCTTCAACGCGATCGGCGACTTCCCCGCCAATCATGGCCCGCGCACGATCTCCTCGCTTCCTCGCGTACGATCGAGTCCGTGCGCTTCAGCGGCTGATGCTTGTTTGGGTATCGTTTCTTCCGCTACATCACGACCGTCCCGTGGTCGCGACGCCCCTCCCCGGGGACACAGCCAGGAACCGCTCCGCCTCCATCGCGGCGTTCGCCCCGTCTGCGGCTGCTGACACCACCTGCCGGAAACGCCGGTTCTGAACGTCGCCTGCGGCGAAGACGCCCGGCACACTTGTCTGTTGTCGTTCGTCCGTCGCGACATAGCCCCGGTCGTCGAGGGCGACCTGATCGACGAATAGCTCCGTCTGCGGCACTGTACCCACATAGATGAACACACCGTCGGCCTCAATGACCTCCGTCTCATTATCCTTCCCGTTCAGCACCCGCACGCCGGTCACCCTCTTCTCCCCCAGGATCTCCTTCACCACGCTGTTCCACACAAACGCCATCTTCGGGTTGGCGAAGGCCCGATCCTGGTAGATCTTCGTCGCCCGCAGTTCGTCGCGCCGATGGACGACGACTACCTCGCGGGCGAATCTGGTCAGGAACAGCCCTTCGTCCAGAGCGCTGTCGCCACCGCCGACGACCACGACGCGCTTGTCCTGATAGAAGAATCCGTCGCAGGTGGCGCACGTGGAGACTCCCCGCCCGAAGAGCCGGGCCTCGCCGGGCACGCCCAGCCGTCGCGGGACGGCGCCCGTAGCCACGATCACCGTACGACCCTGGTAAACCTGTCGTCCGGTCCGCACCGCCAGTCGCGAGTTGGAGAAGTTGACCTCTGTTGCGGCGTCGTGCACAATCTCTGCTCCGAACCGCTCCGCCTGGAGGCGAAACCGCTGAGCAAGCTCCGATCCCTCGATGCCCTCAGGAAATCCCGGGAAGTTCTCGATACGGTTGGTACTCGACAGCTGACCACCCATCGCTGGGCCTGCCAGCACGACGGTCGCCAGGCTGGCGCGACCGGCGTAGATGGCGGCGGTAAGGCCTGCCGGCCCGGCTCCAAGGATGGTCAGGTCGTACCTGTGGACCTCGTCGGGCTTAGCCTCTCCTGATTCTCTAGCCTTCTGGTCAGGGGCTGTCAAGTTGAAATCGAGCATGTTGTGTCTCCTTCCCTTACCGGACTCACAGGAACAGCTCGTCCTGGATGGGACTAGGCCCCAAGTCGGTGATCTGTCTGTCGAATTCCCTCACCACCTGGGCAAACCGCGGAGCCTCAGAGGATGAGATCCAAGAAAGCCGCAAGCGATCCCCCATCTCCAGCTCCAAGGTATCGAAGATGGACTTGAGCAGCGTTGTTCGCCTTCGCGCCTGCAAGTTCCCCGTCTGGTAGTGACATTGGCCGGGCCAACACCCGCTGATCAGCACCCCGTCCGCTCCCAGGAGGAACGCAGTGAATACGAACAGTGGGTCGACTCGACCGGAGCACATCACGCGGACGACCATGACTGAAGGCGGCATCTTGAACCTGGACACGCCGGCCGAATCGGCGGCGGCGTACGTGCACCAGTTGCACAGGAATCCTACAATCGTCGGTGTGAGTTTTCGCTCTTCCATATCTCCCCCTATGTCGCCACCTCAGTGAACTCTTCTTCTTCAAACGTCCTCAGCGGAATCTCCTCGCCCACGTCTCTCCCCGGCTGATAGTCGAAGACGGCCTGAGCGGCCGTTCCCACTTTGGAGAACATCGTCGAGATCGGGATGTCCGCGGGACACACGTCCGTACACATACCGCATCCCACACACGAGATAGCCATATGGGCCATCCGCCCGAGGTGGAAATAGACGGTATCGGATGGCACCCGGAGCCCTCCTTTCCTGACCGCTTCTCCCTCGTAGAATGCCACTGGACGCTCGCAGTTCTGAGAATCGAAATAGCACAGGCGGCAATAGCAGATTGGGCACACCGTCTTGCAGCCGTGGCAGCCGATGCAGCGCCCAAACGTGTGGATCAGCTGCTTCAGGCCGACTCCGACTCGGGCGAAGAGTTCCTCTCGGAAGGCTTCGCGCTCATCGTGGGAGCGTTCGAGCGCCTCGCTGTCCAACTTTCCCGAGACGGACGTCCCCTCCATATCGCTTGCGAAAGCCGCTCCCTTCTCGGTGTTCAGGTGGAGCGTGCACTGCGCATGGAGATCTGCCCCCCCCAGCAGCGCCACCGTGATGTCGGCACCTTCGGGAACGAAATTCTCGCACGCACGACACGTTGGCCGCACATCGTCGTCCAGCTCACCCTGCTCCACCCCCTCCCAGTACCCGGGCAGCTTCCCCTCCAGACTGCCGTCGATGCCCATATCCAGCGGGTAGACGCCACCGCAGGTGGAACTGATCAGAAGGAAGTTGTCCTGGTTTCCCTGGTTGAGCTTCAGTAGTTCGATGAACGCCCGCAACTCGCAGGGTTTGACCACAGCCGCCACTGGCTCAGCGACCGGCCCCTTCAGCGTCAGCCGGGAGAGCAACCCTCCGGCGTTGGCGGGCATGAACGGGAGCAGGGGAAGCGTGTCCCCATCCTCTCCGAACGCTTCCGGGTCTCTGAACAGGGAATATGCCACTCCTCCGCTGGGGCCCCCGGTCCTTCCCAGCGCCAGCACAGCGGTCACCTTGCTGCTTTCCAGGAGGGAGCGCAGCAACTCTCGCACCGTGTGCTCTGCTCCTTTGTTGATGTGTAGCCTTTGCGATGCAAAGGCTGACTTGGTTGCTTCCTCAGGCATCCTGCACCTCCTGGTTTCGGTAGATCTCCACATAGGGCTGTTCCACTTCGTGGAGTTCATCCATCTCATAGGACACTAACGGCAGCGGATCCCGAAGGCTCACTCCCGCCACGTATCCCAGTGCCTTCTGCGCTCGATCCCCCAGCAGGCTGAACACCTGGCCGACCGGGATGTCCATTGGGCAGGCATCCTCGCACGCGCCGCACGATACGCACGACAGGGCCATGTGCGATGCCCGTCCAATGTGAAACAGCAAGGTGTCCGGCGAGAACCTCAGTGCTCCTTTGCGCTCTGCTCGCGCCAAGTAGTTCTCCGGGGGGAGCTTCAGCGCTGCCGATTCGAAGTAGCATTGGCGACAGTAGCACACTGGACACACCCGCTGGCAGTTGTGGCAGTTTATGCAGCTGCTGAACACGCCCAACAGCTTCTCCGCCCCGGCAATTGCCTCCTGCAGGTCTGCCTGCGCCTGCCGACGTCGCTCCCTCTGTGCCTGTTCAACCTGCTCCACCCGCGCGCCCCAATCCGTCAGCGCCGTGTTCAGGGAGTTGGCCTGCTGGGCCTCGTCTGGGGCGGGCAGGTCCATCTGCTCCAGGATGCGCTCTCCCTTGGTGCTCCCTGCGACGATAACTGCCGTTCCTTCCGCGCATCCCAGCGTGCCCACGTGCAGGTCCGAGCCGGGTGCCTGTCGGATGCTGAAGTGATCGCAGATCTGGCACGTCGACCGCATCGGCGAGCGGTCCCATTGTGAAGAAGCCTCCGCAAAGTAGGCCGCGTTGGCGACAGGGTCCTCAAGATAGTCCCCCAGCGGCAGCACGCCGGGGCAGTCCACAGTCATCAAATATACGTTGTCCAGATGTGCTTGCTCAAGCTTGCTCAGCTCGATCGCGGCCCGTGCCTCGCAGGGCCGCACGACCGCCGCGATTCGCTTGTTCGGCTTCCCGCGCATCGTCAGGCGACCGATTGCCTTACTGCCCTGGACGGGCATCACGGGCGGTAGAAGGGAGGCACTATCAAGGATAGCCGGGTCCTGCAGCAGTAGGTAAGCGAACGAGTCCCCGGCCGGCGTTCTCACAGGTATGAGAACTGCATCAAAGATTCTCTTGTTCAACGTCTCCTTCAACCAGCCGATGAACGCCGCCTCAACGCCGTCGTCTGCTGCCAACACAATACCGTTGTCACTCATGTGTCGCTCCTTGTCTTCAGCGGGTTAGGACCCAGGCTCGTGATGTGCCGGTTGAACTCAGCGGACGTGTCCACAAACCGCCGTCCTTCGCCGTGCGCCACGTAGCGGAACCACACGCGCTCCGGCTCGAGACCCAGCGTGTCCAGCAGGCTCTTGACCAGCGCGACACGCCTTCGCGCGCGGAAGTTGCCATCGTCGTAGTGGCAGTCACCTGGGTGGCATCCGCTGATGACCACGCCGTCTGCCCCTTCAATCAGCGGGCGGACGATGTGCACCGCCGGCAGGGCGCCAGTGCAGTTGACCCGCGACGGGATCACGTTCTCCGGATAGCGCAGGTGATGGGCGGCGGCGGTCTCCGCCCCGCCGGAGCCACACCAGCTGCACATGAAGTAGATGATCTTAGGTACGAACTCGTGTTCCTCGCTCACATTTCACCTCACACCAGTAGAGCATCGAGCGCGGCTACGGACTGCTCACCTTTAAAGTCCTGCAGATAGGACGCGTTGTTGGGACACGTGGCCACGCACGAACCACACGAATCGCAGAGGAAGGGGCGGATCTTGACCACCCGCTCGATCTGGTCAATGACTCGCGCGCCGTAGGGACACACGTCCACACACACGCCGCAGCCCATGCACAGGGATTCGTGTACAGCGGCGACAAACATCTTGTTGGGAGGAGGCATCTGATCCTTACCGATGACCACCAGCGCGCGACCGACCGCGTCCTTTGCGGTCAAGATCGTCTCGTCGAATGATCGCGGCGAGTGCGCCAGTCCCACCGGGAAGATGCCGTTGCTCCCCAGCTCGAAGGGCTTGGTCAGCTTCTTGATCGCCTCTTCATACGGGTAATTGCTGATGTCGCTGGAGAAGAAACCCTCGTAGTCCAGCGGATAACCCAGCAGCTCAGAGAGAGCCTCGTTGTTCTCTGCGTCCGGCACAATCCCCGTGCTCAACACCACCCAGTCCGCAGGATGGGTTTCCCCTTTGGTGACGACCTCCAACCCGGCCTCGTTCCTCCGCACCTCGGGATATCCGGTCTCCACGTCGTCTCCCGGGAAACGGATGAACGAAACCCCTGCCTCTTTGGCCAGTCGGTAGTAGTCCGTCTTTCCATAGCTTGCGATGTCGCGGTAGAAGACTCTGACCTCGGCTCCTTGCTCCCGGAGCAAGATGGCGTGCTCCAACGCCTGGTTGCAGCACAGGCGGGAGCAGTACGGTACCTCCGGGGTTCTCGATCCCACGCACTGGATCATCGCCACGTGCTTGGCGGTCTCTCCGCCCTTCATTCTTTCCGCCAGCTCCGCCTGCGTCATCACGGCCGGATCTTCCCCGTAGAGGAAACCCTGCGGCAGGGATTCTTGCGCCCCCGTCGCTACGAAGATCACACCCGCTTCCGCCGAGACAGGGGTCGCGGGGGTGTTCACGACCACCTGGTAATTCCCTGCGTACCCATCCACCTGGCTCAGTTCTGCTTGCGTGTAACAGGTGATATTGTCCGAGGCGGTCACGCTAGAGATAAGTCTTTTCACGTACTCCCGCTGTCCCTCATCCAGGTACTTCGTCTGACCGCCCAGCTCGCTCTCGCGCTCCACCAACACCACGGCGAACCCATTGGCCGCGATCTCGGTGGCCGCAGTCAGCCCGGCCAGCCCGCCGCCGACGACCAGTGCCTGTCCGTTGAACGTGTCCACAGATGGACGGACGTGTCTCCCGCGCTTGACCTTCTCCACTGCGCCCCGGATCAGCGCCAGCGACTTCATCAACATCCTCTCCGGATCTGTGTGAACCTGAATCACGTCTTCCCTGAAGCGCAGGTACTCACATAGGAGAGGGCTGAGGCCAGCTGTCATGACGGCCTTGTTGTACTTCCCTTTCTTCTGCAGGGGAGTGCAGGTGGCCAGGACAACCCGGTTGACGCCTGATGCTTCGATGCACTCCGTTGTCGCCTTGATCGTTGGGCCGGTGCAGCACCCCTCGATGACCTCCGCGTGGCTGACGCCCGGCAGTGTCTGCACGCGTTCCACCAGTCCCGGCAGATCAATCCGTTCATCGAACTGGCCGAAGCAACTACAGATGAACACACCGACGCGTGCGAGCTCACCCGCTACGTCGCGCAGCGGTGGGGCAGGGCCGGGTTTCACGTTTTTCTCTCCCAGGTATGATTGCATCTCCGTCAGCGCTGCGCAGCCGTCCCATACGGTCTCCGGATTCCCCTTGGGGCCCGTCAGTTCTCCAACGGCAAAGATCCCATCCACGTCGGTCTCGCAGCACGAAAAGGGTCGCCGGCGGCAGAACCCATTGTCGTCTGCCTGCACGCCGGTCAGCCGTGACAGCTCGTTCATCTGCGACGGCGGGCTCTGCCCGGTGACCAGGATGGCGAGCTCAACGGTCTGCGTGCACGATTCCCCGTCTACGGACGTGTAATGGATTGTCGCTTCCTCAACGGTATCGTCGGGAACGATGCTGAGCGTCTCCGCCCGCTCCACACGCACCCCGGCATCCAGCGCTTTCTCGTACCACTGATGGTGTCCCTTGCCTATCCCCCGGTAATCGTGCAGGAAGACGGTCACCTCGGCCTGCGGCAGGATCTCCCTGAGACGGACCGCCCGGTAGATGGCGCTCACGCTCAGGTTGTAGTTCTCGTACTCGACCCCCGGTCGGTTGAAGTGCGGCGTGACGATCACGGCGAACGTCTGCGGCATCCTGCCAGACGGCAGGCACACCGAGTCACGTACAAAGTTCGTCAGCAGGGAGCGCCTGGCCACCTCGGAGTTGCGAATGACGCTCGGGCCTTGCCCCAATCCAAAATCGCTCAGGTCCTCATCGCTCGGCTCCTCGAACGCATCGGCTAGGACGATCGCGCCCACGTCGGCCTCCATTGCTTCCTCGGGTCGCTCGACCTTGAGCGCGCCGGTGGGACACACCTCCTCGCATGCACCGCAGCGCGTGCAGTGCTCGAAGTCGATCAGGTAGCAATTCTCCCAGCCCGCCTCGGGGATCACGCGGATCGCCTTGCCGTCATCCACCTCGACGGGACAGACCTCGATGCACTGATCGCACTCCGTGCAGGCGAAGTTGTTGACCGCCTTGTCTCTCTTCTTGAACTTGACGTGGAAATGCCCCGCCTCGCCGGAGACCGCCAGCAACTCCGCGTTGTAACAGTCCTGCATCGCGCCGCTGGCCTTGAATGCGCGCTGGGGCATATGCCCGCAGATCCAGCAGAAGTCGAGGGGCAACTGGGCCAGGGCCTGATACTTCTCCTCGTCCACGTACGAGCCACGGTTGAGCAGGATGAACTTATGCCCGCGCTTGCCAAGGGCGTACGCCGCTCGATAGCCGCCTAGATTGGTTCCATAGATCAACACCGTACTCTCATTTGGCATCTGCCTACCTCCACTGCCTTAGGGCTCAAATGTGTGACTTGAACGGTAACCCGATGGATGACTTCGACGTAACGGACTGAGCTCCGATTTGGCCTCGACCGGCGTGCTTCTGCTGGGCCTGGATCGTCCATCCGGCCCAGAGATCGAAATCCGGCCTTCACTTCAGAGCGAAACTAGCTTCACTGAGTCTGCTTGCATTGTGCCCTCCTCATAATGGCGGGTTTTCAAAGATCTGATTGCCCCATATGCAACGTCTCTGGGACGGTCGTTAGCAGAGGAATCCTGATGAACAAGTCCACCACCAGCGGAACCAGGAACACATATCCCGGGCCCAGCCTCTCCCATATCAACCCGGCCAGGATAGGAGCAGGGATCGTGATCAGCCCTCGAAAGAGACCTTGCAGGCCACTCCATTTGCCCATCTCCTCCACCGAGACGAGCTCTAACGCCATGGCTCCGCTGACGCCGGAGTTGATGTAGTAGAACGTCCACAGCGCGCCTGCCAGGATCAACGTCACCGAGCTGAAAGAGAAGATCAGCAGCAAGTGGGACACGTACCACAGGGGAGTCAGAAGGTAGATCACCTTCTTCCGCCCAATCCGGTCCGCCAGGCGGCCCAGGGGGACGCCGAATACCAGTCGCGTGAGGATGGTCGCCGTTGCCATGGCGCCAAGCACGTACTGATTCGCTCCCTTTACCTCGTGGGCGAACACCTGAAGGAACGGGAGGGACATAGCAATAGGGAGCGACGTAAGAGAGGAGATGACGACCCACTTCCTCAAAGGGCTGCTGCCCGCGAGGAGTTGCTTGATCCCGCTGATCAGACCGGGAGTGACCCCTGCGGCGGGCGTGCTTTTGATGTCGCTCAGCCGGGTCGCCACGAGGAGGAAGACGAGCGCATAGCCGGCGAAACGCATCGCATACAGGGGTCGGATCCCCTCGAGCGTCACGCCTCCAAAGGCTGTCACCACCGGGGCCGCGAGCAGCGGGGCCATCATCGAGAGCACAGAGCGGAACGCTGCGCACAGGTTCTGTGCAGTCGCGCGATCCTCGTTCGCCACGGAGTCGACGCTGATGACGCTGCAGCCTGTCCCCGTGAGCCGCACCGCGATTGCGTAGAGAATCATCGCACACACGATGGCGTGCCAGCCTGGCGCCACGGCGTAGATCAGCGCCACGCCAGCCAGCAATCCCGTTCCCAGCACGTAGAAGCGCTTGAAGCCGTGCCGGTCGACGAGCCACCCCACCGGTACGGCGATGAGGGCAGCGACCCCGTTGCCGATGCTGTTTACCGTCCCCAGCTCGACCGACCCCGCTCCGAGCGCCACCGTGTAGATGGAATCGTATGGGGCCGTCAGGTTGTACAGGAACTCGTTCACCGCGGCGCGTGTGACCCCAACCCGGTAGTTGTGCTTCTGCCGGTTGATGAACCCAGTGACGCGTCCAACCGATTTGGCGATTGTGCTTGCCGCAGCCCAGTCCTTCGCCTCTTCCACGCTTCCTGTCTCTATAGATATCTCTTCGCCTGCGGCTCACTCACCGGCAAGCTTCCGGCCCCTTGCTCCGTTCCGACCTCCAGACGAGAAGCCGTCACCGGCAGACCGTCGTTCTCCCATCGCTCGATCGCTCTGGCTCCCCACGGAGAGGCCTACGCGCACGATTCGGCATACCGGAGGCAGTCGCCAGTGTCGGCCTCAACTCGGGCGTAGGCTTCGTGCCACCCCCAGGGTACCGGCATCTCCTCATAGAGCGCCTCTCGGCGCGCCCCCAACAGGCACCGTGCCCCCCCATGAAATCGGCCGTGCACATCACCCGCTGCCCTGTTCTGGATGAGAGACAATCAAGCCACTCCAAGCCCTCCTCGCACCGGAGCAGGTGGTGGTCCAGGATCAGCGTATCGACCTCCCGGGCCAGTCGTTCTGCGTTCTTCCAGGCACGCACGCGCCGCCTGCGGCCCACGAAGTGGCAGAGATAGAGGGCTGACCCGCCAACCAGGACGCTATCAGGCACCCAGTCTAGGATCAACGAGACGGCCTGGTGGTCGAGGAGTTGAATGTCGGAAGCGTGCACGAAGACGGTCCCGTCATCCTCGATGCGGGTCATCATCACCGTGCCGAGATGCGAATCTGGCTCTCCGTGCGCTACCGCCGGGGAGAAGGCGAGAGCTCCGGGGATCTGCCCGTCGGCGGCGTCCAGAGGCCTGTCCAGAATGTCGCTCAGGCCCTCGCGACGATCCTTCATGGTGGGGGAGAGACCTTCGTCTCCTTTCACCCACAACTGGGTCGTGTGACAGAGAGTCGCTGCCCGCAGTGCCTTCAGCTGGTAGGGATTCGCGTCCGGTAGAGGTGCGTGATCGCCGTGAAGGTGGCTGATCACCACGTCGCTCGCTGCCTCCAACCTTTTCCGGATCTTCGGACGCGCGCACTCGCCGACGGCCACCTGGGCCGGGTGCCGGAGCAGGCCGTGGCGCTCATAGCCTAGCGCCAGTCCAGGGTCAATGAGGAACCTGCGACCCGCGGCTTCCACGGCACAGCACAAGCCGCGCACGCCCAGCGACTCCGCACCGAGAATCTCAATCTGCATCTGATCCCACCCCAGAGAAGACCGCGAGCGAAGACGAGGCCGTCTGAACGTAGGCTGACTTCGGACTATTTCCGCATCTTCGCCAGGGCCATCTCGGCCGCGTTCACCACGTGGTATGCGATAGGCGAGGCGGTTAGCGCCGGATGGGTCCCGATCTGGAACATCGCCATCTCCTCGGCCGTCATGCGGCTCTGCACACAGGCCGAGATCGCGTTGATGATCTCGCCGGCGGTCGCATCGCCCATGACCTGGCCGCCCAGCGCCAGACCGGAGTTCCGCTCAAATACCATCTTCACCTTTGTCTGCGCCACGCCGGGCATGGAGCCAGGGTGGCGGTTCGGTCCTTCGATCGCCACGGAGACCACGTCGTAACCCAAGTCCTCGGCCATCGATTCCGTCAGCCCAGCGGTGGCCAGCGCATGATCGCCCACCGCCGTCGACCAGACGCCCACCGTGCCGACGTTCTCCCGCTTGATGGCAAACAGATTCGCGCCGGCGATGCGCGCCTCGGTCGAGGCAATGGAAGCTAACTTGAGGCCCGAGGGCTTCCCACCAAAGAAAGAGACCTTCTCCGCGCAGTCACCGCACGCATAGACGTCGTCGGACGATGTCTGCATCGTCCGATCCACGCTGATCCCGCCCGTCGGCCCTGTCTCCAGGCCCGCGCGTTCCGCCAGGTCCACGCTCGCCACGGCGCCTACGCCCATAATCACCATGTCCGCGTCGATGACTGTACCGTCTGCCAGCTCCACGCGTTCCACGCATCCGTTGCCAGCGATGCGCTCCACCCGTGCTGGAGCGCTCACGGTGACGCCGCGGGATTCGAGTATCTCCTCCATGGTGACGCAGAACTCCTCATCGTATGCTAACATGAGGCAGTGCGGTAGCATCTCGACGATGGTGACGTTCTTGTCCCCCGTCTTGTTGATCTCATCCCCGAACTCAATCCCGATGAACCCGCCGCCGATGACCACCACATCCTCGACCGTTTCCAACTCCCTCTGCAGGTCACTCAGGTAGTCCACGTCTTTGAGAACGGTGTATACCCCGTCCAGATCGATCCCCGGTATGGGGGGCATGGCCGGCTTCGATCCGGTGGCCAGAATCAGCCGGTCGTAGCCGATTTGAGCTGACCCGGTATCTACTACCTTCTTCTCTGTATCCAGGGCCTCTACTTCCGTGACCAACAGCTCGATGTCGTTCTTCTCAAGCACCGCATCCGATATCAAGTTTCTATCCGGTGATCCCACTGTGCCGAAGATGTACGGGATCCCGCACGGGATCAGAACCTGCTCTTCCTTCCGCACCATCAGGATCGATTTCTCTGGATAGTGGCGTCGTGCTGTGATGGCGGCGGTCAGGCCAGCGGCACTTCCCCCCACGATGACAACGTCAGCCCGTTTCATGTTTGGCTCCTTCTGTTGACGATGGTTAATTCCACCTGGACCGGTGGTCCAGTCCCATCCACGCCCGCTATCGGGGGCATGTCGATGTCTCTCGCGACTGCCGTGCCTCGTGTGAGACGTATACTGTCGTATGTCCCGCGTCGCACCTCCTTATCCCAGACGTCCTGCTCTCTTCAAGCGTGCCGCGCGGGCCGTTGTGCCTGGCCTCCTGACCAGGCACTTCACCCCTCTTCCTCAAGCTGCTCCAACCGATCCAACACCTGGCTCAGCTGATTCTGCAACTGCTTGGCTGTCTCCTTCAACGCAGCCATCTCTTCCTTTGCCGTGGCTCCCGGCTGCCCAGCCGGCGGTACAGACCCCGACGCTGCCGGACCTGACGGTACTGCCGCTGACTGTGGCGGTGCGCTCGTGCCGTACCCTTGACCGACACGGCCCATGCCGCGGCCCATACCACGCCCTCTACCCATACCACGGCCCCTACCCATTCCTCGTCCCGTGCCCATCCCCGGCTGCACGCCGCTCCCGTGGGGCACGCCCATGCCCATACCGGCCTGCGCGCTGGCGTCGGCGATCGACTGCAGCTGGCCCGACTTGAAGGCTTCGACGGCCTCTCGCACGGTCCCTTCACCGAACAAGTAGATAGGAATCCCCGCCGCCTGGAACACGTTGTAGGCATTCGGTCCCACGTTGCCCGTCACCACCGCCTGTGCGCCCTGCGCGACGACGAACTGAGCGGCCTGAATGCCCGCCCCGCTGGCGGCGCCGATCACCTGATTCTCCGCGGCCTCGTGCGCCATGCTCTGCGTGTCCACGAAGACGTAGGCGGGACAGCGACCGAAGACCGGGCTTGCCGCTGCGTCGAGATCGGCTCCGTTGCTTGTGACCGCAATTCTCATTTGCACTCCTCCTGACGAGACGTACAGTTCTCCTACCTGCCGGACGAGAGGCATCCGCCCCTCGTCCGCTACGGCGCTCGAGACGGGTGAGGACGTAGACCACGGCAACACCCGCCCCGAAGATCTTCGTGGACCGCTTGCGCCTTATGCCTCTTCCTGTTCGAGCTCCTGGATGCGGCCGGTGATGGCGTCCAGCGACTCGCGCAGCCGCTCAGCGTGCGTCCGCAGGGTAGTGGCCTCCTGCTCCTTGGTCGGCGCAGGACCGTACGGCGGATATCCTGCTGGAGCTGCGTAGCCGGCTCCGTACCGTGCCCAGAAGGGCAGCCCAGTCGCGTAGTAGCCCCGTCGCCACCCGCGACCCCAACCGCCGCCCCAGCCACGGCCCCAGCCATTGCTCATGCGGGCCCCCGGGTTGGCGTAGCCCGGCATGCCGTACCCGGAGCAGTACCCGGCGGCTCGTCCTGTCATCGGTCCCATACCCATGGGCCCGGTTCCGTCTCCTGCTGGCATGTCCTCATACCTCCTTGGCAACGTGCCTCACCCTAGGCTTCTCACTTCCTCGATTCTGCTGCTCCCAGCAGATGTCCGATCCGCCCGCAGTACGTGCTGTACATCCCCTTCATCATCGACTTTCGTCGTCCGTACTGTGTCTGGCTAGCACCCGACACGTCCTCGGCCTCGGCCCCAGCCACCGCGAAAGCCCCTGGCGAGGCCCCAGCGCGGCCGCCTACGGCCGTAGAGCGGTCGACGGACCTCGTACGCCGGCCGCAAGTGTGCCGCCAGCGGAGGCCGGTAGGTGCCGTATCCTCTCGACACGGGGCTGACGGGATTGCACCATCCCCGTGCACCTCCGGTCATCGGTCCTCTGCCGCTTGGCCCAGTTCCATCGAACGCTGGCATAGTTCTCACCTCCTCCAGTCTCTTGGTTGGCACGCCGGCCCATCGGCCTGCCGGTTCCTGCTGCTACTTCCCAACGCCCGGGCGGAGCCATCGTCTGGGTGCGGTCAGCGTACCCCGGCGTCCTCGCCCCCCTGCCGCGCAGTCGCCCTCGCCAGAAGGTGGGAAATCGCCACACGGTACGTCGTGACCAGGAGGGTCGCGTCGGTAGTCGGCGCGCCGACCATCCCAGCGATGCCCTCACATGCACCGAGCGGCCCTGCTGGCCTGCGTAGCCGACAGTCGGTTCTCCTGGCGCGTCGGGCAGTTTCACGGCACAGTATCCCTCTCCGCGCCCACTGAACGGACCTTCGCCCAGTGGCCCTGTTCCGTCAAACCTCGGCATATCTCTCACCTCCTTCCTCACCATACTCTATCAAGGCGCGCCCTTACCGTGCCTGGTTCAGTCATAGGCGAGTCGGATTTCCTCATCAGTCAGCACGTGCGCGATCCGCTTCTGCCAAGCCGGAGAGCGCCACGTGCTCAGTGCCTGGTGCGTCACGTAGTAATTCTGGGGGATTGGATGCGTGCCGATTACCACCTCCAGACCGTATTTGGCCGGCATGAAATCACAGAATGCCTGCAGGCGCGGGCAGGGTGGGTAGCCTACCACCAACCCGGTGGCCAGGTGAATCACCTCCGCCCCGTTCTTCTTCATCTCCGCGGGGGCGTACTCTACGTTGCCGCCGGGACACCCGCCGCACGTGGCGTAGCCGACCAGCTCAATCTCCTCGGCTTCGTATAGGGCGAACGCCCCTTCGCGACTTCTCAGTGAGCGCAGGCACTTCCCACCTGCACACGTGTGGTAGCGGTGACAGATGATAATCCCGATCCGTTTCACAGCTGCTTCTCCTTATGGTATCCACGACTGTCCTTTTCGTCCCTCCCCTGGTGCAAAATCAGGCTTCTCACCCGCACGCCCAGATCCCTGGCGATGACCGGGCACTTCGTCTGGAGCAGGAAAAAAAGCTGCGATCCCTCCTCGCTCAGCGTCTCGTAGTTTGCCTGTCCCTTGGCGATGACCAGTTCGGACTCCTCATATAGGCCGCGGAAAGGCTCCGAACACGTTTCCAAGATTGTGCCTGGGGCGTCTGAGCCATTGCTCATCACCTCCGCTACCTGATCCACACCGGCGGCTTGTGCGTCCTCCATCGTGGCATCGTTAATGGTGGGATGCCCTTTGACGGCGTAGACGACTGGTGGGTCGATGGTCTCGATCAACAGCCGATCGAAGACTGTCTCCCCGGCGTTGTCAGCCAGGTAGAGCACCTCCTGAGCTTCGTCGAGGGCGGTGCGGAAAACTTCCCCATCGTCGATGCCGAACGGCTCCTCTAGCACGCGCTTGACCTCTTCCCGCAGATCATATTCTGCGTCTGCGGCCATATCGATGATGTTCCCCGCGATGCTGAGTCGCACCGCCGCCTCCAGCCAGTCTTCCGCGTCAGCCAGCAGCTGTTCCATCCACGGATAGAGCGCCAACGCTTCCTCAGTGCTGCACGCTTTGGCAGCCCGGTATGGATCGTCGGCGCCGGTCTCCTGCCTGACGATGCGGTGAACCTGGTGGGTGATCTGTGGAGGCGTGATCAACAACGGGGAGTTCTTCAGCACGTCCAGCACTCGTCCGAGGATTGCTCTCAGTTCTCGGTCATCCGCCCCCGCCACTCGTGCGGCATCCAGAGCCTGGCGTAGGAAGCACGGATAGCAGTCGAGATAGGTTCTCACTCGTCATTCTCCTCAGAGACACTCTTCCTCGCTGCCAGACGGTCCACCACCTGTTCTGCGATCGGCTCGAAGACCTCGATGGTGCATGTCTCGATCCTCCCGACGTCGCAGTGGTGAGAGATCTCTGGATCCAGCGGGATGCGCCCCAGGAGTGGCACCCCCAGCTCCGATGCTGTGTAGGCGGCCTGGCTCGGTCCGAAGACCTCGATCCTTGCGCCGCAGTCGGGGCAGGTAGCATAGCTCATGTTCTCCACCAGGCCCAGGATGGGCGCCCCCATCTGCTTGGCCATACGCGCCGCCTTCCGCACCACCATTCCCGCCAGATCCTGTGGTGATGTTACCAGCACCACCCCTCCGAGCGGGATCGACTGCATCACCGTCAGCGAGGCATCCGACGTTCCAGGCGGGAGATCGACCACCAGATAATCGAGCTTCCCCCAGACCACCTCGTTCCAGAACTGTTTGATGACACTGCTGATCAGCGGCCCTCGCCAGATGACGGCCTCATCCTCGCTCGGGAGCAGCAGGTTGATCGACATGACCTTGACGCCCTGCTCCGTCTGGACGGGGAAGACGCCCTGAGGACCGCCCAACGGTCGCTTACGGAGCCCGAACATCTTCGGCTGACTGGGCCCGGTGATGTCGGCATCCAGGACACCGACCTGTCTCCCCGCCCGGTTGAGTGCCACCGCCAGGAGCGCCGTCACCGACGACTTCCCCACGCCGCCCTTTCCGCTCAACACCGCCACCACATAATCGATCTCATTCACCGCCTGTGCTGGCTTTGGACCGCCTTCGGCCTCTGTCATGAACGCCGCGCGTTCCTCCTGGCTCATCTCGACCACGTCCACCGTCACGTCCAGGTCAGAATCGAGCGCGGTCACAGCCCCGCGAACACTCTGCACCAGATCCTCCCGGATGGGTATCTCCTTGAAGGGGAGTGCCAGCGTGACCCACATCCCGCTGTCTTCACGTGTGACGTTCCTAATCATGCCCAGCGTTACAAGATCCCGGTCCACCTCAGGGTGCTTCACCCCGCGCAACGCCTCAACAACTCGCTCCTCGGTAGTCATTGTCTCTCTCGTTCCTTTATCTGTCGTGTGAGCAGCGCGCAACGGTCCCCACGCCGCCCTATCACTCAGCCCGGTGCGTCAATGGTGGTTGCCTTCACCCTGGTCCATGTGCTCCCGGTAGGCGCCCAGGATGTCGTCGATCATACCGCGTGTCTCCTCCAGGTCCCGCGTCCACCAGCGGAGCACCTCGTCGCCCACCTGGGTCAGGCGATAGACGCGGCGCGGGGGACCCTGGGTCTGCTCCTCCTCCCAGCTTGAGACGACCCAACCCTTCTCCTCCATCCCGCGCAGTGCCCGATAGACGGCGCTCGTGTCGACCTCATCCAGGCCGTAGCCCGCCAGCCCGTCGATCAGCGTATAGCCATGGCTTGGTCCGTGGTGCAGCAGGAGGAGCAGTGTCGGTTCCAGAAACCGCACTGCGCGGCGTGAGTATCCTCGCTTTCGCCATCGGCGCCGTCGTCTTCCTCTAGCCATGCCTAATCTCCAGTGTCTGCTTGTGAGTCCCAATCCAACGAGACTATAGCACACTATATGTAATCTGTCAATAGATAAGTTACATATTGCTGGCGGTTGAGTCAAGTAGACATCGTAATCTCCCTTTCGATTTGATGCCCCTCGCAGAACCATACGTGAGGCTTTCCCTCACACGACTCTTCGGGAACACATCCTCAGTACCAGGATAGAGTGTAAAGCGAGTGGCATATCTTGGGTTTGGGCAGTGGATGGCACATCAGGAATCTGGAGTACTGGCCAAAACTCATGCTCTTCCTCTGACTCCGACGGTTGATCCACTTGTACGCCAACTTGATGGCGAGCCCGTAGAATGTGTTACGTGCAGGCTGGTTCCCACTGATTCCACAGTAGCGATAGTGGCCCGCTTGCTCTTGCTGAAGCACCTTCCACCAGTCTTCCAGCTTGACCCAGTTGCGAATTCGCTTCAGCCACCCATTCGATTCTTTCGCTTTCTGGCGAAACTTGTCGCTCGCCGTCTTGTGCCCCAGCCTGAAGCTGTCATGGGCCAACTCTGGTCAGAATAGCGGTCATATCGGACGGATTGGATGGAGAGCCTGGGGATCCGGAAGAGCTACGGCCAGAGTGGTTGGAGGAGAACAGGGTGGCAGCGGAAGGCGGCGACGTGGGGGTCGGGTTGACGAAAGAAGCAGATAGGAGGACAATGGCGGCTGCGGACAGAGAAACCACAAAGGAAGACGCCTCCCGAAGTGGCTCGATCTTGACGGAGAAGACCACGAG
Source organism: uncultured Anaerolineales bacterium (assembly GCA_964450435.1). Lineage (GTDB taxonomy): Bacteria > Chloroflexota > Anaerolineae > B4-G1 > B4-G1 > SKLM01. The sequence continues at coordinate 72,315 of CAYVCX010000008.1, forward strand.
GGGAGGCGCCCCAATGCGCTGGTTGTACAACACTATACTCACTCTGCCAAGCACTACGCCGAAGCCGATCCGTTTCCGGGTCGCCTCTTTCCTCTTCCTGCCCGCTGTCCTCATCCCGAGTGCCAAGCCGTCGACCCCCTGATCCGCTGGGGCACCTACTGGCGCTGGGCTTGCACAAGAGGCGTGGACTACCGGATCCAGGTGCATACCAACGACTGACAGGTGCCCTGCCATGTCGCTCAACAACACGTCGGCGAGACCATAGAGGTTCGGGTCGATGAGCGCTGGGTGCGCATCCTT
>CAYVCX010000009.1:0-26149 GCA_964450435.1 uncultured Anaerolineales bacterium
CCTCACCGGGAATCAGGGTATCCCAGGTATTGCCTACCGTTCCCACGGGGCTTCAGACAGGTTCTCGCTCATTTTCCCCTGCCTGCCCGCTTGGTCACTAGAACCTCGAGGTGGGTTCTATACGGTCTTGTCTAAGACCGGCCACGGTTACAGCCCGTGGCACGCTCTCATACCAGTAGCTTAACAGGACGCACGCCGCTGCCGGTGTCCATATTGAGCACGACGGCCCGGGTCTGACGCTCCTCGATGGCCTGCGCCGTCACCGCGGCCACCACGCGCTGGACGTGGGTCAGACCATACTCGCTACGCCCGGGGAGCCGCTTGTGGCGGTACACCTGGTCGAGGACCCGGTCCTCCCAGTCGAAGAGCGTCATCTCCTCACGCAGGGCCCGCACCTGGCTGGTCACCGCCTCGGCAAAGGTGTCTGCGTGTAGTTGCACCAGGCTGAGCATGCCGCTGGCGTCGACCTGGCGCAGGTTCCCCGTGTCCAGATCGAGCAGGACACCTCCCTGCTGGACGATTTCCTGCTCCCGGATGCGCCCGGCCTCCCTGTCCTCCTCGGTGGTGGCATCGGTCTTTGTGAGATGCGTCTGCCCGCGGAACAGCCAGCTGCGCCCCTCCAGGTCGAACCGCCGGTTGTCCGCGAAACCGAGGAACAGCAGGTTGGCAATCTGCGTGTCGCGCAAGGGGAGCAGGGTCGAGCTCTCCAGCTCCCTGGTCGTGATCATCCGATCTCGCCACCAACGGGTGGTGCGCACACCGAACCGCTCAGCGTCGGCGACGAGCTCATCTGGCGTCACCTCCCGGTGGCGGAGATAGAACGCCCTCCCACCCCTGGCCTCCACTTCGAACCGTGCGTCCGGATACCCAAAGGGACGGTCTGACATCATGGGCGAGCCGCCCGGCAGCCCCGGCGCGCTGCTGGCAGCCTGGGCCTGCCGACCGAAGGCTCGCAGCTTCGCCTTCATCGCCTGGTCCGTTCTGCTGGGCCGCCGACGGGCGACGATGACGATCTGCTGGCGCTCCGTGTAGTTCTCGGGCAAGAAGGGATACACCGACAGCACGTCGAAGTGCTCAGCCAGCCGGGCGGCGATGTAGCCGTTGAGGCTCTCTTGCCGTATGACGTAGAACAGGATCCCACCCCGCCGCAGGATGGACTGGGTGTCGCGCAAGAACTGAAGCTCCAGCTGCCCCCCGGATCGCGGAGGGTTGAGGAGCATCAGGTCCATGACCTCATCCTCCCAGCGGGCCTCCTGATACGGGGCCTGGAGGCATTGACCAATCCTCTGCCGGGCCTCCTCTGCGCGTTCTCGATCGGCCTCGGCTCCGAAGGTCACTACCCGTATGCCGAACCGGCTCTCCAAGGCCTGCTGAATCGCCCCTAGGGCCACGCCGTTGCCGCAGCGCGGGTCTAGAACTCTCAGTGGGCCTGCTCCTGTCGGTTCGATCAAGTCGACGATACGATCCACCTCGTCCTCCGGAATTCTCATGTATCTCGGAGAGACAAGGGCGTCCGAGTTTTCGGTCGTTTCTTTCATAGCATCTCCAGTTAGTCGTTGCGTGGGCGGCCGCTGTGGTCGACGGCGGCCGCCCGGTGCGATGTCAAGGGTGTCTCAGCCTGGCCTCTTCGGCTTTGAGCCAGGCTTGGGGGGACGGGGCGGTGATGACCTCGTCCAGAAGCTGGGCCATCCGCTCACCAGCCCGAGCCGTTTTGTCAAGCCGATGGTGGAGCGCGATGGAGAGATGCTCGACGACATACCCGTAGGCCTGCCCCACTTCCCTCTCCCCATGCCGCCGTATCAGAGCATCGAGGGCCGCGTGACGGGCCTCCTTGGAACGCGGATCCGTGGAGGCAATGACCCTGGCGCCGTCGAGGCTGCACCGCCGAATCTTCAGGCGCCTACCCCCCAGCCCCGGTCGGCTGAAGATCAGTCGGCGCGGGTTCCTCACCTGGAGCACCTGGTGCTCTTCCCCGGATGCAAACAGGACGGGCTCGCGAAACCAGATCAGGTCCTGGCGGCTCAATGACGGCCGCGCCTTGCGCGTGAGAACCCGGTCCCAGCAGGCCTCGCGCCATTGGCGGGCCCATCGGTTGGCCTTATCGCTCCCGAAGTCGTACTCGGTCAGCTGGGCCAGGATGCGCTCGGGACAGCCAGTGGCACAGGGACCACAGGCCTCCGACATCTCCTTGTACCCGAAGTTGAAGTAGTCGTGACGGCGCCACCGCGTCAGGCACACGATAGCGATGACGCCCCTTCGCCGCCGCTGCTCGTCGAGCAGCTCGTAGGCGACATACGTCTCGGTGAAGGACGGGGCGGCCGCGTCCAAGACGCGCCCCGCTTCGCCGTCGAACGACGCGCTGAAGAACTCAATTGTGCTCTGCCCTTTCGGGCGGTGCGTGAACATCCATCCCATGATTTGTCACCTCCCAACACGCGTGGAGCCGGGACTGACGTTGTGACGTCAGTCTCGGCTCCGGCGGTTCATCCGCTGCCCGATCCCAGTGCGGGACCGGGGCACCGATCAGATCAACTTGGCACAGCGCAGCGACTGGGCCCACGTCCCCCCATCGGCACTCGGCGACGCAAGCCTGCTCAGGCCTCGTTGGCGCCTGCGATCAGTCTCAACCCTGGAGCTGAACGACTGTCTTCAAGACCATCTTCCACCCCGGCCTGTTCTCCGGGCGCTCCCAGCGCGGGTCGATGCGCCAGGCCTGGCAGCCCAACGTCTCCAGGGGGGTTACCAGCCCCAGCTTGAGCCCCACGCCCCACAACATCTCGCTCCAGAGAGGCCTCGCAGGCAGCTCGGTCACCCGCCCCCACTGATGGAAGAACCGGTCTCGAAATACCTGATCATCCTCGCCATCCCCGAAACGCACGATGTAGCCCCAGTGTCGCGCCCGGGCCTGTGTCGTGGCATCGCGGTGGAGGACGCAGGTCTCATATCCCACCCCGGTCTGGAGGGCATGGGGAGCGTTTCGCGTGTAGGCTGCTTCGTACCTGACCTGCACCAAGCCCTCTTCATCACACCCACCATTCAGGGGAATGGCCACGTCGGTTTGACGGTGCAGAATCGTGCCATCGCTCAGGACCACGCCCTCCCCGGCGACTAGGCGAGCGGCGATCCTGAGACCCCCCTCTTGAGCCGTGGTCAGGGCCGAGAGCGCAACGAACCCCAGCTCGGGGTCCACGGCGTAGAAGGGGCAGTGAGCCTTCTCTCCAGTGTAACTGACTGGCTGCATGCTACCTCCCGGGAACATAGCGCGCGGCGAGAGCACCCCACCGCGCTGGCGACCTCTCGTTTGAGTTGCGTCTGGTCCGAAGGGCTTCTCCATCTCCAGCGGCGCCTGATGCACCAACGGGCCGGGCCCGACGCCCCGGTCAGCACCGGTGCTGGGGGCAGATCCCAGATTCTGCCCCCCAGGTCTAGACCGCTCTGAACGCCGCCACCGCGGCGTCCTCGGCCCCCTCGGCGTCGTGCATCAAGTCCACCATCCGGTGGATCTGGTCGCTCCACCTGGTGACCGATGTCTCAGCACTTGATCCCAGATCGACCAGGACGGTGAACACGCGTGTCCCGGTCCGCTTCTTGAAGGCGCGGAAGTCGCTCAGGAAGGAGTCGTCGACCGTCGCGATCCCGTCCGTGACGAACACGATGTCGGCTCGCTCGAAGCCACCCTCCTGCTCGATGATCTCCCGAGCCCTGGTCAGCGGGGTGCAGAAGTCAGTGCCCCCGCCGAAGAACGGCTCGGCCACCTCGAGGATGTCCTCCATCGTCGCCCGCTCGGGCTTCCTGATCGTCTTGATTCGGATCTGGTCGGCACTCCCGAACGCGATCCCGCTGAAGGGGCGTTGCTGGCGTCGGGCGATGAAGAGCATCGCCAGCACCACGGCCTTGGCCCAAAGCTCCTTTTCCATCGTCATCGACCCCGACTCGTCGTAGCAGACGACCAGCGGGCCTCGGGCCACCCTACGTCTCCCCATCATCCGATACTGCATGACCTGCCGCTCGATCAGGCGGCGGTACAGGTCCAGCCTGAGCGCCGGATGATGCAGGAGCGCCATCTCTGAAGCGAGCATCTGCTGCAGGCTTCCGCCGAGCTCGACGCCAGCGATCTGCCCCGGCGCGCGTTCCGTCTTCTCAGCCTGGGCGGCGATGGCCAGGTTGCGGAAGCGTCCAACCATCTTGGCCAACCGCCGCAGCTTGTCTGACGCCATCAGGCGCTCCGCCAGAGCCAATCGGCGACCAGGAGGAACTCGCTGCAGTGCTCCGGGCGACAGCCCCCATCCACCCATGGACGCGCCCTGCTCATTGGTCCTCTCGACGGCCTCCTTCACGGCCTGACGGATCTCCCTGTCGGAGGGGATCTGGTCAAGGGCCTGTGCCATCGCGGACTCGGCCTCACGACGCGCAGCCTCGGCCTGGGCCAGGAGCTCGCCGGACTGCTGGCTTGCTCGCTGGCTGTTTCTCTTGTTTCCCTGCCGGGCGGCCACCTCGGCCATGGCCTGGAGGGTCTCGGCCTGCGCCCTTCGTTCGGCCGCCCGTCGTTCGTGCTCACCGGCCTCTCGGGCCGCCGTCTGTTGTTGGTCGGTCAGCAGCTCCATCAGCTGCTCCCACAAGTTGACCGCCCCCAGGAGGGACATCGTCTCATCCAGGCGGGTGCGCAACCTCAGCTCCTGGAAGCCTCTGTTGCCCATCGCCTGTCTCAGGACCGCGTGGTTGAGCGAGTGAGAGGGCGTCATCTCCCTGACATCTCCCCTCAACCGGGGCACTCCCTTGTAGAGGGCCAGCTGCGCGTCCTGAAACAGCCTCAGAGCCGGAGGGTAGGCGTCCGCCTTCGGCTCCACGGCCCGCTCGGCGACATCCACGCCAGCCAGCCGATCAGCCGCCTGGAGATCTATCACGTCGAGTCTGTCCAAGGCATGCTGGCTGCGGCGCTTGGGACTCAGGTAGTCCAGGAAATCTGCCATCCTAGGCCCCGAATTCGTGCATCACTTCGCTCTGCCAGGCGGTGACACGCTGCTGGGCCTCCTGCAGCTCGCGCTCCACCCGGCCCCCAGAGGCCTGCTCTTCGATCTGCGTCAGCTTCTTCTTGGCCTCGCGCAGCTCCGTGATCGCCTGGAGCAGCCTGTCGCTCTCCTCAGTCCCCGCTATCTCGTCGCTGCCCAGCACCCGCCGCGCCTCCTTGACAGCCTCCAAGGCCCCATCCTCGATCTCCGTGACGGCCACCAGAAGCGGCTCCGCCACGCCGAAGACCATCCTGGCCACCTGCCTGGCCTGGGTGGGATCGTGCCACAGAATGTGCTGATAGACGGTCAGATCGTCCTCGATGACCTCGTCGCGCCCGCCGAGAAAGGCCATGGCCTTCAGGACGTCCAGGCTCTCCTTGTAGCGGCGGTCGGAGGCGACGATGCCCTGTTCCTGAAGAGCGCCTCGGATGTGGATGACCTTGTCCAGAATGCCGGGGTGGACGTCCACCTTTTTCACTGCCTCCTGCGCGTCTGCAAGGTCGCGTCGATCCAGCAACTGCTGGAAATCGCCCACGCACCCACGCATCATCCGGCCGAAGTTGGTGTGGTCCCGGATGTAGTCTACGTGCAGACGGATGGTGAAGCGGTCCCAGAGCGCCTCCAGCCCCTGCTCTCCCGAGGGCGACTCGTTCGACGCCCCGATCAGACTGATCAGGGGCGTCTTGGTCGGCGTTCCGTTGTTGTAGAAGAGGCGCTCCTGCATCAGCGAGAGCATCGTATTCAGGATGGCTGGCCCCGCTTTGAACACCTCGTCGATGAAGGCAAGCTCGGCCTCAGGCAGCTTGCCTCCGGTCAGGCGGCGATACTCGCCTCGCTCCAGAGCAGAGATATCCAGCGGCCCAAACAGCTCCTCGGGCACGCTGAACTCGGTCAGCAGCCAGGAGAAGTACCGGAGATCCCCCAACCCCGCCGCCAGGTCGCGGATCAACGATGACTTCGCAGTACCAGGCGGGCCAATGAGGGCGACGTGGCGGCCAGCGATGATGGCCCCAACAAGCGCCTCGATGGTCTCGCGGCGCTCGACGTAGGACACACTTAAGTCGTCGATGAGTCGGTTGAACTTGTTCATGGTCTGCTCCACATCCTCCATACTTATGGCAAGCTTCATCGCGCAGTCCGTCATCATCGTGCGCCTTGCCGAGCCGATATCCAGCTGACCTATCTCCTCCAGTGCGCCAGGATGCCCGTCAGCTGCCTGAATCATCTTAGCGATCGACGACGCCCGTGATCGTGCCACCTTTAGCTCGTCGATGGCCGATGCCTGATTTGAGTGTCGAGCCAGTGTATTTCGATCGACTCCCGTCCAGGAAGGACACTATCGCCCTGCGGGCCGCCGGGTCGATCGGATTCAGAAAGACCTCTGCCGCAGCGAAGCCCGCTTCCTCGCATCAGGCGACTCGATGGTGGTGGCCGGGTGCACGCGCACGGGGGAGCAGTCGGGCCAAGCCCACGTGCCGCTGTCGGGCCCCTCGATCTCGGCGAGTGGAATCCTACAGAACCCAGACCTCGCCATTGCTGAGGAACTCCAGACTGACGGCACCCCGTCCCGGGGCCCCAGCCGCTCCTTGACCCAGGGATCGGCGCGGGCCGCCGCGTCAACCCCTATGTGTCCATCGCCGTCGCCAATCAGGTGCCTTCTTGAAACCCCGAGTCAGGCGTCTGCTAGCCTGACTCGGGGCCATGGCGCAGCAGGCCTCTCGTGGACCTGATGCTCAAACCCGATCGATGCACCTCAGTCTCTTTCGGAACCTTGCCTCTCCATCGGGTTGACCGGCCAGCTCGTGCACCCCCGCCACCCCGTCCAACCGGAGCACGTGGCAGTCGGCGGCGGGATCTCGCCAGCGAGCTACCTGATCGGCGCCTGTTGCAGTGCCGACGACGTAGACCGCCCGAAGTGCTCGCCGCAGCCACGGGATGTCGCGCCTGTGCACCCCCTCGCCCGTGATGGTCAAGGCCTGATAGCCCCAGCGCCACAGGGTGACGAGGTCCTCAAGGCTTTGTTCGACGCTCTCCTCAGCGTCCCCTCGCCTTGTTGCCCCCACCAAGACCGTGTCGGCGGCAATGGTGTCCAGGAACCGCCCGTGGGGATCGCGGTGCTTGACCAGGTCGTTCACGTCTCCCACGTCGTCGGGAAGCGCGATGGCAATCCCGTGACCCACCGCCCGGCGCCAGTGCCTCAGCGCGAAGGCCCCGCCCTGATCGTTGTCCGGCAGGAAGGCTATCGGACATCGGGCCAGCGCGTTGGCGTCTTCCCCCTTGAGCGAGGTGCCCAATGCGGCCACCGCCCGATACCCCCACTGATGAAGCGTGATGTAATCGAAGATGCCCTCCACAACAAACACGGCCGAGGAGCCATCGACCCTGGACAGACCGTAGGCCGGTTTGGGCACGCCGGGAAGGAACAGATACTTGGGTCCCGCTCCTTCTCCCGGCAGGGCTCGCCCGGCCATGTGGACCACCTGCCCTTCCGCGTCGCGCTCGACCAGGACAATGCGACGGTCAAACAACTCCCAGATCCGCACCTCGTCGTCGCTGCGCTGCAGCAGGCCAACGTCCAGGGCGGGCTTCACACCGCACCGGAGGTATTCGAGCGCCGGGATCAACCGGTCCCCCGAGCAGTACCCAATCTGGAACTCACGCATCGCCCCCATACTGAGCCCCCGATCGACGAGGTATGCGTAGGGAGTTCCAGGCCCCCGGTCCCCCGTGGTGAGCGTCGCGTGATACAGTCGCGTGGCGACGTCCAGCACGCCTTTCTGACACCGCGATAGTTGTCTTTCAGGTGTCGCGTCGCGCGCCGGGCGACCCCCTCCCTCGGGCAGCCGTCCACCAGACAGAATCCTGCAGGCTTCGACAAAGCCAACGCGCTCCATCGCCTGGACAAACGTGACCACATCTCCGCCCATGTCGCAGACGTGACAGTACCACAGCCCCTTGTCCTTGTTCGGGTTGATGGAGAGGCTCGGCTTCCTATCGTCGTGGAACGGACAACGGGCCATGACCGTGCGGCGGCCCCCTCGCCCTACCCCCACGCCATAACGCCTCATCACCTCGACGACCGGGTTGCTCTCCTTGATTCGATCCACGTCGATCCTAGCTCTTCTTTCCACTGGCTTCCCTCCGCTGGCGAACCACAAACAGAACGCGTCCCCTCACGTCGTCGCATTGGGACGGGGATCGGGTGAACGAGTATCCCGTTGTGCCATCGCGGCCGGTCTTGACCACGAGCCACGGCTTCTCACGACACGCGAACCGTCCGGCCTCGAACACCACCAGGTCGCCCGACTCGACCTCGGGCCCAGGATGTGCGGTCTTCATCCTCACCGCGCGCGTCTCATGCCCCGGCTGGGCCAAATCGTGGGCGAACTCCCTTACCACTTCCATCACGTCCCAGCTCCGTTCGGTCATAATCCCCTCCCGGCTGCGTTTAGCCCACCCGCCTCACAAGCTCTGACGGCAGGTCTCCGAAATACCGGCTGGGCCCTCTGCTCCGCCGCCAGCCGTGAGAGCTCCCTGCTCGAGAGCACAACATATACAGCTCATCCCGAGCCCGCGTCATCGCCACGTAACAGAGACGACGTTCCTCCAGCGGGTCCTGGGCCCTCTTGAGCGCCTTGGCGTGGGGAAGCATCCCTTCCTCCAGTCCAACGATGAAGACGACGTCGAACTCCAAGCCCTTGGCCGCGTGGATGGTGCTCAGCTGTATGCCCCGGTCGCTCGACAGGAACCCATCGGAGCGCTCCCTGGCGTACTCCAGGAAGCTCGGTAGGTCCGCGAACTCGGCGGCGTCGCTCTGAACCCGCCGAATCCCGGCCAGGCGGCGACGGCCGTCAAACTCCTCTTGAAGCCACGCCCCTAACCCGACGTGGTCAAGAACGAGCTGTATCAGCTCTTCCGGCGGCAGATTTGCGTGCTGGGGCAGCACGTTACCGACCAGTTCAAGCAGATCGTATGCCCCCTCCACCACCTGATTCCGCAGCCCCCGATCCATTCCTGAGGCCACGGTCTGCGATAGGTGCTCGACGGTCAGGTGCACGTCTCCCTGCTTTATGCGGCGCAGGGAGTTCGGGCCAATCCCACGGGGCGGCACGTTGACGACCACGTCCAGCGGCCCCGGCTCGCGGGGCTCGTGCGCTAGGCGGAGGTAGGCCAGGATCTGCTGCACCTCAGGACGTTGGTAGAGCTTGTTCTGCGAACCGTACGGGATGTTCGCGTCGGCCAAGTGCTTCTCCAGGACGTATGCCTGTCGGTGCGTGCGGTAGAGCACGGCGATGTCGCCCCACCGGGTCCCGGTGCGGTATAGCTCCCGAGCCCTGGCCACCACCATGGCGGCCACGTCGTCCGGGGAGGACAACCGAGAGACCACGACGCGAACTCCCCGGTTGCGAACAGGTGTCAGGTCGGCGTCCGGGTACCGTCCATCCCCGCCGATCACGGCCTTGGAAGCTGCCACGATCGTGCCGCTTGATCGGTAGTTCCTCTCTAGCGTGATCTCTCGAAGCTCGCTGAAGTCCTCCCTCACGGCCTCAAGCAGCCTGTCGGCGTATGCTCCACGCCACTCGTACAGCCCCTGAGCCGGGCTGACCACGACGAACAGGTTTCGACTCTTCTCAGCGAGCAGTTTCAGCAGCTGATACTGGCTCATCGACGTGTCCTGGAACTCATCCACGAGGACGAAGGGCGAGAGCGCCCGGAGGTGGGACAAGAGGCTCGAGTTCCTGTCGAGCAGCCTGACCGCCTTCAGGACCAGATCGGACATGTCGAATTTGTTGTCCTGCTCCAGGAGCTGCTGGTAGCGCTGATAGACCCTGGCCACATGCTCCTCGAAGTATGAGCCGGGGACCTGCACATACTGCTCAGGACCTACCAGCCGTCCCTTGGCCTGCTGGATCTCGCGGAATAGGTTGCCCCTGTCCCACAGACGATCGTCGAGACCCACCTCGAGGGCCGCACGCTTCAGGACCTTGAAGGCATCGCCAGCGTCGAGGATCGGCAGAAAGCTCCGCCGCGTGCCGACGCTGAGAATACGATAGGCCAGGGAATGAATCGTCGAGATGTTGAGCTCTCCTACGTCGTAACCGAGGAGCAGCTGGACCCGCTGGCGCATCTCCGCCGCCGCCTTCCGGGTGAACGTCACGGCCAGGACGCCGTGGGGGCTGACCAGACGCTTGTCGACCAGCCGCACGACGCGGTGAGTCAAGACGCGGGTCTTGCCCGTGCCAGGTCCTGCCAGGACGACCATTGGGCCCTCCTCGTGTTCGACGGCCTCTCTCTGCGCTGGGTTTAGATCCCCTTCGCCCCTCAACCTGCATCACCTCCTTCGCGGGGGAGTCTGTGAGATCGCTAGAATACGATCACGGAACTGTGAAGACGGCCCAGGGACAGAAACCCTCGTGGCGCACCGGCGCCGTTGTGTCGGACGCACGCACCAGGGATTACACCGGGTCCCGTGAAGCACGTCAGAGGGCGGCAGCGGCAGACAAGCCTTCACCGAAGCCGTCGCCTCTGGGCGTACGTGCGCTGTCTGTCCCCACGGCAAGCTGTGGAGCATCCCGGCTATCTCCCGAGACAGCCTCCGGACGCTGACGTCTCGTCGACTCGAGGACCATCCCCTGGCGCGCCCCGGGTGCATCGAAAAGCACGCATGGGCGCTGGCAATTCATCCCGCTGCCCATCTGAGGGCACGCCTCTAGCCATTCAGAACGTCCCGGGCCCGAGGACGAACGCGCCCTCGCAAGGCCCAACGCGAACAGTCGCCCCCTCGCTCGACCGCCCAACCGGCGCCATAGCGCGGAATCGACGGACGAGACAACCTCGAGCGTAGCTCCGGTGACCAAAGCGCCCGATTGTGATAGGCCTGCAAGCGCCGTCCAGGAGAATTGCGGGGCCTTTCCGTTCGTCAATCGTGCCTCCTTGACTCTCATCATAAGATCGCCGGAACCGCCTGCACCTGGGCTCCAGGTGCCAGCGACACAAGGACACGTGCCTTCTATCGCCAGCCCCGGGGCGCAGTGCGCCCCGGGGCTGGGCTGATAACCATACATCGACGCCAAGGCCTTGGGCGCCGACAGAGGGCCTAGGCGACAGCTTTGAGATGCATGCGCTGCTCAACGTGATGACGGGGCTGCACCTGCCCGACGGCGTCGGGGAGAAATAGCCATCTCTTCTCGCTCCCGCCGTTCCACTTGAAGGCCTGGGTGACCTCCAGCTGATTCTCATCGGCAGCTCGATAAGCCGCGACACGGCCCGCGCAGTACCCGACAAGATCGCCCTCCTCCACGCCGATGCGGTTCTCCCGGATCTCATCGGCATACAACCGGGCCTCTCGGCCCTTCTCCGCCAGCGCGCGGCGATCCCGCTCGCGGGCCGCCTCCACGGCGTCCCGCACCTGGTCGAACACGCCAGCCTCCTGGGCCTCGGCGATCAAGGCCTTCAACTGCCGTGGGAAGCTGGGGCTGGGCGTCAGGGCCTCGATCTTCTCCCGAAGCTGCGCGGCATACCGAGCCCCCGCAGCGGCCTCGACCTCGGCCAGCACCCGAGCCGCCTCGGGCCAGCGTCTGGCGTAGCCGCTCAGCTGCTCCGCCAGGTGCATCAACGTCCCCACGCTCCGGCACCCGTCCTCCAGGAAGGCCTGCGCCTCGGCAACCACGGCGCTCACCTGCCCGTACTCGTCCACAGCTCGCGCGGCCACGGGGCTCTTCGCCATCAGGTCGTCGAGCTCCTCCTGGAGAAGATCGCGCAATTCCTCGGCCTCTTCGACCCCCGTCTCGCACGCCCTCCGCGCCGCCTCGAGCCGCTGTTCCGCGGCCTGCCAGGCTGCTTGCGCAGCCAGAAGCTCCGCGTCCCGGGCGGCGATGATCCTCTCGACCAGGGGCTGCGCGTCATCGCCCAGCAGGGTGATGGCCCGATCCACGGCGTCCTCGGCCTTCCCATCGATGGCCTCGATGCGTGTCTCGGATTCGCGAACGCCCCTCTCGGCCGCCGCGACGCGCTCCTCGGCACCCGAGGCAATGCGATCCAGGTCTGCTCGGGCCGCGTCCAAATCCTGGAACAGGCTCAGGGCTTTCTCTCGAGCGAGACGGTCCAGCTCCGCCTCGATCTCGTCCAGGCTGGGCGGCTCGGGCGGGGCTGTAGGGTGAAGTGTCTTTGATTCGACGGCCTGCTTGACGGCATCCACAGTTCTGGGCCCGATGCCGTCGCGGCGAAGCAGGCCCTCCTCGCCCTCGGAGGCGAGCACCTCGGCCACCTGGGACAAGGTCTCGAACCCGGCGTCTCTCAGTCGAACAACTGTTCGAGAATCGAGCAATTCCGCTTGACAAAGCGGCGAGGATGTGATATACTCTTGCTGAGTCTGGGAAGGCTCAACAAGACTAGCGAAGCAGCCGGTGGCCCCCGGCTGTTTTGCGTTCTTGTGTGCGTTGGACATCGTATCCTCCTCGTCCAATCCAGTCTCCCTCACTTGAACAAGTGCTGCGCCTCTACCCGGAGGGTCACGGGCGAGGTCCCTTGCTGCGATCCGGGGCGGGACTCCCGGACCGGCTGGCAATGCGCATCGGCGGCCGCGCGCCACCCCCCGTGCCAGCATCTGGATGGCGGCGGCGCGCGGTTTGGGAAGATCAAGAGATTTCGGCTCTCCGGGGCCCGCCCGGTTGACCCGCGAGCGGGGGGCTGCGATGTCGGTCGCAGCGGACGAATGGTGGGCCATCACCCCGGTGCCGTCTAACCCTGGCAGCGGTACCCGGCCTGCGTTGTGGAGGGCGCGTAGGAGTCCGGGGGCAGTCCCGCAGGGCGTCGGCCCTGGTTGTTCACAGCTTCGGGGGTGAGTAAGGGGTTCCAAACCCGTGGCATCCGAGAAGAAGCCGACTCCTGCCCGCGCGAAGATCGGCACGGATAAGAACGAGCCCGGGGAAAGCATCAACTTGGCACAAGAGCGGGCTTATGACCGCGGCCGCACCAAGACACCAGAAGCCCCGATCTCTGATTGCCTCTTGAGACAGGCAGAGATCGGGGCTTCTGAGTTGCTGCTACTTTGTTGTTGCGGCCGTGGCTGCTTCTACTCTGAGATCAAGGCGACCTCCGTCGCGGAGTCAGTGCCCTCCGGGCTCTGGACCCGGGGCACTCGGCAGCGGTCGTGCCTGGCCTGCGTCAGCCCAGGACCTGACGTGCACTGGGCGTCTGTCCCAGCTCCTGAGGTCGGCCGAGTTCCTGTCCGGGCTCCAATCCCCCATATTGCTCCCAGCGAGAGAATGGATCAAGACAGGAGCGTCATCAAAGCGCCCTTCTATGATACGCAGCAGCGTGCCCCCGGCTTCTGAAGCTGGGAGTTCAAGCACTCCAAGGTTTTCGGATCTGCCGGCACGCGACCATTGGATCCGCCTCGCTCAGGGCCTGGCCACGTTCAGCCGTCAAGCCCAAGCAGGCTCCTATCGGGCTCGTTCCTCACCAAGTGTCAGGAGCCACTTCCAGATGCGAGGCCTGGAAGATTTTCAGACAAGCCAGCCCAAGCTGAGCTGTCCGCCTCTGCAGGCTGCCGAGCGTGCGCTCATTGGCCTGTTTCGGTGCCTTGCCGAGCGCGGCTCATTAAGGCCCGGTTCTCCCCTCGAGGAGGGAGGAGAAGCTAGAACAGATGGGTTAAGATTGCCATCAGTATACAATCCTGACCTTCGCCCGTCAAGGTAGAATTCTGCTATTTTCCACCGACTGAACACGGCGCCGCGAAGCCAGCTCTGGTCAGCGACTCCAGGCTGTAGTGGGAGGAGCGCCGCCCTGCGTCTCAGTGGCCTGACCTTCTCAAGGCAAAAAGAGGCGCTGCGTGAATCCCGCTGATCCAGCTGCAGCTCGCCCGCCTACTCGGCCAATTGACGATAGCCTGCCTCACGTATTACATCGGTGCTACATCGTCGGTGCCGTGGTACCACAGTCGTCATACATACCGGAGCGGCCGCGAGCGGCCCCTTCTGCAGCGAGCCAGGAGAGCGCCTTCCCAAGCCGCGCCGACGTGTCGGCACGGACGATGATGGCGGCATAGTCCCTCAAGGCGACCCGATGGTTGGCCGTCTACCACGGGCACGTGTGCAGCACGATGGCTTAACACATCATCCGCCCGTGAGGAGAAGAGCGCCCTGCGCCGCACAAGAAATACCACCAAGAGAAAGCACACCACGGCAGATCAGGGAGCTCGGCAGAAGCGGTCTCAGAAGCACACGCAGGCCGATGGGTTGGCGAGCAGTGATTCAGCTTCCGGCCCGGCGGGTTCCCCGGTGACCGTCGGCGGCCGAGACGACACAACGGAGGGGAAGACACTATCATCAGGGACAACGGCCGCACGAACCGTTTGACCACCCCTGGTCCAGGCCGCCCCACCGTCCGGGGGTCGGTCGTGCCCCTCTGCCCACGTCTGTGGCGAGATCATGCTTAACGTGTTCCGCCGCCCCTGATGGCCCTCAGGCCGATGGGCCGGCACTCACTCCGCAAGGCTCTGTCGGAAGCCCTGGAGGACAGCCCGGGCCGACATTTCCAGCGTCACCGGGGCCATCTGGGCTATCGACCCATTGAACTCCCGCCGCGGCGGCGTCAGCGACAGCCTGATGACCCGCGCTTGCCCCCAGAGAATGGGTTCCGGGAATGCGCATCTCGTTACAGCTTTTGTGCGCCGAAAGCGCCTTGCTTCAGCGGGGGGATGAAAGCGGACAAAAGCTGTAAGGAGCCGAACACGGGGCCTTTACCCGAATGGGTCGAGCCCGAAGCCGCCCCAGTGACTTATCCGGTTCCGAGTAGTTCCGAATCGTTCCGAATTCTTGGAAACCTGCCCAGCGCAACATGTCTTGGCGGCGCTCCGAGCGGCACGACCAAGCCATCGACTCAGCTGAACCAGCCGCGAGCCCAAGATGCGGAGACCGCCGCTGTCTTCCGCTCCACTATCAGGGCACCACGCCCGGGTTCACGGGCTGACGCCGCCAATCAGGCGCCGTGATCAGCACCCGTCTGACCCATCCCTCTTCAGATAGCCGGCTGCTTATCCGGCGATTCAAAGCACGAGGATCGCTGACGTCCAGGTTGGTCGTCACCACCAGCGGAAGCTCGTCGGTGCGGCGCCTGGTCAGAATCTGGTACAGCTTCTCCCACGCCCACTCCGTGCACTGCTGCGCTCCCAGGTCGTCCAAGATCAGCAGGGGAGTGGCACAGATCTGATGGAAGCGCTCATCGTACGTGACCGGGCTGTCGGGCGCGTACGATGCCCTCAGGTGATCAAGCAAGTCGGGGGCCACCACGAACAGAGCCGGTCTCCCCCGCTCCAGCCGGTAGTTGGCGATGGCGGCCGCCAGGTGGGTCTTGCCCGCTCCGTTGCCACCAGCGATGACCAGCCATCCGTCCGGGCTCTCGGCGTATCCCCGGGCCGCCTCCAGGGCGGCGCGGTTTGAGACCGGCCGGCTGCCGCGCCCTGCTGCACGGTGAATCACCACGAAATCGTCGAAGGTCTTGCCACGTAGGGCCGGTCCGAGCCCAGACACGCTCTCCAATCTCTCCAGGCGCTCACCTTCGAGGATCTCTAGGCGGCATTCACACGGCACGAGCTTGCCGAAGTCACCATGGTGAACCGGCACATCGAGCCCAATGTATCCCAAGCCCCCGCAGTACGAGCAGCCAGGGTCGACCGACTCGCCCTCAGCCTCTTCCACCGTCAGACCTCCCAGTCCTCTCCATAGCCCTCGGCGCTCTGGGGGTAATCATTCTGCGCCTCCGACCTGGCTTGCGGCGCGGATGTCCGTCGGCGCGGCCTGTTGGACTCGCGCTGGTCGCGCAGGCAGGCCTGGAGGTAATCGAGGGGGTTGCCGTCAATGGGTTGCGCCGCAGCTCTGCAAGCCGCCTTCCACACGACCTGGGGCCCTCCGTAGTTCTTGATCAGAGCCCCGATACGGCCGTAGTCCGCCTTCTGGGGTCGAGTGCGCAGCCCTCCGGCGGCATTCACACCCAGCCCCAGGATCGCCGCCACATTCTTGGTGACAATGGCAATCTGGGTGCGCCGATCCCCGTCAAACCGACGCAGATCTGTCAGGACGCGCCGCCGCCGCTCGGGCAACGGCTCCACCCTTGAGCCAGATGATCCAGCCACCGAGCCCTGCTCACCCCGGGACGGCACCCTAGCCGGGCCTGCCGGGCCCCTACCAGATCCGCCATCCGGGAGCCTACGCGGCGATCCCTGGACGGCATCTGTGGGAGAGCGAGGGGGCGCTTGGCGAGCCGTAGGCGAAGCATCGCGCGGCCCACCTTCTGCGTCAGCAGAAAGTGTAACTTCCTGAAAGGAAGTATTATACTGATGACCGGAGCGATTCGTGCCGGTACGCGGTCCCGTACCGGCACGATCCGTCCCTGTCCCATCGCGTACCGGCACGCGCTGTGCCGATACGCTCTCGGCCACCTCTGTGGCCCTGCGGTGCCATTTTTCCGCCACGAACTGGTACCGGCAGTCCTCCTTGTCGGCCAACTCGACCGCCAGCTCCGGCGGCAGTACGATCTCAACGGTGAACTCATCTGCGAACTTGCCCGATGGATATCGAGAGTGCGGGGGCTGGGCAGCCCTTCGACCCAGGGCACCGTCGGCTTCACACTTCTTTTGCCAGGCCTGGTAGGCGGCTGGGTAACACTCCTCTTCCCACAGCCGAGCCGCTCGGAGACAGTTGTGGAGGAGCGAACTGACGTCGAACAGGCGAGCCTTCAGGCGGGGCGTAACTGGCGCGTTCTCGGCGCCGAACACCTCGATCATCTCCTTTCGGGAGTAGTATACACGTCTGGTGAAGACGAGGCCCATCTGTCGCCACTTCCTCAGATACCGCTTCTCGATGGTTGTTATGGGCGTAGCGCTGGGCAGATTGCTCAAGCGCAGAGGGGCCTCCCGGTCCTCCCACAGGCCAAGCATCAACAGCAAGGGCATCATCTCGCGGTCGTCCAGGCTCTCGCCGTCACAGCGCAAGTAGCGGTAGTAGCGGAGGATGACTTTGGGCAGGGTGGCGATACCCCAGTCCAAAGCTTCATCGGAATAGCGAACTACGATCGGCGGTGCCGAGTCTGGCCTCCCCATAGCTGGCCCTTGACCAGTTGCTCCACGGTCCCCTACGCACTAGCGATCACCGCGATGGAACCGGGCCCTGGCAATTCGCCTCCTGATCCCTCCCCACTGTGCCAGGCAATCATCCCTCGTCGAAGAATGCGCTCAGCTGCTCGTCAATCCGAACGGCCGTCTCTGAGTGCTCCATCGTCGCCCGCTGAACGTCCTCTCTCAGAGCAAGCCGATGGAGACCTTCCCTCATGGCGTGCGCCACCGCGTCCTCAACCCCCTCCAGCTCCGCGGCCACGGCCGTACGGACGGCCGCGTGCAGTGCTTCCGGCAGGCAGCGCCCCATCCGGCGGACAACGGACTCCGCGATCCGCTGTGCCAGCTCCACGCGCTCCTCACCTTGGTTCCGAATATGATGTCGGAGAGCTCGCCTGATGGAGGCGGACTTGTTCTCCTGCTCCTCAAGCCATGAGGCTATGTCGTTGTCTTTGCCCGGCCTGAGCCGGGCCTGTACGTATCCCATACCCACCGCTCCCTGATGGGGCAAGCCAGAGGCTGTTCAGGCACACTCAGCTCGCGAAACGGTGCCGATACTGGAGCCAAGCAGCACGTGCGTCCAGGTCACCGAACGGGACCGACGCCGCTCTTGCACCCAGAGCGCCCTATCCCCAACGTCGCAGGCCGGATCGAAGGTAGCCGGTGACGTTGTCCAACTGCGGGTTACGACCCAGCCGACAGTGAGGGTACACTTGTACAATATGGGAGCCGAGCAATTGGCTCCCCCCACCGGTCAAGATCACGGCTCTGAGATCGACACCCGATCCCCAACCGGGCAGAGACTGGGCCGCCTTCACGATCGCCTCGGCCGTACCTTGCACGTGAGGATCCACGATCTCCGAAATGTCTTTCGGCTCGCCGTAGATCGTCACGCTCCTGCTCACGACCGCTTCGTCGACCCGACCAATCTGCTGCGTCCAGTCCAGATCGTACGCTGTTTTCAGGTCCTTGGCCACAGCCTGGAGCACGGTTCCGACGCCGATGGTGATGCTGTTTGACCCTTGTTCGACGAACCGCAGATCCTCAGCCAGGATGAAGTTGGTGGTGAGCATGCCAACATCAATGACCCCCACACGGCCACGCAGAAGATCTCCATTCCTGCTCGACACGCGTCCCCGCCGATCGAGAGCCAGCCCATAGAGAGCCCCCATGCCCTGAGGAAGCACCTGAACCTCACTAACCTCGAAAGCCAGCCGCCCCCTGCCTTCACGCTCGACGCCGTGGTGGCCCTCTAGCAGACTGCGGAGCGCCCTCTTCTTGCTCTCGTTGTAGTCCCCCACCGGCAGTCCGGTGATGACGACCACGTCCTCCCCCGAGGCCTGAACCAGCTCGCTGGCGGCGGCACAGAACTGAATCCTCTGATCGATGTCTCCGATCTTCGCCGCGTCCAACGTCTGCCTTGCCCCCGGGCATTGGAGCAGCGCTCGCCTGCCGACGAAATAGCGGCGGCCGTCGACTTCCACGGTCATTCCTGCGCCACTGGAGCCGATGCCACCGTCGTAGCGGACGTCCACGGCGGGTCCCACCACCGAGAGAAAGACAAAGGGACGCCTGCCTTCGACCACGGCCTTGGTCCATCCGAAACCGATGTCGATTGCGAACAACAGCTTGCGCATGCTACCTCCGTACGGCTCTATGCTCTGACACCCTCGTTCGGTTCCTCATCCTCCACCCCTGGGCACGCGGTCGTGCTGGTAGCTCTCGGCAACAGCCACCGGGCGCCCGATGGGGTTGAAGGCGTAATACGGGCCGTGGAGGACCATCTCGGCCTCGACCTCGCTGCGCCCGTGGCGGTTCTTCTCCACGGCCCACCTGACGGGCCACGATCGACGGTCGCCCACCGCTTCGTCGGTCCTGTTCAAAATCAACGCACCGTCCGGCTCATATTGGACCAGAGAAGGGCCCAGCAGGTTCTCGAGATGGACGCGCTGGGCTCTCAGGGCCCCTTCGTCGGCCGCCGAGACCGCCACCACCGGAACGTGATGCCGCAGGGCGATCGTCTTAAGAGCCTTCATCACCAGCGCGATGCGCTGGTCCTCGTCGTATCCGCTGCCAGCAAGCGACGGGCGAACCGGGACAACCTGCACGTAGTCGACGAATAGGACGATGCTCGTGTATCCCTGCTCGCGAGCCATCCTGACGAATAGCTCGAGGACGTCGGACGTCGTTTTTTGTGCGTCACCCAGGACGAACCACATGCTGTCCAGGTAGGCCTCCATCCTGTGCCATGTCTCTCGGGCTCCAGGTACGCGGGCCAACAGCCACTGGAACGAGAGCTCCTGTCCCCGTCGCGCGCCGTCGATGATGGCGGCGTTGATGTCGTAGCGCGTGATCCCGCCGCTGGACAACGCGTTCCCGGCCTCGATGGACTCCAGACAGAGCAGGCGGTGAAGCAGGTGGAGGGGCGAGTGTTCATAGCAGACCACGATGGGCAGCGCCCGCCCAGACAGCGCCATGTTGCGCGCCATCTGCAGCACCACGACCGTCTTCCCGATGTTCTGCATGCCGCCGACCAACCACAGGTCTTCGGCGTGCAACCCTCCCTCGAGATAGGCATCGATGGGATCAAATCCAGTCGCGATGGGCACATAATGCTCGAGACGTCCCTCTCGCAAGCGCTGGTCGAGGTCGTTGACGACACCCCCCAGAACCCGTGGCTCCGGGACCCCGACCGGCAGCACCACCTCGCTCATCCCCGGCCTCCTGTTTGCCGCTCAGAATCCGGGCACCAGGCCCAGTCGTCGGGATACGTCATGCGAAGCAATGCAATGAACCCGTTGACCCACGTTGCCTGCTTCACGTTCAAGTAGCCGCCAAGGGATCGACCATCCAACTCCCACGACCAGCAGATATGAGGAGGGTCGACGATCCACGTCGCATGCAAGAGGCCCTGCTGCCCGTAGCGATCACTGATCGGGGCAGAGAAGAGACAGAGTTGGCGCACTCCATCGTCAATCCTTGTGCGGGCCCACCTGGTAAGCTGGATCAGATGCTTGTTGATGATCTCCGGCCTCAGGACGCCCTCGTCGAAGTAGGGAGCTTGTTTCACGCGGTCCGCGACCAGGGGATTGAGGAAGTGGAGGAAGGCATTCAACGTTCCCTGATAAAGCAAGGCCCCATTGGCATCGAGGAGGATGCGTCGCACGCCAGTTCTCCCCGTCGGCGCGGTCTTCGCATACACCTGGATGGTGGCCTCCTCGAAGAAGTACTCAACGGATCCGGGAGCGGGACCCCGCCACCGGGGCCCGGGGCTCCACAGAAGAACAGCCCGCCGCCGCTCGCGCAGGGTCTCGATCGCCCGTTTCATCCGGTTCCCCGTCTCGAGCAAGACTGCCTGCCTCAATGGCAGCTCCGCGACGTGGCGGACCAGCACCAGAGGGACGTTGACGGGAGCATCACTGGGCTCTACGGCCTGGAAGAGCCCCTCGTCGATCACCGGGGCCAGATCGTGTGTTTCAGCCATCGACTGCCCTCTCCTTGTCCCAGCATGGGGCGAGACACAAACACAAGTGCGCTCTCCTGATGCGCCGAGCTCCCCACCGGAGGTGGTGGCAGCCCTCTTTCGAATGCCGCTGCCGCTTGGCAGCAGATCGGCCTCCGCTCCGCGGCCTCAATGGCTCCGTCTCCGTGGAGCAGACGCCCGGATCACGGCACCACTGCCAATACGATCTCACCAAAGGCCGCCTCCAAGCCCTCGACCCCGGTCCGACCACGCCCGACTGGACTGGCGACTTCTCGCCCCTTTGCGTCCAGGAGTGATGGTTCCGCCGCGTTTTGCACCCCGCGCCCGTCGCCACAGCGCCTCAACGCGCTAGAACCCGGCAGGCGCGACCAAGCAGCCGTTCGACGCGCCCAACAGCGTGCGAAAGGCACGATGCCCACCGATCGCGCAAGGCTGTCCTCGGCCATCGCATCGGCAAGACCCAATGTCTACCCACTCACCCCAACGGCGATCAGGCCCGAGGAGCGTGACCCAGCAACACCTGGCCAACGCCAGACCTCCGTCCCTGAAAGGCACCTGAGCATCCCGGCCGTAACGCTCATCCGACAGCCCGCAGAAGCGTCGTGTCTTTGAGATCTTTGAACCGCGTCTCGCGCTTCAAGCTGTCCGGGATCCTGTCCAATGCCCACGTCTCGACCTGGACCCCGTGGGCACCCACAGTCCGGACTGCCCCGTCGAATCCGGCGTCCAGAGTGGCCCCGTCGCCACAGATCAGGATGGCGGCGTCGATCCGGCCGGTCAGGGTGTAGACGAGGAGATCGTGGACCATCTGCACGTGCACGCCTCCGTTGTCGCACACAGAGACCACATATCCCTGTCCCTGTAGGAAGCTCATGAAGCTGTGCCACCCGGCGCCGGGTGCGTCTCGAGATTCCAGGTATACGTGAGCGATCACGACAGTCCGCGCGAACCCGCCGTCGGCTCGCCCGGGGTCGCCCCTGCCCGCGGCCTTCAGGACGCGAGGGTAGTCCAGCTCCCATCCGTACGTCCTGAGCCCACCTACGTTCTCGCCGTCGATCAAGAGCGCAGTCCGTTGTGCCATCGTCGTTTCCCCAACGCTAGTTCTTCTCAGCGGTTCCAGACACGCTCCCCCAGAAGGAGCCTCGTTCGATGCCCTGTGGCCTCCTCGTGGAAGACCACGCCCCAAGCGTCCGTCACACATACCCTCAGGCGCGAAACCATCGCGGCCCGCCCCGGCATGGGCCCCGGTCTCAAGTCTATGTTAGTCTCCGGCCCTTGGCCCTGGACAAGCGAAGGGCATCGCGCGGCCTCGCTGGTCCATTCAAAGACACCGATCGATGAACAACCACCGCAGGCGACTCGCCCTCGACCCACGATCTCCATCGAACGCCCGACCACTGCTGAGAACTCAGCAGCACTCCCATCGGCCGCGGCAGCACCGGCGGAGCCGGACGCAACCACCATCGACGCGGACTGGGAACACAACAGCGGGCGGTCTTTGATGCCCGGCCCAGCTCTACGACTCTATATTAGCACAAATGTTCTAATTATGCAAGGGGGAAAACGAGATTCGCTGGGGGATGGGCATCATGATCATCTTGAGGGTGGGCTCCGTGGCGCCCCGAGTTCCTCAAGCGATCGCCTGGTATGGGCTGCTCGCGTAGCTGGTAGTCTAACCCGACTGGCTCGCGTGCAGAGGCCGTGGTCCAGCCTATGGTGATTGCCTGTCCGAGGACACAAAAAACCGGTGGACGCCATCGTGCGGATTCAACGGACGGCGTCTCCAGAACAGGTGGATGACTTCGCACACGATACCGCCAGCGGGAGAGGACCCATCAACAACTCTCCATTGGCGCATTATCGAAGAGCCTCGTCCTTTGACCAACGGAGAGGCAGACGGGCGACTGCGCACTGCTCCGACGGAGCTGGCAGCCCCTGGCGGACGCTCGCAAGACAATGGACGAGCAGCTCTGATACCGGCAATCCGCCCTCCCGGTAGCCAATCGGTGGCGCGTCGATTCCGACAAGTCCGTTCTCGGGTATGGGGGCAGAGACCCTCATCGTCCCTGGCTGACAGGATCTGGAGACCAAGCGCGACGAGGAAAAGCAACCGTGCCCAGCTGGCGCTCCCACTCAAGACTGAAGACCAGACCTGACGCGATCGAAGTCAGCCAACCCGCGCTCATATTGGCAGCCGAATGTCCCTGCCAAACGTCTCTGGACACATGGAGCGAATCCGGACTCAGAGCTGCTAGCCAGCGCACCAGGCGCTCCCTCCTCAACAGGATCGATCACTCCTGTCGGGCTGTCGCCGCCGCAGGAGGACTCCGCGCAGCAGTACCGTCACAGCCAGAACACAAGACGCTGAAGAAAGGCGGCTGAGCCAGCGATCCCAGAAGAGACTGTGCTGCATCCTGACTCCCGGCCGCGACGTCCATCGTCCGGCCCCTCGCGCGTGGCATCACAGTTCGTACCCGGCGGCCCAGACCTCGGGCGAGTCACCCTGGGTGGCGCCAGCGCTCCGAATGCGCCAACGTAGGCGCACCCCATTGGCTGGGCCAGGCCGCCCGCGAAGACACAAGCTCGCACGGACTGGCATTATCCATAGGAGGCTCATCCACGGCGGCACTTGCTCTCCCATCCAACTTGACCAGCTGGCCGCCTCGTGGATAATGGGATCCGTGAGGTCCGCGCTCCTCAAACAGGCAAGAGAGTGACCTCACGGTCGGCGATCAGAAGCAGCCAAAATGCCGGGGAGTCTCGCGACAGGGCACCCTCGGCGGCGACCGCTGGGCGGAGCGGAGTTCTGTACCGTCGAGCGCGCCCAATCTCAGCTGGCGGGGCCGGTCTTTACCAGCACAAGCAACACGGTGTGAGTCGTGGGGAGGGAGTGATGAAACAGCTACTCGTAGAGTGCAGCGAACCTGGGCTAGTCGTATCTCTGGCTGAGGAGTTCGAATACGTCTTGCGCCACGTGGACTTCGAGCGTGCCATGAAGCTCAGAGAGCAGCTTTCAGCCCTGGCCGAAGAACTGGGCGCGGACGTCGACCGAATGTGGCGGGGTTTTCGGCTCGAGACGCCCAACCAAAGTGGCTGCCGCCCTTTGGCCTTCAGCAGTCGCGAGACCCTGGACCCCGAACCGATGGAAAGACTGACAGCCGAGGCGTCCGAGCGGGGCATCGGTAGCTTCGAAGTTGGCCAGACTCTCTTGCTGCAACAGGCCGGACCCCCTCCCGAAACCCGGGAACAGTACGTCCGTGACCTAGCCGCTGGGATCAGAGGTTCCGACTTGGCGCTGGGTGTCTTCAGCTGGCCAGTCCCGCTTCCCGACACAATGGCAGATCACCGCGAGAAGCTGGTGGAGGAGCACGTCCTTCCCGTCCTGAGAAGGCGCGCTCGCATTCCGACCCTGGGAAGAAGATGGATGACGGACAGCCATGAGCCGCTCAACAGCGCGCTGGAGGAGGCGAACACGCGCGCCGAAGCAGTCATGGCCTATCAACTGAGCCAACTCGATCCAGATCATCAGGACTCGGTACAGAGGATTCGCTGGACTGCCCTGGCCGTCCGGCTGGGGCGAGAGGTGGACCGTTGGTACCTCCCCACCGAATCCGCCCTGCCCTACATCTACCAGAAGGCAGCCCTGGCTTGGCTTCTGTGGCGCAGCGGTCCAAGCCTGCAATCGGCGCGCTCGTTCGTCAAAGAGCGGCTTCAAGCGTGCGTGGAGCTAGCCGAAGGGGTCTACACTCCTGACGGCGTGAACGCACTGCGTGCGCTGGTTGAAGATGCTCAGCAACCCTATTGGAGAGGCGTGAACGGTCTGCTTGAAGCGGTGCGGGGACAAGGTCCGTCCGGGCCGGATACCCAAGACAGTGACGGGCAAGACGAAGGCGAGGCTTCACCCGATGACGATTAGAGCCGCTCCGTGGCCCGCTGAACAACTGCGGATGGCCTCGGTGGAGATCACCCAGCGCTGCAACAATCGTTGCGCCTACTGCGATCAGACTCGTTCTAAGCGGGACATGCCTCTCTCTAGGTTTCAAGGCCTCCTGGACGAGCTGGAGAGGCAAGATACGGAGGCGGTGGCCCTGGGCGGAGGGGAGCCAACTCTCCATCTGGGGTTGCGCCCGCTTCTTGAGGCAGCGCGACAGAGGGAGCTGCGGACCGGGCTGACCACCAATGGGCGTGCCCCGCGTCAGGTGCTCTCTCTGGCCGAAGCGGGTCTGCTCGACCGCTTTGGAGTCTCGGCGGGCAAGGGGGCCTGGAAAACGCTGGTCTCCCATCCCCGTGCCGTCACCAACCTGCTCCTGCTGCGGGGCGGGCTCTCGCAGGTCCTTGATTGGGCGACCGCCGCGGTCAGGCTGGGCGCCAAGTACCTGCTTCTCCTGTCTTACAAAGGAGCCCGGGGCGAGTTTGTCTCCACGACAGACGAGTTGGCCGATGCCTTCGGCTTGCTCACTGGCGTGGGACGGCAGGCCGGCATCACTGTGGCCGCCGACACGTACACGATGCGCCGCCTGGGGCTGACAGAGACTTGCGGCGACAGTTTCGTCCGCTTCGACTTGAACGGGAAAGCCGACTACTGCTGCTTTCCGACTTGCGAATATCGGCCGCCGGAGCCGGAAAACACCTCGGGTGGCTGCTCCAATTAGCAAGTGCCGAGACTGGCAGTCCGGCGCGAGCTTGTCATTGGCAAGCGCCCCAGTGAATCAAGGGGATCGGCGCTCTGGCATTCAGGACGAGGACAGCGGGCAGGAGAGCAAAGAGCAGCCCATGGACGGCCCTCGGTCTCCGCGATCCGCTGGGCTTGCGAGGTGGGCAACAAGATCCGTTAAGAGACCGCTCACACTCCCCAGCGGGTTCTCCTGGACACCTCCTTTCTCCCAGGCTCACGATGCCAGCCCTCGAGCTTGAGCCTCGACTCGCTTGGGCTGTTGCGCACACAAGCGACAGGGACGTCGTTGTCGATAGAATGCGTGGGGCGTTGCACACTGATCACGTCGAGCCCCCCTCGTGGTCAGTTCTCTCAAGGAAGGCCAACCCGGGATAGCGTTGTTGTGGCCTCTGTGTACGCCATCAAGCCCCGTCGTACCGTTCGGGTGGACCCAGCCAGCGCCTGACGCCTCTTCTTCGCCCCCTCCTGGCCCCTCAATCTTTCTCAACCCCGCTCATCCCACTCCGGAGAGGATCCAATCAATCTGTCCGCAGTTCACCCTATCTGACCAAAGGGCGCGGCCCGTAACACCGCATTCCGCCAATCACAACCCGAAGTCGATCGGTATCCCGGTCGCCTCTTCCCCCTCTTCGCGATCTCGGCCCCCATCCTGAGTGTGTGGCCACCCACGCGCTGATCCGCCGGGGCACTCCAGAGCAACAGGCCCAAACGAGCCATCACGCCTGCTGCCTCCACGCACAACAAGTGCGCTGCAAGGCCTGCCGCGGCCCTCATAGTCTGGCCCGGCTTCCTGCACCCCGCGCCGCCGCCAGGCGTGAGCCCCGAAGGCGTTGCCTCCCTGAACCTGATGAAGTGAGGAGCATCAACCG
>CAYVCX010000009.1:26249-64391 GCA_964450435.1 uncultured Anaerolineales bacterium
CCGGCGCGATGCCAACATCATACGCCGACCACGAAACGCCGCCCGCGGCACGGGTCCAAGCGACCGAGCTGCCCGTCTGTCCGGAGTAGATCCTTGAGAACGTGTTGACGTCCAAGCGAGGGAGGCTATCGCCTTAAGACACGTCCGCCGCTGCCTCTCACGGCGAACCTGGCATCTGATCGGGCCAGCAGCCGCACCGCGCCGTCCAGGTCGACAGCCAGAGGCTAACTCTTGGAGGAGCTCGCTGAAATAGTGGATTTGCGCCTTGACAGGGCCCTCAGAGGTATGGTATGCTGTCCAAGAAGCTCCAAGGATCCTTCAACGTATCCGTGGAGTGGGAGCTGTATCCTCGTTTACAATTGCATAGTGAGCCGCCACGCCCTGCCGGTTCCGGCGCCCGTTTCTCTGTGGAGGGCACCCTCACCAAGCCAGGGGGTCGTTTGGCGCGACGTTGCAACGGCAGCTTGGATGCTGGAGCGGCGTCGTCTCCTCATTTCAGCCAGATGCATCCCTGTTCCACACCTTTCTAGGGCCCATTGGCACGGGCTAGGTTCCTATGTGAGCAATAGCTTCCCCTGGCGAGCCGGGGGCTGGTATCCACCCTCCTTGCTGGAGCGCGAGGGTGCGCTCTTGTCGCACAGTCGATACCACTACCCCTCATCGCCGAACTCTGTCAGGAGCAACAGCTGACAGGCCGGGGGCTCCGACGTACGGTAGAACACCTCCTTTCGCTCTCCCACCTATCTTGCATGTATGCATTGACGCCTCCGGGCGTCCCTGCGTCCCATCACCCTCCGGCGCCCCGGGAAAGCTACGCACACTGACCCGCACCTGAGGTTTTCGCCCCAGGCCGATTGCGCAACTGCTCACACCCGTGGAGGTTTGTGGTGGGCTACGCCGATCTATTTCCAACAACTGAACCGACGACCGTCCCCCTCTCGGACATCGCCGACCAGCGCGCCGTCGACCCGGGAGAGTATCCCGCGGATTTCATAGCGCACATTCGCGAAAGGGGCCTGCCCCGCCCCATCCTGCTGGCCTCCGCCAATGGAGGAGGGCCTCCGTACCGGGCCCTCGTCGAGGGCCATCTTATTCCGGCGTTCAAACAAGCCCGCCTCGAAACCCTGCAGGCCATCGTATACGAGGCCGACGGATTGCGGGCAGCGAGGGACAAGCTCGTCACACGCTCCCAGCGCAGCCGGGATCCACTGGAGCGAGCGTGTCTGTGCCAGGAGCCTCGGCAGCTCGCCGACTTGACGGTCGAGGAGGCGGCCGATCTGCTCGGAGCCAGCGCTCTCTCCGTCAATCGCTACCTCAACTTCCTCGACCTTCCCCCCTTCCTCCAGCGACTGCTGGCGCGGGGTGTCCTGGGAACCGCCCACGCTCTGGCGTGCGCCGAAGCTCCCGCTGAGAAGCTCGAGCCATTGACTCACACCATTCTTCAGCATCGGCTGTCTCAGCGAGAGACCTCGAGGCTGGTCAAGATGGTCGAGCGATTCCCAAAGAGACCCGTGGCCGATTTGACCGAGGAAATGATGGCGGACCGCGCCCAGTGAGGACGGAAGTGAAGGAACATAGCATCGATTGCCAGCGCTATACCTCCCAACTCACGGGGAGCCGAAGGAAAACCCTGGAGCAGCTAGCCACGGATATGGAGCTCGACGCCGTCACCCTACGCCGTGCCGCACTGCTTCTCCTGGCCGAGCCACGCATGGTAGTCCCGGCCGCAATCGCCTACGCGCGCTACCTGACGAACACCGAGGTGGGCCAAGCTTTAACCCTAATCGAGCGAGGCGTCGAGCGCATGCGACAGGCCGGGAACGAGGGCCTGACACCGAACCAGGCCAAGGTTGCATCCCTGGTGCTCCACCATATCCACCTCTGGGCGGACGAAGCTGCGGATGCACTCCAGGACCTCCCCACACAGGTCCGGCCTCGCGCAGTGGAGAGAGCATGACATATGTACTTGACGAAGCAATCCTCACTCGCTGGGTCGCGAAGGCCCCCGCACCGCGCTTTGGGGCCCGTTCCCTCAGAGAGGATGCTCGCACGCTCGTGGAAGGCAAATCAGGCAAGGAGGCCGAGTAAATGCGATCGCGCATATCGCTCGTGTTGGGGCTGATCCTGGCGGTCGGGGCTTTCGTGGCCCTCTTCGTCGTTGGACAGCTCGTCAATCCCTCCCCCTACCGGGTGGTGGTGGTAGTGAGAGAAGCAGCCGCTGGAACTGCGCTGAGGTCGGACATGGTCGCCACCGACGCCCAGTCCGTCTCTCCAAAGGTGGCCAGCGAATATGTACTCGAGCAGGACCTCGACCAGTATCTCGGGGCCACCATCGTGAGCTCGCTCCATCCCGGACAGCCGCTGATGCACGCTCACTTGGTGAGGGCGGGCAATCCGGCCGCCGACAACCACCTTTCTTTGCTCCTGGAGGACGAGAGCATGGCTGCCATGGTGATCCCGGTGGATGCCAGGAAGGCTCCTCAGAATCTGCGGCCCGGGGACCGGGTTGATTTCCTGTACGCGGTGGGAAGGGTCCAGACACAGAACGCACCAGTCCCCACGCCGCCCTCTCACTCGGCAGGCGCCGTTGCGTCTGAGGTCACGACGCCAACGGTCGGAAGCCCTGAGAGGGCAGACGCACCAGCGACGCCCCTGCCCGAGTTCCAGTTCCCCGTGGCGAAGGCCGTCGTCCGAAACATGGAGATCCTGGACACCGTCCACGACGAGCAGCCCAACCCCGCGTATGGGGGCCCCAATTCCAGTGAGCCTCCGACTGTCCAGGGGGAGTTGAAGGCCATCCAGGTTGCGGTACCCCGCAAGAAGACCGAGATCCTTCACTACGCCATCACCACCGGCGACTACCAGATTGCGGTCCTGTCGCCCAACGCGCCTCGCCCCGAGCACGACAGCCCCACCCTGGGCATGACGTGGGAGGACCTCAGAGCCTTCTTCTGGAAGGAACGGGGGCTGGCCCTGGAGGTCGTGACGCATACAGCCAGGCTCGACGGACCAGGGGCCGCTGCCCTGGTGACGACGCCGGACGGGACCTCTGTGTTGAGCACCCCGGAGACAGACCCCACAGCCACGACCACGCCGGGTCCGGGGCCCAGGCAAGGGGGTGCGACAAGCTCCCCTGCCTCCGGGACTTCCTTGACCGGTGCCGACGAGTCCGCCAGCCCGACCCCGGCGCAGGCGGTGGCTGATGCGGATGGTTCGGAGCCATCAACAGAGACACCGCTGCATATAGGCGAAGGGATCGCCGCTGGAGCGCTGGGCAGGGGGCTTGCCTGCCTCGGCGGTCTCCTCCTCGTGGTGCTCGTTGGCCTCGCCGCCGCTTCCGTGCTGCGTGGAAGAGACAGAAGCTAGTATCTCCTGGAGGTGACGTGTGAGCGTTCAATCGGGCCTGCCGACGCAGAGGAGACAACCAGCAGGCGATGAAGAACCCGGTGATGTCAAGAGCGTCACCCGCGTGATCGTCTGCGCTCCCCCGGAAGACAGTCGACTTTTCGTCTCTTCGCTGCCACCGGGGAACGAACGCGGTGTGGAGGTCGTGACGTTCCACGACGATTGCTCAGCGCTGGAGAATGACATCGAGCAGATGGAGCCCGACGTGGTCGTGCTCAGCCCGCAATCCCGCAACTACTCCAACGCCCTGGTCGAGCGCCTGCGGCGGCGGCCCGATTTTCTGGTCTTGGTGGTTGGCCTGGTCCCGCCGCACGGAGACTGGGGATCTGAGATGAAGGCTGCCGGGGCTGCCGGGTTCCTGACGACTCCGGTCACCTCCGCCACCATCGACAAGCTCCTGGCCTCCCTCCCCAAGTGGACCAGCGAGGCCGCTCTGGAGCGGTCATCTCCCGCCTTCCTCTATGACCTAAAGCCGGAAGCAGCCCGGGCCATGGCCGCCCAGGGCTACCGCCGCGGGGTCTACGCCTCGTGGTCGCCAAAGGGCGGCTCCGGCAAGACGACCCTGGCCTGCAACACGGCCGTGCTGCTCGGTGTCCTCTGCCAGCGGCCCACCTTGCTCATCGACGCCAATATGAGCGGCGGCCACGTATGGCTGCACATGGGACTCAGACCCAGGACCAACACATACAGCTTGGCCACGGTCTTCCAGGCGAATGGCGGCCGTCTGACGCCGAGCGAGCTGAGCGAGCACGTGGTCCCCTATGGCCAGGCCCTGGACGTGCTGCCGGGGATCGTGCGCGTGGAGCAAGCAGGCAGCGACGTGCTTCGAGGGACACACGGGGACCGCTTCATGGAGGGGCTTCTGACGCTGGCGCAGCGGCAGTATGACTTCGTCATCGTCGACCTGGGATCATCCCCCAACGTCAGCGTCCACCTCACCGCCCTCCGGGAGAGCGACCGGGTGCTGGTGGTGGTCACCCCGGACCGCACGGCTCTGGTCGACGCCAAGAACACCATCGAGACCCTTGAGCAAGCTATGGGGATAACGCGCGATCACTTCTGGCTGATCATCAACATGTACACGGAGGAATCCGGCTTATCGCGTAAGCAGATCCCCAGCTGGATTGAGCTGGCCGAGATGGGCCTGATCCCTCTCGATCCGGCCGGGCGGGTGATGAAGACGACCAATACCGGCGTGCCGTTCGTGATGGAGCACATGAAAGAGAAAGACCCGGCGCCGGATGTGGCCGCCGTGCTGGAGGGTTTCGCCGCCGTGGCGATGAACATCTACCCGCCTTTCCGCCCGGTGTGGGAGGATCGCCACCAACGGATGAGAGACTACCAGGGCAAAGGCCTCGGAGCGCTGTTCCAGCGCATCTTGAAGTCGCCGATCTAGAACCGGAGACCGTATGGTGAACACCAGCCATCCTTTTCGCGAGGACCAGGTCGGGCTCCTTGCCCACCAGATGCGGCAGGTCCACGAGGAAGCCGCAGCCCAGGGCGATTTGATGGCGCGCTTCGTCCAGCGAGTCCGTCAGTCCACAGCCGAGGAGTTCCCAGCCCATCGAATTCTGACAGCCGACGACGGCGTGCGGAACTGGGTGGAGGACTTCGCCCGGGACTGGCTCCAGACGCAGCGGGAAGAGGCGCGTGCTTCGGGAAAGCCTCAGGTCATGGGGACCGAGGACGAGCTTGTCCGCAACGTCGTGGCCAACGTGCTGGGCCTCGGGGAACTGGAGACCCTGCGACAAATGGAGGACGTAGAGGACATCGCCATCAACGGGCCGGAGGAGGCTTACGTCTTCCGGCGCGGGAGGTGGGAGCCGGTGGCTGGTGTCGAGTGGGGCTCGGAGGACGATCTCCTGGAACTCCTCAACCGCGCCATCGCACCCACGGGCCGCCAGGTGACGCCCTTGAGGCCGATCTGTGATGCCATCCTCCCGGGCGGCGACCGCATCAACATCGTCATGCGCCCCTGTGCGAACCCCTCGCCCTGCGTCAGCATTCGGGTCAGGGCCCCGCAGCGGATCTCGTTCCTCGACCTGGTCACCGTGCCCCAGAGACGAGGAACGGGACACCCGGACTGGCACGTGCCTGACTACACATCCTTGGCCAGCGATGGGGCTATGCTCAACGCCCTCGCCGCCACGTTTCTCCACATGGCCGTGGTGGCTGGGCTCAACATCCTGGTCGTCGGAGCCACCGGGGTGGGCAAGACCACGGTCCTGAGCGCGCTGGGCGAGCTGATCCCTCGCGGTCGCCGCATCGTGGTCATCGAGGACACACCCGAGCTGCGCATGCGCGACGCCGAATGTGACAAGCCGGGCAACTGCATCTACTTCCTCACCCGACTCCGAGGGCTCGAGGGCACCTCGGCGGTCACGCAGACGGATCTGGTCCGGGCTTCGCTCCGTCAACGACCCGACGCCCTCACCCTGGGAGAGGCCAGGGGCGGTGAGATCCTGGACCTGCTCAAGGCGTTGGCCACCGGCCACCGCAACGGCCTGACATCCCTGCACGCCGAGGGGGTCGAGGAGGTGCCTACCCGCATCAAACAGATGTTCCAGGAGGCCGAGGTGCGGGTGGGGATCACGAACGAGGTGGTAGCTCAGTGGATAGCCCAGGCCTTCCACCTGGTGATCTCGCTGGGGATATCCCCTGACGGAAGGCGCTACGTGAAGCAGATCCTCGAGTTCTCGGGAAGGGTGGAGGGAGAACAGCCCGCGCGGCAGATCCTTTTCCGCCACGACCCCGAGGCAGGAGAGCTGACGTGGACAGGTATGCGCCTGGCACGGACTGACTTGTTGGAGGAACAGGGACTTGATTTTCAGACCGTCGTCGATCTCGCAAACCGGGAGGGCCGCTGACGTGCGGCGTGCCTCTGCCAGGCGGCTGCCGGATCACCGGGTTTGTCGCCATCCTTTCGCCACCGCCGCAGGGCGTCGTCACCGAACACACACAGTCCCCTCGCCCGACACGCTCATTGTGGCGAAGAGGCACAGCGAGGAACAACCGATGACCACACCGGGACTCGTATCGGTGACCCTCGGGGGCACCGTCCACGTCAAGGCTGTGTGCAACTGCAACGGGTCCGCCTTCCAGAGACTCGCAGAGAGAATCCACTCCACCGGCTCCACCACGGCTCACGAGGTGTTCAAGGCCGCTCAAGAGGTGGGCTTCGGCTGTTCCAAATGCCTGTTCGTGATCGGGCCGAACGTGGTGATGAGAGCGGCGGAATGCGCAGAGACACCTGCCGCCTACCTCACCACCTTTGAACACCCCACCTATCACCCCGGAGTCGGAGATCGCGCCCGCAGCTGCCTGGCGATCGTCAGCCTGGGGCTCGGGCACCTGAAGCACAAGCAGGGTGCGACGAGCAACGACATAAGTCAGGGGGAGGCGTAGGTCAATGGCCACAAACCTGCTCATCGCGTTCCTCGGTGCGGCAGGCGTCTTCGCTGCCGTGGTTGCCCTCTCGTCACCGCCCAGAGCGAGCCTGGAGGATGTAGGCGGACTGCTGGAGGAGGAGAGGGGCCCGCTGGAGCGCCTGGAACGGAAGCTGCGACAAGCGGATCTCGAGGTGGCCGCGGGGGAGTTTCTCCGCACCTCAGCGCTTCTGGGGCTGGCGCTTGGTGCAGTCGCCTATCTCCTGACGAGAACGCTCACGCCCGTGGTGTTGGCGTTCGGGATGGGAGCGCTCGGATACTACGCCTACCTGACCGACCGACGCGATCGACGGCGGCAGGCGTATCAGGACTCCCTGGTTGAGATAATCGGTCTATTGGTAGAGGGATTCGAGGCAGGAAACACGCTTCAGGCCGCCTTCGAGACCGTGGCCGAGTACGGCCCGGACCTCGCCAGGCAGGACTGGGTCCAGGTGTGCTCCAAGATTCAGACCGGCGTGCCCATCCGGGAGGCCTTGATGGATGTGGCCCGCCTGCGCGGCGATCCCATCCTGGACACCATCGTGCAGACGCTGATCGTGGTCAAACAGCAGGGTGGCCGCCTGTCAGCGGCCCTCGAAGGGCTGGAAGAGACCGTGCGGGAGCGGGTGCAGATACGACAACGGATCCGCGCGGAGCAGAGCCAGCCGCTGTGGGAGCTCAGACTGGTCTCCGCCCTCCCCTTCTTGGTCGTGCCCATCCTGCGGGCCACGGCGGACGAGTACGTCGCATTCTGGCAGACTCCTTTGGGGGAGATGTCCCTGCTCTTGTCCTGGAGCCTGACCATCGCCGGATACTACGTCGCCCAGCGGTACATCACCTCCATCACCCAGGTCGAGGAGTCGTTCGGCGTGGACGAGAGAGAGGCGGAGCGCGAACTCCACGAAGGGCTGCCGATCGGCACCTCTTCTTCGGATGAAAGGCAAGACTGAAACAGCGCTTGAAGGAGGCTCTCGAGTGGCAGCGAACATCATCATCGCATTCATAGGGGCTGTCGGCGTGGCGATTCTGGTGTCAGGCGCGATCTATCCCCTGCGCCGGAAGCTCAGGAGCGAGGGGTCCGACCTGGCGGGCCTGGACGCCGTCGAGCGGATGAGCCGAGGAGAGGAACTGGAGACCGTCCCGCCGCTGGTCGATCGCGTGGTCGGACCCGTGCTCCGCGACCTGGTCGGCTTCATGCAGGGCGACGAGAGGGAGAGAGCAGAGCTGGCAAAGCGCCTGCAGCGCTCGGGATGGCGCTACCCAAGCGTCGGCGACTTCTACGCCCAGAAGATCATGACCGCCGCCGTCTTCTTCCTGGGCGGCGCCGGGGGTCTGGCCATCCTAGGGAACCCGGCCCTGTTCTTCGTGCCCCTGGCGCTCGGGGTTCTGGGCCTCTACATCCCAAACCGGGAGCTGGGTCAGGCCTTGACGAGGCGCCGCGAGGCCCTCTACATCGAGATGGCCTTCACCCTCGATCGGCTGGCGGTCCTGATGCAGGCCGGGCTGGCGTTCCAGCAGGCTCTGGTGGAGCTCTCTCGAGCCCCGGGGAAGGGGATCTTCCTGTCCAGTCTCCGCCAAGCGGTGACGCAGATCGGGCTGGGCAGCCCCGTCCCCCGGGCCCTGGCGACGATGCAGGACACCCTCCCCCAGGAGGCCGAGCTTGACAAGTTTGTCGAGCGCGCCCGCAAGGGCGGCCCCATGTCCGACGCCCTGGTGTCGCAGGCCAAGTTGATGCGCCGCCGGGTGGAGCACAAGCTGCTGGCCAAGGGATTGCGCAGCACGCTAATGATAACGACCGTGGGCGGGGTGTTCATCCTGCCCGCGCTGGCACTGCAGGTGGTGGGCCCGCCGCTTGTGTTGGCCATGCGGATCTTCCAGTTTTAGCAAACGTGGATACGCCATCGGTGTGTCCGGTATGGCTTTGTTCTCTGTATCAGACCTACAAGGAGGTGCTGACATGTTGGGCGAATTCGTTCGAGACACGCGTGGGGCGAGCCTGTGGGAGTACGCGCTCCTGATCATCATCGGGCTGGGCATCTTCGGCGCCCTGGTGGCGTTCCGGGATCGCATCCGCGACGTCTTTCAACAGGCCACCGGGAGCCTGACGTGGTAGAGAAGCTCCGACCTGGTTGCGAGGTGATGATCGGTAGCCTCAGATGCGTCGTCTGGCGGCTCTTCTCCTAGCCATCGCCAAAGTCATGGTAGAGAAAGACCCGATGCCCAATAGCCAGCGGAAGAAGCGGCAGCGACGGATGTCGTCGGACCACCAGGGAGCAGGGCTGTATGAATACGCCCTGACGATGTTCGTCCTCTTCGGCTTGCTGTTTGCGATCATCCAGCTGTCCTGGTGGTGGTGGACGCAGATGATCACCTCGACAGCCATTCACGACGGCGTTCGTACGGCCGCCGCCCGCCACGGCAATCTCTCGGACGGGCGGGCGGTGTTCTACGAACGGCTGCGCTGGGCGCTGGGGAGGGCCAGGGCCCACCAGATTCGCGCGGGAACCGCCATGTGGGAAGACCCTGTGCGTCGATCGATACGAGGACAGGTTGACGTCCTGCAGTCCTTCAGTGTGCCGTTCATAGGAGATGCATCCGGGGAGGTTCAAGTGGCCAGTTTCCAGCGGCGGTGGCAGTTCTACGGCGGCCGACCCACGGCTTGGGAATAGAATATGAAAGGCATGGTAACCCCCCATCACCTCCCAGCCTCCGACCCACTGGGCGCTCAGGGACGGGACAAGGCAGCAAGGACCCCGCGCCTGACCGAGGACCATGCGGGACAGGCTCTGTTTGAGACGGCCTTGGTCCTGCCCGTGCTTGTGGTCATGATGGTGGGTGTGATTCTCTTCGGGCCCCTGGTCTATACACGCCTGGCCGTGGATGCGGCAAGCTACGACTGCGTGACAGCAGCCGCCCAGGCCGTCAGTCGCCAGAGCCAGGCCGTCTACCAGGGAAGACTGGCCGCCAAGGCCACCATTCATGGCTTCCGGCTCAATCCGAGTCATTCGTCGGTCTTCATGTGGAGCACGGAGCGCTGGGGGCCAGGAGCGCAGGTCGTGTGCCGGGTGGATTACGGCTTCAAGGCCGCCCGGATCCCTGGGGCATCAGTCCTCTTCTCAGGCGGCGACGTCCTGGTGAGAGGCGAGACGGCCCTAGCGATCGAGACCCACAAGAGCGACTGGTGGTGAGGAGGCGAGCGTGAACACACGTGACCGCGGACAGGCCCTGTTTCAGACCGCCTTGTTCCTGCCGCTGCTGGTGGCCATGGTCGGGTTGGTCGTGGACGGCGGTCTGATCCTGGCCAACTACCGGCGCGCTCAGATCGCCGCCGACACGGCGGCCCACGCCGCCAGCCATCAGATCAGCATCGAGGTGTTCGTGGAGAGCAACCAGGTGGTGCTGTCGGCCGTAGCCATGGAGGAAGCCATCAAGTACGCCCGATCCAACTCCCATGGGGAGCTGGTGATCAACACCATCAGCATCCTCAATGAGGGCCGCCTGGTGCGGGTGGTAGGAGAGGCCAGATTGCCCACGGCGTTCTTGCGATTGGTGGGGATTCCCGAGGTGAGCGTCAGAGTCGTCGGGGAGGCTTACCCAGCGTACGGTATCGATGAGGAGTGGCAGTAGGGGAGAAGCATGCTGCTGAAAGACCTGTTCGTGAGAGAAGACAGACGCCGCAGTCGCAGCCGCCCGACGCTTCTGGCGTGGATCGCGCTATCGGTCCTCGGGGTGCTGGGCGCTGGAGCCACCATCCTGGGCGGCCGCACGCTTTCGACCAGCGGACCGGTGGAGTCGATGAAGCCCATCGCCACGTCGAGTCCGGAGTCTACTCCATTGCCAGCGGCGGCGACAGCCACGGTCACGCCCATCGGCGGCTGTCCGGACGACCCGTCGCAGTGGCGCATAGTCGCATATCAGCTCCCCGCCAGCGACAGAGATCTCTACCAGCTCGATCCATCGTGCGTGATGGAGGAGGTGGAGGCTGCCTACGCGGCCTACCTCGACGCGCGAGCCATCGGGGGCCGCTACTGGATGGAACGGGCTCAATACATCTCGGATCGACCATTCACCGCTCCCCTGAGCGGCGAGAAGAGGGAACTCGACAGCCAGAACGGCCGCGCAGGCGCTTCATACTGCATCGAGGAGCGGGGGCCACATGGCGCTCCCAAGACCAGCGACGACTACCATATCGTGTTCTACACCATCTCCCAGGAAGGTACGGCCGCCTTGATGGTGGTCAGCCGGGGGGAGCCGAGCACGACACACGTGTACGAGTGTGGGACGGACAACCTGGTCCAGGAAATCCCCGACGACGGGATGATCGGAGTCGTCTACTGGCCCATGATCTACGAAGAGGGCCGCTGGCTTCGCGGGCGCCGGCCCGATGTGACCGCCAGGATGCCAGCAGATGGCGTTGACCCTGCGGCCATGGAGGATGCGGTCCTGCGCGCCCAAGGGCGCCGGTAGGAGGAGCGAATATGCACAGAAAGAGCCTGCCTTGGGCGGCATCAGTGACCGGGGTCAGCACTGCGCTCCTGTTAATTTCTCTCTTGACAGCTCGCACCGCAACCGTTCTGTCTCAGTCGCAGCCCATGTGCGGAGAAGGCTGCTACTGCGCCGAGACCGAGGTGACGGGCGGCGGGGTCACCATCTGCACCCGATGTGAGTGCCCGGGCGGAACCACCCCGGGTCCGGAGACACCCGGCCCCTCCACCCCCGTCCCCTGGACGCCCGCCCCGACGGTCACGCCCCTGCCCAGCAACGCTCAGGAAGTCTGCTGGGCCGCCAATTGCCCGCCCGGGCAGAGCCGCCTGACGCATTTCACCTTCGACGCCTACGGGGCTTTGGTCAACACGTTCTACATCGAGGGCTGCTGCGGGCCCTCCTGTCCGTGCCCTCAAGACCCCACCCACGAGGAACCCGTCACCGTGCCCGGCGACCACGTGCAGGGGACCGAGTATGGCGCGTGTGTGTCGCTGAGCCTGCCGGTGTGGTACGTCGACCGGAGACCCTACCCCCGCGGTATGGTCCAGGTGCCGAACATGCTCTCGGTGGTCGATCTGCCCGCGGCCGAAGCGTGGAGCGGGGCAGTGGACCCTGACGGCAGCGCCTGCCACTGCCGTGCTGACGGCTCGTGCGCAGAGGACGCCCCCGCCGAAGGCACGCTGTGCGACTTCAGGCTGGGCCTGAGAACCGTTCCCAGCAATCAGGCACCGAGCTGGGTTTGCGAGGACTCGGGAAAGGGGACGGCCTTCGAGATCACCTGCACATGGCCGCATTCGTCCGCCGGAAAGGCCTACGAGGGCAAAGGGCTCGGTTGCGAGGCGCTACCGGCCTTCAGGGTCACGGCCTCCCTCCCCTACTGGTGGTACATCGGGCGCCAGTGGCACGTGTGGGAACAGGTCGGAGAGAACTGCAGTTGCGTCTGCAAGGTCTGTGAGGACCCTCGGGGGTGCGCCGACCAGTGCGACTGTCACGGTGACGGCAGTCTGTGCATCCACGACGACGAGTTCTGCGACAGAGATTGCGAGCCCGTCTACGGCTGGGTCCAGCAAGGGCCCAACTGGGAGCTGCTCGACCTGAGGGACTACGGTCATCCGACCCCCTACATGGTCAACGGCAACGTCCAGCTGGTCGACTCCCGTGCGTGCGGGCCCCACCCAGTCGGGTCGATCTGGGTACCAATCATCGAGGTTCAGGGTGTCATATCGAATCCCAAGGAGTAGCCGTGTCCGCTGCTGGCAGCATCGCATTGACCATCTTCCTGCTCGTGGCCGCCCTGTGCGACCTCAGGACGCTGCACGTCCCCAACTGGCTGACGCTACCGGCACTTGTCGGAGTGCTGGGCTGGCAAGTCTGCCACTTCGACCTCGCCTTTGTCCCGTTCTGGATCGGG
Organism: uncultured Anaerolineales bacterium; assembly: GCA_964450435.1. Taxonomy (GTDB): domain Bacteria; phylum Chloroflexota; class Anaerolineae; order B4-G1; family B4-G1; genus SKLM01. Next base: position 38,976 of record CAYVCX010000009.1, read on the forward strand.
TGCCTCCTCGCCTGGCACCTCAACGCCGTGGGCGGTGGAGACGCGAAGGTCCTGATGGTCCTGTTCGGCCTCTTCCCGGACGCGACGCTGGTCTACGTGTTCCTGGTCGTAGCCGGTGTGGCACTCGTGGCGCTGCTGGGGATTCGATACGCCCGAGCGGGCAGCCTCTGTGTCCTGGTAAACCGCATCATCTGCCAGGCATCGAGGCTCGATTTCTTCCCCACGTCAGAGCAGATGGAGATGAGTGGCGAACCGTTCACGTTTTTCATCTCTCTGGCCGGGATCGCATACATCTGGGGGTTCGCCGCTGGGGTATGACCGCCGATGGAGAGCATCGCCGCTGTGGTCGCCGACGTCCTGTCCGTCCTGGGAGCCCTGGTCTCCGCCTATCTGTCAGTGGGGATCGTCCTGGCGTTTGTGAAAGGCCAGGTCGACACCATGACGAACCGACCCGCAGCCCGGGATATCGCCAGACGCATTATGCTGCTGAGTGTCTGCGTGGCCTTCGTGGCCCTGGCGCAGACGCTCTCGGGCGACGTCGCCCGCCTGGCGGGCCGCAGCATCGACAGCGCCGCGGGGATGCGCCAGGCCTATCTGAGGATCGCCCAGTACTTCCTGGACATCGCCATCGGCACGGCGGCCGTCCTGTTGGCCGTCGGCATCGCCACCGGGTTCCTGGGCGGGCAGTTGGCCGCGCTCACCGGCGCAGCGTTTCAACTCTCGGAGGCCGTCGCCAAGGTTCTCATTCTCACCGCGCTGGCCGTCGGGGCGTTTCTCACGATCAGCATGTCGCGTGTCATCATCGGAGCTCTAAGCTGAGGGAGTAAGGAGCAGTGCCATGAACAACAGATCGACGCCAAGAACGAAAACGCGAATGGATGGCCGAAAGCCAATTCTGGTGACGGCGGCCTGGGCCCTGTTGACGACGTCCTCGATGATGGCACACACGCTTTGCCTCAGGCGGATGGACAGGCCCAGCGCTGGCATCTTCATCGGATTCCGCGTCGCTGAGGCGGCGATAGGGGTGCTTCTGACAGCCCCGCTGGCCGCAGGCAGACGGCCATCGAAGCTCCTGTGGGCCGTAGCGCGGGGACTGTTGATAGCCACTGTGGCCATCGGTATGCTCGCCCCCGCCAGTGCCCACGCCCAGGAGCCCCCACCCGATGGGACCGGCCGCACTGGCGGCGGCGAGATCGTCGAGGCACTGAAGAACATCGCGCAGGTCGTGATCGACATATTCATCGGCATCGCGGCCATCCTGATGGCCGTGGGCATCGCCACCGGATTCGTCGGGGGACAGTTCATGGTCACCGTGGGGCAGCCCTACGGCCTGAGCCAGGCCTGGGTGAAAGTGATCGCCGTGGTCCTCCTGGGCATCGGCGCCATGCTCACCATCGTGATCGCCAACACGATCATCGACATCATGGCACACCTGGTCCCGCCCACAGTGATCCCAACGGTATGACACGATAGGAAGAGGCCAGCCGTCTGTCTCACGATGTTCTTGTACCCGAATCGTCGGCGGGACACGCGGACGAGACAGAGCCGCAAGAGAACAAGGTGAAGTCGATGCAACGACGATGGGTGGGTGTGATCCTTTCGCTGAGCGTGGCGGTGTTGCTGCTATCTATGGCCGTAAGGCCGCTGACCGCGCACGCGCAGAATCCACTGCCTGACGGCGTGGAACCTGACGGAGGCGACACTGGCGCTGACGGCGAAGACCGCCCAGGGCCCGTCCAGACGATTGTGAACCAGATCAGTCACGTGATGACGTTTCCCATCGAGACAATGACCAGCGCGCTGACCCAGTCATTGAACAAGATCCTGGCCGGGGCCATCGAGGACGCCGGAGCGCCCTTCGCGGCAGCCATAGAGGCCGTCGTGTTCGGAGGTGTGGCCCACGGACCAGGCGAGGAGATCTACGGCCCACCCTGGCGGGTGCTGCGCAACGTCAGCGTGGCTCTCTGGCCGCTCACCCTCGGGTTGGTCGTCGTCTGGGCTGCCCGCGGCGGCGTGGCCGACAACCCCGTCAGCTTCGCCGAGCTCCAGGAAGGCGTCATCCAGTGGGCCCTCTCCGTGGTCCTCGCCCTGTCCTCCGCCCTCGTCGCGGGATGGGGACTGAAGCTCGCGGGGGGGATCACCAGCGAGATCTTGATGCACGTGTGGGGCAGCGTCACCGCCAGCTCTTTCGTCGGGGTGTTCTTCAACACAGTCCTGTGGAGCAAGGTCCTGCGGGCCGTGCCCGGGGCTGCTCTGTTCTACGGGGTCTTTATGCTGATCTTCGCCTTCAGCTTGCTCACCGCCTTGATCTTCGCCTACGTGGCACGGTATGCGCTCCTGTTCCTGCTGATCAGCGTCGCACCGCTTCTGATCACGCTGGGCGTGGTCCCGCAGATCCGGTGGCTGTTCTGGCTGTGGATGAAGGGGATGGTCGTCGCCCTGCTGCTGGGCCCGGCCAACGCTCTCTTGCTCAAGCTGGCTCATCTGGCGGCCGTCTCGGGCGTCTCAGACACCAGCGCCTTCGGCGGGATCGTGAAGTTCCTGACCGCCGCCGCGATGCTCAGCGTGCTTATCACCATCGACTACGCGGTGATCCAGGCCGTGTTCGGAGCAGCTCTGGAGATCGCCCAAAAGACGAAGGGCACCGTGCAGGGCGTGGCGACGGGCCTGGTCGCCCTAGGAGGGATGGTTCTGTCCGGAGGGGTGGCAGGAGCGGGCTTGGGTGGCGCGGCTGCTCTGGAGGGCGGGTTGCTGGGCGGCGCTGGAGGAGGAAGCACTACTGCTGCTGCTGCTGCCAGGGCGAGAAGTCTGGGAGGCGCAGGAGGCATGGGCACGGGGGCCGCGGGCGCAGGGGCCGCCGCTGAGGTCACCACCAAAGGCGGCGAGGCTACCACGGCCACGAATGCACCTGGCACAGCGGGATCTGGAACAGGCTCAAGGGCCTCAACCCGCCCGCCGGGACCCGGGGCGGAGAAGACCCGTCAGGCCCTCCACGATCCCGCATTCCTGCAGCGCATGGGCACCATGCTGAACACGGTCGGGCAGAGCGGCGTGCCCAGCAGAAACCCCGTGATCAGGGCCGCTGCGGGGGCCGCCCGCGGCGTCGGCAGCGCCCTCCGCGATCGCGGCAGGCGGATGGAGCGAGGGTCACGAGACAGGGCGCTCGGGTCTGGTCTTCTTGCCGCCCGACGGGAGGCGCGCACGCGCGCAGAGCATCGGGGATGGCCCGGGCTCCTGGCGGCAAACGGCATCGACGCCGCCCCGGACGGTCTTGCACAGATGTCCCGTTCGCTGAGTCGACTAGCCGATCGGTACGGAGGAGGCGATGTGCGGCAGGCCGCTCCCGACGTCATTCAGACCATGGCAGCCGCCCAGCAGCGCGGGGGCATAGGGCTGGCCGAGCAGGCTCAGGCAGCAGGATATGAGAGCCCGGCCGAGTACCTCGGAGGAGAGGTCGAGCAGCGCATCTGGGCCCGCACGGGGCGCCCGATCAGGGACCCTGTGTTCCCCACCAGAGGCGGCCCATCACCCGACGCGTGGGGTGCGGGTCCGAGCTGGCACGACTACCGCGTCGGCGCTGATCTGGCTCGTATGATCGGGCGCGAAGGGGCCGACAACATCGACGCCTATGCCCGCATCACGTATCGCCTGCGGGATCCGGCCCTTGGCGCAGGGCGGGACGCCGTCGACCGCCTCTACTCCGCCGCGGGGGAGGCCCGCGAGGCAGGACGCCAAGTTCAAGGCAAAGGCGGCTGGAGACGCTCCGTCTGGCCGCACTTCGCCCGGCGCATCGACAGCCTGGCACAGGACCAGGGCCTTGAGCATTCCGACCTCCCCACGTCTTGGATAGCCGAGCAGCAGTTCCTGGCCTCGTATGCGGCGGACAGAGAGCCAAGCATCGAACAAGCAGACGAAGACTCAGACCAGACCCCCCGACAGGGAGCCGGCTGATGGCACCAGGGCGAATTCCACGCCGGATCAAGAAGGGCGGAACCCAGTTCAAGGGCCTCTCAATGCGGGAGCTTGCGATCAGCGCGCTGGGGCTGGCGCTGGCCATCATCGTTGCTACAGCGATCCCGACCGCCCTCTGGGTCCGCGCGGGCCTGGCGGTGCTGATCGCAGGCCTGGCATTGGCCCTGGCCTTCGGCACCCACCGCGGCCAGACAACCGAGCAGTTGATCGCTCGCTGGATACGCCATCGGTTTGTACGCCCCAGAAACATGGTGTGGCGGCGGGGGGGCGACGATATCCCCAGCGTGCACCTCGAGACGCCCAGGGCAGAACCCGCTCCAGCACCGGCAGCGGCGGCTACGCCCATCAACGGCGGCCCCCGGTGCGAAGGTGTGCCCGGGGACTGGCTGCCCCTGGGGTATGCGCTGATCAACACCGTTGTGCTGGCCGCCATGGCCAGCCTGACCGTCTACCTGGCCGAGGGTGGGGCGGAGGACCTGCGAGCGTGGTGGGAGTACAAGCTGCGCTAGGGTGCAAAGCCCGTTCAAGAACGCGGGAAGGTGAGTCAAACCAGTATGCTAGGCAACAGGACCTCTAGACCCAGAGCGGCACGACGACCTCCCCCGACTCAGGACCACCTGCACGTGCGAGGCGTCGTCGACGGCATCGTGATCAGCGACGACGGAACGCTGGCGCGGGCGATGGAGGTCCTGCCGGTGGATCTGTCGATGATGGCACAAGGTAAGAGGGAACGGTATCGGATGATGTTCTCCCGCGCCATCGCGGCCATCCGCGACCCCGTCGCGATCCAGATCGTCATCGCCAGCCGACCGCAGACGTGCAAGAGATACCTCAAGCGCCTCAAGGAGCGCGCCCAACGGATGGCCCGCAAAGCCGCCCTGACGCACGATACTCAGCCTGATCTGCGCCGCCGCCGCGAGAGGCTGGCCGAACGGGCCCTGCGCACGGCGGCCTTTGTCGAGACGCAACTCAGTTTCGTCCGGCCGCTTGAGGAACAGTATCTGGTCGTCGTCTGGCACAACCCTTTCCCCATCAAAGTGAAGCGACGCGTCCTGACCCAGAAGAAGTTTCACGAGGGCCAAGAAGAGCTGGCCCGCCGCTTCAACCTGGTGCGGAGCGTGATGCAAGACGCTGACCTGGCGACGCGAGCGCTGGGCGACCAGGAGATCCTCGCCGTCATCTACCGCTTCTATCACTTCCCGCTGAGTCCCTTGGGAGCCGGGGTGGAGCCGCGGGTGCGCGCCATCCAGCCGTCGCTGTATGTGGACACGGGAGATGCGCGAGGCGGGCCAGAGGAGCGCGATCCAACGAATACTCCCAGCGGGAAAGGAGAAGCAAGGGAAAAGCATGGGCTTTAGAGACACTCGAGGCTTGATCACGGGCTTGTTTCAGAAACATGGAGAAGCCCAGGACAGGTGCTTCGCCGACCTGATCCGACGAGGCGAACAGACCGTCATCGACCATCTGGCGCCGTCCGCCCTTGTCGAAGAGCCGGACGCCTTCCGGGTGGGAGACGTCTGGGCCAGGGCCTATTTTGTGGCCGACCTCCCGCCGGGTGTGACGCTGGACGTGGAGACGGTGCTGCGCTTCTGCGGCGACACCTGGTGGTCGTGGTTCATCTATCCAGAGCCGGAGGAGGAGATCCACCCAGCCCTCAAGCAGCGGCGGACGACACTGTACGGGGAGAACATCCTCGACACCAGACGGGGAGCCCTGGGCTCCTACAGCCGCGACGCTGAGCTGGCCGCCGTGGAAGAGGGGATCAAGGAGCTGGAGCTGAGGCAGCGGACCCTGTACCAGTTCGGATGGTACTTCGCCATCTTCGCCAAGACCAGGGATCAGCTCGACAAGTCGTGCCAGCGTCTGGAGGACTATCTACAGGCCCAGGGCATCACCTTTCACGTGGCGTTTTTGCAGCAGCCTCACGCTATGTACAGCATGCTCCCCACGGGGACCGACCGGCTGCGAAACTGGCGCAATATGACGGCCGACGCCCTAGGCAGCCTGTTTCCGTTCTCCAAGAAAGTGTACTACGACCCCGACGGGTGGCACTACGGCATCCACAAGTACAACGGCACCTGGGTGGTGCTCAATCCCTTCGACGGGTCGATGGACAACGCGTCGGAGCTCGTCCTGGGACGTCCGGGGAGAGGCAAGTCGGTCTATTTCAAACACCAGATCGACCTGTTGGTGACACTCGGTCACCGCGTGTTCGTCGTGGACATCGAGGACGAGTACCGTGCACTGTGCAATGACCTGAACGGCGCCTACCTCGGCTTCTCCCGTGAGGCAGAGAATCACCTCAACATCCTGGATCTGAACCCTCTCGCCTCCGACCCTTTTGGGCCCGGGCTGTCCACGCTGATGGGGTTCTTGTCTGCGGCATTGGCGCGTGATCTGTCCCCCGTGGAGCGGAACGTGGTCATCCCGCGATACTACCAGGAGGTCCTCAAGCTGGCTGGCATCGTGATGGACGACGCGGCGACCTGGGACAGACCCGCCCCGAGACTGTCAGACCTGCGGCGGGTCCTGGAACAGGCCGAGGAATCGGCTGCCCGCGAACTGGCCCAGCTTCTGTATGTCTACACAGAGGGCCTATACGGGGACGTGTTCGACCGCCGCTCGAACGTGGACCTGACCCAGGCGCCGCTGATCGTGTTCGGCCTGCGGGACGTGGCGCCGGAGATGGCGGGGCTGTACCTGTGGTTGCTCACCAATCTGGTCTGGACGGCCGTCGGAGCGGCCGCGGCAGTTCAGCCCGTGCATCTCTTCGTTGACGAGGGCTGGCACCTGCTCCAGCACACGGGCACCGCAGCAGAGTTGGGCGGCATGGCCCGCCGCTTCCGAAAGCATCACGCCGCGATCCACCTCGCCACTCACTTCGGCCACGACCTGGCTCGGAGCCCCGATGCCGCCGTGATCCGCGACGCCGTGGGCATCGTGACCCTCTTCGGCCAGAGCTCTCGAGCAGCCGAGGGCCTGGGGAAGCTGTTCGACCTGGCCCCCCACGAGGTCGCCGAGCTCATACAGCTGGCCAAGGGGGAGGCACTTCTGTTGTGGAATCGGGATACCCACATCCCCCTCTACGTGCCGCTACCCCCCGATCGGGCGGAGCTGTACAAGACAGACCCGGCCCAGCAACAGAGAGCAGAGGGGGCTCGGGGCGTCGAGCCGCTGATCGTGGAGTGAGGACGGCGATGAAGCCTCTTTTGTCTTGGGTCAGAACAGGAACCGGCACACTGCCTGGGTCTCTACCTGGTCACGGGCTCGCCGGTCCACGGACGCCTCAAAGCGGCCTGTGCCGGAGGCAGGCTACCATTATGAGCCGCGTCCGCCTGGAACGAGAACGGGAGATGAGAATTGGAACAAGGGATCGATAAGCGAGGGTGGGAAGTGAGCAGGGAACGACAGAACACCCAGTCTGCTCAGTGGATCGGGAGACGGGAGCTGATTATCCTGGCCTGTATCGCCGCAACGACGGCGTCTCTTCTGGAGCCAGCCTTGAGCCTGGCTGTCTGGAGCACGTGGGCCGCGCGGTTGATACTGCTGGCCGCGCTGACAGCGGCTGGGATCGTCGATCTGAGAACCAAGCGCGTCCCGCGCCTGATCTCCTACCCGCTCTTGACCGCGGCCACGGGCCGGTTGCTCGCATCGGCTAACATCCCTGCCGTGATCTTGATCTTGATCGCCATGCTAGACCTTCGGATCAAGCCAGGTGTCTTCGAGAAAGCGATCCACCTTACCCTGTTCGGAGTGGGACTCTATAGGGGGCTCAGGGCACTCAACGTGGCGTATTTTGTGCCCGTCGCCGCCACACTTCTGAGCTACTACATGTGGCGCGCAAACTGGCTCGGGGGCGGCGACGGCAAGCTCCTCATCGGCCTGGGCGGACTGTATCCCGACCCGGGCCTCTTGATAGCCATAGCAGCGGGGTGGCTGGCAGTCGGGACGTTCTGGATCGTGCGAGCCTACGGACCGCCCTCGCTCCCCGCCGTGTCCACCGCCCTGCAGGCTCCGGCCCGGTCGGTCTCCCGAGCCGAACTCGAAGAGCAAGGAGTGCCCATGACCCTGGGAATCACCGTCGGGTGGGCAATCCACTTATGCTTCTTGATCGCGTCTGAGGTCGTCTAATCGCTAATCTAGTCAGGAGGAACATTATGGGATTCTTGGGTCTTGGTCAGAAGAAGAAGACGGTCGTCGTGGCCACAGCACGGGCAGGAGATGTCATCCCGCTCCTTCAGAAGCGGGGCATTCGGGTCAAGGAAGCCCTCACAACCGGCGGCGTCTACGGAGCCATCGGCGAGGCTTCACTGGTCGTCATGAGCGCCGAGGACCTGGTCGAGACGAGCATCAGCCGGGCGGGTCTGGTGGAGGCACTGGAGACGGCAACGGTACGCGTGCTCTCTCCGGACGACCTCCTCCGAGATCCGGAGATCCATCTGCAGCAGCTAGACGGACCCCGCGGGATCAGACGGCTGACGCCGCTCGCCGTGGGATTCGTGTCCCTCTCTGGTGGAGTGGGCTGCACCACGCTAGCCCTGGACCTGGCCCGGCGCGCTGCGCGCCATCACCAGGCCACGGTAGCCCTGGTGGAGCTGACATGGGGCAACGGGGCACTGAGACAACGCTTAGGCCTGGCCGAAGCTGCCGACCTATATCAAGTAGCCCTGGATCTTGGCGCTCCCAATCAACACAAGGGGATGACGATCGTGCCGATCAAACAACAGACGGCCAAGCTGCTGCTCGGGAGTCTCCACAAGGTCGCCGCGGCCCTCGACGCGCTGGCACGGGAGCACGTGTTGTTGATCGTGGACGCCCACGGTGCCCATCCGCTCTGGACGGCAGCCCACGGGATCCTGGACCGCGTCCTGGTCGTCGCCGACCAACGGCCGGAGGCGGTGGGAAACGCGCAGCTGCTGCTCAAGAACTCGAACGGCAATAGTTCTCTGGTGATCAACAAGGCCACCGTGCAGGATCGCCTCGCCCTGGGACTCACAGGGCAGAAGGCGTGCCTGATACCCGGGGGTACCGGTAGCGCCGGGCAGCGCTTGGTTCAGTATCTGTACGAGTAGAAGGGGGACTCAGCATGAAGAAAGTCAACAAGATCTGGCTGGCTATCTCGGCGCTTCTGGCGTTCGCCGCCGCCGGATGCGTGTTCTACTTCTCCTACACCGCCTACGACCGCTTGGTGGCAACAACCACCGTGGTCGTGGCGGCTCGCGACATCGAACCGTACACGCTGATTACACCCGCTCACCTGGACGCAAAGGAGATGCCTCGCGCCATTTTGGACGAGGATGTCTACGCCTCCGTCGAGGCCGCTGTAGGTCGAATTGCCACCTCGCGCATTCCAGGCGGAGGCCTGGTCTATCGGCCCTTGGTCGTCCCCCCGGCGCGATTCCGCTACGTCGAAGACCCGGACCTGGAGGTCGTATCCATACCCGTGGATCCCGCCCGAGCCGTGGGAGGACAGATCCGGATCGGCCATGTCGTCAACGTCTACCGCGCCGCCCGGTCGCCGAAGCGTCCAGAGGCCAGCGATCCGATGGCCCTCTTGAACCTGCCCGGTGCAGCCGTGGAGCTGTTGACCTCGGCCCCGGTCGTCGATGTGAGAAACAGCGACGGTGATGCGCTGAGCCACGAGACTGGAGCCTCCCAGACCCAACAGGAGGTCCAAACCAGGGGCCGCCCCACCCTGGACATCGTGACGTTGGGCGTGACGTCGGATATCGCCGCCGACCTCATCCAGCTGGCGGTGGAGCAGAGAGGTGATTACGAGCTGTGGCTGTCCCTGGCCCCGGCCAGCGCCGCAATCGATGCTGCGGATGCCGTGGAGGGACCCTTTCGTCCGCCATGGGCAAGGGCCGAGGACACGCCCCAGGGCACTACACTCACTTGGGCCGGGAGCGACGGCGTGGTAGGCCACTACGTCATCTTCCGTTGGGACAAGGGTGAGGAGGTGTGGCAGCCGGTCACCTCGGTGCCCATTGAGGAAGACGGCGGCGGCGGCGAGTACGCCGTCGTATGCCCCGAATCGGATACATATGGCGTGGCCGCCGTCGGCCCAGACGGCGAGCAAAGCGCAATCACGGCGGCTGTAGCGTCAGAACGAGCTCAGTCGACCTCTCACTGAGAATGGAGCAGTAATGGAAACTCGGACGATAGCCCCAACGCTGAAGCACAGCCGTCACGACTTGTTGTCAGCAGTCAGGAAACACCTTGAGCAGCGCGGAACAGCCATCCCCGGCTGGAACGCAGTGGAGCACGAGGTGAGCCGCTTCCGGGCCGCCGTGGCCGAGGCCCTGGTGGAGCTGGAGCATCCAGATTACCTCATTCCGCGGACAGCCGAGGACCTCACCGGCATGATGGCGGGCCTCGGCGTGCTCCAACAGCTATTGGAGGAACCGGGCGTAGAAGAAGTCATGGTGCGCAAAGGGCACGTGCTGGTAGAGAAGGAAGGACGCGTGGAGGCGAGAGGCAGGGTGGCCGACGACGAGTACTTCCTCGCCCTGGCCCGCCGGGCGGCCGATATGGGTGGGCGCGCGATGTGGGGCGATCGGCCCTTTGTGCTGGTCGACCTCCCCGGCGGCCACCGCTTCACAGCCATGATCCCACCCCTCTCCGTTGAAGGGACCACCATCAACATCCGCGTCCATCGCCAGACGGCGTTCACGGTGGGCGAACTGGGGGAGATGGGGACGTTTGAGCCTCCCGGCCCCACAGAAGGCCGCAAGGACGGCGACGGCGGCGTGGATGCCGTTGGCGAGCTGTTGTGGGCCGAGGGTGTGGATCCCCCCGCCCCGCCAGCGGTCGACTTCCTGGCCAGGGCCATCCACGAGGGACTGGCATCCATCATCGTGAGTGGGGAGTTCTCCTCCGGAAAGACCACGCTGCTGGGCGCGCTGTTGCGGCTGGTCCCACCGGAACACGTGCTGGCAGTGGTGGAGACCTTCCGGGAGCTGAAGGTCTCCCATCCCTATGGCGCCCGGGCCGTGGTGCCTGAGATATTGGAACAGAGCGGCGGGCTGCCGGGCATGCGCGAGGTAGTGAACGTATTGTACACCCGAATGCGCCCCGACATCATCGTGTTCGGTGAGGTGGTGGGCGATGAAGCGGTACCCCTCTTGGACGCGATGAACCTGGGGAAACGGGTGCTGACGACCATCCACGGCGACAGCGCCTACGGGGCGCTGCTGCGTTTGGAGATGCTGGCCATGGCCTCGGGCTTGCCCTTAGCCGCCATCCAGGAGCGCGTGGGGCGCGGGATCGACCTGGTCGTCCATATGGAGCGCGAGGGGCATCGCCGTTACGTGTCCGAGGTGGCTCTGGTCGAGGGATATGACGCCTCGGAAAGCAGATATCGTCTAAGACATCTCTGTACGGAGCGCGAGGGAGCGGCGAGGCACATGGAGCGCTTGCTTGATCTCTGGCGGAGCAACTGCCGCGGCAGGGAGGGTACCCCATGCTCACAAGCCTAGCGAACCTGGCAGGGAATGAGATCCTCTTCCTGGCAGGCCTGGTCGTCGCGGGAGCCGGGGGCCTCGGTGCCGGGATGGTCGTCTGGATGGGACTGTCGCTCGGGGCGGACGTGTTCTCCAGCCTCTCCCGTTGGGGCCGGGGCCCCTGGGCCCGACTGGACCAGCTCCAGCGCCCCTTCTCGCGCTCTATGTCTACGATGAACACGACCGGGGAGGATGAAGAGCGCAGGCTTCCCCTGGTCCCGACAGCGCTGGTCGCGTCAGGGGCCGTGCTGGCCCTCATAGCCCGCGACCCGGTCCTGTCTCCCTGGACGCTGGTTCTATGCAGTGGCCTGGCCTGGTGGTGGAGAGGATATGCTCGTCGGCGCCGGGATCGCTCTGAGGCCGTTCCCCAGCTGCTGCGGCTGCTGCAGCTGTTGGACAACTACCTGAGGGATTCCATCACCGGGGCCCTGGTGAAAGCCGCAGACAGGATGGAGCCGGGCCCGGTGAGAGATGCCCTGGAGAACGCGACCCAGGCGCACTTCTTGGGTACCTCGTGGCAGGCAGCCATCCGTGAGCACCTGACCGGAAACCTGATGCTCACCCGCCTGGCTCTACTTTTGGCAGTGGCTCCGCGAATGGAGGGTCGCGAGGTGCGGGACGCCGTGCAGTCCCAGATCAAGGCCATCTCCATTCAGCAGAGTCTGCAGGCCGAAGCCGGGGCCGAACTGGTGCTTCTGAAGCTGACGGTGCGCTTTCTGGCCGTGGCTAACGCAGCGGCCCTTGTGGCCACGCTCATCGTCCCGGCCTGGCACGGGTTCTTCACCAGTACGCTGCCCAGGCGCGGGACGTTTGTCGCCGCGTCTCTGATGAGCAGCTCGGCCTATGTCTATTTCTCCGAGGAGATCGAACTGTTGAGAGAGGAGCTCTAGATGATCAACGTGGCAGGCTTTCTGGTCGCGGGCCTGATCGCCGTGGGGGTGCTGAATCTCACGCTCGGGTTGGGGGACGCCGCCGGGCAGCTGCTGGAGAGGTTGCTGGTGTTCGCCCACCATCCGGCGCTGCAGATTCTCAGTGAGCGCGATGAAGAGAAGCCGCAGACGTTCGACCCGTACGGACTGGACCACGTCCCCTGGGAGATCTTGAGGCTGGCATCGGGTGGGGCCGGTGTGGGGCTCGCCGCCCTCCTGTTCTGGGAGCGGAGTCCGTATCTGGCTGTTCTGGGTGTGGCCGGGGGATACGCGCCCTCGATGGTGCGCGCGTACCTGCTGCGCCGAGCGCAGCGCCGGTTGGACGTTCAAACCCGCCACTTCCTACGTACGCTCAAGGGGCTCGTCCCGGCCTACGGGGGCCTCTACCCAGCCCTGCGCGCGCTATCCGATGTCCAGGGAGGCATGGTGACAGAACGGCTGGAGTCCCATATGCGCACGGGAAAGAACGGCATCGAAGTGCTGGCGGCGCTGGCCTCCGACCTACGGGTGGAGCAGTTGGAGATCCTGTCGAATCGACTGTACGAGGCTCAGGAAGGGCTCGGTCAGCCCGACGAGGTCCTCAGAGACGCCCTGGAGCGCATCGAGCAGCAGGCCTTCCGTGCGACGAAAGAAGCGATCGGTGGGGGCCCGATCCGTCTACTCATCCCGATGCTAATACTTATGGTGCCACCGGTGTTGATCCTGGCGCTTTACCCTCCGGTGGCTCGAATGATGGCCCTGATCGCCGGGGCAGGGCCGGGTGCAAGCTGGTAGCACGAGAGGGCTGATTGCGGGGGAGAACCCCGACGTTGTGGGTCTACGTGACAATTGGACCGAAGACGCGTTCGGAATGAGACGAGCCTAGAATCAGAAGAAGGAGGCAACTATGCTGACAGACGATCACGGACTCTCGATGGTGGAGTACATACTCGGCGGAGCGCTGGCCCTGGCCGTCGTCGGCCTTGCCGTGTACGGCATCGCCAACAGCGTGAGCGACCAGGGAAGCAACGTCGAGGGCGCGGTGGATACCATGCCATCTCAACCAAGTTGGTAGCAGGAGAGGAAGATGGCTCAGGACCAGACGGGCCTCTCTATGATCGAGTACATCGTGTTGGGTGCTCTGATCATGGCCACTGTGGGCCTGGCCGCCTGGCAGCTCGTCGGCGCCATCGCCCACCGGTTCGACGCCTACCGGAGCCAGATGTGACGCCTGAGCGTCTGCTACCGAGACATACAGCCCGGTAGCAACGATCGGGCAATGCCCAGGGCAGGCCGCCGCTGCCATTCCCCGCGATCAGACACGGAGCAAGGGCAGCGCGGTCGATTCCAGAGGTATGGGGCGATCAGTGCGCCTCGGAGCAGCTTGGCTCCCTGGTCGCCCCCATCTGGCACGAGGAGCATTCCGTCGCATGCCGAGATCCCGCCGTCCAGAGCTGAACCGCTCGCTCCAAGAACAAGCGGAGACACACATGCCAAGACAAGATGACGGAAACGCCAGCGTGGAGATGGTTCTGCTGCTCCCGGTCTTCATCCTGTTGATAGTCGGAGGACTGGAGATGGCCCACGGAGCGACGCTCAGGATGGCGTTGGGAGACGGAGCGTGGCGAGCAGCCAGGTTTCTCTCCGTGTACGACCCGTGGGACGAGGCGGAGGCCAGGGTCGTCGTCCGGGACGCCGTGGCGCACAACGTCCTCGGCGGCGACCCATCGTCCGTGACGGTGACAGTCACCGACGACGGGGCGCGCCGCTTCGGCAACCTCATCACCGTCCACGCCGAGGCGGACTTCTGCCCCAACGTTCCGTTCCTCAGCGACGGTTGTGTGACGCTGGTGAGCGAACACTCGCAGATGGTGGAGGTCTGGCCGTGAGAGAGCAACGGGGGCAGGCGGCACCGTCGGCCGTGGTGGTGGTGATGCTGCTGATGGCGCTGGCCGGAGCGCTGATCGACGGACTGCACATCCTGGCAGTGCGGCACCGGGCATACCGCGTCGCAGCCGACGCAGCCCTCCAAGGCGTGCGAGAGGGCGCTGACTACAACGCCTACGTGTCCACTGGCACCCTCTGCCTCGACCCCGACGCAGCCCGATCAAAGGCCGAAGACGCCGTCGCGAAAGCAGCCGCGGCCTGGGGGCTGGACGACTACGTCCTTCAGGTGGAGGTCCTGCCACATGCAGGCGGCGGAGCAGTCCCCGGGTTCCCGCCCCATCCCAACGCCCGACAAGGAGACGGGAGCAGCTGGCAGACGGAGGGCCCGGCCGTGGGGGTCTACATCGAGGCTGACGTCGGGGCATTCTTCCTGGGATGGTTCAACGACAACACGCCAATCACCATACACGCCTTCGCAGCAGCCGCAATCGAAGGATAACAACCAGCAGTGCGTCCAGGGTGAGGAGAAGCTATGGCCGAAACAATCTACGTCTGGCACGATGGCCAGGACCCCGGCTCGATCCGCAGGCTGAAACGGAAGCTGGAGGCCTGCAACGGGCCCGAGCTCCGGGTCGCCTCGTTGGATCCACCGGCGAAGTCATTGTCCGAACTGGATCCGGCAAGCCCGGGAGATTCCCGCGACAGATCGGGGACGGTTGCACAGTCAGCGGTGCCGCGACTGATCTCCGAGAACGCCAGTCTTCGACGGCGTCTGGACGCCCAGGAGTACTGGTTTCACGCCACGGTCCACGAGCTGCGGACAGCCATGGGCTGCGTCGTCATGTATGCAGCGATGATCGAGAACGGCCAAGAGGCTCTGGACAGCCAGGACATCTGGGTCGGATTCCGCGCCGGCATGGCCGCCCTCCAACGAGGGATCCAGGACCTTGAGGTCTTCTCTCAGTCGGAAGTCGCTCAGTTGCGTCTCGAGCCGGAGGTGCAGGACCTGGCAGCGCTCGTCGCGGACTTCGTGGAACAACACCGCGCGGTGTGCCACGAGTGCGAGCTGCAGGCACGCCTCAACTCGACCACGGTCGCCCTCGACGGCACCCGACTGACGCAGGTGCTGGCCAATCTGGTCGACAACGCCCACAAGTTCACCCTCTCAGCCGGTCGAAGACCCGAGGTCAAGATCCGGGTCGGGGGCGATGGTGAGTGGGCCGTCCTCGAGGTGCTGGACAACGGGCCGGGAGTGCGAGCCGATCAGAAGGAACAGATCTTTGCTCCGTTTGCTCGCTCCGACGGGGCGGATACGAATCTCACACCTGGAATGGGCCTCGGGCTGTCGGTCGTACGACGGATCGTCCGCGCTCACGGCGGCGAGGTGGACTGTGCGGACAACCCGGGCGGTCCCGGGAGCTGCTTCGTCGTCCGACTGCCCGTCGTGGAAGGTGGCAATGCGCCCTCTGCCAGGCGCGGGGAGGAGAGCACAGATCGTGAATCAAGGGCGTTGAGACCCCCGGCCGCGGGGAGTTCGTGAGATGCCATTCACGATGCCGTACGACGCCAAGCTCCGCCCAGTGTTAGGCTACGCACTGACCGCGCCGCTGGCACTGGGAGGCAACAAGAGATGACACCGAAACCACTCTCAGCGTCAAGGGTGTTCGGGCCCCTGCTGGGGCTTCTGCTGCTTCTTCCCCTCGGACTTTCGCTGGGACGATCGGGCCGATTAGAGGCCAGCGTGCCTCAACAGCAAGCCCAGCGGATCTACACGCTCAGCAATCTGGTCACCTTCGACGGCTCCAGCTGCCTCTCAGGATGGGCATCCTCCAACCCCGGTGACAGCTGGGAGATCCGCTGCACCTGGGACTGGGCCACCGACGGATCGGGGGCGGTGTGGCTGTACGGGCCGCGGTACGGCGTCCGACAGTCGGCCATCCTCTGGCGCAACGACCTGTTCCCTTCATCCGGGAATCTCGCCATCGAGATCCGCTTCCGCTACCCCCGGATGCGGAAGCCATACGGACAGGACGCCTACACATTCTACGACCGTACCTACAGCGGTCAGCGCGTTGACGACCAATGGGGCAACGCCTGCCAGCTGGAGCAAAACGATGGCAACACGTGGGTCGATCCGGTCTGCTCCGACAGCCGGGTAGCCGGATACAGCCATGGGGCGGGCAACAACCGCAACCGGATCGTAGCTCTCGACTACTTGCACCGGCATGAATGGGCCGAGGTCGATCCAGCCCAGTGGTGGACGGTCGTCTACCATTACGACGCAACCGACAGCCGTTGGTCAGTTCAAGTAAGGCCTGACTCTGCGCCCCAATGGGAACGCGGAGGATTCGTGCAGCCCGTGACTGGACCGTACGCCTGGGAGACGTCGGGCCTCACCGGCCGCGGGCGACCCGTGGGGTTCAAGGTCGGCCACCACGTGCGCAAGATCAGCCCGGCTCAGCCCGGCGAGTGGAACGAGGCTATGGTGGACTACGTGGCCGTATGGACTTGGAACGAGGCCACGCCCACTCCCCTGCCCACGTCAACGCCGACCCACACACCAACCCCCACGGACACCCCAACACCGACGCCCACACCCACGTCCACACCCACGCCCTCGCCAAGCCCGACACCGATGCCCACTCAGACACCGACAAGCACACCAACTCCCACCCCCACGCCTACGGATCCGAGTCTGGTCGCCGAGTATCCGTACCTGGTCTGGTACGGACCCGATCTTCCCGGCGAAAGCCTGCCACCCCAGAGGTTGTATGGCTACGCAGAGCCGGGCGTCGATCTGGCGATAGACGTGAGGGCGCCCTGGGACGCCGATGGAGGTGGCTGCGGCACCGCCCAATCCTACTACGTCACCGCCGACAGCCTGGGACACTTCTCCCTGGGCGCGGGAGAAGTCGGAGACCCGCTGTTTGGCACCAAGTGCCGAGGAGACTGGCAGGCCCAAGCCGAGGACTTGAATCACGGCACCTTCAGCGACATCGTGTCCTGGCAGGTCTCCTGGTTCCCCATACATCTCTCGGACTGATGGAGAGGCCGGGGGCTGGCACCGCGGCGCGGCATCGTTGAGGAACGAGGGACCCCTTGAAGAAGCTCGTCGGCTGCTTCACCCTCATCTTCGGGGCAGTTCTGGGCGTCTTCGTCGTCCTGTACGTCCTGAGCGTGTGGATGCTGGTGAATCAGCTCCCCTTCTGCCAGGAGGCGGCGCTGGCGTGGATGATGGACGTGCCCACCACCGTCTGCGCCAGCGGCGACATCGCCGCAGGCGTGCCAACCACGGGCTACACGGGTGCCCAATCGTCCATCGACGGCCTGCCGGTCCCCCATCCCGTCAAGTATTTCTTCGGCCACGATCCCAACTACTTCGGCGGGAGATGGCACGGTGGCGTAGACATCCCCTGCCCTTCGGGCACACCGATCCAGGCCACGATGGGCGGGCGGGTGACCTTCGCCGGGGCCAGCGACGCGGGCTACGGCATCCTGGTCGTAGTCGAAAACCAGAACCACCAGACGTTCTTCGCTCACGCCTCGAGCGCGCGGGTCTCCCCGGGCGACCTGGTGCAGGCTGGCGACATCGTGGCCCTGTCGGGAAACACTGGCAACTCGACCGGGCCTCACCTCCACTACGAGGTCCGAGTGGATGGAAGACAGCGAGACCCCCTCGAGGTACAGCTTCCCGGAGGCGAGGATCAGGAACCGTGAGCACCACGGTCCCCAACTCGGCGGACGCTCCTTGGTTGCCCGGACACGACAGGCGTTGGAAAGGCGCCTGCACAGAAGTCCACAGACCCACCTCCCAACGGACTCCGTCGGCCTGGCGTGCTGCGGCAGCAGTCGGCAGGCAAGGCCTTATGGGAAGAGCGGTCTGAAGGTCTGTCAGAAACAGATCGGAGAGAGATCAGTGGCCCGAGCCTTAGCCCGTCGACGGTGGAGCAGCGAGCAGACATGCAGGTCAAGGGAGGCCAGCGAGAGGAGGCTAAGCCGCCGTCCCCAGCCAGCGGCGTGCGTGGGGCGCGATTCCGACGATGAAGGCTTGCAGAAACCAGCCCCTCGTATGACGGAGCCGGACGCACGCCGCGACGAGGAAAGGCAACCAAGCAGCCGCTGGATCGTTCGCCGGGTCCTGCCGCCCCCTCACAATGAGGTCTCTCCGGAGGGAATGGAGCAGCTGCTCGGCTCCCTGCACGCCACTCCGGGCGTACTGTCGCTGGAGATCGCTGGTGATTCTCGGCAAAGGCAGATGCTCGTGCGCGGCCGTCCGGCTGCGGTGAGCCGTATCACACATCAGCTCCAGGCAGCCTATGGCCACGTCTCGTGGGAGGATCCGGGGGACGACGACCCGGGCCTCAGCCTGTCAGACGCAAGGCCCGAGGACGGCGTGCACGTGGCCTACCGCGAGCTGGAGCTCCGACGACCGGTCTTCTTCCCCATAAGGACCTGGCGGGCGTTCGAGGACGCCGACCCACTGCGAGTGTTCCTGGGAGCATTCCGCGGATTGCGCGAAGACGAGCATCTCTGCTCGCAGCTGGTCTTGCTCGAGCCTGCCCCCGATGACTGGGCCGACGCCTATCAAGGGGCGTCGAAACAGGCTGACTTCCGCATGGAGGCCGCCTCGCCGCTCGGGCAGGCACGGGCCGCCTTGTTTGCCAGTGGCATTGTCGTCGCATTCGCCGATCTTCTGGTCGTGTTCTTCTGCCTTGGCCGCCTCTTTCGCCCTGACTTTGGCGTCGTCGACGGACTGAAGATGGTGGGAGGGCTGGGGGTCTTGGCGGCGGCGAACCTGGCCTTCAGTACGGTGGCCTCCAGGTGGTGGCGGAAGCTGAGCGCCCAACTGAACGCCGATCCCGATGTCGTCCAGCGCAAGGTCAGTCTACCGGCGTATCGCTGTGCCCTGAGGCTATGGGCCATCGGTCCCACAATCGACAGAGCAGAGGCCCTGGTGGAACGCCTGACATCGGCCTACGGCCTCTACAACTCCGCCGAAGGAAACTCCTTCCGTCCCAAGCACGCGGAAACGCCCCGGGGCTCTGTGAGTGTATCAGAAATTGACGGCCCGGGCGGTAATGGTGAGCGAGGGGACAATGGAGCGCCAAACCTACTGCCTGCTGCTCTGCCGAACCCGTCAGGCGACATATCGCCCCTGGCGGTTCTCAAACGGATCCTCGGCGGCGATCAAGGCCTGACGCTGAACGTGGCTGAGCTGGCCGGGTTGTGGCACATGCCGCTCGGCGCCAGCCTGGAGATGGTACGCCGTGAAGAGCACGAGCGCTTTGTGCCGCTCCCCGACGACGTGGCCGACCCACACGGCGTACGCGTGGGCCAGTCAGTCAAGGACGACCAAACGACCGTCGACGTCTCTCTGTCGCAGGATGCCATCGGCAGAAACACGGTCATGATCGGCAAGACCCAGATGGGCAAGTCCAATCTCATGGAGATCCTGGCCCACCACGCCATGGAGAAGCCAGACAGCGCGGTGGTGGTCCTGGACCCACAGGGAGACATGGCCCGACACCTGTGCGGGATGATGCCACCCGACCGCGCCCATCAGACCTACTACCTTGACTTCGCTGATCGTCAGCGCATCGTCGGGCTCAACCTGCTCGACATGGCACTGGGGATCGAGGTAGACAAGGTGGTCAGCGACTTGATCGGGCTCGGTGAAGCGCTCTGGTCACGCTTCTGGGGGCCGCGTATGGAGGCTGCGTGGAGATACGCCACCAAGTCGCTGGCGCTGATCAACCAGCATCTGGTGGCCCAGGGTCGCGAGGAGGAACAGTATACGCTCTTGGACGTCCCCCCGCTGCTCCTGGCCCCCAAACGGGCGAGGCGGGACTTCCTGATGCACATGCTTCCGTGGGATTCGGCTGAGGGAAGGGACGCGCACTGGTGGTGGAACACCTACTACGAGCAGCTCAGAAAGAGCCTTCAGCAGGACGTCATCTCCCCTGTCCTGACCAAGGTGTTTCGCGTGGCAGGAAACGACACGTCGCGTATGGTGTTTGGACAGTCGGTCTCCACCCTCGACGTGCGGCGGGTGCTGGGAGAAGGAGGCATCCTGCTGGTACACACCGCCCACGGTGAGCTGGGGGAAGAGATTGGGGGCTTCGTCGGCGCCGTGTTCCTCAACCTGCTCAACATCGTGTTCCGCGAGCGGGCGGCTCAAGCCCGTGCGGATCGCCTGCCCTGTCTGGCCATCATAGACGAGTTCCAGACCATTCCAGCTGTCGATTACGGAGCCCTGCTCTCCGAGCTGCAGAAGTTCGAGGTGGCCTTCGTCCTCGGTACGCAGTCGCTGGCCCGGCTGCGGGCCATCGATCGGGAGCTGCCCGGTGTCACGTTCGGCGGCATCGCGACCACGGTCGCCTTCCAGACGAACCACGAAGACGCCAGGTACCTGTCAGGCGAGCTGGACGGGATAGACCCCTCCAACCTCGTGAACCTCGAGCCGTACGACGCCTACGTCAAGACGACGGATGGGGAGGGCCACCGCTTGCCCGTCTACTCCCTCAGCACCACCGAGGCCCCGTCTCCAGACCGCGGGTTGACAACCAAGGTGCTGGAGCGCGTCAGCGGGTACACGCGGCTGGCAGCAGACGCGGGACAGAGGACGGGCAAGCTGGCCGACGAACTGGGCGGCGGCGCGGAAGCTCGGGAACGCGCGGCTCAACTGCGAAACAGACTGCGATCGGACGAGGAGCAGGTGGTAAGCAAGAAGGAACTGGTAAAGCTCGCTCGTATGACAGCAACAGCCTCGACCCAAACCTTCCGAGGCCAGGCAGGGAACGTGGCTCGGGGACAGTCCTCAGAGAACCCGCATCGAGTGGAGAGGGAGTGAGGGGGGTCTGCCCTTTGCACGTCAGTCCAACGTTCTTCGGAAACAGACCCCCGGGCCGCGGTGTCTGACCAGGTAGCACATGGAGATCTCGAACAACTCTGAGTGCGTGATGCGTACGCTACGCGACCACCCTTGGGCCGGGGCATCCCATGTGGCCGGACTGACGGGAATACCGCCGCAGACCACCCAGCGCAACCTTGCGGAACTGATGGACGCTGGCTTGATCCAGACGAAACGGGTTCCGATGATCCCAGAGAGGCTCCACGCGCCGTCGGAGAAAGGGATCGTCAAGCTGGCTGGAGGGAAGCGGAGTGCAGAATCTTACGCCCGGGCCTTCGATCTTGATGCCTATCACCTGGCAGGGACGCTCCTCCGTGCTCACACGCTGCTCTGGGCCCGCGACTTCCTGGTCCAACTGGCTACAGCGGCTACGGGGGGGAGCCTCGAGTGGGCCATCAGCCCCAGCCGGGTTCGCGCGAGGCGGCGGCTGCTCCGGCTGGATGCTCTCGGCGCTTGCCAGTGGAGGGGACAGCATCTCCAGTTCGCGGTCCTGGCAGACCCGGGCGGGCTGGCCGTTGAGGGGTATGTGCCCATATTCGAGAGGTTTGCTCGCTGGGCGGGGAATGACGACGACGCCGGAGCAGGACGATTACCCACTTTGGTGATCCTGACCACCTTCGCACGCCGGGCGCAGCAGTTGGCGCTCCGCTGGACCGCCACACTCCGGCGGGTTTCTGGTCCCAGAGAGCTTGAGATGTTTGTGGGGGTTCACTACCAGGTCCAGAGGGATCCGGCGAGGTGGTGGCGGGCAGGGACATCGAGGCAAGGTGCGCTTTGGCGCACCTGCCGTGGTAGCGCAACGCCGCTCCCGCGCCCTCGTCCTCCGCTGGCCCGCCGCGCAGGGTCTCCACGGGTTCGAGTTCAGGATCTGGACGACTGGGGGATAGGGACGCTGCGAGGAAAGACGCTCCGGCACTTCCTGGCTCTGTCGGCAAAGGAATGGAGGACATTGCACCAAGTAGCTCAATGGCCCCTGCTTCGTAGCACGGGGCTTGCCCTCCTGGCCGGTTACTCAGGGAGCGAGGCCGGGACGATGCCGGAGATGATGCGGAAGCTGAAGAGGCTGGGCCTGATCAAGGTAGTGCGGGAGAGCGATGCCCACAGACGGCTCCTGAAGCTCCAGTGCGCTCAGGTGAGAGGAAGGCTGGCCAAGGCCACGGATCCGGCATCCGAGGCCAAGCTCCTGGAACGCTTGTTCAGGACGGAGGACAGGCTCGCTGAGTTGATAGCGTCCGGGAAGACCACCCCAATTGAGCACTATGTGCTTGCTCACCGAGGCCTCAGGCTGCTGGCGGCCACACGCGGGATGTCCCCGTTGGCCTACGCCAAGGGGAGACTCTGGCCAGCGGAGTACGTAGAGAGCGAGGGGAGACGCGTCGTCCGTCTTCGCATCGCCCGCTTCCTTCTTGCCTGGAAGCATACACTCCTGACCAACGAGTTCTTCCTCGGTTTAAGGCGCCTGTCTGACAGAGAGTGGGCCATGGGAAGAAATCACCAGCTGCTGATCTGGGACAGCGTGGAATGTCGGCGCTGGTTCTGGGACAAAGACGGTCGCCAGCTGCTGCTGCCCGACAGCGGTGGCGTCTACCGGATCGGTTCGGAAGTCTACGAGTTCTGGCTGGAGATCGATCGAGGCCACAGTACGGCGGGACAACACGGGAGAGCGCTGCGGCGCAAGTATGAACGGTACTATTTGTACCGCCGCCACCCGGATGCCATCTACGGGAGGTCGATGCCGCGCGTTCTAGTTGTGACCCCCCAGATCGGCCGCGCTCGGCAGGTGAGAGAGATGGTGATGGCCCTGGCCGAAGAGCGACGAGAGCCACCTCTGCCCGTGTTCGTGACCACACTGGACGACATCTGGCTCCCGGCCAGGAAGCAGGATGACGGCCCACTCCAGCCGTGCCGTGCACAGACCCACGGCCCCAGACAGCCTATGCCCAACCGTATGTGGCCGGAACTGCGCGCGTGGCGGCGCGTGGACGAATTCCGAGAACTCGTCCACTGCTTCGAGGGGTTGGGGAAGATGCCACCCGGGACGCAGCGGGGAATCGACCTCTATCAGTTGAGACAAGAGGTGAGGGCTCATTCACACCGAAGTGAGCGGCAGCGACGACGCGGAACTCAGCCTTGAGGCCAAGGGCAGGTAGGACCCCGGAGGTGGGAGCTCTCAGGCACGGCCCCTAGCCCCAGCGGCCATTCGAGGACAGCTGAAGCAGGGATGTGCACAACCCCAGACCTAACGGATGGTCTGGGAACAACTCCTGGCATCCGGCTTCGCCGACCATCCTACCTCGCCTGGTCGCTTCGCCAGTGGCAGTGCTTGTATTTCTTACCGCTGCCACACCAGCAAGGGGCGTTCCGCCCGGGCCTTTGGGCAGGCGGTGGTGTCCCAGACGACGCTCCGGGTCTACCCGATTGGTTCCACTCCTGCCGTATGCTGGTGAGCCGATCCATCACGTCTCGGCGATCGTTAAGGTCGGCGTTTGCCAGGGCGCGCTTGAGGATCGCTGCGGCCTTTTCGTACTCCTTGGCCTCAGGGGCACCCCAAAGCCAGTACTGATCGGACCACGCGATGTAGCCCCACCCCTCGTCCGGGAATCGCTCGACCAGCTTCTCGTAGCACGCCTCCGCCTCGTCTCGCCGTCCCAGATTCCAAAGAGCATCCCCCTGCGCCCGGAGGAAGTTGACATGATGACTGGTACCCACGTCCGGGAACCGGTCCAGGAACTCACGCGCGTAACGCAGCCGATGCTTATGATAGCTGGGCTCATCGAGCCCGGCGTTGGCAAGCTCCATCTCCAGATCGGAGCACCAGTTGAATACAGGCTCCGTCAGCCCAGGATGGGCCCTGTCGAAAGCAGCAACGGAGCGCACGTCGGGGGTTGTCATCCGTCTGATCAACTCCCATGCCTCCAGCCATCGGTCGCAAGCAGCCGCGGTCTGCCCTACTCGAACCAGCCGATAACCCTTCTGCATCAGTTGATCAAGTTGCTTCTCCAGCCTCGCCACGTGTTCCGCGTCGTGAGAAGTGGGCTCGTCCGATGCTTCCTCAGCGTGAGATTGTTGAAACATGACAGTGTTCTCCTTTGCCACCCGCCGTTCCGATCGACTCTTGGGTGCTAGCGGTTTCTTAAGCTTCGCGGGAAGATTAGCCGGTCTCCTGTAGTCTAACAGCATCCGTGCATTAGAGCAAGCTGGCGATCCCCTCTCGCGCCCTTCCGTGTTGATCCGAGGATCACGGAGGCCCGGGCTACGCCAGCCGAAGGGCCGCTCCATTTGGCGCGCCCTCGTGCGAAGCAGAGGACCCGGCTGTGATCAGCCCTTCCAGCTGGGCCCTGAAGCAGCAGCGGCGATGGAAGCCGGGACCACGATGAGCATCGCACAGGTAGAGACCACTGTCTCAGTGGCCTCCCACAAGTCTGCCTCCAGGGGGCCTCGCACCCAGACCGGGTGCTGGCACGGGGTTGCCCGTGACTCATCCTGTTGGCTGGTGCCCGGCTCGCCGCATCGCACTCCGTCGTCTGCCACCGGCCATCCCAGGGCCGAGATCTCCTCAGCAAGTCTCGCCTCTCCGTTGGATGGCCATCTGATCCCGGACATTCTCCTCATTCCGCTGACCGGCGCCAGGCATCGGCGGACAGGGCTTCGTCGAGTGCTCGTGGATTGCGTTGACATGACCAGCCAGCTTCTGCCCCGATATCGGATCGCGCAGCCCCTCTCGTCGCCTGCTTTGCTGGCCTTCGATGCTCGCGAAGCCATCGAGTGGGATGAGACTGGTTCATCCCCTGAAAGAGTATCGAGGCCAGCAACGGCCAAAGCCGGATGGTCACCGTGATGGGACCGAAGACCTTCCCGGTGCGATCGATCGCGCTGGCCAGCCGATTCCGGCCTTCAGGGTAGGCTAGGGCGCTGTCGGCGGCGCTAGGGAAGCGCCAAACGATGACTCCGTCAACTGCCCCATCGACCAACAGCAAGACAGTTGGCGGCCTGGGGACTCCGCAAGCGGCCCAACATCGGGCACCACGACCAGGCCCCGAGGCTGCGGCCACGTCTGTTGCCCCAGGAGCTAACGATGTCAACGAACCCTCTCATCAGGCAGACGTTTTGAAAGCCCCTCTCAAGACGCTGTTTGGGCCTCATCTTCGAGTTTCTGGGCGTGACTTCGACAGAATGGATCCCCTGAGTCGGGGCACTTGCCGCCTGAAAGCCGTCTGGGAGCGTTGCGGGAACCTTT
>CAYVCX010000010.1:0-58333 GCA_964450435.1 uncultured Anaerolineales bacterium
GAGATGAAGAATCTCAGTCGCTTGCCCGATGCTGAGTGGACCTCGGCGGAACCACCGAAGATCCATGACGGGCCGGTCCCGGAACGAGCGGTGATGGGATTCGGTCACTTGCAAGGAGAGTGGGACAACTGTGACGCACCGCTCTCTGGATGCCTGATTCGCGACGTCTATCCCAAGAAGACGACCTATCAGGGGCTGGTAACCACGGCTCCTGAGGCCTCTGCTACGGAGATTCTGAAAGACAACGGGCAGCGATGGACGCTGGAAGAGGTCTATATGACGATGACGCGTCATTGGGACTTTGACAATCTGCCCCCTTCTCGACTTGGCGTGGCCTTGGCGATGGTGCACTTTGCTCTGGTCGCCTTCACCCTGTTGGGCTTCTACCTTCAGGAGACCGAAGATGCCGACACCCTTGAGACGTTGAACATGGGGCCACCGGCTATACCCCTTCCCGAACGCGAGTTGGCTGTCTACGCTGGATCCCATTTCGCTCTCTTGCTCGCCAGTGAACTACTGGAAATCATCCTGTCCAATGTCGACGCTTGGCAGGATAACCGTGAGCAACTTCTTATGGCACTCAGGCACTGCGAGGGCAATATCTAAAACAAGTGCTCCTGCCAGAGACCGCCGATAAACTGATTGCCGTCTTCGCTCATCGTCACCAAGGCCAGCTCTCGCACCGTTCACCTTTGCTCCTGACGCGCCGTCATCTTTGTGTATGCTTGACAGGCCCGTCTTCCTGCACTACACTCACGCTTGCCCGATCGAGCGGCGAG
Organism: uncultured Anaerolineales bacterium; assembly: GCA_964450435.1. Taxonomy (GTDB): domain Bacteria; phylum Chloroflexota; class Anaerolineae; order B4-G1; family B4-G1; genus SKLM01. The sequence continues at coordinate 780 of CAYVCX010000010.1, forward strand.
CTGAGCTGGCTAACTGGATGGCTGCACGTTGGGAGCGCCCGACGGTGCGCCAACCATGCCCCTGCCCCCGGTGTGGCAGCGGGGAGCCAGAACGCGTCATCGCCTCGAGGCGGCAGGACAGGCGCGTTTGCTGGGGACGAGCCCGCAGGAAAGGAGCCAGGCCCTGTGACGGATGGGTCCAAGCGAGTCATTCTGGACAGCGACCCGGGCATCGACGACGCCCTGGCGATCCTCCTGGCTGTCGCCTCGCCCGAGGTGGAGCTGGAGGCCGTGACCGTCGTGCACGGGAACTGCTCGGCGGCGCAGGGCGCTGCCAACGCCCTGTCGGTGCTGGAGCTGGCAGGTGCGGCGCACGTTCCGGTCTACCAGGGCTTCTCCAGGCCCATCGTGCAGCCGCGCCTTCTCGCGCCGGAGACTCACGGGACGACCGGGCTGGGATACGCCCGGCTGCCTGCCCCGGCGGCGAAGCCCCATGCGGGGCACGCCATGGACTTCCTCATCGAGCGCATCACGGCGTCGCCGGGGGAGATCACCCTGGTTGCTGTCGGGCCGCTGACCAACCTGGCGGTGGCTCTCCGGCGCGAGCCGCGTCTGGTCGATGCGGTCCGGGACGTGATCATCATGGGCGGGGCCATTCGGCACGGCGGCAATGCCACGCCCCTGGCCGAGTTCAACACCTACGTCGACCCCCACGCGGCGCACATTGTCTACCATTCGGGGCTGCCCATCACGCTCGTCCCTCTCGATGTCACCTACCAATGCATCCTCACCCCGGGCGACGTGGAGCGCCTGCTGGGCGTTGAGTCCCCCATCATGCCCTTCATCGCCGACGCCACCCGCTTCTATATGCAGTTCCACGACGACTTCCAGAGCATCGCCGGGTGCATCATCAACGATCCCCTGGCTCTGGCCCTTGCCTTTGCGCCCCATCTCGTCGATCTCGAGGAGTACTACGTCGACGTCGACCTCTCCGGCGGGGTCTCGATGGGCAAAACTTTCGCTGATTTCTATGCCATGGAACGCCAGCCGCCCAACATGCGCGTCGCTCTCGAGGTTCGGGCTCGAGATTTCCTGGAGCTCTTCCTGGAACGGATGGAGGCCTTGGCACTGTCGACGTGAGGAGCTGACCCGGCGACCAACATCTCGTCCGTCCCGTCCGGGACTGGTTCCGTTCGCCTATGCAAACTGGAGGGATCTATCATGCTGGAATCCATTCGAAAGGACTTCAACACCAGAACCTGGGTGCTGATCCCGGTTGCGATTGCCATCAATGTGGTGATCGGCCAGATCGTGGTCGTGTTGCGCCTGCCCGTCTATTTAGACTCCATCGGCACGGTCCTGGTCGCTGCCCTGGCCGGCCCATGGGCGGGAGCGCTCACCGGAACCTTCTCCAACATCATCTGGGGTCTGGCTATCGATCCCAACGCCTTCCCCTGGTTCCCTGTGGCCCTGTTCATCGGCTTTGTGGCTGGCTGGTGCGCCATCGGCGGTCTGTTCAGAAGTTGGTGGAGGGCGGTCATCACCGGGTTCCTGGTCGCCCTGACTGCCGCCGTCGTGTCGACCCCCATTGCCGTGTATCTCTACGGGGGGATCACGGCGAGCGGCTCGTCGTTCATCACAGCCTATCTGCTGGAGACTGGCCAGGGTCTTGTGGAAGCCGTGTTCAGCACCAACTTTCTGGTCGAACCGGTCGATAAGATTGCCACCGCAATGCTGTCCTTCGCCATCATCAAGGGTTTGCCCAAGCGCTTCCTGGCTCGCTTCCCCCGCTCCGAGAACGTCGAACTGGGGGAGGAGCGGCGCGCCAACGAGCTCGTCGTCGCCCTGGTCATCGCCGTCATTCTGATAGCGATCGCCGCCACACTCCTGACCTTGCTCACGGCCTGAGCCGCTTGAGCGGCAGAACGTGCGCACAGTGGGGGCACAGGCATGGTCTGTGTCCCCACTGATCTCGTGCGTTCCTTGTCCCGCAAGGATGGATATGAAGCACAGCTTGACCTTCTACATCGAGCGAGAGAGCCCTCTTCACCGGCTCAATCCCTTGACCAAACTGGTGATGGTCTTCAGCTTCATTATAGTCGCCTTCTTGGGCCCGGGTCTTCTTCTCCCCACCGCATTGATTCTGATCGGTATCTTGCCCCTAAGCTTCTGGGGGCGCGTGCAACGCGAGTACCTCGCCGCCGCCCGCCGCCTGCTTCTGCCCGTCGTGGGGTTCCTGTTCGTGATGCAAAGCTTCTTCCACCAGGGGGGCACCCGGGTGCTTATGCGCCTGTGGTTCCTGACAGTGACGGTGGAGAGCCTCTGGTTTGCCTACCTTACCGCCACCAAAATCTTCGTCATGACCTCCGCCTTTATCCTGCTGTTGCTGAGCACCCATCCCGGCGATCTGATGAACGATCTGACTCGAAGAGGATTGCCTCCGACCTTTGCCTACGTGCTCACGTCTACGCTCCAGATCATCCCGCAGATGCAGGACAAGGCTGATGCCATCATCGATGCCCAGCGTTCCCGCGGGCTGGATACCGAAGGAGGGTTCCGCCAGCGGGTGCGCGCCCTGCTTCCCCTGGTCGGGCCCCTGGTGTTTGGATCTCTCGTCGAGGTGGAGGAGCGGGCCATCGCTATCGAGGCCCGCGCCTTCACGTCCCGACTGCCGAAAACCTCGTTGCGAGAGATTCCGGATACCGCCATCGACAGGGCAGCGCGCTGGCTTCTCATCGCGTTGATTCTTCTGTCCCTGGGGAGCGCTCTGTGGCCCTGGTAGACCTGCGCGGCATCACCTACCGCTACCCGCTGTCCGATCAGCCGGCGTTGGAGGACGTCAGCCTGCAGGTGGAGACGGGGGAGTTCGTGGCGCTCATTGGTCCCAACGGCGCTGGCAAGTCGACTCTGTGCTACACGATCTCCGGCTTCATCCCCTACTTCTTCGAGGGGGAGCTTGAGGGCGCACTGGAGGTTGCCGGCCTTCGCCCCGAGGAATCATCTCTGGGCGAGTGGGTCCTCAGGGTCGGACTGGTCTTCGAAAACCCGTTTAATCAGATGTCCGGCTCCAAGTTCACCGTCTACGAGGAGATCGGCTTTGGCCTCGAGAATACCGGCGTCCCGCGGGAGGAGATGAGAGCACGGGTCGGGGCTGCCATGGAGATGACCGGCATCACCGACCTGGCGCAGCGCTCCCCTTACTCCCTCTCCGGTGGGCAGCAGCAGTCGGTGGCCCTGACGTCGATTCTTGTTATGGAGCCCACCGTGCTGGTTCTCGATGAGCCAACCTCTCAGCTCGATCCCATCGGGACGCAGCAGGTTCTCCACCTCGTGAAGAAGATGAGCCAGAGGGGGGTCACAGTGGTGATGGCCGGCCACAAGCTGGAATGGATCGCCGAGTACGCAGATCGGGTCGTGGCGCTCTGGGAAGGCCGCAAGCTGCTGGATGGTACCCCGGCCGAGGTGCTGACGTCTCCCGTGTTGCCCGAGAGGGGTTTCGGGGTCTCACGCTACACCTCTGTGGCCCGCAAGGCCGCGACCCACGGGCTGTGGCCCCCAGAGCGGCGCCTGCCTATCACTCTGGACGAGGCCGTGGACGGTTTCTCAGGAGGCACCGCTTGAGGATTTCCGTCGAGGATCTCCATTTCACCTATCCTGCTGGCGTCCGGGCCCTCAGGGGCATCGACCTGACGGTCGAGGGAGGAGAGCAGGTCGCTATCGTCGGTCAGAACGGTTCAGGAAAGACCACGCTCGTGAAGCACTTCAATGGTCTATTGCGGCCCTCACAGGGCAGTGTGCAAGTCGGCGACTGGAATACCGGCGACAAGAGCGTGGCTCGCCTCGCCTCGCGCGTGGGCTACGTCTTTCAAAACCCGGACGAGCAGCTGTTCACCAATGCCGTCCGCGACGAAGTCGCCTTCGGGCCCCGAAACCTGGGCTACTCCCGGGATCGAGTGGAGGAACTCGTCCGCGATGCCGTGGCTCTGACGGAGCTCTCCGACAGAAGCGAGACGAATCCCTACGATCTCTCCCCTGCGTGGCGGAAGATGGTGGCGCTCGCTTCGGTCATCGCCATGGACACGCCCATTTTGATCTTCGACGAGCCGACGACGGGCCAGGATGCTGACAGCGTGGCCCGGGTTGCCGCCGTGGTGCGGGAGCTGCGGGCGCGCGGGAAGACCATCATCACCATCTCCCACGACATCGACTTCTGCGCCGAGAATTTCGACCGCATCATCGCTCTGCTCCAGGGGGAGGTGCTCCTTGATGGCCCGACCAGCGACGTGCTTGCCCGGGAAGAGACGCTGGCCGAGACCCACGTCGCTCCGCCCCAGATGACGCGGCTGGGAAAGCGCCTTGGACTGCCAGTTGCCGTTCGCTCCGAGGAGGAATTCCTCGCCGCCTACGGTGAGCGGCGTCAGGGGATCTAGTCTCTTGCAGGGCGAAGTATGCACGGATGCGGCGCGGAGGGCCGCTCATTTTCGATTCGCTCCGTGCCGCCGCGCTGTGGGTGTTGCGATTGAAGCACAGGGAAGTGGAGTGAAGCCCAGGAGTCTACGCCGATTGCTGGTCGTTGAGGGAGGAATTACAGGATGCCCCGACCTGTGGCGGGGAGATTCACCGGCAGGAAGGGCAGCAGGCAGCTGCAGGATGGACAATGTGACCACAGCAAGAGTCGTTTTGCCGGCTGGAGCATCGCAGTGCTTTGAACGTGTCAACTTGTCCTCGCACTTGCCATAGGCTCCGCCGCCGTCACTCTTGGCTGCACTTCACGTCTTGTGTCTGAGGGCCGGCGCTTTGCGCTTCGGCGTTCACAAGGCCTACTTGCTCGACAGTCTTTCCCTGCCGCAGATAGATTCGCGGCAGGCGCGGCATCAGGCTTGTCGTCACCTCGTAGTTGATAGTCTCTGCCCATCGGGCCACTTCCTCAGCTGGGATGCTTTCCTCACCCTGCCGGCCGATGAGGATCGCCTCGTCGTGCAGTTGAACGTTGGGGATCTGGCTCACGTCCACCACGAACTGATCCATGCACACCCGCCCCAGGATCGGCGCGCGGCGCCCTCGAATGAGCACGGCGCCCCGATTGGAGAGGATCCGATGATAACCGTCCCCGTACCCCACGGGGATCAGAGCTACCCGGGTCGGCTGCTCCGTGACGTAGGTGCGCCCGTAGCTGATGCTTGCCCCCGCGGGCAGCATGCGGACCCGCCCAACCCGGCTCTTCAGCGTCAGGGCGGGCTGGAGCGGAACGGCCGGCTCCACTCCGGCCGCGGGCCGCAGGCCGTACAGGGCGATCCCGCAACGCACCATGTCGAGTGCCATCTCCGGCAAGTCGATGGTGGCGGCGCTGTTCGACACGTGCTTTAGGGGAAACGAGATTCCGCTCGCCTCCAGCCGCGCCGCGACAACCTTGAAAGCAGCGAACTGGTCACGCGTGAATGCCTTGTCTGGCCAGTCTGCGACGGCGAAGTGGGTGTAGAGTCCCTCCAGAACCAGCGGCGGCATGCTGCGCAAGAGGCGCACAAACTCCAGGACCTCATCTGGCAGCAGCCCGTAGCGGGACATTCCGGTATCTACCATGACATGGATCGGCAGGTATCTGCCCTGCGTCCTCGCTGCATCCGCGAGGGCCTCCGCCTGAGGCTCGCTGTTGACGGTGGGGGTCAGATTCCAGCGCACAATCGCGTCCGATTCGCCGGGCAGCGTATAGCTAAGAAGGAGAATCGGAGCAGCGACGCCTGCCTGTCTTAGCTCGATCCCTTCCTCGGTGCGGCTCACAGCGAGGCGGCTGGCCCCAGCGGCGACCGCCGCTCTGGAGACGACTGCCGCGCCGTGTCCGTAGGCATTCGCCTTGACTGCCACCATCAATTCACACCGCTGCCCGGCGCGCTCCTTGAGCAGACGCGTGTTGTGCGCGATAGCATCCAGGTCAATTTCGGCCCACGCGACGATGTCGTCCGTCTCCATCCCAAGCTCTCCCCCGTCTCTTTGCTTCAGGGAAAACCCCCTGTCTCAGAAACAGGGGGCTCCTTCCCATGCCCTTTCGCTCCAGGCGCAAGTCAACTAGCCACCCAGATAGGCCTTCTTCACCTCGGGGTCAGCTAGCAACTCGTTCGATGTGCCCACGAGCACCACACGGCCGTTCTCCAGCACGTAGCCCCTTCTGGCAAACTGCAGCGCCATCCGCGCGTTCTGCTCCACCAGAAGTATCGTCGTCCCCCTCTGGTTGATCTCCCTGAGGGACTCGAACATATCCCGCATCAGCAGCGGCGCCAGACCCATTGAAGGCTCGTCCAGCAACATGAGCTCCCTCCCCGTCATCAGTGCCCTCCCAACTGCCAACATCTGTTGCTCTCCTCCGCTAAGCGTGGCCCCTTTCTGTTGCTTTCTCTCCGCCAGACGGGGAAACAGAGAAAACACACGCTGCAGGTCCTTCTCTATCTGCTCGCTGTCGTCTCGAGCGAAGGTAGCCAACCTGAGGTTCTCCATGACGGTCAGGTTGCCAAAGATCCGCCTTCCTTCGGGGACTTGCACAACACCCAGTTCACTGGCCACCTTTTCGGGAGCATACCGCAACAGGTCTTGCCCTCTGTAGGTTATCTTGCTGCCCGGGTCGACGGGCACCAGGCGGGAGATCGCCTTCAGGGCCGTGCTCTTGCCCGCCCCGTTGGCCCCGATGATGCACACAATCTCGCCCTCACCGACCTCGAAATCCACCCCGTGCAAGGCTCTTATGCCCCCGTACGACACTTGAAGATTCTGCACTGACAACAGCATCAGGCCTCTGCCTCCTTGCCCAGGTAGGCTTCGATCACCACTGGATTGCTTCGTATCTCATCGGGCGTCCCCTCTCCAATCACCTCTCCGAAGTTGAGCGTCTGGATGTACTCACAGAGATCCATCACTACCTTCATGCGATGCTCGATGAGGTAGATGGCCGGGCCGAACTCGCCGTGGATCTGCCGGATGACGGCCATCATCTCGACCATCTCCTCTGGATTCATCCCAGCGGTAGGCTCGTCCAGTAGAAGCAGCTCGGGTTCCACGGCCATGGCTCGGGCGAGCTCCACCCTGCGCTGCACACCGTAGGGCAGATTCGTCACCACTTCGTGGGCGAACTGCTTCACGCCCATCATCTCCAGGAGGCTGTACGCTCTGTCCGTGATCTCCTTCTCATCTCTCTGCCACCTTCTGGTCCCAAAGAACGCATCCATCAGCCCGTAGTTGATCTTGGAGTACTGCGCCAGACGGACGTGATCCAACACCGTTATGTGCCTCCAAAGATGCAGGTTCTGAAAGGTCCTCCCGATGCCCAGAGCAGCGATTTCGTAGGAACGGCGTCCCACTAGGTCCACGTTCTTAAAGCGTATCTGCCCCTCTGTCGGCTTGTACATCCCGGTGATCAGGTTAAAGATAGTACTCTTGCCCGCCCCATTAGGACCGATCAGACCCCTTACCTCACCCTTCTCGATCTCGAGATCGAAATCATAGACAGCTCTCAGGCCGCCAAAGTAGTGGGTCAGACTGTCAATCTGTAGTAGGGGCATCACTCACCTCTCTCTTCACCACTGCGCGGTCTCAGGACATCCCCGATGTCAAACTCGGTGAAGGCGATCAGCCCTGTAGGGCGGAACATCATGAACAGGATGATCATCACGGGGAGCACGACCCACCTCAAGATCTGCAGCGGGCGCAAGATCTCTCGGAGCATCTGAATACCTACTGCCCCCACGATGGAGCCGACGACGGAGTTCAGCCCGCCGACATATACCATCGCCAGGACCTCGCTAAGCTTGAGCAGACCAAACGTACCCGGGTTGATGTAGCCCAGGACGTGAGCAAACAGCCCGCCGGACACGCCCGCCCAGAAGGCGGCGAAGAGGAAGGCTACCATCTTGGTGCGACGAGTGTTGATCGTCAGGTGACCGGCGGCAATCTCATCATCGCGCACGGCGCCCGCCGCCCTGCCCAACGTGGAGCGCACGAAGTTATGGATGATGGCTACCGACATTACCGTCGCCACGAACACCACCGACAGCGGCGCCCATTGAGGCTGGTTCATGAACCCCCTGGGACCGCCGATGCTCTCCAGGTTCTCGATGAGGCTCTTCACGATGAAGGTGAAAGCCAGGGAGATGATAGCCAGGTAATCGCCCCTGGTCCTGAACGATGGAATGGCCACCGCCAGCGCGCCCACCGAAGCGCTCAGACCACCGGCGATAAGGGCCAGGGGGAACAGAAACGGTCCCAGGCTCGGGGGAAGCAGCGCGTTGCCAAAAACGTCATCGTCCACAAACAATAGCACGGTGACAATCGATGTGACGTAAGCTCCCAGCGCCATGAATCCCGGATGCGAACACGAGAACTCGCCCAGATAACCGTTGATGACGTTCAGGCTCAGCGTTGTCATCACGGCAATGAACGTCAGCCTAAGCACCAGGACTCGATAGTCGTTGAGGGTTCCCCAAAGATGTAGCGCACTGTAGACGAGCGCCAGATGGAAGAGGAGCGAGACGATCGTTGACAGGCCGAGGAGCCCGCCCGCAATCCGATTCGTCCATCGGTCTGTCAGGCGAGCTACCAGGACGGTGGGCAGCAAGTAGATGAGTAGCACGTATACGACTGCGCTCGGTATCAGCGTGGGCGTCTTGATCATGATCCGAAAGCCGAATAGAGCCGGCGGTCTGGACATACCCAACGCCCGGGCTAGTGGGCCGCCAATCGTCAGTTCCAGTGAGACGGCGATTAGAGCTCCCAGAAGCCAGCCTAGCAGAGGGACCTGACTCAGTCGCTCCCGCCAGCTCTGCAGAAGGGGGTTGTTTCCTATTATCTTCAGGATGGGTGCCATGGTATGTCTCCTTCGTTCTTCATTGGTGTTGCTACAGGCGCAGCTGGGCGCTAAAGGCCTCGCCGAAGAAGCCGTGTGGCCGGAAGGTCAAGATCAGCAGAATGATCGAGTAAGCGATCAGATCGCGGAAGGTAGAGGGGAAGATAGCCGCCACAAAAATCTCAATGAACCCCAGCAGGAAGCCCGCCAGGGCTGCGCCCAACACTGAGCCTCGCCCACCCAGAATGGCGGCCACGAATGCCTTCCAGCCGACGAGGACACCCATGTAAGGTTCGAGGACCGGGTAGGCGATGCCAAAGAAAATGCCAGCCGCCGCCGCCAGTGCCGACCCAATCGCAAAGGTCAGCGCAGCGATGGTGTTGATCGACACCCCCATCAGCGGGACGACGGCGAAGTCGTAGGCCATGGCACGCATCGCCATTCCCCACTTGGTCCTCTGCACGAACTGGTGAAGACCGATCATAAGCAACAGCGAAAGCCCAACAATCATAATCTTGGTGTTGGTCAAGCTCACCCTCCCCACCTTGTAGGTGACCGTATTGATCAAGCTGGGAAAGTTACGCCGCCGCGCGCCCAACAAGGCCAGGTTGCTGGTCTCCAGAAAGACGCCCACCATCAAGCCGGTGATCGCCGCCGATGCCCTGGGAGCGCCGCGCAGCGGCCGGTAAGCCACCCGTTCGACGATCATCCCCACCACGGCTGTGATCATCATGGCCAGGACAATGGTCAACGCCAGGATTACCCAGTTAGGCAGGGGCAGGATGCCGGTCGCCGCCAATGCCACCAAGCCCGTCGAGATGAAGAATCCGATGTACGACCCGGTCATAAAGATGTCACCATGGGCGAAATTCCATAGCATGAGAACACCATAGACCATCGAATACCCCAAAGCGATCAAGGCGTAGAAGCTCCCCCACTGCAGAGCGTTCACCACGTGCTGGAAGAACTCGTGTATCGTCACCTTATACCTCCGTCAGCAGAACTGGTTTCTGTAGCAGTTTACCCTACGGTTCTTCACGCTCGAGCTGGCCCCTTTGTCCGGCGATCGGGCGACAAGCACGTAGAGCGCGGACCCACCAGCAGCACTTCGTGAAGAGCCACTCATTGTCTTCTAGCTTCCCCGCCAAGATATACCAACCAGGAGTGGAGCGAAAGCGACGCCGCTCCACTCCTCGGCTAAGGCCCTACACTACTGTAGTTCCGGGGGGCACGCCATGTCGTAGAACGTAAACTCTTGATCCGGCGTGATCTCCACGACCACCGCGCACTTGATGGGGTCTCCCTCCACCTCGGCACCCGCGTACTTCATCAACCCCGTGGCGCCATCCCACCTCTCGATGGCCGCCAACTGATCCCGAATAGCCTGGCGATCCTCCTCCAGGTTGCCGGTCAGCCCACCCGTTTCCTGGATGGCGTGGAAGAGCATATTGCCGGCATCCCAGGCCAGAGCGGCCACGTCGCCGGGGATATATCCGTACTCATCGTTGTACTTGTCGATGAACTCCTTGGTGACGCCGGTGGCACCCTTCATCGCGTAGTGGCTGGTGAAGTAAGCGCCGACGCAGTCATCGCCGCACAGCTCCATCAGCTCGGGAGAGCTCCAGCTGTCGCTTCCCATAATCGGATGGTCCCAGCCCAACTCGTGTGCCTGCTGCACAATCAGGGGAACCTCGTCGTAGTACTGAGGCGTGAATAGAAGCTCCGCACCGGATTCGATGATCTTAGTCAGCTGGGAGCTGAAGTCCCTGTCCTTCGTGGTAAAGCTCTCGAAGGCCACCACCTCTATCCCGGCTTCCTCGGCCCCCTTCTGGAAGAACTCGGCCAGCCCCTTCGGGTAGTCACTGGCCACATCATATAGCACCGCCACCTTGTCCACGCCAAACTCATCCTTGGCGAACGTGGCCGCCACTTTCCCCTGATACGGGTCGATGAAGCAGGCCCGGAAGACCCACGGCCGATCCATTGTTGTCCGCGGGTTTGTGGACCAGGGGCTGATGTTCGGGCACTCATAGCGATTCGCGACCTCTCCCATCGGGACGGCCTGCTTGCTCGAGTAGGACCCGATGAGCGCCAGAACCTCGTCCTCGGTGATCAGTTTCGTTGCCGCCGAGACCGCGGACTCCGCTTTGGCCTCGTTGTCCTCGTGGAGCAGTTCGATCTCGTAGGTCGCGTCCCCGACCGTCAGCTCACCTCCCATTTCCTTCACCAGCAAGTCCAGGGCAAACTTCCCCTCCTCGCCTACCTTGGGAATGTCGCCGGTGAGAGGCACCACGCTCCCAATCCTGATTGTGCCGCCGTAGGCCGCCCCTCCACCGGGCTGGCACCCGACGAGAAAGGCCGCCACGAACGATACAGTCAGTCCCAGGCTGATGATCTTCCTAGCCATCTTATTCGTCCTCCTTACATACTGATTGAGAGAAGCGTATACGGGGCCAACAAACGGTTCTTGGAATAGCGCTCACCTCCCTTCTTCGTCTGGGAAATCGGATGGTCACCAAGGAGCAACATTATCGGTGATCCCTGTGCGCTCCGAACCTGACACTGCCCGCCACATGAGCGGGCAACGGCGATGCTAGACCTGCTGACGGCTGCAGGGGCTGGACGTGCAGGCAGGGAGGCGGGGATTCCGGGAACACTGCGGCACCTCCGTCAGATAGTGCAGGACAGCCTGGGATCTCAACGCCCGCCTCCCTTTCGGTGTGGTCGCGGTCGGCGAAGGCCATACGATGATGTCCCCAACGGGAGACAGAGGTCGCGACAGGCACAGGCAACATGCGTAAATCGCATCGGGGCCCACGAGGCCCTTCTGCGGACACGGAACATCGCGAAGGTTACGCCCATCTCTGCACGATCCGAAAACGCTGTCCAGAGACATAGAAAGATCGCGCTTCCACCGGCCGATGAGTATCTACCAGCCCAGGCATCACTGTCCACCTGCTGCAGCGATCAGTGCGATGCGGCATTCTGAGGCATGTAGTGATTATACGAGAGCCCCTGTAGAATGTCAAACCATGTCACCCGCTGCACGCGACGGAGCTCAGCAGATCCTGACTCGCCCCCGCCTGCCAGATCGTCGCTTGCGTCTCGAGGGCGGTCTCGACTGAGCGAGAACCTGGGAAGACGCCCGCAGGGACGGGCGGAGACGGGGGTGTGTGTCGCTTCCTGCTGTCGCACATGTTGTGGCCCTGTTGCGGCAGCCCTGTAGCGCTTCAACTTGACAGAGTGACCGACCGTCCGTAGAATGCTCAAGCGGTTGTAGGTTGTTCCTATTGACTATGAGCGAGAGACGACATCCCTGGTTCCTGACCACGGCCATCGGTCTGTCGCTGGCCCTGGTGTTCCTGGTGATCATTGCCAGGTTTCCCTTCGACTCCCCTTCTCTCACTACGCCGTATTCCGAGCTGTCTTCACGGATGGTCTTCATCCCTGCCGGCGAATTCCGCATGGGGACCCTGGAAGGTCACCCGGACGAGAGTCCGCCTCACTCGATCTACTTGGAATCCTTTTACATGGACAGACACGAGGTCACGAACCAGCAGTATCTTCAGTTCTTCCAATCAGCGACCGGGGAGTGTGGAGACCGTACCTGTTTGGACACAGAGGCCGAGAGTCCCGATAGCCGCATAGTGTATCAAGACGGCCGCTTCCAGGTCGAGGAGGGATACGAGCGACATCCGGTCACGCTGGTGAGCTGGTACGGAGCGCAGGCCTACTGCCAACATCACGGGAAACGGCTTCCAACCGAGGCGGAATGGGAAAAGGCTGCCCGAGGACCCGACGGCCGCACGTACCCCTGGGGCGACCTCCTGGATCGGGCCAGGCTGAACGCTGGTAGCCGCGTAGGCGAGACCACACCGGTGGGCAGCTATCCCGCTGGCAGGAGCCCTTACGGAGTGGATGACCTGGCCGGCAACGTGTGGGAATGGACCGCCGACTGGTATGAGGCCTATCCCGCCAGCTCCTACCACTCCCCGTTCTTCGGGGAGAAGTATAAGGTGCTACGAGGCGGCTCCTGGAACCATCCCGATCTTGACGCCCGGACGACCCAACGAGATCTTGCGCATCCTGCGCGCCGCATCCACGTCGTCGGGTTCCGGTGCGCAAGAAGCCCTTGAAGTCCTGTCCACTCCATGGTCGTTGACCTGATGTTGGACTCTAGTACGATGGCCTGGCTCAACCACCTTGTCTCACAACGCATTATGGACGTCCCACCATCTGGGCTCCGCCGGTCCCTCAATATCGCCGCCACGACGAAGGACGCGATCAGCCTGGCCGTCGGCGAGCCGGACTTCGACACGCCGGAGCCCATCACTCAGGCCTGCATCGAGTCGCTGAAACAGCGTGGGACGCGCTACAGCTCGACCTCGGGTCTGGTGGAGCTGCGCCGTGCCGGCCGAGATCCCGGGGCAACTGCGAGAAGTGCATCAGTACCCCATTACGTGCACGCCGACCGTCCCCCAGGACGCGGCCCTAGACAACCTTCGCCAGGAAGAGCCTTCCGTACAGGAAACGGCAGCTACGTCCGGCCGGCGCCGCCGACTCATTGGCAGTGCGGTCAATGACCCGGGCCTGGACTGCCTTAAGCCCCGGGGCAGGCTCTGCGCTTTCGCCTCTACCCGTATCACGGGGATGGGCGAAACTCAGTTCGGGGAGGGCCTCCTCCACGAGGGGCGGCTGGCCGTCGCCCCCGGCAGCACCTTTGGCGACGTGCGAGAGGATCACATCCGCTGCTCCCACGCGAGGGCTTGCGAGAGGAGCGAAGGGACGCTGGAGCGGCTTCAGCGGTTCGTGCGGCGGCACGGCTGATCGCGCCGGAGCCCCTGCGTCGTGGTCTGAACGTGAAACGCGGCGTGTGACGTTGCGTATTCCTCCGTCGGAGGACCACGTGCCCTCCGTCATCTGCCAGATGCCATCGCCAGACTATCCCATCAGGTCTTCACTCCCCTCATTTGCTGAGGATGCTCTTTCGAGCGATATCAGGCCGTGGTGCGAAGCCACCCGGACACGGTCTAATGCGCGAGATCGCCGCGGGAGCGGCCAGCTGCTGCGCCGGGCACGTCTGCGCGCCGACGTCGCGTGCCCGCGGTCGGGTTCACCGACTTGAAGCACTGTTCCTTCGTCTTCATGCCATGCTCCCGTTGTCGCTTGCCTGGTAATGGCTTCAGCGAGTGCCGTTGACGTGCTGTGGCACCCACCTCCGAAAAGATGCTCGCGTGGCCCGGTTCTCTCACCACCGGCCTGACCTGGCCGGTATCCGGCGATGCCTCGCCTGGCTGCTTCCTCAGCCAGCGAGATGCAGATGCCGTGTTTTCGTCACTCTTCCAATGGAACGCCAGGAGGCGGCAATCCTCTTGGAGCGTTGTTCGACCCGCCGACTCTGTGCTATGAACGCCTCAGTGGACCGTGACCCTTCTCTCTCTGTCGCGTCTACCCTTGACCGTTTGGCACGAAGTTCAGCAGACGCTCCCCGTCAGCGTACCAGATTCTCAGCTGGCTGTCCCTCAACTCGAACTCGCCCGCCGTCTCCAAGGCCCGGAGATACGCCTGTTACTGTTCCATGGCCCCGACACCAGGACAAGCAATCTCCGTGAAGATGATCTCCGTGAATGAAATCATCCCATCGGCGATCTCGTACCGGGCCCCGAACGCGTTGCAGCCGCCGGAACCGCGCGCCTGACCATCTTCTTGGAACTCCAAAGTGAGCTCGGTCTCCGCCATGACTGGTATTTCAGCCCGGGGCTCGCCGTAAGACACCAGCCGCTAGCTGGTGTTTACCAGCATATCCTCAGAATCGGCGTTCCGGTCGTTGCCCAGGCCGGGCAGTCCGTCGGCCATCCGTGCGCAGCCCGAGGCCGTCAGGATCAACACACCAACCACCACGTAAACCCAACGTCTACCCAAGATTTCCATCGTTCCCTCCCCGGGAGACCATCGGAACCGCACCCCGCTGCCGTTGCACCCCGCAGACGGAGTCACACGTAACACGATACCAGAGAACGACGCTTTGTCCTCTCGGTTCATCCAACCTCCGCGTCTGGTCGGTCAGCTTCTCCTCTCGGCCAATGCTGCAGGACCACGCCCGGAACCCGCTCCACAGATCCGATGGCTTCCCGGAATCCTCATTCTAGTCCCCCACCGCCTGTTATCCCAAATCCGCGCCCCATATCCCAAATGATATCGCAAAGCATCCTGGATTGACACAGGCTCTGCCCTGTGCTATACTGACTCTTGCTGAACCCGCGCCTGTAATCTCTCGCCGACCGGGATCAGGCCGTAAGAAGTCATTAACCGCAAGCGGCATACCGCAGCGCGCCGCTCTCCGACGCCGTGACCGTCCCCGCGCCAGCTCCTTATGTTTGTTCCGTACAAAAAATGCTTGCTGGAAACAAACTGTCCCCACGGACGGATATCATCGAAGGAGCTTTCCGGCTCACCTCAAGCCCGTTGCGCACCGACCATCTGGTACCCACACACCAGGGAGCCTCACGCCAACCTGCGGATTTTCCAATCCCGGGATCGCCGGGCGCCTGATGATTTCCATCAGCGTTGTCGATAGTTGCACGAAGGAAATGTCCGCCAGGCTCGGCGGCCGCCAGCGCCCCGATGCCGTCGAGCGCGACCAGGAGTTGCCCTTGCTGGAGGGCTAGGGTCGTGCTTATACGTCGCCGCGCGGTGCTCTTGTCCCTCGTCATCGGCCTGGTCGTGACGGTGGATCAGCTTACTAAGGTCGCCACCCGCGTGTACCTCGCGCCCCGCCCGCCGATCGCCCTCATGGGCGGGATCGTCCGCTTCGCCCACAGCGAGAACGTGGGGGCTTTCCTCGGCCTGGGCGCTGCATTCCCGCCCGCCGTACGCTTCCTCGTGTTCGGCGTCCTTTCGGGCGCGCTTCTCCTGGGCGTGACCGCCTACGTGTTCACAGATCGGGGTCTAACCCGGCGCGATGTCGTCGCTGCCTCCCTCATCATCGGGGGCGGGTTGGGCAACCTCATCGACCGGGCTCTGCGCAGTGGACGCGTGACCGACTTCGTCAGCATCGGGATCGGTCCGCTGCGCACCGGAATCTTCAACGTGGCTGACGTGGCGATCGTGGTGGGTGTCGGCTGGTTCCTCGTCTCGCTGGCTCTCGGGGTGCCAGGGCCGTCGCGGCCCGACGATGGCGGCTAGTTTCACGAAAGCGGCCGCCTGGAAACCCGACCCTCTTTTTCGGCGGGGCAGTTCACTCATATGCGCTGCCTCGGTAGTCAGGAGGACGTGGGGCCGGGAAAGCTGCGCCGGGTACTGTACCACGCACGCCCTTTCCGAAGCGGTGTCCTGGGTTGAAAAGGCGGGTGGGCTTGGTTCAGGAGCAGTTGGAGTTTGGTTGCAGCGAACGTCAGCGACGGAGCGAGTCAGCCGGCCCGCGCCGTTGCAGAGGGTTCTCTCCATCCCGCGGGCTGGACAGCGTGCATTGATGAGTTGTGGCTGAACATGGCGTCAATCGTGGTTGCATTGCCGGCGGGCTGCCCATTGACGGCCGCAAGCGATCCTCGATCGGCGAAGGGACGACTCAGCTGGTCGGAGCGGCCTTACACTGGCAGAGCCGGTGACCTGGGCCGTGTGATCCAGGCACCTGCTTGACTCCGGTCTCGGTCAAGCGGACGTCCGGCTCCCTCTCCAATACCCGCTTGCAGCCGCGGCTGTGGAATACGTAGTTCGACCCCAGTCGAGGGTCTCGGCGGGTACAATCTCTCCGGAGCCGGGATCCCATCGAGGTGTTGGGTCCCCCTCTGGTTCCTCTTCCTCTCGTCCCTGTTTTCCTGGTCCCCGGGGGGCGACTTGCGAGATGTCTATGGCCGTGTCGCGCTGCGCGATGCCTGCGCCAGCGCCTCTTCCACGAGGCGATCCATGTCGACGGTCTCTTCCGCCCGGCGCACGTCCTCGAGGCGCGGCCGGGTGACCACACGATTGGGCATCAAGAAACGACAGCAGTCGTCGGCCGGGAGTTGGGAGAACTCGAAGGTTCCGATGGCCCCGGCCCGGTTCACGATCTCCTGTTTGTCCATCCCGATCAGAGGCCTCAGGATGGGCATCGTTGCCGCATCCTCTGTGGCTGCCAGCCCTTCCAGGGTTTGGGAGGCGACTTGCCCCAGCGAATCGCCGCTTACCAGTGCCTTTCCGCCTTCGCGGCGGGCGAGGACCTCGGCCACGCGGACCATCAGCCGGCGGTAAAGGAGCACCCGGAAGGGCGCGGGGGACCTGATGGTGATCTCCCGCTGCTGCCTGCCGATGGCCACAGCGTGAAAATGGGACTCCATGCCGTATGCTCCCAGGGCTCGCACGATCTTCCGCACTCGCTTCTCGGCGCCGCGCCAGTCGCCGAAGGGGCGACTGTGGAAGTGGATGGGCGTCACCCGGCACCCCCGCTTGAGGGCCAGGTATCCGGCCACGGGTGAGTCTATCCCACCGGAGAGGAGGAGGCCTACCCTTCCACTCACACCGACCGGCAGACCGCCCGGCCCCGGGATGCGCCCAAAGGTGACGAGCAAGCGGTCGTGCAGCACCTCCACCCCGATATCGAGCGCAGCGTCGTCCAGCTGGACCGGCCAGCCGGTTCGTTCCTGAACGTCCGCCCCGAGCCTCCTCTCGATCTCCGGAGATGTGAGGGGGAACGACTTATCGGCGCGGGAGGCGCGGATGCGGAAGCTGTCCGCGGGTTGATCCGGCAGGTGCCCCAGGACGGCGGCACGGACCGCCTCGATGCTGCGCGCCGTCTGGAAAGCCGGGGCGAAATACGCGATGCCGAATACGGTGCTCAGCGCCTCCGCCCAGGCGGTTTCACGCTGTGGGGCTGTGAGACGAGCCAGGAGGCGGCCCGGCAGTCGCTCCACCTCCTCGACGCCCAGGGGCTCCAGCTGCTTCGCGGCGTTGTCTACCAGAGCGCGCTCGAAGAAGGGGCGATTCCGTCCCTTCAGGCCGATCTCGGCGTAGTGGATGACCGCGTAACGGCTAGCCGGCGTCATTGCCTGCTCCTATCTGTGGGTGACACACAGGCTTGGATGCTCGCGCCGTCCGTTCAGAACCGCCGCCAGCAGGTGCGTGCCGGATGGAATCGGGTCCCAGCCCTTGCAATGAGAGACGTCCACGGCCTGCCTGGGCTCTGCACTTAATTGCTGCCCGAGGCCAACGGGTAGCCCGCTTCGCGCCATCCGGCCAATCCGCCCTGCAGGGCATACACACTCTCCGGGTTCCAGCCCTGCCTGATCACCTGGAGCGCCACCCGGGCGCTCTGTTCCTCGGCTGGTCAGGTGCAGTAGAAGATGAGGGCCGTGCCGTCGTCTGGCAGCTCGTGGATACGTGCGGGAGCTTGCTCTTCGGGGAAGGATACAGCTCCCGCGGCGTGCTGGATGCGGTGGGCATCTGCCGACCGTGCGTCGTAAAGCACAGCCTTGCCCTCGTCCAGCAGGGCCTTGGCGTCCTTTGGACTGATGCGCTGCACGGCATCGCTGTTGTCGACGTCTGGGTTCGATCCCCCGCAGCTTGCCCACAGCAGAGCCAGGCTCCCTAGGAGGATAGCCCAGAACCATCTCTTCATGTTTGTTCTCCTGACTGCTGTCGACTCTCGAGCTATGCCGGTGGAGGCGCGGCCGTCGCCTCTACACAGAAGCGGGCAAGGGCTCGTGTCGCTCGCCTCCAGATCGCGTGCCCAGGTATACGGCGACGTAGTACCCTGCGTAGCTGAGGATCTCGATCAGGGATGGGTTGCCGTTGTAGCCGAAGAGTGCCTTGAGGAACGTCCCCACGGTACTGTCCTCGCTGAGGATGTAGTTCACGTCCCATACGTGCTCGACGATGGTGGGCAGGAGTGCTGCCTCCTGCAGCTCGTGGACGCCGTGGGCCACCAGGCCTGCGGCGAAGAGGATCAGGAGCACGCCGGTCACGCGGAAGAAGGTTCTTACGTTGAGCTCCCTGCCCGCGGCGAAGATCAACCAGCCAATTACAATCGCCGCGCTCAACCCCAGGGCGCCGCCGACGAGAGTCTCGCCGACCGTGGCGCTGAAGGCTGCGGCCGTCAGGAACAGGACCGTCTCGATCCCCTCGCGCACCACAGCCACGAACGCGAGGCTGAACAGAGCCCACGAGTTCTCGTCGGTTACCGCACGTCGCACATCCGTTTCCAGATCCGCCTGGATCTTGCGTCCTTGCCTCTGCATCCAGAGGATCATCCAGGTCAGGACGGCGGCGGCCAGCAGCATAGCCACTGCCTCGAAGATCGCCTCAGCGCGTCCTTCGAAGGCCACGCCCAGGGTGTGGAACGCCAGCCCGGCGACGACGCTGACCGCCACGGCGGCCAGCACGCCGGCCCAGACAAGACGGCTGTGGTCGGCGCGTCCCATCTTGCGCAGTACGCCGAGCACGATACCCACGATGAGCGCGGCCTCCAGTCCCTCTCGTAACGTGATCAAGAAAGATGTGAACATCTCACGACTTCCTCTCTGGATTCTGTCAAGACAGGGAAGGCTTGACGCTGGCCACCGATCCAGCCCTCACCATCTTCGTCGGGTTTCACCACTTCCCAATGCTCGTTCGGGATCGCCAGGTCCAGAACGAACGCAGTCTGAGCTCCGGAGCTGGCGATCCAGATCGAAGGGTCCCGTTCTAGCTTCGCAGGAGCCGGGCCGAGCTCGCCATAATCAGCAGATCCGGGATCGACTGCCCGGCGGCCGCGGCCACCGGTGGAAGGATGCCGACGGCGGCCAGGGTCATTCCGACGAGATTGTACGCCACACCCAACCCCAGGTTCTGCTGGATCACGCGGAAGGTGCGCCGCCCGACCTGTATGGCCTCCGGCAGCGTGCCCCAATCGTCCTGCATCAGCGCCACGTCGGCTGCCTCCAACGCCGCGTCGGTGCCCGCCACACCCATTGCCACCCCCACATCAGCCTGTGCCAGGGCGGGGGCGTCATTCACTCCGTCGCCCACCATGAGCACCGTCCGTCCCTGGCCCTGGAGCTCCTTGACCACCGCGATCTTGTCCTCGGGCAGGAGCTCCGCCTGGTAGTCGACCCCCAGGTGCTCAGCCTCCGCCCGGGCTGTGCGCTCGCTGTCCCCGGTCAGCAGCAGGAGGTGCTCAATCCCCAGCTCCCGCAGTGCCTGTAGGGCCTCGGGGACCTCGGGACGGGGCTCGTCGGCGACGGACAGCAGGCCTACCACGCCCTCGTCGACGGCGACGAAGAAGGTGGTCTTTCCAGCGGCTTGCCATGTTGTCGCCTGAGCCTCAGCCTCCGGCGGCAAGGAGATGTTCTCCGCCTCCAGTAGCCGCTGGCTTCCTATCAGAAGTCGAACCCCGTCGGAGCGGGCCCGGACACCCATCCCCGCAAGCGCCTCGAACCTATCGGCCGGGGCTGGATCAAGGCCGCGTCTCCGCGCAGCCTGGCGCACGGCGGCTGCCACAGGGTGCTCGGAGAGCCGCTCGGCAGCGGCGGCCAGGCGAAGCAACTCGTTCTCAGTGCAGCCGTCCAGAGGGGCGACATCCGTCACCACGGGGCGTCCGAAGGTCAGCGTCCCGGTCTTGTCCATGACCAGCGTATCGACGCGGGCCAGCAGCTCCAGGTAGCGCCCTCCCTTGATCAGGATCCCGCGCCGTGCGGCCTGGCCCACGGCCGCGATGACGGCAGTCGGCGTGGCTAGAGCGATGGCACAGGCGCACGAGACGAGCAGCACTGCGATGGCGGCAGTGAGACCTCGGCCCAGCAGATAGGTCAGCGCCGCCGCCGCGACCACCACGGGGATGTACCAGGCGGTGAAACGGTCGGCCGCCCGCTGCACCGGGGCCTTGTTCGCCTCCGCTTCCTCCACCAGTTGGATGATGCGCCCCAGGGTGGTCTCCGCGCCGGCCCGTGTGATGTGCACCGTGAGAGCGCCGCCGTGGACAATCGACCCCGCAAATACCTCGCTTCCAGGTTCCTTGTGCAGCGGCATGCTCTCTCCCGTGATGGGCGACTGATCCACGGCGGCAGTCCCCGTCTCCACCCAACCGTCGGCAGGCACCTGCTCGCCGGGCCGCACGACCACCCGGTCGCCTGGCTTTAAGGCGTCGACAGGTACCTCTTCCTGCGTGCCGTCGCGCAAGCGGCGCGCAGTGTCCGGTGCCAGCTCCATCAACGCGCGAATGGCCTGGCGTGAGCGATCTGTGGTCAGGCTCTCCAAGGAATCCGACACGCGCATGAAGAACACAATGACGACCGCCGCTGTGTACTCCCCGATGGTGAGGGCGCCGATGATCCCCAACGTCATGAGCGCGTGAGCCGTCACCTGGCCCCGGGAGAGGGCCTGAACTACTTTGCGGAATATGGGATAGCCACCGACCAGGATGGTCGCGATGGCCAGCCAGGGGGGAATACGCGCCAGGGTGGCCCCCAGGAGTCCAAGACGTTCGCCCACGGTTTCGACCAGGATCACCAGCACGATGATGGCGACGAAGAGGCCGGTCAGCCGCTCTGCCAGTTCCGAACCTGGGCCCGCCCCCAGGCCCAGGTTCTCGGGCCGGTCCTCCACCCGATAGCCGGCCCGCGCCACAGCCCGCGCAATCTGCTCCGTACCCGTCAGACCCGCGTCGTGGACAACGTCGAGCCGCTCGGCGCCCAGGTAGACCCGCGCCTCCCGCACGCCGGGTAGGCCCCGAACGGCTTCCTCCACGTGGAGGGCACACTCAGCGCAGTCCATCCCTTTGACCCTCAGACGCTTCCGCTGCCACTTGTTATCCATAGTCAAACCACGAAACGTCAGTGCCCTAAGCGCTCGCGTTACGTTTCGCCTCCGCTGCAGCGGCGTCCAATGACGCGTGCCGGGCCATCGCTTCGGGCAGCGCCACGAAGTCCGCCCACGACATCCCTACCGCCAGCTCCTCTTCTCGAAATCCACACAACTCTCGCATGCCCGGGCAGAGGAGGCTCAGATGGGGTTGCCCGGTCTCAAAGACCCGGGCGATCACTTCCCCGCAGACGGCGTGAGTTCCCGTGCAGTGCGCTTTGATCCCCCCCGTCAATACGGCCAGCACCATGGCCTGACGAGGCGTGACGACGAACACCACCTGGTGTGCGCTCTCGACAGGCCCCACCTGCACGCTGTTGACGCTGGCATGGATGCGCGGCTCGACGTCTACGTGCATCGGCTCGACCATCCCCAGGGCCAGGCTTGCCCCGGGACACTCGACGTCGCCGAGGCCGAAAGTGCGCGCTCCGCCGCTCAGATCCTCCCGCTCCAGGATGCAGAAGCGGAGCGCTGTGTGCGATGGGTTCGCCTGTCGAGGGCCCTCCCCGATATGGATACCCACCGGTTTGTGGGACAGATCGAGAAAAACCTGGACTTCGGCGGAGATGTTCTCGGCCGAGCTCATATGCTTCTCCCTGGGACAGGGCCCGGCGGGCCCGAGCGCGATACGCAAGCGGCCTCGGACTGGCGTGGCTCCTGGTCGATCATCTCCGTGATCCTCGGATGCTCGCCGCAGACGGGGCAGTCGGGGTCCCGTGCCATCTCCATTTCAGTGAACTCCATCTGGAGGGCGTCGAAGACCAGAAAGCGCCCGACCAGCGGCCTCCCTACCTCCAGGAGGAGCTTGAGCGCCTCCGCCGCCTGGATGGAGCCGATGACGCCCGGCACCGCGCCCAGGACACCCGCTTCCTGGCAGCTCGGCACCGCGCCCGGCGGAGGTGGCTCGGGGAAGACACAACGATAACAAGGCCCACAGGGAGGGAAGACCGCTGCCTGCCCTTCGAACTGATAGACCGCGCCCAGCACCAGAGGTTTTTCGGACAGGACGCAGGCGTCGTTGACGAGATACTTGGTGCGGAAGTTGTCGCTCCCCTCCACAACCAGGTCATACGGTTCTATGATCTCCAGGACGTTCTGGGAGGTGAGCCGCTCTTGGTGCAACGTCAGCGTCACGTCCGAGTTGAGGGCACGGAGGATCTCGGCGGCTGATTCGGTCTTGGGACGGCCCACGTCCGCGGTGCGGTGCAGGATCTGTCGGTGGAGGTTGGATAGGTCCACGGTATCGCAGTCGGCAATGCCCAATGTGCCCACACCAGCCGCGGCCAGATAGAGGGCGGCCGGCGAACCCAGCCCGCCCGCGCCCACCACGAGGACTTTTGAGGCCATGAGTTTCCGCTGTCCCTTCCCGCCCACGTGGGGCAGGATGATCTGGCGGCTGTAGCGGCGGATCTGCTCCTCCGTGAATCCAAACACGTCCTCCCGTTCCTCCTCCTCTAGCTTGCGACTCGCTCCGGACTCTGGATGGCGATGTTGACCTCCTCGATCTCTCCGTCCTGGATGCGGAAGGCGCCCAGGATCGGAGGCCTGTCGTCGCTCAGAGAGATGATGAGATAGAAGGCATCCGGATAGGCCGCCATTGCCACGTCTGTTGGCGAAGGATACGCTGACGCGTCTACGTGAGAATGGTAGATGCCCACGATCTCCCTGCCTTGTTCCTCAATCTGGAGCATAGCGTCCACCTGAGCCTGAGGCTCCGCCAGATAGCGAATGGGGCTACTCTCCATATTCGGCAGAGGGTAGACCGTCTCCACCCGGCCGTCGCGACCGCCGAGGAGCCCGCAGGCCTCACCTGGGTGTTCGTCGCGGGCATGGTCTACCATCTGCACCACCTGCGGCGGTTCCAGAATCAGCCCTGGCTCCGACACGCGGGTCATTCCGTGTCTCCCTTGCGCACCATCAACGTCCAAACACTCTCCGATATCTGCTGTATCTCCAGCACCTCGTGGCCCCGGTAGCCCAGGCTGCGGGGCACGTTCTCCACTGCCGGTCCGTGGTCGACCACGACCTCGAGAATCTGCCCGGGCATGATCTCCTCTAGCGCGAGCTTCGTCTTGACGAATGTGTAAGGGCAGACCTCGCCAGTCAGATCAAGCTTCTTGGTGACCTCCGTCTCGTTCCTCATGCGTGCCCCGGTTCGAATGCGGGAGGGTTCCTCGGGGCCCCGAGCTTCTCTCCGGGGAGCAGTCAGCCCATTGAGCCACCAGGAACCCTGTCCATTTCACCTCTAGGAGCGCGGGCTAACTGCCGTGCTGAGACTCCCCTGTGCGGCTCTCCTTCAGGTATTTCTCCGGATTCTTCTCGAAGGCCGCCTTGCAGCCTGGTGCACAGAAGTAATAGGTCTGTCCCTCGTGCTCCGCCTTGGCTGCGGCGGTCTCCGGTTCTACTTCCATCTTGCAGACTGGATCGAGTGCCATTTCAGTTACCTCCCTGATGTGGTCCATATTCTCTTGAAATTGAAGGCCATCGCTATGCGGTGGTCCTCACCGCTTGGGGAGTTACCCCGGTCTGCGATGGCGTCGAGTCTCTCCGCGCGTACGCGGGACGGATGTCCACACGCCGCAGCGTGTTGGCGTTTGTTACCACCGTGACCGAGGAGGTTGCCATAGCGATGTTCGCCAACACCGGGTGCATCCAACCAATGACGGCCAGCGGCAGCATGATCACGTTGTAGAAGAAGGCCCAGAACAGGTTCTGCTTGATCTTGCGGAACGTAGCCCGACTCAGGTTGACCGCTTCCACCACGCCGCTCAGATCGCCGCGCACCAGGGTCACGTCGCTGGCCTCGATGGCGATGTCTGTGCCGGTGCCGATGGCGATGCCGACGT
This sequence comes from uncultured Anaerolineales bacterium, assembly GCA_964450435.1. Classification (GTDB taxonomy): domain Bacteria; phylum Chloroflexota; class Anaerolineae; order B4-G1; family B4-G1; genus SKLM01. Next base: position 25,242 of record CAYVCX010000010.1, read on the forward strand.
TCGCCTGGGTCAGGGCTGGGGCGTCGTTTATCCCGTCTCCAACGAAGGCCACCAATCCGAAGCGCTCCTGCAGGTCCTGTACCTCTGACACCTTGCCGTCGGGCAGTACCTCGGCCAGCACGTGGTCTATGCCCACCTGGCGCGCGATAGCGTCGGCGGTCCGCTGGTTGTCGCCGGTGATCATGGCTGTCTCCAGGCCCATCGAATGGAGCTCGCGAATGGCGTTTACCGAGTCCTCCTTGAGCGTGTCTGCCACGGCGATGACGCCGAGCAGTTGGTCACCGGCGGCCACGAGCATGGCCGTCTTCGCCTCATTCTCAAGATTTCGCAGCGTCTCCTCGAGCGGGACGGGGTCAAGATCGTTCTCCTCCATCAGCCGCCGCGAGCCGACCAGCACACGCTGTCCCTCTACCACCGCCCGCACGCCCTTGCCGCGGATGGCCTGGAACTGCTGCAGTTCGGCCAGAGCCATCTCCTGGTTCTCCGCCTCCTGGGCGATGGCCCGGCCCAGCGGATGCTCGGATCCCCGTTCGGCGGATGCCGCAGCGTGCAGCACGTCCTGGCTCGCGAACCCCGGTGCGGCCACAATGTCGGTCACGGCAGGTTTCCCCTTGGTGATGGTCCCCGTCTTGTCGAAGACGACCACGCCGACGTCCTTGAGAGTCTGAATGGCCTCTCCGGAGCGGATCAGGATGCCGTGCTCGGCCCCCATTCCGCTCCCAACCATCAGTGCCGTCGGCGTTGCCAGGCCGAGAGCACACGGACAGGCAATCACGAGTACCGCCACCATCGAGAAGATGGCCAGTGTGAGCACACCCAGGTCCGGGTTGACCCATGGCAGGAAAGAACCTGCCTCGACTAGGGATCCCATCGTGTCCGGGAACAGAAGGTTGAGGAGTAAGGCCACTGTGGCGATGGTCATGACCACCGGCACGAAAATCCCCGTCACCCGGTCTGCCAGTGCCTGGATCGGCACCTTCGTGCCCTGGGCCTCCTCAACCAGCTTGATCACCTGGGCCAGGAAGGTGTCGTCGCCTACCTTTCTGGCCTCTATCTTGAGCAGCCCCTCCTGGTTGACTGTGGCTCCGATGACCTCGTCTCCCTTGGACTTGTTGACCGGCATCGACTCTCCGGTCGCCATCGACTCGTCCACAGCGCTGTCACCGGCCAGTACGACGCCGTCGGTGGGGATCTTCTCGCCGGGGCGGACGACCATCACGTCTCCGACAGCAACCTCGCGGACGGATACCTCGATTTCGTCACTGTCGCGGATCACCCGCGCTGTCTTGGCTCCCAGCTTCAACAACTTGCGGATCGCCTGGGAGGCACGGCCCTTTGCGCTCTCCTCTATGTAGCGACCAATAAGGTGAAAGGCCATGATTGTCGCCGAGACGCCGGCGTAGTTCGCCACCGGGACGAAGAATGAGGCTGGCCCGGTCAGCAAGGCGGCGCCCGTCCCCAGGCTGATGAGCGTGTCCATGTTCGCGTATCCGTGTAGCATCGCTGTCAGACCGCTCTTGAAGGTCTGCCGGCCAACCCAGAATAGGACGGGCAAGGCCAGAACGATCTTCCCCAGGTTGGACAGAGCCTGGTTCGGCCACTCGATCCCCAGGAACAGCTCTACGAGCATCCACAACATAGCGGGAGACGCGAACAGCAACCCGACCCACATTCTGCGGCGGGCCTCGCGCATCTTGCGCACAGCCTCGTCCTCCTGCTGCGCCTCGGCGACCGCGCTCTCCTCCAGTGACGCCAGCACCTCGTACCCGGCTTCGGCGACCGCCTTCTCAAAGGCGCCTCGACCCGTGGTTCCCGGGACGAAGGTCACCCGGGCCTTCTCTGTGGCCAGGTTGACCGTGGCGTCCGTGACGCCGGGCACGTTGTTCAACGCCTGCTCTACGTGGTTGACGCAGGCGGCGCACGTCATCCCGCCGATCGGCAGCACCATCGTCTCGGTGGGAATCTCGTAACCGGTGTCTTTCACCGCGTTCACCAGATCGCGCGTCTTCACCGCGTCGGTGCGGAAATCCAGACTGGCTTTCTCGGTGGCCAAGTTGACGCTGACCTCACCAACGCCCTCTACGTTCTTCAACGCCTTCTCCACGTGGGCCACGCAAGAAGCGCACGTCATCCCGCGGACGGGCATCGCCATCTTGTGTTCTGCCATATGCAATATACCTCCAGCCTACGTCAGGTCGATAAATCTATCGCCGCAGCAACTCGTAGCCAAGCGCCTTCCACGCCGGTGTGCTTCTGTCGGCCCCCAGCACCCTGGTGCAGTCCACAGAGACCGACGTCTTCGCCGCTGTCGTGCTCATCGGGCCGCTCAACAGCCCACAACCTGCTACCAGGAACGATAACCTCGCCAGAAGTGGGGCTGACATCCCGCCCTGCCTGCCGCTCATTGCTCGCTTCCTTTTCGCAAGCTTCGTTGTCGTTTCCAACGTTGATTCTACTCGGGTGCCGGGCCGGCGACCAGAGACCTTCAGCCCTTGCTTCAACCCGCCATTTGGCGGGGATGGGGCGATGTATGCGTCTCATCGGTCCATCCCTCATTCCCCAGACGTTTGCCTTCCAGCGGCATCATCGGTTCCAAGCCCCCGTCGCGAGGAGACGATGATCCCACCACCGAGTACGTCCTCTCCACGGTAGAAGACCGCTGACTGTCCCGGTGTGACGCCGCGCAGCGGCTTCCCCACATCGACTTGAAGTGTGGCGTCATCTCCGGGATAGACGACCGCTTCCGCCTCCTGGGCCGTGGATCGGATCTTGACCCCGACCTCGGCAGGGAGCGAGGGCGGGTGCCCGGCCACGAAACTTGGACTCTGGACCCGGAAGTGCTGCCGGGCCAGCTGCGAAGCGGGCCCCACGATCAACGCGTTGTCCCGGGTGTCTTTCTCCAGCACGTACAGGGGCTCCGAAAACGTGATGCCGATACGGCGGCGCTGCCCGATGGTGTACAGGGGAAGCCCCTGATGCTGCCCCAGTTCCCGGCCCTCTCGGTCGATGATGGGACCGGGCTGCAGGATGCCGGCAGCGTGAGTCTGCAAGAAGCGGACGTAGTCTTGGTCGCGGATGAAGCAAATGTCCTGGCTCTCTCGCTTCGCTGCCACGGGCAGGTTCCTCTGTTCCGCCGCGGCCCGCACCTGGTCCTTGGTGAGCGTGCCGAGGGGGAAGAGGATGTTCCGGAGCTGTTCCTGGCCCAGCGTGTACAGGAAGTAGCTCTGGTCCTTGTCCGGGTCCACCCCGCGCCTCAGCCTGTACGTTCCGTTCGTCCGACGAGTGCGGGCGTAGTGCCCGGTCGCAAGATAGGCTGCTCCAGCGACGCGGGCCATGTCCAAGAGGTAGCCGAATTTTATGTGCTTATTGCAGACGACGCACGGATTTGGGGTGCGCCCGCGGGCGTATTCCTCGATGAAGGTGTTCACCACAATCTCTCTGAATCGCCCTGCGCAGTCGAGCACGTGGAAGGGTATGTGCAAGGCTCCCGCCACGCGGCGGGAGTCCTCGACGGCCCGGGGTGTGCAGCAGCGATTGTCGCTGCCTTCGCCCGGCTCGCTCCACAGGCGAAGTATCATCCCGCTCACCTGATAGCCCTGCTCAACCAGCAGGGCTGCGGCGACGGAGCTGTCCACCCCTCCGCTCATCGCCACCACTACGTGTTGTCTATCGGTCATCGAGAGGCTCTCCCGTCTTCTTGGACAGGGGTATCGCCCCGGGCGCATCGTGCCGAGGAGGACAGCCCGTGGGACGGTAACGCCCTGCCAGTTCCCCAATTGTACCGGTCTCGGCGGCCTCCTCCAGCAAGTCGAGCGCTCTAAGGATCGTCTTCCGTTGACCTTCGTCATCGCAGGGCGCCCCTAGAGTCCTGCCCAGCGGATGTGGCGTGACCAGGACCCGGGGCAGCCTCATTGCCTCCAGCTGTCCTCGAAAAGCGCGGATACCGACCGTCACTGTCGAGATACCAGCGTCCTCCAGCGATCTGGCGACGTGTCCGACGGACACGTGGCAGACCGGTCAGACGGGCACCAGCAACGCAACCTCGACGTCGTCCTCTTTGAGAAGATTGGCCCACCGAGCACCGATCCCGTTGAGCAGACGCTGTTGCGAGCATGCTCCAACGAAGGAGTACGCCGGCGACGCCAGTTCGCCGATGATGCCGTCTCTCTCCAGCTCCCGAAGCCGCTCAAGCGGAAAGACGACGTTGGGGTCTGTCTGCGCGCTCCGGATGTCGTATCCAGGGTGGCGTACGCGCAGCCGTCCTGCCCGCGTGTCGCTGGGGATTGCAGAGAGCGTCGGTTCTGTTCTGAGGAACTCGAGGATTCTGTTGATGGCATCTTCCTGCGTCATAGACTCTGTGCCGAACGGTTCGGGGTCGCATTCTGCCACGAAGTGACCGCTTGAGGTGATGAGTGCCATTCGCGACTGAGAGATCGGCTTGACAAGGGGCGCGAATGGTCCATGGTCGTACTTGTACCGCGGTTCGCCAGCATATGCTTGCACCTGCCCCTCGTAGACGTATCTGATTACGCGCTCAAAGCGCCCATCATCGAGGCAGTCGCCAAGCTTCCACAGGAGTTCCTCAAGGAACTGAGCGGCCTGCTCTGCTGACAGGCTCTTGAGGAACTTAAAGTTAAGGTCAGTCCGCGAGCCGTACGAGAAGGAATTCTTGAATTCCTCGAAGGTCTCTTCACTCGCAGCATACTCTGTCATCGCGACCTCCACTGTCTTCCTGGATTCATATCCCCTCGCCCGAGCGGAGGTGCGGGACACGGTCCTCCCAATGCCAGGCCTGGTCCACCAGCACCACGTCCACCGGCTCGCCGGCGGTGGCCCACCGCGCCCTGCGCCGCACCTGCTCCAGCAGGTACCCGGCTGCGGGGTGAGCCGGTGACGTGAGCACCATATGGATTTCTACTCCGCGCCCGTTTCGCTTGATCTCCCGGATCAGCCCGAGGTCGACGACGTTGACCCGCACCTCGGGGTCGATAATGTCCCGCAGTGCGCGGCGGATGGCGTCTTCGCCATCCTCTCCGTCGGAGCCTCCATTGTCTCGCATCAGCCTGGGCAAATCGACGCTGGGTAGCGCATGCTCCAGGTCAGCGAGCTTCTCTTCGAGGCGGCTCTGGCGCTCCAGAATCTCGCTGAGGGTGCGGAGCACCGGGTCGGGCAGCCGGCCGTGCTCCAGGAGATTCGCCTCGGATGGCGTCGACGATGCCAACCCCGCGACGTGTCCTGGCACGCCCACGACTGTCGTTCCCGGCGGGACCGACTTGATCACAACCGAGCCTGCAGCGACACGGGCGCCCTCACCGACGGTGACGGGGCCCAGAATCGTGGCGCCTGCCCCGAGTACCACGTTGTCGCCGATGGTGGGATGCCGCTTGGTCCTCTCCAGACTGGTGCCCCCGAGGATGACCCCCTGATACATCAGCACGTCGTCGCCGATGGTGGCTGTCTCGCCGATCACCACCCCCATGTCTTGGTCGATGAAGAAGCGCTGTCCGATCCGGGCTCCAGGGTGGATCTCCACCCCGGTAAGGCCCCGGTTGAGGTGCGATAGAAGCCGTCCCAGGAATCGGAGGCCGCGCGTCCACAGGAAGTGGGCCAGGCGGTGCAACCAAATGGCGTGCAGCCCCGGATAGCAGCACAGGACCTCCCAGACACTCCTGGCTGCTGGATCTTTGGCGAATACCGTTTGCACGTCCTCATCCATTCTCTTCAACACGCGATTCTCTCCACAGTCGTGCTCTGGTTGATGGTCAGTGCGGACGAAACCGGCCCCTCAGCGCCACACCGCAGCCAAACACTCTCTTACCCAAGCCTCGACAGCGCCCGGTTCATTCTGTCGAGGGCCTCGTTCAGCATGGAACGCGGACAGCCGAAGTTGAGTCGCACGAATCGTTCTCCGCCGCGACCGAAGGTCGCGCCGTCGTTCACGGCGACCCTGGCCTGCTCTAGGAAGAAGGCATAGGGATTGCCCTTGATGCCGGTGTCGCGGCAGTTCAGCCACGCCAGATAGGTGCCTTCTGGTCGGGCCACGGTGACCCCCGGCAGGTCGGTCTCCACGTACTGCAGCAGGAAGTCGAGGTTGCTCTCCAGGTACCGGAGCAGGGCGTCGAGCCACGGCTGACCATCGCGATAGGCCGCCAGGGCGGCTGTGTATCCCAGGATGTTCACGCCGGGGATCAGGTCCGCGTGGGTGGATTCAAGCGCGGCGCGCAGCTCCGGGTTCTGCACGATGGCCACCGAGCACTTCAACCCGGCGACGTTGTACGTCTTGCTGGGCGCCATCAGCGTGACGGTCTGCTTCAGTATCTCCGGGGCCAGGGACGCGATGGGCACGTGGCGGTTGTCTCCCATCATCAGGTCTGCGTGAATCTCGTCGGAGCAGATGATAATGTCGTGTCGGAGGCAGATGTCCGCCATCCGCTCCAGTTCCTCTATTCGGAAGACGCGCCCGACCGGGTTGTGCGGGTTGCAGAGGATGAACACGCGGGTGTGGTCGGTGATCGTCTCCTCCATCAGATCAAAGTCGATCTCGTAACTGCCGTCAGTCCGGCGCGTCAGCTCCATCTCGTCGTTGGTGAGTCCGACCTGTGCTGGGGCGCGGAGCATAGGGTAGTACACAGGCGTCTGGAGCAGCACGCCCTCGCCTGGTGAGGCTGTCGCGTGACAGACGAGGTTGAAGCCGGTGACCACCCCCGGCAGGAAGATCATGTCTTCCGTCGACACTTGCCAGTCGTAGAGCTGCGCCAGTCGGTCCACCAGTACCTCTCGAAGCTCGCCCGGCGCCCGGCCGTAGCCGAACACGCCGTGGTGGACGCGGTCGCGCAGCGCCTCAACGACTGGCTCGGGTGATCTGAAATCCATGTCGGCCACCCACATGGGCAGCACGTCCTCTTCGTAGCGATGCCACTTGATGCTGTCGAAGCGGCGTCTATCGACCCGTTGATCGAAGTCGTAGGTCATTGTCTCTCCTCGGATACTGGTTGGCGATGGAAGGGCATGCAGGGTGGTCGGCCGTCCCCGGGGCAGAGGGGGATGGTCCCGGCAGTCCCGGATGTCCCTCTGGTCGTTCTGTCCACGAAGCCGTTCACGCTCCTTCAAACAGGCCAGTACTCAAATACCGCTCACCCGTATCCGGCAGTATGACGACGATGAGGTGCCCGGCGCTGTCTGGTCGGGAGGCCACCTGGAGCGCGCCATATGCAGCGGCGCCCGACGAAATACCGGCGAGGATGCCTTCCTGTTGGGCCAGCCGGCGCGCCATAGCCCCCGCGTCCTCGTCTCTCACCTGGATCACCTCGTCGATCAGATGGACGTTCAGCACCTGGGGGACGAAGCCGGCATCGATTCCCTGGATCTTGTGCGGACCGGGGTCGCCCCCGGCGAGGATGGGGGAGCCGGCCGGCTCGACGGCGACGGAGCGGAAGCCCTCCTTTCGCGTCTTGGGCGCCTCGCTCACGCCCGTGATTGTCCCACCGGTGCCCACACCCGCCACGAAGATGTCGACCTGGCCCCGCGTGTCGCGCCAGATCTCCTCCGCCGTGGCCCGGCGATGGATGGCGGGGTTCGCCGGGTTCTCGAACTGCTGGGGGATGAAGGCACGCGAGTCCTGCGCAGCCAGCTCCTCTGCACGCTTCATAGCGCCTGGCATTCCCTCGACGCCCGGGGTGAGGATCAACTCCGCCCCCAGCGCGCTGAGCAGCCTGCGCCGCTCGAGGCTCATCGTATCCGGCATGGCCAGGACGAGTTTATAGCCCCTGGATGCGCAGACGAAAGCCAGGCCCACGCCCGTATTGCCGCTGGTTGGCTCCACAATGATGGTGTCCTTGCCGATCAGGCCGGCCTTCTCCGCCTCCTCAATCATGCTCACGGCGATGCGGTCCTTTACACTTCCCAGAGGGTTGAATGACTCCAGTTTGGCCACCACCGTGGCCTCCAGCCCCTCAGTGATGCGGTTCAAGCGCACCAGCGGTGTTCCCCCGACTGTCCGCGTGATGTCATCGTAGATGCCTGTCACGTTGTTGCTTCTCTCTCCGTATCAGCGCGATTCATTCTGTTGCTCAGATCTTCCAGCGTGACTGAGCCGAGGATCTCCGTCATCCTGTCCGACAACTGCTTCCAGAGCTGGCGGGTGACACATCGACCTGCGCGCTGGCACCCCGGCTCGTCGTCAGAGACCACGCAGGATACAAGAGCGACGGGTCCCTCCACCGCTTCCACCACGTCCCGGGCCGTGATCGCGGAGGCAGCTCGGGCCAGACGGTACCCGCCGCCGGGTCCTTTCACTCCCTCGACCAACCCCGCTTCGGCCAGCTCTCGGAACAGCTGTGCCACGTAGTCCGCCGAGATACTCTGCCGCCTGGCGATTACGTGACGCGGAACCGGGCGCTCGTCAGCGTGGTGGGCCACGTCCACCATCGCCCGCAACGCATACCGTCCACGCGTCGAGACCCGTATCACCGCGCCCTCCAACGTCTGTTCACCTTCTCTCATCCCCCCACATCTTGCCCATCCCCGCCGTGATCTACCGGGACGAGGGCGATCCAGCGTCCCTCGCTCCCGGGGGACACCACGACGAAGTCTGGACTGATCCGTACCCGGTCATCGGTGTCCCCGTCGCGCCGTGTCACCGCCGCCTCCAGAAGACGCCGGGCGTAGGCGTCGGACTCCAGGATTTCTTCGTATCGGATGCCCCATTGCTCGCAGAACTCGGCCACTTCTCGAGCGGCCGGGGCGCACGCTTGCATGGCCGCCCGGCTGTGGGCGACCAGCGCCACGCGTCCGTAATGCTGGTATTCGTGGTGCAGGATCCACCGGCCTTCTCTTCGCCATACATCTCGGAGTACTCTTCGTACTCACTGAGTGGATGGCTTCCCGATTCCAGCCAGCTCTTGCTCAGGCAGCAGGTGCCGGGGACAGCGCTGACCTGCCGCCGGTAGGCCCGACGAGAACCCAGCAGGATGGCGATGCAATCATCCGTTCGGCGAATCGGCATGGCGTGGTGCCGCGACTTGATCCCCTGAAGGCGGTTGCCGGACAGCCCGTCCCCAACACGATGAGGCGCGGTTCGTCAAGATCATCGATCTACTCCTGGAAGGCCCGAGTCATCTTGTCAGGAACGCGATGCAGGCCGTATCCGTGATACGTGACTTCCGCGGCCAGGTCGTGGGGCAGGAGCGGGATGCAGCACATCCTGCAGCACCTCACAGGCGATGACGCTGACGGGCAGCTCTCCCGATTCCATATCCCTCGCGTAGTGTTCCTACGTTTTCCTCGTCGTGCGCCCCCATCGCGATGGGACGACCGCATTTCTTTGATGAATGATTGAATTATAAGGCAGTTGAGTAGACTTGTCAACTATATGTCGGTCTCGGTCCACGGAACCACGCGTCTTGGCGGGATGGCCCGCAGGCGGCCGCTGAAGGGTCGGGGCGCAGGGCGGATGAGGGTCATGCCCGTGATGGTGCCACCCGGCCGCGCGTTGGGATCCGTACAATGCCTTGAACCGGGTGGGGTGGTTGTAGCTCGATTACGCGGGGTGTGGTGTGCGGGACGCGATGCACCCGACCTGGTGGGAACGGCGCATCGAGATCCCACCACTTGGTGGCGGCGCTGCATTGGTCTCCTTCCGGGCTGGGCAGAAAAAGCGTCGTGCCAATCACGGGGAGCATTCTGCTGGGAACCCGAACGATCAGGGCGGGCAGCTCTTCCCACGTGTCAACTCTTGCCAGTTCTCGACTCAACTCGTGTTCAAGATCCAGGCGCTGGTGGGCCTGGAGTGGCTCGACGCCTGTCCGGGCCAATGGCCGCGGCGCAAGTCCTTCTCCAAGTACCACCACAGCGAGTCCAGGTTGTCTGCAGGTAGCGGGGCAGGGCGTCAGGCGACGGCTGGCCGTCGCGATAGGCCGCCGAAGTGGCTGTCTGCCGATGACGTCCGCGTGAAATCTGGTCGGAGCAGATGGCGTCGTCTCGGAGGCAGATATCCGCGTCTTGCTTCCAGAGTGCTTCCGAGGCTTCTTTCCCTACGGAGTACGTCTGGCATAGAGGTGTCAATTTTAAGGTAGCTGGTGCTTGAAGACCTTGCTCCCTCTTTCTGGCTGTGATATAATCGCCAAGCAGCACCCCCAAATTATGGGGGTGACCCCGTCACAAAAACCCAATATGTGGGTTTTCTGTATCTGAGGCACTCCGTTGTGTGGTATGGGCGTATCGGATCCACTGGTGTGCTCATCCTAAGCTTTCGGGCGGACGGCCTCCTCGATTCCGGAGAGTAGTCATGAGATGTCCCTACTGCGACAGCGGACGCACCCGTGTTGTGGACACAACGCGCAAGGAGCGCAGTATCCGCCGCCGTCGAGAGTGCAAGGCGTGCGGCCAGCGCTTCTCCACTATGGAGCGGGCCATTATGACTGCCCCGTTGGTGGTCAAGCGCGATGGTCGCCGGGAGGCCTTCGATCGCGAGAAGGTTGTCTCCGGCCTGCGCGTGGCCTGCGCTCGCCGTCCGGTGTCCGCCGGCGACCTGGAGCGAGTGGCAGACCGCGTGGAGAGCCATATCCGCCAGATGGGGAAGACAGAAATACCCTCCCGGGCGATCGGCGATCTGGTGATCGAGGAGTTGAAGACGGTGGATCCCGTTTCTTATGTCCGCTACGCCATTGTTTACCTGGGACTGGAGGATCTGGACGAGGTCCGTGCCGAGGTCAATCGGCTGCTGGAGGAAGGGGAATAGCGTGGCAGGCGACGCACGACGGCTTCAAAGGCACGGTGCCACGGCGGGCGCGGCGCGCAGCCAAGCGGCGCTGCCGGCATCGGCGGCAGCGCTGTGATTCGAGGGTTGTATTGGGACCGCCGGGGAGCTGGTGGCAGCGCTGAAGGGCACGGCTTGTGAGCTGGTGCGTTGGCGAGACGCGGGCGAGACTGGATGACAGACGATGACAGAGGCGCCGGATCTGAGCGGGGTCCCCTTTCGACTGCGGAAGCCGGTCTACCTCCACCATCAGTACCAGGCACTGACGAACGACTGTGGGCCCACCAGCCTGGCCATCGCAGCCAACGCATTCCACGGACGCGACGAGCTGACCGGGCCGGTGGTAGCCGACGACATGGACCGCCTCGGCCTGGCCTGGCGTGCTTTTCCATACCTGGTGCCATCGCGGATCCCGGGGTGGGCCACGTTCCCCTGGGGTATAGTGCACCACCTGCGCAAGCGGGGTGTTCCCGCCCGCTGGCGGCCCTTCGGAACGGTGGACCGGCTGCGGCGCAACCTGCTCGACGACCGCATCACCATCGTCACCATCGGAGAGCCGCTGCGCTGGGACAGAGGGAAGTACCGGGGTTGGGCGCACGTCAAGGTTGTGTTCGGTCATATGCTGGGACGGGGGTTCCTGTTTGTGGATCCGGCTGTCAGGCGCTCGGATAGCCCGAGCCGCCTTGAGCACTATGGTCTTTCCTGGCAGAGGGAGGACGAGTTCCTGCAGCAGTGGCGGAACCTGCTGCGGGTCTACGTGGAGGTGGGGTAGGGGCGGTTGGAGGCCGGGATGGTGAAGCGGACGAGGGGCGGGAAGTCCCCGGCGCAGGTTGCTGCGGCAATCAGCACGGAGATCGAGGCATTGGATATCCGCAATACGCCCAACGTGCGGGCGGTTCGTCGCCGGTATTCCAGGGTGTACAAGGATGCCGATCCTGAGTTCATCCTCGAGCTGGCGCGGAAGCTTGCGGAGAGCTACGGGTACCGCTGGGTAGCGTGCGAGCTGGTTCGGGACCACAAGGTGGCGTTTCGATCTCTGGGGGAGGCAGAGGTTGAGGAGTTCGGCCAGGCGATGGATAGTTGGGGGGGCGGTCGACTCCTTCGCGCGCACTCTCTCCGGGCCGGCCTGGCTCCACGGGCAGGTCTCGGACGATCTTTTTCACCGCTGGGTCCGCTCGGAGGACCGCTGGTGGCGGCGCGCGGCGCTGGTGAGCACGGTCGCGCTCAACGTGCGGAGCCACGGCGGCACAGGGGACGTTTCACGCACCCTCGGGTTGTGCCGGTTGCTCGTCCATGACGACGATGATATGGTGGTGAAGGCCCTTTCCTGGGCGCTGCGGGAGGTGGTGGTCCATGATCCAGGGGCGGTGCGGGCGTTCCTCCGCGAGCACGAGAACGCGCTGGCAGCGAGGGTCAAGCGAGAGGTGACGAACAAGCTCACGACGGGATTGAAGACCCCCGGGCCGGCGGACCGTAAGGTGGGATAGCGAACTCCAGGGTCACACCGAGAGGCGACGGAGCGCGGCAGGGGCGTCGTGCTATTGAAGGACTCAGTCTGGCTGGTGTGAAGTCTGATTGGTCACTGGGGGGACCGCGGCGGGGGGAATCTCGCGACATCAGGGATGATTGGGCTGCGAGCGCGAGGATCCCTTTGCTACGCTCTGCTTGTTTTGGTTCGGCGAGAAGCGCCACGGGCTGTTCCGGTCATATTCATGGAGATGTGAGGGTTCGAGGGTTCTGAGCTGGGGACTGTCATCCAGCAGGAGCCGCCAAAGCGTTGCAGGGAGAGATCGGGAGTGGATGATGGAGAGTGTCAAAGGGAGCAAGCTGCTTGTGGTCTGGACCAGCCGGGACCCCGACGTCGCCGAGCGGATGGTGTTCATGTACACGGCGAACGCGAAGAAGCACGGGTGGTGGGAGGAGGTCACGCTCCTCGTCTGGGGGCCGTCCCAGAAGCTGCTGGCTGAGAGCGAGGTGCTGCAGGCGAAGCTGGCGGAGATGATCGAGTTGGGCGTGCGTGCGGTGGCGTGCAAGGCCTGTGCCGACAGCTACCCAGTGAGCGAGAGGCTCGAAGCGCTTGGCATCGAGGTCTTCTACACCGGCGAGCTCCTCACCGACTGGATCAAGTCGGATCGGGCCGTGGTCACGTTCTGAGCGCTCGAGGTCAGGTGGTTGCTCGGGCGACGGAATTCGTATAGTGCTGGCACGACGTCGGGCAGGCTGGCGAGCGCGAGGGGAACCTGGGGACGAGAAATCTTGGCGCAGGGGTGAATGATCAAGTGTTCAAGGACTCATCTGTTGGCATAAGGGAGTGATTGATGACGAGCGAAGACGGAGCGAAGAACGAGGCATTATCTGAGGATTTATCTGTTGAAGGGAGCATCGAGGACCGGCTTTCCGACAATGCGTTGAGAGTCTTCCGCCGCCGCTACGTGCGCAAAGGGGCCGACGGCGAACCGGTGGAGACGGTGGAGGGGGTGTTTCGACGCGTCGCCTCCCACGTCGCTGCTGTGGAGGATGACCTGGACGGCCAGCCCCAGGAAGCTGAGAAGATCTTCTTCGACTTGATGACGGAGCTGCGGTTCTTGCCCAACTCTCCGACCTTCACCGGAGCTGGCACTCCGCTATCGCAGCTGGCCGCGTGTTTCGTGCTGCCCATCTCTGATGATATGGGACGAAAGAGCGACGGCATCTTTGAGACGCTACGCGACATGGCGTTGATCCAGCAGACTGGTGGCGGGACTGGCTTTTCTTTCTCGAATCTTCGGCCCAAGGGTGCCATCGTCCGCTCGAGCGGTGGTGCGGCCACCGGCCCGGTTGGATTCATGCAGGTCTACGACACGGCGTCCGAGATCATCAGCCAGGGCGGCGCCCGTCGGGGAGCGAATATGGCGGTGCTCGACGTAGACCATCCTGACATCCGCACTTTCATCCACTGCAAGTCGAATGAGTACGCCATCACAAACTTCAACATCTCTGTCGGGGTGACCGATGACTTCATGGAGGCCCTGGCCGACGACGCTACTATCGACCTGGTCAACCCTCAGAACGGCGAGACGTGGGAGACGGTCCCGGCGCGTGAGCTCTTCGGCGAAATCGTCCGGGCAGCCCACCGGAACGGGGAACCAGGCCTTCTGTTCCTCGACACTGCCAATCGTGACAACCCCACGCCGCACCTCGGGCGGTACGAGGCCACCAATCCATGTGGCGAGCAGCCGCTTCTGCCCTATGAGAACTGCTGTCTCGGATCGATCAACCTGGGCCGGCAGGTAAGGCGTGCAGAGGAGGGGCGCGCCGCCATCGATTGGGAGGGGTTGGCAAAGACCGTCGAGCAGTCGGTCCGCTTCCTGGACGATGTGATCGACGCTAACGGCTATGTGCCTGCCGTGCCGGAGCTGGAAGAAGCTGCCCGCCGCACCCGGCGCATCGGTCTGGGCATTACCGGACTGGGGGACGTGCTGTACCAGCTGCGGGTTCGCTACGGTAGTGAGGAGGGCCGCGAGCTGGCCGGGCAACTGATGGCCTTTGTCCGCTTCCATGCTATGCGGACCAGCGTAGAGCTCGCGCGGCAGCGGGGATCGTTCCCGGCCATTGAGGGCAGTATCTATGATCCTAATAACGTCCTGTGGCAGCCGCCGCAGCCCGTGGAACCTTTCCGGCACCCAGACAAGTGGGGCCGTCCGTCACTCGATTGGGATGGTCTCCTGGCGGGGATTAGGCGCTATGGCATCCGGAACGCAGCCCAGACGACCATAGCGCCGACGGGCACGCGCTCGACCATCGCCGGAATTGAGGCCTACGGGTGCGAGCCGATCTTCGCCTTGGCCTACGTGCGCCACATGAACGACAACGGGGAGGATGTCGAGCTCCGCTACACCAGTCCGCTCTTCCGCGAGGCTCTTGAGGAGGCGGATTTGGATGAGGAGACTCGAGAGCGGATTGTCGATCGGGTCGCGGTCTCTGGGAGCTGTCAGGACGTGGAGGAGGTCCCGGAGGAGATCCGCCGGGTCTTCGTGGTGGCCCAGGACATCCCTGCTGAAGAGCACGTGCGGATGCAGGCGGCACTTCAGGCCTTTGTCGATGCATCCATTAGCAAGACGATCAACTTCCCGGCAGAGGCCACCCCCGAAGACGTGGCTCATGCGTTCCAGCTGGCCTCGGAGCTCGGCTGCAAGGGTCTCACGGTCTACGTGACTGGCTCGCGTGAGCAGGTGGTGCTGGAGACGGAGGAGACCCGCCGGGCGAAGCAGCTGGGCCAGCGCGCGCTTGGTCCAGCAAAGGTACGGCCCCGGCCCCATTCATTGGAAGGGCAGACCTATCGGCTGCGGACGCCGCTGGGCACCGCCTATACGACGATCAATCTGAACGGCGATGGCGAGCCCTTCGAGGTGTTTCTAAACGTGGGTAAGGCGGGATCGGACACGGCAGCGGTGGCGGAGGCGATCGGACGCCTGATATCGCTGGTGCTGCGTATTCCCTCCCCCCTCTCATCCACCAAGCGGCTCAACCAGGTGGTGCGTCAGTTGAAGGGGATCGGTGGCGGCAGACCTATGGGGTTTGGTCGGGATCGTGTGCGCAGCCTTCCCGACGGCGTGGCGCAGGTCCTCGCCGAGCATCTCGGCCTGGCGGACTCGCCGGAGGACGCGACAGGTACTGAGCAGCTTTCGCTCTTCCCGGAGGGGGATCTGTGTCCGGAATGTGGGCAAGCGACGCTGGTGTTCGAGGAGGGGTGCCGCCACTGCTATACGTGCGGATACAGCGAGTGCTAGAAACGGTGTGCTGCTAGGCCTCACAAGGGCCACCAGATCGTAGCGCCAGCGGCCAAGCGTGGGCAGAATCAGGGTCAGAAGAATGACCGCGTAGACAATGCCCTGTTCAAGCGTCGTTCTTGCCTCCATACTCGATCAGCACGTTGGTGTTACGTTGACCTCTCTTCGTCTCCTGCTGCGGCAGCCGTGCGGGGGTCGCGAACAGCCCCCGTTCCGTGGGGACGGTCACCATTGTCGCCAGATGCCGGCGTTTCATGTGCATCCGACCTTGCCTCTATACCGCAACTCGCCCGCAGCGTGTCAGGACTCGGAGTGGACGCCAGCTTGCCCCTCTGTCTGGAAACAAGTCGGCCGGTGGGATAGCGTATTCCCGCCGCGCCGCCAGCAAGAGCAAGGTCTCTCGCGATGCTCCTGGGCCGACGACTGATAGTGGCAGATGGATGGGACCTTATACCACAAGCTCAACGCCGAGGGCTGAGAGGACCTCGTCAATGGGATTGAAGATCGTCGCGCTCTTGGATCCGGCGAAGAGAAGCCCAACTACGCGTCTGTCCATGTCCAGAACAGCCGAGCCGGAGTCGCCTCCCTGGCTCATCGGACTCGCGACGAACTGCCCGGTGAAGAGCCCCTGGGAGCCGTAGTAGCCGATGCGCAGTGTGGCATCGATCTGGGTGATGGTGCCTCGCGTGTATCCCGTGGTGCGCCCTGTCTTCTGCACGCGGGTGCCGAGGGATCCGGTGGCGACGCCCTGCGGTGGGCCGATTCTTAGAATCTCGTGCGTCACCTGGTTCGGGGATAGCGGTCGCGCCAGGGCAGCGTCCACCCGGTTCAGTTCGTTCCTAACCTTCGTCGCCTGCAGCTCATGATGCGATCCCAGGAGCCGACTGATGGCGTTGAGCAGCTTGACGACAACATCGGCGATCTCGCAGTCGGACGGCTCGGACTCGAAGACGAGCGGCACATACTCGGCCAGCCGGGCGATGCGGTCCTCCGGTCCTCCGGCGTCGGCAGGACCGGGCTGGAGGATGGGGTCCCAGTCCGCGCAGTCGTTTGTGTTAGCCAGCACGTGGTTGTTGGACAGTATGAAGAGTTCTTCCCCGCGGTGCACCAAACAGCCGAACGTTCCGGCGGTGATCATATAGTGTCCCAGCGAGACGCCGGGCGGCACGACCGGACGCCACCTATCCCGCGGGCCTAACTCCTGAGCTCGGCCTGGAAGCGCGCGCAGCACGCCGGTCTCCACTACATCCGTTCGTATATCAGCGAGCACTTTCGGGACCCGATCTTGCGGCTTCAGGGCCGACAACGGCTGTTTGTGGGTTACCGAGACAACAACGCTCAGCTCTCCCGTGTCTTCGCCGCCTCTGATCTTGTGGCCCAGGCCCACTCCCACAACGTTGCGCTTCTGCAGCAGCTCCCGAGTGTGGGCCTTCTTTACGCGCTTCGCCCTAGCCAGGTACTCCGTCATTCCCCCTCCCGCGAGATTCGTCGAGCGCCCTGGGCTCTCCGATGGCCCGGACGTCCACGGGCACCCCATCCAGTTCCGGCGGCACCAGATCCTCCACATTAAGCAGCGAGGCGGGCACCTTGTGGGTGACCGAAACGACGATGACCGGCTCGTCCGTGAGCGTGCCGCGTCGTTCCCGGAACCCGATCCCCACGCCGACGACGTTTGCCTTCCTCATGAGATTCTGCTCATGGGCCCTCTTCACGCGACGCAAGCGGTTCATCCGGTGTTCTGGTATCGGCATTCTCTCCCTCCTCGGCTCCGTTTGGCCCGTACGCTCCACCGGCACAGCCGCCCTCTGCTGCTCAGTTTGGACTGTGGACCCCGTGATACGGCCGCGCATGTGGGCCCGTGCATTCGCCCAGGCGAGGCTCCCCGCAAGCTACCCACGTTGCTCTTGCGATGCTCAGGCGCTGGCAAACCCGCCCAGCCGGCTTGCGGGATTCCACGGGGTGTGATGCCTACTCACTGCTCTCATCGACAGGGGCCAGTTCCTCGTACACGCGCTTGAGTCCGTTCCGGACGCGGCGCGGGAATCGATGGCGTTCTTCCTCGGAGAGCGGGAAAAGGGACAGGAGCTCACCGACGAAATCGGTCACGTCCTGGGCGGGCCTCCCCGTCCGATGTAGCGACCGAATCCGGCGGCGCGCCACGCGGATGTACTCACTCAGGGGCTCCGTGGCAGTGGGGTCGGCCAGGGGTCCCCGCCCCGGGACGAGCGTTACGTCGGCGAAGCGTGGCCGTCGAAGCTCAGTCAGCAGGTCCAGCCAGGCTCGAGTATCGGGAGTCTCGGCCATCACGGGTGGCCTACCCACGACCAGAGTGTCGCCGAGGAAGAGGAGGTCCTCCTCTCGCAGGTCTATCCAGGCGCTCCCCGGGGCAGCCCCGTTGATCCTCTCGATCGTCACCTGCGCCTCTCCCTTGTGCAGTGTGACAGAATCATTGAAGAGAATCTCGGGCAAGACAGGCTCCAGGCCCTTGAAAGCGGCTTCCTCCTCTGGATGGTCCCGGATGAGGCGTCTGATCTGGTTGCGCCAGAAACCGCGCGTGTAGCCGACCGCCCTCTGGTAAGCAGCTCGCGAAGCCACGATGGGCGCCCCCAGCAGACCGGCGCAGAGTAAGCGATGGGGATGCCCGTCGGTGAGGGCCGTGTAGACGATGGGCTTTTCGGTCAGTGTCTCGACGCGCCGGCGCCAGTCCAGCGCATCGCCGGGCAGCGTAGGCGCGTCGAGAGCGACGACTCCCTCCGCTCCGACCACGCAGCCCACGTTGACACAAGGATAATCCGTCGAGACGTAGATGTTGGGCGCGATGTGTTTCATCGTATCTTCCTCGCGGCTATTGTGCAGAGGGTCGGACGCTTTCCTAGCCTGGATGAGCGCTCCGGAGGCTCGAACCGTTGGGCTGCCTGAGCCCCGGTCACGGGGCTGATCGTAGGGGCCCCAGATGGGCCAGCAAGTGGTGGAGAACCTGCTCGACGACGCTGAGAGGGACCGCTGGGGCGCTCCCCTGGGCGACCTGCGGTCTTCCGCCACCCTTGCCCCCGAGCATGTCGCACGCCTCCTGCAGAAGATCGTTCACGTTCAGGTCGAGGTCCTCACTCCGGGCGAAGCAGAAGTCGACTCGCTCGGCCGAGCTGAAGAGCAGGGCCACCATGCCGGGATGGTCCGTCAGCTTGCGGGCCAGCGTGCGTATCTCGTCGGAGCTGCGTGCCTCCCAGATCTGGCCTACCACGCGATAGGGGCCACGCGCGTCGGCGGCATTCATCAGCCGGGCGGCCTCCAGGTCGAGCAGCTGATGTCGCAGCTGACGCTCCGTGCGGCGCAGCTCTTGGTTTTCCTCATCAAGGCGCTCGACGGCCGTGTCCAGCTCCCAGTATCCGACGGTCAGCCGGTTCGCCAGAGCGGTGATGAGGTCGTTCTTGTCCCGGTAATCCTGGAGTGCACGCCGGCCGCAGAGGAACGTGAGGCGGGTCTCCTCGCCGCGGTGGTCCAAGGCGACGGTCTTGACCATCCCCACTTCGCCAGTCCGTGCCACGTGCGTGCCGCCACAGGGGTTGACGTCGAAATGAGATCCAGGACTCTTCGAGGAGCCTGGAATGATCAGCAGCCGGATGGGCGCCTTCACGTGGGCCGGTGGCTCCACCTGCAGCTCAGCCAACCCGTCGGCGTCTGCGACTCGGACGACGACAGGCCGATCATCCCAGATGACCTGGTTGGCGAGTAGTTCGGCCCGGCGCAGATCCTGATCTCCCAGCCTCGCCGTGTCAAGGTCGATGGTGCTGGAAGCTGCGCCCAGATGGAAACCGACAGTTTGAAGGCCAAGTTCCCTCTCGAATGCTGCCGAGAGGATATGCTGCCCCGTGTGCTGCTGCATGTGGTCGAAGCGACGCTGCCAGTCCACGCGTCCTTCGAGGGTTGTGCGGGGGACGTCGTGCGACACCACGTGGACGATGGCGCTGTCTGGCTCTCGTTCGACCACGTCAAGGACCTCGGCGGCGTCCACCGTGCCCCGGTCAGCCGGCTGGCCGCCGGATGCTGGATAGAAGGCCGTCTGGTCGAGCACCACGGCGGGCCGACCGTCCCAGGTGAGCCGCTCGACGACTTGGGCTTCAAAGCGGGTGCGATACGGTTCTGTGTAGTACAGTCGCCGGGTCATCGCTTCGCCAGAGGCAGGGTAAACTTGAAGTTACTGCCCATACCTGCTGTGCTCTCCACCCAGATCCTGCCGCCGTGCGCTTCGACGGCAAGCTTACAGAAGGAGAGTCCGAGGCCTGTCCCCCTGGTGCCTGCCGCGTTCTCCAGGCGCGTGAAGCGCTCGAAGATTCGCTCCTGGACCTCCGGGGCGATGCCCGGGCCTGTGTCAGACACGGTGAAGAGCAGCTCCTCGTTCTCCTTCGCAAGCGCGACTGTGATCTCGCCCCCCACGGGCGTGAACTTCGCCGCATTGTCCAGAATATTCATCAGGATGCGGACTGCCATATCCCGGTCGACGTGGATCGGAGGGAGTGGGGCAGGGATGTCGAGGATCAGTTCTTGAGCTTTCTTCTTGATCATTGGGCGAACCAGCTCGACGGCCTCGCGGGTGAGGAGCTCGGGCTGCACCGACTGCCTATCGAGGTCGGCCTTGCCTGCCTCTAGTCGGCGCAGGTCGAGGAGCGAATCGATGAGGCGTCGCAGTTTCTCGCTGCTCCGCATTGCCACCGCCACCACCTCATCGAGCGGGAGCCCGTCGTCCTCCTCGATTACGGCGGCACGCATCATCTGCAGGCTGCTTATCACGTTGCCCAGTGGATTGCGGAGGTCGTGCACGATCATGTGCATGAGGTCATCTCGCATGCGCTCCAACTCTATCTGCTCCGTCACGTCGTGCCCAATCCACTGGATGGCCTGACGCCCCCCATGGTCGATGGTGGTCATGTGGGCCTCAAGAACGCGCGGACCTCCTGGCGTCGGCACCCTCATCTCCGCGCGAACCTGTTGCTTCTCGCGAACCTCGCGGAGGATTGCTTGGAATGGGGAGCGATGATCCTCCAGCAAGTCGTACCACGCTGAGCCGACGAGCTCCTCCCTGGGTTGGCCCAGCATCTCACACGCTCTCTGATTGATGTCGACGATCTGGGTCTCGAAGTCCATCACGACGGTGGGCGCCGGACTGGTGTGGAATAGGCTCTCGTAGCGGCGCTCGGCTTGGCGGGCTCGTTCGTACAGCTCAGCGTTGCGGATGGCTGCTGCAGCCTGATCGGCGACCTGGGCCAGCAGCTCTGGGGCTCCGTCATCGAAGGAGCCGCTGAGTGGGTTCATGACCTCGATGACGCCGATGGTGCGGTGGTCGGTCTCGATGGGGACAGCCAGCAGCATTGTGGTGTTGAAGCCGGTCTTCCTGTCGATGTCGGCGTAGAAACGAGGGTCGCTGTACGCATCGGCGATGACGACGGCTTCACCCTCTCGTGCCACCCAGCCCGCTATTCCATCGCCCAGGGGCATGGAGAGGCCGGTCACGACTTCGCTCCCGCCGCCAACGGCCACCCGGAAGGTAAGCTGTTCTGACTCATCGTCGACCAGCGCCACAGAAACCGCCTCTACCTGGAAGTAGTCGCGCACCTGGGACATGAGCGAATGGAGCACGTCATCCAGATCGAGGGTAGCGGTCAGGAGCCGGCCCGTCTCATGGAGGAAGGAGAGTTCCCGCAGCCGCGACTCAAGCAGCCGGCCTTGTTCGACGCTCTTCGACAGATCATCCGTGGTCATTGGTCTGAAACACCACCTCTTCCCGTCCGCGCAGTCTCTCGAGTACCTTTGCCGTGACCAGCTCCAGGTGGCGCTGGTTCCCCACGAAGTCCAGCGGATCCGTGGGCACCGTGAGCACCGGACACAGAGAGAAATCCTCGATCCACGCTTCGTACAGCTCGTTCAGCTGTTCGAGGTAGGCTGTTGATATGCCTCTTTCGTACGAACGGCCGCGCCGGCGAATTCGCCCCTCGAGTGTGGAAACCGAGGCGCGCAGGTAGACGATGAGATCCGGGGGCGGGAGCACTGTCGTCACGACCTGATAGAGCTCAGAGTAGCTTCTGTAGTCGCGCTCGTTCATCAGCCCCTGTTGGCAGAGATTGCGGGCGAATATCTCAGCGTCTTCGTAGACAGTGCGATCCTGGACCACCGAGTCGGAACGCTGCAACAACTGCCAGTGATGGCGCAGGCGCCGCGAGAGGAAGTAGATCTGTGAATGGAAGCTCCACCGCTCCATGTCCTCGTAGAAATCGGCGAGATAGGGGTTGTCGTTGACGGCCTCGAAGAAAGGCTCCCACCCCAACCGCTCGCTCAGGAGCTCCGTCAGTGTGGATTTACCCACGCCGATATTGCCTGCGATGGCGACGAAACGTTTCATGATGGGCCCGCGCTAACCGATGCAACGGACGAGGCGCTATCCGTTCGGACGTCTCGTATTTCTGCATTCGTTTTCGTAGTTTGATCCAGATCACGGGCGGTCAATGTCTTCCCTCAATGGCCCTTTCAGGTCGACACCCGCGGAGTCTGCGATGGTCGTCAGGTGTTGTATCGCGTCGTGAAGCGCTGTCTGCAGGATTGAGGCCTGCCCCCCGGATTGGCCTTCCGAGGCCTGGGCGAGGAGAGTTCCAACGCGGGCTACGGCCTCGTTGGCGCTGACAAACTCCGTCAGGGCCTCCCGCCCCGCCGCGTGATGGTCCTCTCTTGATGGCGGCTCGACGACCCTCGCGACTCGGGAGCGCTCCATCTGGGGCAGGGGTTGCTGGTAGGCGCCGATGCCCAGAGCTCTCTTCACTTCCGCCTCCACGAAGGCGAGGGCGCTGGCGTCCTGGACGTAGTTCAGATCGCCGGTGTCCAGGGTCAGGAGTGGCGTGCGCCCATACGTGTCGAAGTGCTGCTCATAGGCTTCCCTTACCAGCGCGATGTAGTCTCGATCCATCTTCCGCTCGTAGGAGCGATCCCGGGCCGCGATGCGCGCCATCAGTGCGTCCACGTCGGCCCGGAGGTAGACCACGAGGTCGGGAAGGACAGTCCGCTCGGCCAGCACGGTGTAGAGCCGCTCATATATCTTCAACTCTTCGCCGTCCAGGTTCAGGTGCGCGAAGAGGTTGTCCTTGGCGAAGGTGTAATCGGAGATCACGGGTCCCTCCGCCACCAGCGACAGTATCGACTGGTGCTGACGGTAACGGCTCAAGAGGAAAAACATCTGAGTCTGGAAGGCGTAGCGCTCCCGATCACCATAGAAGTCGGACAGGAACGGGTTTTCCTCAAAAGCCTCCAGGACCAGATTGGCCCCGAGGCGCGGCTGCAGGAGGCGGGCGAGCGTCGTCTTTCCCACCCCGATAGGCCCCTCCACAGCCAGGAAGTAGGACTTCGGGACGGGGATCATCCCGCCACCTGTTCGCCATAAGCCAGCAGGGCGTCCACCATCGTGGGATCCCTTCCCTCGGCGTACACGCGGAGCACGGGCTCGGTGCCCGACGGTCGGATCAGGAGCCACGAGTCGTCGGCCAGCAGGTATTTGACGCCGTCGAGGCTGTTCACATCGATCACGCTCTCACCAGCCAGGGAGGCCGGCGCGTCGTTCATCAGCTGCTCCACCATCCTGGACTTCGAGATGGGGGTCTGCAGAGGAATGTCGCGACGGGCGTAGTGCGCCGGGCCCACCTCGCGCTGGATCTCTTCTACCAGCTCGTGCAAGGGCGTCTCCGCGGAAGCCATGATCTCGAGAAGCAGAAGCCCCATCAAAACACCGTCGCCCTCCGGGATGTGTCCTTTGATGCTCAACCCTCCGGATTCCTCGCCTCCGATCAGGACATCGTTGTTCAGCATGTGGTCGGCGATATGGTTGAAGCCTACGGGAGTCTCCTGCACCGGCAGGCCGTAAGACGACGCCAGACGATCCACCATGCGGGTGGTGGAGATGCTCTTCACCACGGTCCCCCTCCAACCCCGCTCCTCGACCAGGTACTGGAGCGCGAGCGCGAAGATGTGGTGGGGGTCGACGTACTGCCCGAGGGCGTCCATGGCGCCGATGCGGTCTCCGTCGCCGTCGGTGGCCAGGCCCACATCGGCGTGGTGCGTCTGAATGGCGGCTCCCAGGGCGCTGAGGTAGTGGGCCACAGGTTCCGGGTGGATCCCCCCGAAACCGGGGTTCATCTCGCCGCGGATTTCGTACACGCGGCAACGCGTGCGTGCCAGCATATCGGCGATGCACTTCCGCCCCGACCCGTACATAGCGTCGGCCACCACCCGCAGCTCGCTGGCCGAGACGACGTCCATGTCCAAAAGCCCTCCCAGGTGCTCGTAGTAGGCCCAGGCGGGGTCGAAGCGGCGGATGAGGTCTTGATCCAGGGCGCTCTGATAATCCATCACGTTGGGCCAACGGGCCCGTTCCTGGTTCCGGGTCAGGTAGGCCTCGACCTGTTCGGCCTGTTCAGGCAGGGCCGCGCCTCCGAAAGCGGCCTTCAGCTTGACGCCGTTGTAGCGGGGGGCGTTGTGGCTGGCGGTGATCATGACGCCGGCTGCTGCGTTCTTGTGCAGCACGGCGTAGGAGATTGCGGGGCTCGGCGCGTCAGCCCGGGTAAGGTGGGCCACGAGGCCGTTTCCGGCCAGGACGCGGGCGGTCTCTGCGGCGTACCGGTCGGATAGGAAGCGAGTGTCGAAGCCGATGACGACCTCAGGGCGCCCGTTAGCTTCCTCGAGGACGTAATCAGCAATGGCCTGGGCGACGAGCCGCAGGTTGGCGAACGTAAACGTGTCCGATATGACGGCGCGCCATCCGTCTGTTCCGAATCTGATGGTCAAAATGATCTCCTTGAGTAGCCCTGGAAGCTAACTTCTTCGCCGGTCCCTTCAACCAGCCAAGACGGCGACACGAAGTCTCAGCCCGACGATGGGAAGCCTCGCGGCCATCTGAGTGACGTTGTGCGTCTGAGATCTCTCGGCGACGGATCTCTGTTCTGGTCGCTTGCCGGCCCGCACCTCTGCTTCGGTGCCCGCTCTGGTGCTCGGATGGGCATTTCTCGCGGCAGGTCTTTGGCCTGGGCTCCGCTCGACTCCCATCAGAGGGTGCGCACAGGCAACCGTTCCGGAACCCAATCACGGAGCGGACGGTGGAACTGGGCCGAGAGCGGGCGACTGAAGCCATCCTTGTCCCCCGGAGGAGCGGCGAGCTTCATTGGTGACCGATTATAGTCGCAGACAGGGCTTGTGTCAAAGACCGGTGGTGGCGAGGCGGGCGGGAGGGCGCATGAACCGGCAAATACCACGCTGCAGTGTGAGACGAGGCTAGCGGTCTCTCTCAGACTCGTCCGGCGATCTCCACCTCCCCCGCTGTGGTCGGCGAGCTCCGAGCGTGTGACCGTGAACGGTCGCTTACGCCGCGCTATCTAGCAGTCGAAATAGAGCTGCATCTCGTAGGGATGGGGGCGGTTACGAACCTGATGGTACTCGTCCATTTTGAAGGCGATCCAGCTGTCGATCAAGTCCTCTCCAAAGGTACCGCCGGCCAGCAGGAAGTCGTGATCCTCCTCGAGGGCGTTCATCGCTTCCTTCAGGGAATTGGGTAGCGGCTTGATCTCCGCCCTCTGTTCTTCCGACCAGGAGAAAATGTCGGCCTCGATGGGACCGAAACCGGCCTCGGTCGGATCGATCTCCTGCTGGACGCCGTCGAGGCCGGCCAGAAGCTGCGCAGCCAGGGCCAAGTACACGTTGCAGGTGGCATCGGGCGGGCGGAACTCGATGCGGACTTGGTCTGGCTTGGTTGCGTAGCGGGGGATGCGGACTGCGGCGCTCCGGTTGCCCAGGGAGAAAAAGGCGTTGACCGGCGCTTCGTATCCGGGAATCAGTCGTCGGTAGGAGCTGGTGCTTGGGTTGGTAAAGGCGAGTAGTGCGGGGCCGTGATGGAGCAGGCCTCCGATGTAGTGGAGAGCGGTCTCACTCAGCAGTCCGTAGCCTTCCGGGTCGTAGAACAGATTCTGCTCGCCCTTGAAGAGGTGCTGGTGGAAATGCATGCCCGACCCGGCCTCACCGTGGATCGGTTTGGGAATGAAGGTTGCCGTCTGACCGTGCGCATGGGCCGTCATCCGGGTCACGTACTTGATGATCATGGTGGCATCGCCGGCCTGGAGGAGTCTCATCAAGGACGTCTCAATCTCGCACTGCCCCGGGCTGCCCACCTCGTGGTGATGGTACCGCACGGGCACACCCATCGCGCCGAGGTGCAGGGACATCTCGCTGCGCTGGTTGTGCAGGGTGTCCTTGGGCGGGATGACGTGATAGCCGCCCTTGAGGGGGATGTAGTGGCCGTGCCCCGGCGCTTCGCTGCCCCACGCTGCCTCGCTCGACTCGATGATGTAGCCGGCCCGGCTCATCTCGTTCTCGTAGACCACGCTGTCGAAGACGTAGAACTCGAACTCCGGGCCCCACATGCTGCGGTCGGCGACGCCGCTCGCGACCAGGAACCTCTCTGCCCGGCGTGCCACGTTGCGCGGGTCGTTGTCAAAGACGGCCTTTGTGTCGGCCTCCAGCGTGGTGCAGACGAAGCTCAGTGTTGGCGCTTCGTAAAACGGATCGACGAAGCCGGTGGACAGGTCCGGTACCAGGACCATGTCGCCAGCTTTGACCGATTTCAGGCCGACGGCCGAACCGTCGAAGCCGACCCCGGCCTGCATCAACCCCGGCGTGAACTGGCTCTCGGGGAGTGTCAGGTGGTGCCAGCGCCCCCCGAGGTCGGTGAACTTGAGGTCGACCATCTGTATCGCGTGCGTCTCCACGTAGTTGCGAGCTTCGTTGAAGGAGTTGAACATATCTACCCTCCTGCCATCATCGCCGATCTGCGGGCTGCACTGGAGTGGGGGACCGCGAAAGCTCCTGACCGCGGCCCGGGCGGCTGAGACTCCGCGAGATCCTTCACTACTGCTCCATCAGCTCTCGGTAGACGGCGACCGTCTCGGAAGCAATCCTCTCCTGCGTGAAGTGGCTCAGGACCCGCTCTCGCCCCCGACGGACCAGGTCTGTCCACAGGTCATCGTTCCGCATTAAGCGGGTCAGGCAGTCTCGCAGGGACTCGACTTGGTCCTCGGGGAAGACGAGGCCCGCGTCCCCGATCACGTTGGGTATCTCGCCGCAGTCGGAGCCGATGACAGGGACTCCGCAGGACATCGCCTCGATCAGCACCCGCCCGAACTGCTCGATCCAGTTTGGCCGCGACCGGGAGGGGAGCACAAGGGCGTCGAGCTCGCGGTAGAAGGTCGGCATACGGACGGAGGGGAGCCATCCTTCAAAGGTCACCCGGTGGCTCAGGCCCAGGTGTCGGATCTGGGCCCGCAAACGCTCTTCCTCCGCGCCGCGCCCCACCACGTGCAGGTGCCATGGGCCGCGGACGTCGGCCAATGCGTCCACCAGCAGATCGACTCCTTTCTCCGGTACCAGCCGACCCACGTACGCGACACTGAACCCGCGGGCTGCATCGCGCCGGAGGGATATGCGCTCCAGCTGGCTCCTTCTGCTCGGCGAGAAGACATCCGGATCGACCCCAAACTGGGGGATGACGGCCGTGGGGCCGGAGTATCCCTTGTGACGCCAGACCTGAGCGGCGCCCTCACTGCCTACGATGGCGTAGTCGGCGTGGCCAAGGTTATAGGCCTCAATGAGTCGAAACGGGAGCGGATAGCGCCGGTTCAGGTTCTGCCAGGTGAACCAGAGCGCTAGGGCGCCCGAGCGCTTGGCCAGCCAGAGAGCGTGGAAGGTAGCCACGTTGTACGGTTCCTCGTCGATGTGGACCAGGTGGGGCCTAAACGCGCGCAGGCGCCCCCGCAACTGAGGGTAGAAGTGGAAGTGGAAGGAGCCGTTGAAGGCCACGGGCTCGACGGCGAGATCGTAGCCCTGTGTGTGAGCACGCTCCAGCTGAATGGAGCGGCTATCTTCCTGCCAGGAGGCGGGAACGACGACCATCAGGTCCACGTCCGGGTAACGGGCGATCTCCTCCAGCTTGCGCTGATAGGCGCCCACCAGACAGGCCTTCGAGATCATCATAACGCGCATGGATGCTCCGGGAGTGTCGAATGCGTCTGTGGTCATATCTCTCGCGAACAGCGCTGAGCGTGCGCGCGGCGTCCCGGTTGGGCGGCAGCCAGGCCCGGCCCGCAGCCGTCGGGTTGGATGGAGATTATATCATGGCCGACGGACGAGGCCAATTGGGGCCCGGGGATGGACGAGCGACCGCACAGTGGGGGAAGAGGTTCGACGGCAGGTGCGCGACGGGCCCCAGCCAGGGCACAGAGTGCGAGGGAGTGGGAAGCGTGCTATAATGATTCCTACGATGGACGCAGATCTGATCTACAATCCCACTGCTGGGCCGCGCGACGTGCTGAGGGAACTGAAGCAGCTCCGCTCGTACTTCCGGGAGAACGGCTGGTCTGTTGAACTGCGGACGACGGAGAAGGCCGGCGACGCCACCAGAATGGCGCGGGAGGCGGCTCTCAGCGGCCGCGATGCCGTCGTCGTCGCCGGCGGGGACGGCACGGTCAATGAGGTGGTCAACGGCCTGGCGGGTACGGATACAGCTATGGGCGTGCTTCCTGTCGGCACCGGAAACCTATGGGCCAAGGAGCTACGGGTGCCCACGTACACGCTGACCCACCCGATGCGCCTGAGGGAGGCAGCGGATGGCCTGGTGGGGGGAACCGTGCGGCAGATCGATGTGGGACGGGTGGGGCAGCGTGTCTTCCTCTGCTGGGCCAGTGCGGGGCTCGACGCAAAGGTCGCCAGCGAGATGGAGCCACGCGAAAGGTACCAGAAGCGCCTCGGGGCGCTGCCGTACCTGGTTGCCGCCGTCCTGGTGGCGAGGAGCTTCAAGGGTGTGTCGGCTGAGGTGACCATCGACGGGGACGTGGTCGAGGACCGTATCCTGCTGGTGGCAGTGAACAACATCCAGCGATACGGAGGCGTGGTCGAAGTGGCGCCCCAGGCCCGACTGGACGACGGACTCCTGGACGTCTTCGTCTTCAAGGGGATGGGGGTCGGGTACATCGTACGCCACGTGGTGCGCGTGCTCTCCCACCGCTATCTGGATGACCCCGAGATTATCCACCGGCAGGTGCGCCGCATGGAGGTGCGGACTGAGGAGCCCGTCTCGGTGCAGGCCGACGGTGATCCCATCGGAACGACGCCGATTGAGATCGAGGTTCTGCCGCGCGCGCTGCGCATCGTTGCGCCTCGTACGATGCCGTCTGACCTGCTGAGTGACACGGCGTCGGGCTCTGGACGGTAAATCTGCGCCGGAGGCCCCGAACAAGCCGCAGGCAGCTCGCCGCAGGCCTGAAGCCCAGACTCCGGTCGGCGGCGCCGTCGTTGTGGGCTCTGGCGCGTCAGCGGGACTCTTCCGGTCGGCGCATCGCCTTGCTGGTATGCTCGGGGCGTGCTATAATTCGGCGCGTAGAGGAGCGGCCTCGCGGCGAAGCCGCAGGCAGTTCCCGGGAAAACGGTTCGAGCCCGGGCGGCAGACGAAGCTGTGCCGGGTTTGGAGATTGGGAGTTGTCGACATGCAATTATATCTCGATATCGCACAGATCATCATCAGCCTGGCGCTGGTGGGTATAATCCTGCTTCAGAGCCGCCGCGGCGACCTGGGGGGCAGTGTTTTCGGCGGGTCTTCGAGTGCCATCTACAAGAAGCGGCGGGGTCTGGAGCGCACCATCTTTCAGGTAACCATCGTCCTGGCTGTCCTCTTCTTCCTGCTTACGTTAGCCAATGTGATGGTGGCCGGGTAGCGAGAGGATCAGAATTCCCCTGATCCGTAGGGCGTTCTCCTACAGGCGCTGGGTTGCGCACGAGCCGCTCTACCGGGTGAGGCCCCAGCCGCTTCCGAGATCGATCTGGCGGGCGTACTGAAGTCCTCGGTGATTGACGTGACCATTCGAACAACGGCGTTGCCGGCAGGAGCGCCTCGGGAGCAGGTGGATTCCCGGGGCGTTCTCGGTCCAGAGCCAGGGTCTGCAGCGAGTTTGGGGAGGGCGTGCGGTTAGCATCTGTGTCACGAGTTTCGTGGCGGGTGTGGACGAAGACCGCCAGCTCATCCCTACGGGCGTGAGCCCATTCTGGCGAGCAAGGACTGGAGTATGACACACTACATCCGCTGGCAGTTCCTCCTCATTCTGCTCGGGGTGGTGCTGCTGGCGGTCCTACTGACCTATTTGGCCGTCAACTACACGACTGTCCTCCGTCCCAGCCACGGCGGTACGTATGTGGAGGGCGTGGTTGGCCAGCCGGTGTTCTTGAACCCGCTGCTCTCCGGGTTCGAGCGACCCGGACAGGAGCTTTGTTCGCTGATATTCAGCGGCCTGACGCGCCTCAATGGCCGCGGTGAGGTTGAGCCTGACCTGGCCAACGACTGGGAGATCTCGGACGATGCTCTGAGCTACACGTTCCACCTGCGCGCCAACGCGCATTGGCACGATGGCACTCCGGTGACGGCCGATGACGTGATTCTGACTATCCGGCTGCTGCAGGATCCCGAGTTCCCCGGGCCGCCTGAGCTGGGCGCGGAGGTCTGGCGGCGGGCCGAGATACAGAAGGTGGACGCCCACACGGTGCGGTTCGTGCTGTCCGAACCCTATGCCCCCTTCCTGGACTACACCACGGTGGGCATTCTCCCCTCTCATAAGATCGCGGGGATCCAGGCCGCTGACCTCCCGGAGGCCGACCTGAACCTCGCACCAGTAGGAAGCGGGCCGTTTCAGGTGGAGGAGATCCGCAGCGAAGGTACGAACATCACGTCCATCGTCCTGAGGAGCTTCTCCCGCTACTTCCGCGCCGCCTCGTATCTGGATCGCGTTCAGTTCCGTTTCTATCCCTCCGAACGCGACGCCCTGGAGGCGTACGCGGCGGACCGGGTACAGGGGGTGGGTGAGGTGAGGGCGGAGGACCTCTCCAAGGCCGGCGAACAACCCGGCCTCCAGTTGTTCTCCAGCCAGATCGCCGAGCTCGGCGTCGTGTTCCTGAATCTAGACCGCGGGGAGGTGCCGTTCTTCCAGGAGCGGGAGATACGCCAGGCCCTGATGCTGGCACTGGATCGACAGGCTCTGGTCGACGGGGTCTTGGGGGGACAAGGATTGGTGCCCGACAGTCCGATCCTTCCCGGTACCTGGGCCCACACGGACGACGTGCCGAGCTACAGCCGGGATCTGGAGCGGGCCGCCGAGTTGCTTGACGAGGCCGGCTGGCGGAGGGCGACAGAGACCGCCGTGCGCGCCAAAGGGGGCAACCGGTTGACCTTCACGCTGCTCAGCTCGAACTACCCGCGGCGCAAGGCGTTGGCGGCGATGCTCGCCGAGCAATGGGCCGATGTCGGTGTCGAGGTGACGGTCGAGACAGTGCCTGCGGCTGCGGTTCGCGAGGCGCTGGAGAGCCGGGACTACCAGGCGGCCCTGGTCCACCTCAAGCTCCCGGGGGACCCGGACCCGTATCCGCTGTGGCACGAGACGCAGGCGGAACAGGGGCAGAACTACGCCCAACTGCGCCACCGCCGGATCAGCGAGGTCATCGAGCAGGCCCGGGTAACACCGAACCGGAACGCACGCCTGGAGCTGTATGAGCAGTTCCAGGGGCTGTTTGCCCAGGAGCTTCCGGCGCTGCCGCTCTACGTGCCGGTGTACACCTACGGGGTGGACGCGAGCATCAACGACGTACAGATTGGGCCGCTGATGCATCCCGCGGATCGCTTCCGAACGATCCTCAACTGGTGGATTGTGCACCGTCGGGTGCTGGTGAGCGAGGCGGAGGTGGGGGCCTCAGCCTCGCCGTGAGGCATCGAGGAGGGGCAGGCACCGGGCTCGGGCGGGTGGGCCTCACCGAGGGCCGGGGGGTCGGCCCAGCTCGCGGGGCTTCGACTTGACAGCGGATGCGTTTCCGGTAAAATAGTGACTGCCCGGCGAGGGCATCGAGCCGAAGTGGCGGAACAGGCAGACGCGCTGCGTTCAGGGCGCAGTGGGCTTTATGCCCATGTGGGTTCAACTCCCACCTTCGGCACTCTTCTCCCCCGAGACGCGGTCAGTCTCGGGTTTTTTCTTTCTCTGGAGCAGCAGGAGCCCGGCTGATTTGACTTGCTCTTGAGTCTGATATAGTATGGGCTTCAGGTCGTCGTGACACATCATCTCTGCAATTGGCGTCTGGTGTTGGTGCAACCCTGCAGGGTTCGGCTCAGCCGCGGGCACGGGGTGGGACTGCCGCATCACGGAGGTACGGATGGAGTTTCCAAGGCTTGACCGGGGCCAGATCGCTGCCGGTGCGGTCATTCTCGTCGCCGTCCTCGTCGTGGGCGCCGTCGGCTGGGCGTTCGTCGAGCAGTTGACGTTGGCTCAGGAGCTGCGAGCGGAGGCGCGAAAGCTTGAGGGGATGGTGGCGACGCGCGAGGCTGAGCGCGACCAATTGGAGGCCACCCTCGCCTACGTCCAGACCGACGAATACGTCGAGAGGTGGGCCCGGGAAGAGTTGAAGATGGCGAGACCGGGCGAGGTGGTGGTGATCCCGCTGGTGCGCGCCGAGGCGGACCAGCCGGAGGCAACGCCGGAGGGGCGGACGGATGACCCGGGACTGGATCTGTCTGACTCCCGGCCCTTCTGGGTGGCCTGGTGGGAGGCAATCTTCGGGCCGTAACGCAGGCCACGGAGACGAGCGACCGAGACCGGCGGCGGCTTGGGGGACGGCGCGATCAAGCGGCGGCCGACGAAGCCGACGTCCGGCGATCCGAGGGGAGCCATAGCTTGTCACATAGCCTGTCACTGTGCAGACAGCGCGAAGGAGGCGCAGGTGGTAGGAAGACGATTCTTGGGGGCGGCGATCGTTCTCTCCCTGGCGCTGGTTGTGGCGGCCTGCGAAGGGGGCTACTCCGCCAGCGGGGTCCGGGAGAGCTCGCAGGTGGTGGGCGGGCGAGGAGGCTGGATCGAGAAGAGGATCCGGAGTGCCAACGGCTCGGTCACGCAGACCATCGAGGTCGATCTCTCGGGGCGCCGCCTGGATACCGAAGTGACTCTGGAGGTGGAAGAGGGCACGTTCACGATTGAGCTGCTCGATGCGGAGGGGAATGTCACTCTCGCGGTGCAGGCCACGCCCGGGAATCCGACCAGCGGCCGCGGGTACATGGAGTCGCGGGGCGGTGAGGTAGAGTATCGGGTGACCGCCGCGGAGGCGAAGGGAGTCCACTACCGCCTGGAGTTCGCGTTTGCCGACTGACGGCGCGCGGCGAGGGGTGGGGCGGTTGCGGAAGGATCTGTGAAAGACGCCGATTGCCGGATCCCCGGGCGTGGAGTTGACATCCCGGGGAAAGATGGTACAATGCTGTTTACGTAAGATGAAGTAGGTTTTGGCTGGAACATAAGGGCTGCCCAGACTTGCGGAGGCTGGGCAGTTTCTTTTTTGCCTCTCCCCGCTTCACTCAAGATCAGATATTTCAAGGAGTAGGATACGCAAGATGACAGAAAGACAGACAGGAACCGTCAAGTGGTTCAACGACAGCAAGGGATTCGGCTTCATTTCGCGTGAGGCTGGAGAGG
>CAYVCX010000011.1:0-33591 GCA_964450435.1 uncultured Anaerolineales bacterium
CTCAAGCCAATCAAGCGATGAGCAACGCTTGGTTCAGAACCCAAGGTCTCATAAGCCTATCTGGCAGGTACGCAGCGTTACAACCGTAGACGAAACCGCCGTGTACGGACCCGTACGCACGGTGGTGTGGGGGGACGGGGGCTGTGAGGCCCCCTCCTACCCGATCATGGGGGAGACGTGGTTCGCACTGGCTGCCGCGGGTGGCGCGGGGCGAAGGAAGCTGGTGTGCATACTGGGGGCTGGTCGCGGTGTAGGAGGCATCCCTGCAACCGCGGACGGCTAGGGGGAGGGTCCCGTGCGCTCTCGGCCGCAGGCAGAGAGTCAGTTCGCTGAGCTCGTTCCTGCCTCAGCCGTCGGGGTTCCGTTTGGCGCGACCCTTGCCATGCTTAGCCCGCTCTATCTGATGCGCAGCGGTGCGATCCCGCCGGCCTCGAATCCACACGATTCGTAGAACTCTCGGGCCGCGCGATCGCCTCGTGACGTATCGACCAGAAGATGCGTCGCCCCGCGTCGGCTTGCGCGCTGCATCGCCGCCTCGACGAGGGCGGCGCCCAGCCCCTGGCGTCGATAGTCGGGATCAACGGCCTGGTCGTCGATCAATGCCCGCAGTCCGGAGAGCGTGGGCACAAAGGCGAGGACGAGGAATCCCACCACGTGCCCGTCGACCTCAGCAACCAGTACGTCGATCGCCAGGCTCTCTCGAAATCGCTGGGCAGCGGCCTCTCTATTAGCGGTCGTCAACTCCTCATTAGCGGGGATCAAGGGCAGCAGGTCGAGCACCTCTGACTCGTCCTCAGGCCGGGCTTCTCGGATCACGGTCCCGGGCACGGTGGCGCGAAACTCCGGTGAGCGGCTCTTCCTCCAACGTTCCAGCACCTCGCGATGGGTGCGGAAAGCGAAATTGTCTGGGAGTTCGTCGGGGGGGAAGCTGTGGACATCCTGGGCGTCGTCGCCCGCTCGCAGTTCGCCGCCCACCGGTCGAGCGCGAAAGAAGATGATGATGCCACTCTGGACCGGCCCTTCTGGGAAGGAGTAGACCCCGAACAGCTCCAACAACTCGACATCCAGGCCGGTCTCCTCCTTACACTCACGCAGGGCTGCTTGCTCGACGCTCTCGTCGGCCTCTATGTAGCCAGCAGGCAGTGCCCACCAGCCCTCGAAGGGTGCCTGGCCGCGCTGTACGAGCAGAATCTTGTCGTCCATCTCGACGAGCACGCCGACGCCGGGCACAGGGTTGCGGTAGAGTACAAAGCCACAGTCAGGACAGACCTCCCGGGCGCGCCCCGCTACCTCCGCCGTCTCTATCTCACCTCCGCAGCGGGGGCAATACGCTGCCTGCTGATCGCTCATCTTCCCTTCCCGGTTTGGGCTATCCGTCCGATTCGCTCTACGTAAGTATGAAGACGGCTGGCTGTTCGCAAGAAGCTGTCCTACTCTGGCAGTAGCTCCGGCCGGAGCTCGGGCGCGTAGTTGTCGATGAGGCCAGGCGTGATGGCGTTGGCCCGAATGAGGTTGCCGTAGAGTTCAGCGCTGCGACGCGGCGTGCGTTCCTGCGTCTGAGGATCGAGCTCGATCAGCCCAAAGCGCAGCGACCAGCCCTCGGCCCACTCGAAATTGTCCACCAGGGTCCAATGGTAATAGCCCAGCACCGGATAGCAGCGTTGGATGGCGTGCCACACGTAGTGGAGGTGGGTCAGAAGATGGCGCGGGCGCTGGTCATCGTCATCGTCTGGAAGCCCGTTCTCGGTGACGTAGATGGGGATCCCCATGCGCGCCAACCGCTGCAGGCTGCGCAGGATGCCCTGGGGATAGAGTTCGCCGTAGCCACCGTCGAGGAGCTCAGCGTCATCGGCGTGGAAGCGACGGCTGAAGAAGTCCTTGGAGCGCTTCGGGTCGAAGGCCACCAACTGGCGAGTGTAGTAGTTGAGACCGATCCAATCGAGAGTCCCCCGCAGCTTCCGCGGCAGCCCGAGACCGAGCGGCGGGGACCAAAGTCCTCGACTCATCGCCGTAAGAATGGATTGGTTGTACGCTCTATCTATGGCACGGGTCGCCAAACGATCTGAGAATGAACCGGGGTCCGCCGGGTCGAACACCTGGATGTTGTGAGCGAACCCGACTCGGGCATCGGGTTGGACCCTATGGATCACTTGGTAGGCGCTGGCATGGCCTAGAAGCAGGTTCCGCATAACCTTCATCGCAGCTCTGAAGTCGGAATCGCCGGGGGGCCACACGCCTGCCAGATAGCCCTGGTAGGCGTAGACGTTGGGCTCGTTGATAGTGCACCACAGATCACAATACGGAGCGAGCTCCATAAGCACCTGGTGCACGAAGCGGGCGAAGAGTTCGACAGTCTCGCTGTTCTCCCATCCCCCTTGCTCTGCCAGCCAGCGTGGGTTTGTGAAGTGGTGCAGGGTGACCATGGGCTCGATACCCCGACCTCGCAGGCCCCGGATCATATCACCATAGCGCCTCAAGGCAGTCTCGTCGAAGGTGCCGGGATGAGGCTCTATGCGAGACCATTCGACCGAGAGGCGAAGTCCATTCACACCCAAGGCGGCGGCTCGATCAAAGTCGGCCTCCGCGTTCTGCCACCAATTGCAGGCAAGCCCCGATACGTCACCATGCTTGACGTGACTTTCGTGCTGCTCCCAGGCCCACCAATCGTTAGCATGGTTGTTGCCTTCCACCTGATGTGCCGCCGTGGCGACACCCCATGTGAAGTCGGGTGGGAAATGGAACGTCGCTTCTGCCATCGTGTCTCCTTAGCTGGCGGGTGGATCGTGACACCATTGTACAGCGGGTTGATGGTGGAGGCAAACGAGGAAAGTCTCCGTGTTCCTCAATCCGGTGATGTCTTCCTTGGGCGGTGCCACAATCTGTGCGCGGCCTGACCGGGGCTCGTGGGTGACGGCGCAGTAAGCGGTTCGAACCAGCCTGGAATCAAGAAACAAGACGGTTGGTTGACCCGGACCTGTGACTTTGGTATACTGATGATGTGTTAGCTTGGGATATGGTACCGGGTTCCCGTAACCGTAGAGGCGCGACAGTGTTCTACCAGTTGGACCTGTTGCCCCTCTTCCACAAGTGCCTGGTGGGACTGAACTCCACGAATGTGTGAAGAGAGCGACTCGACCCTGATCGCCCGAGCAAAGAAGGATGCAGAAGCCTTCGGCGCTTTGTACGAGCGATACGTGGACAAGATCTACAATTACATATACTACCGCACCGGGAACGGTCAAGATGCGGAGGATTTGACCGCGCGGACGTTCTATCGGGCTCTGGATCATTTTCCGAGCTACGAGGATCGCGGGGCCCCCTTCTCCGCCTGGCTGTATCGCATAGCGCATAACCTGGTGGCTAACTGGCATCGCGATCACAGCCGACGGGAAATCGTCTCAGTGGACGACGTAGTGCTGAGTGCGCCGAAGGGGAGGGGGCCGGCGGCTCAGACGGAGAAGTCGGACGAAGAGGACGTGATGCTCAGGGCGGTGCGCAAGTTGGCGCCCGACCGGCAGCAGCTGATCATCTTGAAGCACGTTGAAGGTATGACGAATGCCGAGATCGGAGAGGTGTTGGGACGGACAGAAGGGGCGGTGAAGTCGCTGTATCACCGCACACTGGTGGCCTTGCGCGAGGACCTGGCCGATACATGGGACCTGCTCGAGTAAAGAGCGAGGGTGGAAGAGATGAGCGACGATAGGATGGCGGAGATGCTGGCACTTTACGCGGACAGCAACGGTGTCCGAACCTGCGCCGTGCCGGAAGCAGTCCTGGGCGAAGAGGCGTGCAGCGAGTTTGAGTCGCTGGTTGAGTTGGCCCGGCATCTGGAGACCCGAATGCGACCTGTAGCCGCGCCACCTGCCTTTGTGGAGAGCCTTGGGCGGGAGCTGGTTGAGGAGGCGGAGCGGCGCATAGTCTTGCGGAAGCGGCGGCATCGGATCGCCATGATCAGCGCGGCGGCGGCGGGAGCGCTTGTCTCTGCTGCGTCTGTCGTGGGGGGCATTGTGATGCTGATCAGGTGGTTGCGAACCAGGTCCCGAGGACGCCAAATGTCGACGGCATAGTCGATGCAGCATCGTGGACGGCGAGAACCCCGGCCTCGGTCGGGGTTTCTTGTTGTCTGCGGGTTCGTCCCGGTCAGAATGATAGAGGGGTTGTGGCGTTGAGGAGAGGTGGATGGCTGGAGGCCGAGGGGGGGAGACCCTGAGCCTTCTTGGCCTGCAGTTCTGTCGGAGATGGCCTGCGAACAAGCCGGATGACGGTCGAGACAAGCTCTTCCCCAGCGGGGCCGGAACAGCCTCAACATCAGGATTCCACACCGGGCACGGGGAGCTCTGTCGCGCTGGGGCTGCCCCGCTTGACCCAGCTACGACCGACTCGACACCCTGGTCAGCGCAGACCATGTGCTTGACTTTTGCCTTCGCTTAGGTATCATATTTAAGGTCAACCGGGAACGGGATCGAGAATGGAGCGCAAGCGTTCAGTGCGGTGACTGACCCGGCATCTTGAACAGGTGAGCTGGCGCTCACCGATATCCAGCTCTGGAAATTGACTTATGAGAATACTCATCACTGGTGGCGCTGGCTTCATCGGCTCCAATCTAGCCGACGCGCTGATGGAGCAGGGGCACGAGGTCACCGTGCTTGACAACCTCTCGGTCGGCAAAGTCCTCAACATCGAGCATCACCTGGAGAGTGATCGTTTCCACTTCGTGAATGGTTCGATCCTCGACGTCGCCACACTGGAGCGGCTCGTTCGCCAGGTGGATTTGGTCTACCATCTGGCAGCAGTGGTGGGTGTGAAGTACGTGGTTGAGGACCCACTCCAGGCGATCATAACCAACGTTCGAGGCACCGAGAACGTTCTGGAGCTGGCCTTCAAGTATTGGGCGAGGACTGTCATCGCATCCAGCTCGGAGATCTATGGGAAGTCGACAGAGGTTCCTCTGAGCGAGGAGAGCGATCGTTTGCTCGGGCCCACGACAGTCAACCGCTGGTCATATTCTGATGCCAAAGCCATTGATGAGTACTTCGCCCTGGCGTATGCGCAGAAAGGGCTGCCAGTGAGCGTCGTTCGGTACTTCAACGTCTATGGCCCACGGCTCGATCCGCAGGGATACGGAAGCGTGATCGCCAAGTTCATCACCCAGGCGTTGCAGGGTGCTCCTCTGACGGTATATGATACCGGCACCCAGACGCGAAGTTTCACCTATGTCGATGACGCGGTGGAGGCGACGATTCGGGCCGCGGAGGTTCGCGAGGCGGCGGGTAGAGTGTTCAATATCGGCTCCAGGCGAGAGACGAGCATCAACAGCCTGGCGAAGACTGTCTTGCGGTTGACCGATTCGAGCTCAGGAATCACGCATGTCCCGTATTCTTCGGCCTACGGGTCAGATTTCGAGGAAACTCGCCGGCGAGTGCCCGATGTCAGCCGGGCGAAGGAAGTGCTTGGATTTGAGCCCCAGACGCCCTTTGAGGAGGGGCTGCGGAGTACGGTTGGCTGGTTCCAGAAGTAGGAGAGCGTTGGTTGGGGCTGGTGGCAAGGGACCGGCTGTTCTGAGTTCCTGGCCCTGCGGTTGGCGGCTCGCAGCTCCTCAAGGGTAGGTGCGGATGCATTCGAGTAGACTGAGTCAGTTCTGTGACAAGGTCTTGGAGATGGGGTGGCTTCTTGCGGTCATTGTGACGCCGCTGTTCTTCAACGTCTACTCCAGTCGGGTCTTCGAACCAGATAAGCTGACCACGCTCCGCACAATCGCCCTGTTGATGGCCGTTGCCTGGGCGGTGAAGGTGATTGAGGAGCGAGCTCACGGACGCCGGGACGTTGGTTTTTCGTGGCAGACCCCGCTTGTGTATCCCACACTTTTCACCGTCGCCGTCTATCTGATCAGCACATTTCTCTCGGTCGTCCCCTGGACCAGTTTCCTTGGCTCGTACCAGCGGCTTCAGGGCACGTACTCGACGTTTGCCTATATCGTACTATTCCTGGTCATCTTGCAGGGTCTGCGCTCGCGCGCCCAGCTTGACAGGCTTCTCACCGTTGTCATTCTCAATAGCCTCCCAATTGCACTCTACGGCCTCGTCCAGCGGAACCAGCTTGACCCGCTGCCGTGGGGCGGAGACGTGACCCGTCGGGTAGCCTCCAACATGGGGAACGCCATTTTCGTTGCTGCCTACATGGTTATGGCCGCGCCGCCGACGCTATCGAGGGTCGTGGACGCATTCCGCTCCATCCTCACCGATGAGGAGACAGGGACGGCGGACATGCTGCGAGCGGCGGTGTATATCTTCGTTTTCCTGGTCCAGCTGATCGCTATCTGGTACACGCAGAGCCGTGGTCCACTGATGGGGCTCCTGGCCGGCCTGGGGATATGGCTGCTCCTGGGATTCCTGGCTCTGCGACGGGTTATCAGCCGGCGGTTGTGGCGCGGGATCTGGATCGGTGTGCTGACGACCGCGTCGGGTTTGGCCGTGGTCTTCTTCTTCATCAACCCCGGGGGGCCACTCCATCAGTGGGCCCTGGAGACACCACTGAATCGAGTGGCTCGAGTACTTGAGTACAGGACCAGCACCGGGATGGTCCGCAACCTGATCTGGCAAGGCTCTCTCGACATGATCGTTCCCCACGAACCGATATGGTATCCCCCGACGACGAGGTATCCTCAAGGCCATTCCGATCCGTTCAACGCCTTGCGACCGGTAGTGGGGTATGGGCCGGAGTCTATGTACGTTGCCTACAACTCGTTCTATCCGCCCCTGCTGGGACACTATGAGTCTCGCACGGCATCGCCAGACCGGTCGCACAACGAAACGATGGATGCCTGGGTCACGAAAGGCTTCCTGGGCTTCGTCGCTTATCTCTGGCTCTTCGGGAGTGTCTTCACGTTTGGCTTGCGCCGGCTCGGCTTCCTGCCCGGTGACTGGCGGCAAAAGCTGTTCCTTGGGCTGCTCGCCGGAGGGGCGATTGCGGCCACCCTGGTTGTCGCGTCAACCATCGGAGTGCACTTCTTTGGATTGGCGATTCCCGTCGGGATGATCGCGGGTCTCTTTCTCTATCTGGTGGTCTGGGGCTTCTCGGAGTGGGAGAGCACGGAGGACGGCAAGCTTCATCCTCGTTTTGTGCTGCTGATGGGCCTGCTGTCGGCTATGGTGGCCCACTTCATCGAGATCAACTTTGGTATTGCCATCGCTGCCACACGGACCACGTTTTGGTGCTACGCCGGTCTGCTGGTCGTGAGCGGGTTGAATCTGATCCAGGAGGATGAAGAGGAACGAGCAGACGGGGTGCGAGGGCGCAGCGGTACGGGACTGCCCGAGTGGCTTAAGCCGACGTTGGTTGCGGCCGTAGTTGGAGGGTTCATCCTCGGTACGCTGTCATTCGATTTCGTGACCAACGCCGAGCGCCTGACAGAACCTGTGGAGATCGTATGGCGGGCTCTGACGGTCCTGCCAGCTCAGGGAAGCCGCTCTTCGTACGGGGCGCTGATGATCTTCGCGTTCACGTGGGTGATGAGCGTGGTGCTCTTTGTGGCCCAGATGGCAAAGCGGGGGGTGTTCCAGGAGCGAGACGATGACTGGGTAGTGGCCACGTGTGTGTATGCGCTGGTCTCTGTGGCGATCGGGTTTACTTTTGCGCTCATCCTGGGGGGTCGTCACGCCTCGGTGGTGCGTGCCCAGCCGCAGACGGTGGAGGACTTCCTGGATCTGGCAGGCCACGTGGCGGGAACACTGACGCTCTACTATGGGCTGATCGCCTTCACGATGGTTGCTGGCGGTCTGATGCTGGTGCTGGGGAGCCAAGGGAACTGGCAGCCGATTCGGCTGCTGAGCGTGTTTGCCCTGCTCGCGCTGACGTCACTGGCGGGCGTTGCGGCAGTAGTCACGAACCTGCACCCGATTCAGGCCGACATTGTCTACAAGCAGGCGAATCCCTGGGAACGTCAGGGGCAATGGGCCGTGGCGATACAGCTCTACCAGCAGGCGATCGATCTTGCCCCTCGGGAGGATTTCTATTATCTGTACCTGGGCCGGGCGTATCTGGAATACGCGAAGACGCTTGACGATCCTGCTGTGCGGCAGACAATCTTGCGCAGAACCGAGGAGACGTTGATCGAGGCTCGGGAGATCAACCCGCTCAACACCGATCACAGTGCCAACCTGGCGCGAATGTACCGCACGTGGGCGCAGCTGGCCTCCGATGCGGAGACCCGACGGGAGATGACGCGGCGGTCGGCCGAGAACTACGCGGTGGCGACACGGTTGAGCCCTCAGAACGCCATTCTGTGGAACGAGTGGGCGCTCCTATACATGACCGCGGGGCAGTTCGCAGAGGCGCAAGAGAAGATCTCTCGCTCGCTGGAGATCGATCCGGACTTTGACCAGACGTGGACTGTCCAGGCCGACTTGTATGCCAATCAGGACATGGTCACCGATGCGCTCGAGGCGTACAAGAGAGCGCTGGAGATCAACCCGCGGCAGGTCGATGTGTGGCTACGTGTTGGCGACATTCACCGACAGCAGGGCGATTTCGACGAGGCCGCCGAGGCCTACGAGCAGGCCCTTGAGTTGAGGCCAACGAGCGCGCAAGTCTGGCGCGTTCTGGGTTCCGTGTATGCTCAGATGGGGCAGCCGGAGAGAGGGATCCAAGCGTTGCGTCGCTCTGTGGAGTTGGCGCCAGAGGACCAAGAGGCTTGGGACACACATCGTATGCTGGCTATCCTGTACACTCAGGTCGGTGAGGAGACCCGGGCGATCGACCATCTGGAGATAGCTGTCCAATTGGCACCAAATGAGGAGCAGCCAGGCTTGCAGGAGCTCCTGGCGCAACTGCAAGCGGGAACCGGGGGAGGAGAGCGATGACGGTCTACCTTCTGGTCTTCGCGGGAGCCTTGGTGCTGGCAGTAGGGGCGACGCCGGTGGCGCGCTTCCTGGCTCCGCGGATGGGGGTGATCGACAATCCGGACGCGCGCAAGATCCATGAACGGCCGGTTCCCCGGCTGGGTGGCGCAGCTATGCTGCTGACCGTCATCCTGGTGGCTCTCGTCCTGGGTGAGCGGTATAAGTTCGAACAGTTCGGCACAATTCTGGTGGGCGCCACCGGGATTTCGTTTATCGGCTTGATCGATGACCGCTGGGGCCTCCGCCCGCTGGTGAAGCTGGCGGGCCAGATCGCAGCGGCTCTGCTGCTATACGCGAGCGGTGTCCATATCCGCGCCTTCGGGCTTCCGGCCGTGAACCTGGTCGCGACGGTCCTCTGGGTTGTATACATCACGAACGCCATCAACCTCCTGGACAATATGGATGGTCTGGCCGGAGGCATCACAGCCATTGCCGCCGCGCACTTCGCGTTGATGTGCTCCTTTAGTGGTCAGTATCTGGTCGGGGCCCTGTCTATCGCCCTGCTGGGGGCGTGCCTGGGGTTCTTGTTCTACAATCTCAACCCGGCCAGTATCTTTATGGGAGACTCTGGGTCGCTGTTTCTCGGCTTTATGCTGGCGGCGACGGGCATCAAACTCAGCTTTCCCGAGAACGTCACCTTTGTGACCTGGATGGTGCCGGTGCTGGTGATGAGCGTGCCCATCTTCGATACTGCGTTGGTCATCGTCTCGCGGCTGCGCCGGGGGTTGAATCCGCTAACAAACCCGGGACGGGATCACGTCTCGCATCGTCTGGTGGGGGCGGGGATGAGCAGACGGGAGGCCGTGCTGGCGCTGTACGTGGTCTCGTTCGCTGCTGGCCTGCTGGCCATTTTCGTCACGCGTGCTTCAATACTCGAGGGCTACATCGCAGGTGCCGCCGCGGCCCTGGTCGGTCTGTTCGGGCTGTGGCGAATGGAACGGCCTCCTTTCGTTCCTTGAGCATGCAGCAGAGTGGTCTGTTGGGCTGAAGCAGGCACCGGGATCGGCTGGACGCAGCGCGTCCACAGCGGTCGGTATCGGCGAGTCTGACGAACACGACGATCGTCACTCTAAGAGCTCAGATGTGGGGTTTGCCCCTGTTCTCCTTGACCTCAGGCCCACGGAGCTACGTTCCTGCGGAGAGAGGGTTGGGCAGCGGTGAAGGGGTGTTGGCGTTCGTGATTGTGTACCGATTGTAG
This sequence comes from uncultured Anaerolineales bacterium, assembly GCA_964450435.1. Lineage (GTDB taxonomy): Bacteria > Chloroflexota > Anaerolineae > B4-G1 > B4-G1 > SKLM01. The sequence goes on from CAYVCX010000011.1 coordinate 10,096, forward strand.
ACATCCTAGGCAATGAAGAGAGGTCTGATGGTGTCCCTGGAGGAGAAGATAGCCGACCGCACTGCCCACATCGCGGTAATCGGCTTGGGCTACGTTGGTTTGCCGTTGGCCACGGCTTTCGCGAAGGCCGGCTTCCGCGTGACCGGGGTGGAGGTGGACGAGAAGAAAGTCGCGAACATCGCGGCCGGAAGGAGCTACATTGAGGACGTCGGCGATGATGATCTGTCGCCGCACGTCGAGTCGGGGCTGCTGAGTGCGACGCTGGATTACGACGTGCTACGCGAGGTCGAGGCTATCTTCATCTGCGTCCCCACTCCGTATGACGCACAACGGGCTCCGGATCTCTCGTTCATCCAGTCCGCCAGCGAGTCGATGCGCCCTCGGCTGAGACAGGGACAGCTGGTGGTCCTGCAGAGCACCACCTATCCGGGGACGACAGAGGATATCGTGCAGCCAATCCTGGAGAGGAGCGGGCTACAGGCTGGCAAGGACTTCTTCCTAGGGTTTTCGCCGGAGCGTATCGATCCGGGGAACGAGCAGTGGACGGCGTACAACACGCCGAAGGTGGTGGGCGGTGTCACACCGGACAGCACGCGCCTGACCACCAAGCTGTTGCGCCAGATGGGCGCGCTGGTGCACCCGGTCTCCTCGACGCGGGCGGCCGAGATGACGAAGCTGTTGGAGAACACCTTCCGAGCCGTCAACATCGCGCTGGTGAACGAGCTGGCCCTGTTGGCAGAGCGCATGGAGATCGACCTGTGGGAGGTGATCGACGCGGCCAAGACGAAGCCCTTCGGCTTCATGCCTTTCTATCCCGGTCCCGGGGTGGGCGGACACTGTATCCCAGTCGATCCCTACTACCTGTTCTGGAAGGCCCGCGAGTACGATTTCTACACCAAGTTCATCGAGCTGGCGGCGGAGGTGAACGAGGCGATGCCGTACCACGTCGTCGAGCTGGTGACGGAGGCCCTGTCTCGGGGAGGGCTGCCTCTGAAGGGCGCTCGGGTGCTCGTTCTGGGGGTGGCGTTCAAGCCGGACGTGGACGACGCGCGCAACTCCCCCGCCAAGCGCGCTGTTGAACTGCTGTTGAGTCGAGGCGCCCTGGTGAGTTATCACGATCGTCACGTCCCCTGCCTTCGGATCGGAAACGACGTTTTTCATCGCGCCGACGTGGTGCTGGAGTCGATCGCGCTGGAGGATGAGGCGCTGTCCGGCGCTGACTGCGTGGTGATCATCACGGGACACCGGGACGTGGAGTACGGGCGTGTCGTCGAGCGAGCGGCTCGGGTGGTCGATACCTGCAACGCCACAGCGAATGTGGAGGGCGCCCAGGATAAGGTGTTGCGGCTCGGTGCGCCACGCTCTGTGGGCCAGCGGACTTGATGGATGATCGGCAGGCCCGTCCTGGCTGGCAATGAGCCAGGGGAATGACAGGCAAGCTGGCGAAGCGTCAGCGTCCTGGCGATTGACATTCCTGTCTTCATTTGATAGAATAGCAGACAGCTTAGAAAGTGGGCAGAGACAACTCGCGCAGGTGCGCGCTCCAGTGTGAGCTTGCGCTTAGAGAATGAAGTTGTTCTTGCGCGCGGCCTTTGCTGACAGGTTCTTACGACATCGCTCGGTTTCGTCATGTGATACCAGTAAGGAGGTAGATGTGGCAGAGGAAAACGTTGGCGCCCCGGTGGGTGAAGAAGAGGTCACCCAAGAGATCACGCAGGACGATAAGCTGTGGGGAATGCTCAGCTGGCTTCCCTGGGTGGGCTGGATACTGGCTATTGTGGCGCTGTTGATGGAGCCGCAGAAGGACAGGAAGTTCGTCCGCTTCCACGCTGTGCAGTCGCTGGCTGCGAATGTGGCACTGACGGTTCTCAGCATCATTCTGGGCGTCACGGTGATATTGAGCTGTATTGCGCCTTTCATATGGCTCGTTCTGCTCTATCCAGCGATCAAGGCCTACCAGGGTGAGTGGGTCGAGATTCCCTGGTTGACTGACTTCTGCAAAGGCCAGGGCTGGATCTAGACTCGCGTTCGGACAGCGGTACGGAAGAGCCCTCTCCCATTGTGGTGAAGGGCTTTTCCGTATTTGAATGATGTTGCCACGCAAGCGCTGGCGAGTTGCCCCCGCCGCCCCTCCCGGTTACCTCTCCCAGTTCCCCCATCTCCACCCGTTGGTTGCGCAGGTGCTCTACAATCGAGGCATCAGAGAGCCGGCGCAGGTGACCGCCTTTCTGGAGAGCGAAGGGGACACAGTGAATCCTTTCGCCCTGCAGGGCATGAGCGAGGCCGTCACCCGCATTCGACGGGCGCTCCGCGGCGGCGAGCGGATCGCCGTCTACGGTGACTTCGACGCTGATGGGGTCACGGCGACGGCCCTGCTGGTGGAGACCCTGCAAGCCTTTGGTGCTGACGTCCAACCATACATCCCGGATCGGCATACCGACGGGTACGGTCTGAAGCAGGAGGCGCTGAGCGGGCTGGCGCGGCGCGGCTGCACGCTCGTCGTGACTGTCGACTGCGGCGTTCGGGCATACGGTGAAGTCGCGCACGCCCGGGCGCTCGGCCTGGACGTCATCATCACCGACCATCACTCCCTGGGACCGCGGCTGCCCGCGGCTGTGGCGGTGGTGGACCCTCACCGCGACGCGAGCCCCCCCGATTCTTCTCCGGAAAGGGTTGCTGGCCGGCTTGCGGGCTCCGGGGTTGCCTACCGGTTGGCTCAGGCGTTGTTGCGCAGTCACGCCCAAGCGCCAGTCGTGGGGCAGGACGTGTCACTCGAAGAGGCGGATCTGGTGGACCTGGTGGCTCTGGGCACGGTGGCCGACCTGGTGCCGCTCCGCGGTGAGAATCGAGTTCTGGTGCGTCAGGGGCTGGAGCGCATCAATGGGATGGAGCGGGTCGGAGTCAGGGCGCTCTGCAAGGTGGCGGGCCTCGGACCGGGTAAGGTAGACGCGACGGCGATCGGCTACGTCCTGGGGCCGCGGCTCAACGCTGCCGGGCGGCTATCCCACGCGGATATTGCGCTCCGGTTGTTGATCACCCAGGATGCCGATCAGGCCGCCGAGCTGGCGACCCGGCTGGACAGCCTCAATCGCCAGCGTCAGGAGCTCACGCGAGAGGTGCAACAGAAAGCTCGCCAGATGGTGGGTGAAGCGGCAGAACGGGCCCTACTGCTGTTCGCCGCTGCCCCAGACTTCCCGGCCGGCATCGCGGGCCTGGTCGCCAGCCGCCTGAGTGACGAGTTCTACCGGCCGGCCGTGGTTGCAGAGGTGGGGGAGCGGTTCAGCCGTGGATCAGCCCGTTCGATCCCGGAGTTTCACATTACGCGGGCGCTGGACGCGTGCCAGGACCTGTTGATCAGGCACGGGGGGCACGCGGCCGCCGCCGGCTTCACGGTCCGCAACGAGGATCTGGGGACGCTGGAGGAGCGACTGCGAGAGATCGCGAACGAACGCCTCGCGGATGACGACCTGATGCCAACCCTGAGTGTGGATGGGGAGACGGATCTAGCGGCGATGTCGTGGGATCTGGTCGAGACATTGGCCCTGCTGGAGCCGTGCGGATGCGAGAACCGGCGACCGCTGTTCGTGAGCCGGGACGTGCCGGTGCAGCACTATCGCGCGGTGGGACGGGAGGGAAGACATCTCAAGTTAGCGCTGTCAGACGGGCTGGCTACGTGGGATGCCATCGCTTTTCGACAGGGTGAGTGGTCCGGGCAGCTGCCGGAGGTGATTGACGTGGCCTACCATCTGGAGGTGAACGAGTGGAATGGGCGGCAGCAGCTTCAACTCAACGTGCAGGACATCCGGCCGGCGGGCTCCCAAGGCGATGACGGCGGCTAGCAGGGAGGGGATGGCATGACGAAGGTTCTCGTCACTGGAGCCGCCGGGTTCATCGGCAGTCACGTTGCCGATGTGCTTCTGGCCCGGGGCGACGTGGTCGTAGGCCTGGACAACTTCAACGATTACTACGATCCCGCGCGGAAGCGGGCCAACGTGCGGGATGCGTGCTCGCGGGCGACGTATCGCCTGGTGGAAGGAGACGTGCGGGACCAGGGGTTGCTGGGAGAGCTATTCGATAGCGAGGGCTTCGACAAGGTATGTCACATTGCCGCGATGGCGGGCGTGCGCTACTCGATGGCGCACCCCGGACTCTACGAATCGGTCAACGTCAGGGGTACCCTGAATCTCCTGGAGCAAGCTCGCCAGCACGACGTGACGTCATTCGTATTCGCCTCGTCCTCTTCCGTATATGGGGCGAACAACTCCGTGCCGTTTGGAGAGGATGCGGACGTGACCCAGCCCATCTCGCCGTACGCGGCTACGAAGGTGGCGAAAGAGGTGCTGGCCCACACCTACCATCATCTCTATGGACTCCGCTGTACCGGCCTGCGGTTCTTCACCGTCTATGGTCCTCGGGGGCGTCCCGATATGGCACCGTATCTCTTCACCAAGTGGATCGCCGGAGGGCACCCGGTGCGACAATTCGGGGATGGAACCTCAAGGCGTGACTACACTTATATCGGCGATATCGTGTCGGGGGTGCTGGCCGCGCTTGACGCCGACCTGGGCTATGAGTTGATCAACCTGGCGCGCGGGGAGACCATCTGCCTGAGGGAGTTCATCGGCCTGATAGAAGGAGTGGTGGGCAAGGAGGCGATCATCGTTCAGGAACCGCCCAAGCCGGGGGATATGCCCATCACGCATGCCGATATCAGCAAGGCACGCAACCTCCTGGGATACGATCCGATGGTGTCGGTTGAGGAGGGGATGAAGCAGTTTTGGGCGTGGTACCAGCGGGAAGCAGCGCAACCCTGATATCCGAGTCCCGAGTCTTCCGGTTGATCCTGGCGCTGCTGGTCGCGTTGCAGTCTCTGGCGCTGGCAGGATCTGCGGCCGCCGAAGGTTCGCCGCCGGACAGGCGTTTTGGGGCAGTGGAGGCCTTTTGCGATCCGGTTGCCGCTGCGGAGGCGGGCGTAGGGTGGGAGCGCATCCTGTTCTACTGGTCTGAGCTCCAGCCCAACGGTCCAGAGGACTGGAACAGCTATCACGTGCCGGAGGACTGGCTCCGTCTGGCGGACCAGGAGGGTCGCGAGGTCATCGGGCTGATCAAGCATACGCCGGCCTGGGCGACTGCTGGCCCGGTGGGCTGCGGCGTGCCAATCGGGCTCGATCTGCCGGTGGACGACCCGGGCAACCTGTGGGCGAGTTTCGTGCGTCGTGTGGTAGGAGTGTACGCCGGGCGGGTGAACCGCTGGGTTATCTGGAACGAGCCAGACATCCCGGTGGGGACCTACGGGAACGAGTGGTGCGGCTCGCTGGAATCGTACTACCGGCTGCTCAAGGTTGCCTACCTGGCCGCGCAGGAGGTCAATCCGGAAGTGAGGATTCACCTGGCAGGGTTGACGGACTGGCATGACCCCGGGTATCTGCGACGGTTCGTGTCGTATGCTTCTCAGGATCCGACGGCGGCGCAACATGGCTACTACTTCGACGTGGTGACGGTCCACATCTATTTCCGGACGGAGTCGGTGCCCAACGTGATCAACAGGGCCAGGGCTGCACTGTCCGCGTACGGTGTGCAGAAGCCGATCTGGGTCAACGAGACGAACGCCTCTCCCGACAGCGACCCGGAGTGGCCGCTGGTCCGGCCTCGCTGGCGGGTCAGCCTGGAGGAACAAGCCAGCTTCCTTCTCCAGGGTTTTGGGCTGGCCCTCAGCGCCGGGGCGGAGCGAGTGGCCGTGTACAAGCTCAAGGATACGGGGCTGCCGCCGGGAGGGGAACCTTTTGGCCTGATCCGAGCGGACGGCTCTCGGCGTCCAGCCTTCGACGCCTACCGGTTGCTCACGGAGCACTATGCCGGGACAGTGGGTGCCCGTGAGGAGCGGTATGAGCTGTACCAGGTTGTCACCCTGGACCGGGGCGACCGGACGACGCGCGTGCTGTGGGCGCGGAAGGACAGTGACGTTTCGGTGGCTGTCCCTGCCCTGGCGCCTGAGGCACAGCTCATCGATCAGACCGGTGTTGAGCAGCAACTCACGGCCGAAGGGGGTGAGTACAGGCTGACGCTGCCGGCGGCGCGCTGCGCTGATGAGCAGCTAGGATGCATTATCGGCGGGTCGACGTACTTGTTGGTAGAACATGCGGGCGGGGAAGTGCCTCCTGCGGAGCCGGCTCTTCCCGTTGCCAGCGAGACACCGATGGCCACTCCGACGGCGGCTGTGACAGCGACGGATACAACGACGGCCACAGCGGAGGCTTCGGCGCCCTCTGCGACGCCCAGCCCGGCACGGCCGACGGAGACACCCACGGCGACGACCACCCCGACCGCGACGGCGACGCAGACGCCGATCCCGAGCGTGACTCCGACGGCGACTCGAACGCCGACACCGTCAGCGACGGCTTCACCGACGGCCAGGGAGGCGGGGCCGACTCCCACCGCTGGGTCAGTCCCGGCTGGCGCCTTAGCAGGTGGACTGGCAGGACCGTCGACGCTGATTGTGCTGGCGTCGGTTCTGGCCTCGGCGGTGGTGATTGGAGTGTTGTTGGGCCGTCGAAGGTGAGGGTAGCGCCCGGTACTGTCCTGGAGGCGCTCAGAACAGCATCTCTCTCCTACGTGCGTCGTCCGGCGCCTCTGGCTAGCCCCAGCGTCTTGAACAGCCACGGTGCCCCGAGGCTGATCCAGAGGCCAAGGATGACGTAGCGCAGAAAGTCGGCCGCCAGGAGGAGCGATTCGGGCTCCTGGGGAGAGACAGCCTTGAGCCCGAAGCGCAGGGCAAACACGACGGCAATGCCCAGCAAAAAACGGCCCCCGCGCTGCCAGAGCGGGCCGCCGGCTTCGTAGGCGAAGCCTCTGCGGAGCATAGCTATCCCCACCCCGGCTCCCAACAGAATCCCGGCCAAACTGGCCGTGTCCGCGGTGGCGTGCAGCCAGAGCAGCAGCAGCGGGAGAGCTACGGCCGCCGCAAGCTGGGTGCCGAGGCGTCTGCTCTCCAGCCAGCTCTCGATCTGTCGGCGGCGGAGGACGTAGCACGCCAGGATCAGGGCACCGATCAGCCAGCCCGCGAGGACGTCGGTGGGGAAGTGGACCCCGAGGTAGATGCGCGAGAAGCCGATGAGAAGCGCCAGAAAGCCAGCGGCGATCGAGCCCCAGGCCTTCCTGGACGCGTGGGCCAGGGTGCCCCAGACAACGGTGGAGAGCTGGGCGTGACCGCTGGGCAGCCCGTATCCTGCCACATCGTACCGCTTGAGCGAGGGATCGAGGTCGAAGGGGCGCGGAAGGCCCAGCAGGTCCTTGAGACCGAAGTTACTGTAGGCTGAGAGCAGAAAGACGGCGGCAACCCGCGCGCCGACGGCGAAGTCCACACACCACAGCAAGAGGGGGAGAATGAGGAAGAAGAAGTCCTTACTGCCGAGAGAGGTAACGCCTATGAAGAGGGCATCGAGAAGGGGGCTCCGGACCGCCTGGACGGTTCGAATGATCTCGAGACCCCATTGATGGATTGGGCCCATGGTCTAACTCCGTTGTGAGCGAGGGAGCCCTGCAGGCTCGGCGTTCAGGGGCGCCGGGACGGCACGCCATTCGCTGTGAAGCGCGGGCCCACGCCGGGAATGGCAGGGGCAGACAGTACCAGCGGTGAGCCTTCCTGTCATCATCGTGGCGGCGCCGGGACGAGACGTCACAGGTAGATGCCCAGCACGTCCCGCAGCATGGTCGCGGCGGAGGGAAGCGGGCTCGGCTCATCGATGATGGCCGTGACGGTGCCGTAGATATCGGTCTGGTAGACGACGCCCATCTGCTTAGGCCCCAGATGACCGAGGGGGTGATCCGGTGAGAGCCGGATCGGCGCGACTGAGAGTTGATACTTTTCCTCGGCCACTCGCTCCGCCTCGGCCAACAGCCGATAACGCTCACCGCGCCGCCGCGCTGCCCGGAGGTCGTCCACCTGAAGGTTCGTGATGCCCGTGCGGCTCACGTCGTCCAAGTGAGCCGGCATGTCCAGAACCGCGTTGGCAAGGATGACCAGCTTGGCTGCGGCGTCCCATCCCTCGAGGTCCCAGGACCCGTCGCCCTCGAGGACGCCTTCCTGGCGGGCCCGGGCGGCGGCCTGGTCCCAGGTCATGCCGTCGGCGAGCATATCCATCACGTAGCCGGTGCACAGATTGGGGACCGCCTGGAGCTGGTGGATGACGGCGCCCCGGAGCTCGCGGCACCCGATGGACAGCGCGGGCAGCCCCCCGGCCACGGTGCCGTCGAAACGGAGCTGCACGTCGTGGGACGCGGCGAGCTGGTGCAGCTCCGAGTAAGCGACCACCAGGGGTCCCTTGTTGGGGGTGACGACGTGCATGCCCCGCCGGAGGGCGGTGCGGATGCAGGAGAGGCCGGGCTCGGCGCCTTGATCCAGGTGAACTGGAGATGCCTCCAGGAGGACGTCGGCGCGGGCGGTGGACACCAGATCTGTGGCCAGCCAGTCCGCCTGACCAGCGTCCGGGTAGTCGGCGATGGAGCGGCCGGATGACTTCAGCGCCAGGATCTGCTGCGGGTCGAGACCGCGCACGGGGTCGTAGGCAGCGCCGCGGCTGTCGGCGGCTCCGACGAGCACGAGGCTGAGGCTGTAGCGCCGGTGCAGGTGATCTCGCTTGTCGTGCAGGATGCGGCAGAAGCGGAACCCGAGGTTGCCCAGCCCAACGAGGACGAGTCGAACTTGCTGCATGGCGTGCCTCCCAAGGCGCGTGTGACGTTCACAGTGGCCGTAGCCTGATCTCTTCGATTACACGAGCCAGTTCGAGGTGTGCGTAGGATGTCTCGGCACGCTCAGCTGGCGCAGGCGTCGGATGCTGCGGGGGGTCCTGCCGGGATCGAACGCGCTGGAGCATCCGGGATACCGAGCAGCCCCTGCCCATGGGGTCAGTCCAGATGGAGCACGAACACCCAGCCCTCTCCCTCGGCGGTGGCTCCCTCCTCAGCAGGCAGCCTGAGGTTGAGCGAGTTCTCGCCCGACCACGGGTATGTGTACTGAGTCCCGGCAGCAGATACCTCCACCAGCTGCCGTCCGCTCGTGACCAGCGCCAGGTCGAGCATTGGAACCCCGGTCTCCTCTGTGCACACACCGTGGACGGTGATCTGCATGTCGAGAGAGACACTGTATGTTCCCCACTCCTTCTGCAGCGTGTCCTGATAGGAGAGAGTATTCTCTCCGGCTACCGTGTAGGGGGGATGGTCTGACGTGACAGAGAAGGGAATGGCCCCGACGGCTGCAGGCTCGAGCCCGACGACCTCGGCCGGGCCCACCGTTATCTGGGCCTCGAGCTCCCCGCTCAGGCCGGCGCAGGCACTCGGGACAGGCATTGAGGCGGGCGTGGTCGTGGGTGTGGGACTGGGCGTGGGCTCCGATTCCTCGGAGCCGACCACGACAGTGGGGGTTGCCGTTGGCGTTAGTGCCGGCGCGACGGTCGCCGTCTCCTGGCCGGCATCCGGGCCGGGGGCTGGCACACAGGCTGCGGCGAGCAGGAGGATGGTGGAGACTAGGAGCAGCGGCGAAGTTCTGGAGTGCATTGAATCAATCTCCTTTGAATGAGACGGTGATGGTAGAAGGCCTAGACGCGGGACAATGGGTCTTTGCCCAGGTCGGCATGGAGGCGGGCAGCCTCCTCGTCGTGCGTGCAGCACTATAGCATGTTTCCCGGGATTGTTCAAAGCCTGATTGGGGGAGGGAGGTTCTGCACCCGCTCTGCCGCCGGACCCGGCGCCGCGCAAGGGGGCCCGGTTGGAAGGTCTATTCCTGCAGAGATGCTCCGCAGTGGCGGCAGAACTGGTCGGCCGCGCCGACGGACTCGCCGCACTCAGGGCAGAAGGCGCTGCCCTTGTTGCTCGCCTGCTGCTTCTCGACGTCGACCTCGTAGAGAGGGAGTCCCTCCTTGCTGAAGGCGTTGTAGAAGGCCATCGCGGCTCCCGCCAGGCCGATGATGACCCAGATGATGATGAAGGGGCCGAAGCCACCGGGCAGCGACCGGTCTGCAGTCCCCATCATCGCCAGCCCCACAACTGTGACGAGCAGCATCAGGATCCCAGCGAACAGCGAGCGGGTTCTTCCTGGTCGAATCCTCATTATCGCTTCCTCTCCCTGCCTGTCGCGGCCCCGGATTTGATGCTGGTGGATTATAGCCTGAAGGCGCGATGGGGCAAACGCATCCCGGGTGCGGGCGGAGGAGAGGGCCGGCAGGTTCGGGAAGGATAGGGCGCGCTAGCCCCCGAGCAGCCCTCGGATGCGCTGGATGGTGAGGGGGGCGGAGCCCTCGTAGTGGTTGTTCACGCTGAGATAGACGTCGACCCCGGCGGTCAGCAAGTCTCCCACCATGTCGGCGATGGCGGCCAACTCCTGGTCCTGGGGGGCCACGATGCGGTCCCAGCGCTTGCCGGTCTGCTGTTCAATCCCCTTGCGGTCCCGGCCGTGGAGACGGATGACAGCGAGCTCATGTTAGTGGATGAGGGAGCGCCAATTGGCATAGACATCGGTGATCGACGGCATCCAGTAGCCCTGCAGCAGCACGGGGTGAAGGCGGTTGCGGAGGAGGAATTCGAAGAAGGACTGATTGAGGTACCGGGCGTTGCGCACCTCGAGACCGTATCGATAGCGGGTGGGGGCCTGCGAAAGGAAGCCCTCAAAGTGCTCCTGGAAGCGGTATTGGGAGGGCATCTTCTGCTTGTTGAGATACTCCAACTGGAACATAACCGGGCCCAGGGTTTGACCCAGGGGAGCGAGCCGCGAGAGGAAGCTGCTGAAGAGGGAGGGGGAGAGAAAGTGGGGATTCTCCACCAGCGGCTCGCCCTTCACCTTCTTGTAGAAGTGGGTGAGGGTGACGCTATTGGGGGCTTTGACGGTGAAGACGAAGTCGTCGGGGACGGAACGGCGGTATTCCTCCACGTCGGCCGGGTTGGGCAGGGCGACCCTGTTCTCGCCAAACAGGGACCAGAACCAGCGGTCGATCTCGACGGTGTCGTAGCGGCGGGCGTATGATTCCAGGAAGTTGATGCCTTCCCACGCGGGATAGACGAGGCCGCGCCAGGAGGGGAATTTCCAGCTGCAGGTACCGATGCGGAGGCGGGCCATGGTCATCCTCCGCGTGCCGGAAGAGTTGTGTTCGGACGCCGACGGAGTTCCGGAAGCGGAGCCGCTGGCTTACTGCTTGAGGTTGCCTCGGGTCTGCACCTCGTTCGCGTGTCGTATGCGCTGCCCCGGGATTCGCGGCGGAGGCGATATTGTACAATATCGCACCGGCGATGCACGGCCGCCGGGTGGGGGAGAATGTCTGAAAACCGGGCCTTTTTGATGATGCGATCCCTATAGAAGGCCGATTTTCGGCCCAAAGTGGGGCGTGGGCCCCATCGATATTGTTTGCCCTCAAGTATTTTTTCTGGGAAACAATATCGGCAGCAGCGGAATGGGACCTCGACGCCGGCGGCCGCGCCGGGCGATGGACGCAGTATAACCTGCGGCAGCGGGTCGGCGTCCTGGGGTGGGGCAGTCCTTGTGTTCATGGTGCCTGGTGTGCGGGCGATCTGAGGGCCGGATTCCGGCGGCGGGTCAGGGCTGAACGATGTGACCGGGATACCACAGCCGGGGGAAGTTGTCAATGGTGGGAATTTGGGATACCATTTGGGAAATGGGGTGGAAATTTGGGATATTGGAGGTCTGGAGCGCGAGAGGGGCGAGAGGGGCGAGAGGGACCTGAGTGGTTGGTCAGAAATTTCATTATACTGGGAGGTAGGGATGGACAGGTTCAAGCAGGCGCGACAGCTACTGGATGAGTTCAAGGGCGACACCTATGTGTATGGGGCAGGTGTGTTGTCTCAGGTCGGAGAAGTGGTTGCGCAGAATGGCCAGCGAGTGGCTCTTGTGCGGAGCACGTTCCCGGGGACGGACGACTACGTGCACGTTATTGAGGAGTCTCTGTCCAGGGCGGGGGTCGATCTGGTGCGTGCGATCGAGGGCCCCCGGCCCAATGCTCCTCGGGAAGATGTACTGGGCATAACTGAGGAGTTCAAGGCAGCCGAACCCGACGTGATCATGAGCTTCGGCGGAGGCAGCAACATAGACGCCAGCAAGGCGGCGGACGTGCTGCGTACGCTTGGAGGCCAGATCGACGACTACTTCGGAACAGGGATGGTAACCCAGGCCCTCGAGCGGGGCGGCAAGTCATTGAGCCCGCACGTTGCCATTCAGACCGCGGCCAGCTCGGCAGCGCACCTCACCAAGTACTCCAATATCACAGACCTCGCGACCGGGCAGAAGAAGCTGATCGTTGACGAGGCGATTGTTCCCGAGCGACCTGTCTTCGACTACACAGTCACGTATGAGGCTCCCTTCTCACTGACGGCCGATGGGGCTCTAGATGGAATCTCCCACGCGCTGGAGGTGTTGTACGGAGCAGTGGGCGAAACGTACTACGACAAGGTGGAGGAAATCGCTGAAGCTGGGATCGGACTGATCGTGCAGCATCTGCCAGACGCTATAGAGTATCCAAAGGATGTGAGGGCTCGCGAGGCGCTCTGCCTGGGCACCGATATGGGCGGTTATGCGATCATGGTCGGGGGTACGAACGGCGGTCATCTGACCAGCTTCTCGCTGGTGGACGTTCTCAGCCACGGACGAGCCTGCGCGATCATGAATCCCTACTACACGGTCTTCTTCGCTCCAGCCATCGAGAGGCCTCTGAGGATTGTGGGGCGCATCTACGCTGAAGCTGGCTACACGGATGCCGACCTGGATAGGCTGGGCGGTCGTGAGTTGGGAGTAGCGGTGGCTGAGGCGATGCTGGAGCTGAGTCGTGACATCGGCTTCCCGACAAGCCTCAGCGAGGTCGAAGGATTCAGCGACAGGCACATTCAGCGGGCGCTCGCCGCGGCAAAGGACCCTCAGCTGAAGATGAAGCTGCAGAACATGCCGATTCCTCTCTCGCCCGATATGGTGGATGAGTATATGGGGTCGGTGCTGGAGGCGGCAAAGGCTGGCGATCCAACACTGGTCAAGAACGTCTAGATGGACGGATGTCGAGGAGAGGCGGTGCTGGGGGTGCCTGGCGGGGTGGGGTCGAAGGTGGTTCGCGAGGGCTATCGTTTTGGGGGGGTGCAGACAAGCGGGGTGTGCGGGATCTTCGTCAGCGTGTTGCTCCACGGGGATTATCGCCCGGCGGGCGCGGCGGGGCAAACGGGGGGAACCTCACGGATGGGCCAGCGGTTGAGAACAGAGGGCGAGATTGGTATCATCAAGCACTGCTTCCAGGAGGCAGCGTGATGATCCTCCGAGGTCCTGCGAGGGCGCGTTAATCAGCGGGCGGTCCGGAAGGAATCGGACGGCGTGTCTGTTTCGAGCCTGAATCGCAAGTGGTGAGACAGCCACTTCGCGCACGCCGCTCTGCGTGTTGGAGTACATTATCGTAAAGAGATGGTGCATCAAGGGTAGGGAAGTGTGCTACGCCCCCGCGTCCCGAATCTACGATTTTCCTTGACAGGGCTCCAGATTGTGATAGACTAATGAAAATGTTTTTCAATAGGAGGCGATCTTGAGCCTGTGGGAAGAGGTCCTGGGGCGGCAGGGGTATCGGGTGACGAACTCTCGGAGTGCCATCGCGGAGGTGCTGTTGGCAGCGGAGACGCCGCTTTCGCCGCAGGAGATCCATGAGCAGGGGCAGGCTTTTCATAGGAGGCTGGGCCTGGTGACCGTGTACCGCACTCTGGACTTGTTTGAGGAGCTGGGTCTGGTGAGCCGCGTGCACCACGGCGAGGGCTGCCACGGGTACGTGATGTCGTCGCCGGGCCACCGGCACGTGCTGCTGTGCCGGTGCTGCGGGCGGGCGATGGAGTTCCCGGGAGGGGATGACCTGCGGGGGTTGATCGGGCGCGTGGAAGGGCGGACGGGGTATCGCGTGGATGGGCATCTGTTGCAACTGGCGGGGGTGTGCCCCGGGTGCCAAGAATAGGGCGTCTCCCTTTTTTTGTGACGTATTGAAAGTGTTTTTCAGTTAGTCGGGGTGTGAGGCTGGTCCATAATCATGGACTGGAGATCGAAGCTGAGGTGGAAGGTGTTCAAGCCATGGCTGGCTGTGGTGGGCTCGTGCGGAGCGGGCCTGCTGCCGTGTCCTGAATGCGGAGGGCCGATTCTGGTGCACATCTGGCCGGTGACGTTGGCGCTGACGCTGCGAAATGTGGTACACGGGAGGCGGAGGCGTGATGGTCATCGGGAGGTGGAAGGTTCGGACGAGCAGGTAGGCATCTGACGACGGCAGGTTCATGGTCTGGCAGTCGCCCGCTGTTGCTTCGTTTCGCTGTGTTCCGATCAGGACGAGAGGACGGTGGGGTGACGAGGGGAGGTGGCGCGGGTTGGCTATCTTCTGGGATTAAGACGTTGGGTTCTTGTTACGCTACGTCGCGTGCTTTGGGAGGAGGAGGCGGATGAAGGCTGGGGGCGCGTTCAGGCGGATTGGATGGGTGCTGATGGTGCTGGGGATGGCGTTCGGGATGGTGACGAGCGCCTGCACGCCGCGGGGCGAGGAAGCTGGCGAGGAGAAGCTCAAGGTCACGGTCAGCATCGCCCCCCAGAGGTACTTCGTGGAGCGGATTGGCGGCGAGCGGGTGGCGGTGAACGTGATGGTGGAGCCGGGCAGCAGCCCGGCGACGTACGAGCCCAGGCCGGAGCAGTTGAAGGCGCTGAGCGACGCGGTGGCCTACTTCCATATCGGCGTGGCGTTCGAGGACGTCTGGCTGGACAGGATTGCCGCAGCGAACAGGGATATGATGATGGTGGACACGGCGGCGGGAATAGAGCGCCGGCCGCTGCCGGCTGACCACGATCACGAGGACGACGGGCACGAGGAAGAAGCTGAGGCCGACCGTGACACGGCGGAGGGCGCGCCCGATCCCCACATCTGGGTTTCGCCGCGGCTGGTGAAGGTGCAGGCAGAGAACATCTACGCGGCACTGGCGGAACTCGATCCCGAGCACGAGGCGGAGTATAGGGCGAATCTGGATGCGTTTGTGGCCGATATCGAGGACCTGGAGGCGGAGATCGAAGCGACGCTGGCCGGTGTGGAGAACGACGAATTCATGGTTTTCCATCCGGCGTGGGGCTACTTCGCGGCCGACTTCGGCCTGGAGCAGATCCCCATCGAGGTTGGGGGGCAGGAGCCAAGCGCTCAGGAGTTGGCCCATCTGATCGAGCAGGCACGGGAGAAGAACATCCGGGTGATCTTCGCTCAGCCGGAGTTCCGCACTTCCGATGCGGAGACCATTGCAGAGGAGATCGACGGCGAAGTGCTGCTGATCAGTCCGCTGGCACCCGACTGGCTGGAGAATCTGCGGCGCGTCGCGGAGGCCTTTGCGGGTGTTCTGGAATAGGAGGGGGTATGGAAGAGGCAGCGGCGGCAGGCAACGCGGTTATTGAGATCGAGGGGCTGTGGGCGGGTTACGACCACGAGGCGGTATTGGAGGACGTCAACCTGACGGTGGCACCGCTGGATTTCATCGGTCTGATCGGGCCGAATGGTGGAGGGAAGACGACGCTGGTCAAGGTGTTGCTGGGCCTGCTGCCGCCGACCCGCGGACGGGTCCGAATCATGGGGAAGCCGGTTGCGGAGGGGCGGCAGCACGTGGGTTACGTGCCGCAGCAGGTCGATTTCGACCGCGATTTCCCGATTCGGGCGTGGGACGTGGCGCGGATGGGGCGGCTCGGCCAGCGGCGCTTGCTGGAGCGCTTCACAGCGGAGGACGACGCTGTCGTGGCCGAGGCGCTGGGCGGGGTGGACATGCTTTCTCTGCGAGACCGACCCATCGGTGAGCTCTCCAGCGGGCAGCGGCAGCGCGTGTACATCGCCCGGGCTCTGGCGACGGAGCCGGACATCCTGCTGCTGGACGAGCCGACGTCGAGTGTCGACCCCCGCGTGAGCACGAGCATCTACGAGCTCCTGGAGGAGCTCAATGCCCGCGTCACCATCATACTTATCTCGCACGATATGAACGCCATCTCGTCCCACGTCAAGACGGTGGGGTGCCTGAACCGACGTCTGTTCTACCATGACGAGAGGCAGTTGACGCCGGAGATGGTGCAGCTGGCCTACGAGTGCCCGGTGGACTTGATTGCGCACGGGGTGCCCCACCGCGTTTTCCTGGCCCACGACGAGGGAGGGGCGGCTCATGATTGAGTTGATCGGCGAAGCGCTGCAATTTGCGTTTTTACGGAACGCGCTGATCGCCGGGTTTCTGGTGAGCATCGCGTGCGGGATCGTGGGAGCCTACGTGGTGGTAAATCGGATTGTCTTCATCAGCGGCGGCATTGCTCACACGGCGTACGGAGGGATCGGGCTGGGCTACTTTGTGAAGTACAACCTGGTGCCGATCCTGTTCGCTGGGAGCGAGGTGGCGCGCGATCCGCGCCCGGGGTATTTCCCCCTGGTCGGTGCGATTGTGTTCAGCTTGCTGGCGGCGCTGGCGATGGGGTGGGTGCAGCGGAAGACCCGCGAGCGGGCCGATACTGTCATCGGGGTGATGTGGGCCATCGGGATGTCGGTGGGCATCATCTTCGTGGATGTGACCGCGGGGTACAAGGCGGATCTGATGAGCTACCTGTTCGGCAGCATTCTGGCCGTGGCCCGGACGGAACTGGTGGTGATCCTGGCCCTGGACGTGATCATCATCGGGCTGGTGGCGCTGTTCTACAAGGAGCTGCTGGCAGTGTCGTTCGACGAGACGTTTGCGACGGTGGAGAACGTGCCAGTGGATTCCATCTACCTGGTCCTGGTGGCAATGATTGCGCTGACGGTGGTGATGTTGATGCGGGTGGTGGGATTGATCATGGTCATCGCCCTGTTGACCATCCCGGCGGCGATGGCGGGGCAGTTCGTGCGGGAGATGAAGCGGATGATGGGGTTGGCCATCGTGCTGGGGATGATCTTCACCACGGCGGGCCTGGGGCTGTCGTACGTCTACAACCTGACGTCGGGCGCGGCGATCATCCTGGTGGCGGGGGTGAGCTACGTGATCAGCCTGGCGTTGAAGAGCCTGGGTCCGGGGCCGCGACGGAGGGATGGAGGCGAGCCGTTGGCCGTGGTGCGTGCAAAGAGGGGAGCCAGGGTGGGGTCCGCCGGGACTGACGCCAGCGGGGGCGAAGCAGAGCGGGGGGCGGGCCAACCCGGGCCGGAGAAAGCTGGGGCCTAGGCCTCGAACTCCCCGTACATCTGATCCGGGGTGAGAATCTCGGGGAAGCGCTGGCGCAGGGCGAGGCGGGTCTCGTAGCAGAGGTGGCACGCGTCGGCGTAGGTCTCTTTGGGCGTGAGGCCGTAGCGGCGGGCCAGCCCGGCCGGGCCGCCGCGGAGCAAGGGGCCGATGACGGGATGGGCGTCGGGGTCGAATGCGGTGAAGATATGGGCCAGGGAGGTGCGGAAGAGGTTACCCAGGGAGAGGCCCTGGCAGAGGTGGACGCAGCCGAGGGGGTCGACGTGGACGCGCCCGGGGTCGCGCAGGTCCTCGTGGGGGCACTCGGTGAAGGATGTCCAGGGCTGGTGGCTGAGGCTGCCGGTCAGCTTCTCGATGGCGCGGCCGCGGACCATGACGGCGTCCAGTGAGGGGTCCTCCTCGTCGGGTTGCGCGATGCTGATGGTGCCGATGGGGATGTGCAGGTGCTCGGCGGCGTGGCGGGCGTTCCGGGCCTGGCGGCTGAGGATCTCGTCGTAATGGTAGAGGTCGCTGCTGACGGAGAGGTCGTGGAGGAGGTCGGCGAGGGGGTGCAGCCACGCCAGTGCGTCCTCGAGCGCGGTGGCCCAGTAGCTGTTAGTGACCACTCCGATCTGGAATCCCCGGTCCGCTGCCTCCTCAATGCCAGCGAGGAGGATGGGGTAGTAGAGGAAGGGTTCCCCGCCCTCGAAGTAGATCGACTGGACCGTGCCCAGGGTGTCGGCCTGGCGGAGGATTTCGCGGATGTCCGCCAGGGTCATGGTGCCGCGCTGGTATGGGCTGCCCCAGACGAAGCAGTGGTCGCACTCGAAGTTACATTGGTAGGTGAGGAGGAGGTGGAGGCCTGAGATGGTCATGGTATGTCTCCGTTCAATCGTGGCGGGTGCGGAAACGGCTTGACTCGGGTGAGGCGGAGCGACGTTCTTTATCCCTCATCCCTCCTGCCTGCCCCTCCCCTCTCGCGAGATGAGGAGAGGGGAGGGGCGTGAAAACGGCGGCGAGTGGATTGCGGGGTGGCGAAGCGCGAATCTAACCTCCATAGATGGCCCCGGCCCCTCGCGCGGCTGCTGCTGCGTGCCAACATCAGGAGATGGGAGGGGCAGGGGCTACGACGGCGACGCCGACCAGGCCGGCGCCGGTGTGAACGGAGAGCCCGGGCGTAAGCTCGGCGGTGATGATGCTCTCGGGACAGGGGAGGCGCTGGCGCAGCTGCTCCTCGAAGCGGCGCGCCTCCTGGAGCGCATCCACGTGGACGATGGCCATACGCTCGGCCTCGGCGCCCCCGAGTGCCTCGGCCGTCAGGTCGATCACGCGGGACCAGGCCTTCCGCCGGGTCCGCACCCGCTCGAGCATCTGGAGCTCACCGTCGTGGAGGGTGAGGATGGGCTTGATGCTCAGGAGGCCGGCCATACCGGCCGTTAGATGGCCGACGCGCCCGCTCATGGCCAGATACTTGAGCGTGGAAAGGGCGGCGTAGAGGGCGATGCGCTCGCCCACGTCCAGGGCGCGCTGGATGATCTCGTCGGGGGAAGCGCCCTCCTGTGCCGCCTCAGCGGCCTCGATGACCATGAAGCCCTGGCCCATGGAGATGCTCTGGGTATCGACCACTGTGACCTTGCGCTCCAGGACCAGGTCGCGGGCGGTACGAGCGGCATCGTAGGTGCCGCTGACGGCGCTGCTCACGCAGAAACAGATCACCTGATCGGCCCCTTCTTCGAAGGCAGACTGAAAGGCGTTGAGGAAGTCGCCGGGTGCGGGGGCGGAGGTCGTGGGGAGCTCTCCGTCGCGGTCGACGCGCTGGAAGAGGGTGGTGTCGTCGATGTCGACGCCGGTCAGCAGGGTCTCACTTCCGAAGTGGACGGCGATGGGCACCTGACGGATGCCGTAACGAGCGGCGACGTCAGAAGGCAGGCTGACATCGGTATCGGTGACGATGGCGATTGATGGCATCTAGTCCTCCATGAGCTGCAGCGCGGCGGCGTGGATGCGCTCCACGTTGGGGAGCGTTTCGTCCTCCAGACGGCGCGCATAGGGGATCGTGGTCCTGGTGGCGACCCGGGCGTACCGGGCCGGGATGCCGGCCTCCAGCACGACGGCGGCCAGCTCTCCGGACAGTCCAAACCCCTCGTAGTCCTCATCCACGACCAACAAGGCCCGGGTCCGCGAGACGGCCTCGCAGACGGTTTTCCTGTCGAGCGGCGAGACCGTGCGCAGATCGATTACGCCGGCGGAGATGCCTTTCTCGGCCAGACGCTCCGCCGCCTGCAGGGCCCGGTGCACTCCGACGCTGACACTGGCAATGGTGAGGTCGTCGCCCTCCCGGCGGGCAGCGGCCTGGCCCAGCGGCAGCGGTTCCCATCGCTGGGGCACCGGCCCCCGGGCGCCGCTGGAGGGGACGTCGAAGGAGACGGCCTCGCGAGTCGCACCGCCCATCATGTCGAGCCAGCGGGCGGAAAGGAGCTTGTGCTCGAGGTAGACGACGGGGTCCTCGCGTTCGAGGGCGGCCAGCATCAGGCCCCCGGCGTCGGCCGGCGTCGACGGTACCACGACGGCGAGGCCTGGGATGTGGGCCATCCAGCCCCACAGGGTCTGCTCGTGCTGGCCGCCGTCGCCGTAACCCCCGCCACAAGCAGCGCGGACGACCAGGGGGGCGTTCCACGTGCCGCCGGAGAAGGCCCGGACCTTGGCGGCGTGGTTGAGGAGCGCATCCATGGTCACGCCGATGAAATCGACCAGCATGACTTCCACGACGGGACGCAGGCCGGCCATGGCGGCCGCCACCGCGCCGCCGACGAAGGCGCTCTCGCTGATGGGCGTTCCCAAGAAGCGGTCCTGGCCGAAACGGGCGACGAGGTTGCGCCGGAGCAGCGGCACGTCCTCTCCCATCACGATGATCCTGGGATCATCCTCCATCGCCTGGGCCAGGGCGTCGTCGATGGCGTCCGCGAAGCTCATGGTCCGCATTGGTTTCTCTCCTCTCACCGGATTTTCCCTGATGACGTCCGGCTACGATGACGCGAGGGCCGTCTCGATTACCTGCTCGATCTCGTGCCTGACGTCCTGCTCCAGCTCCTCCAGGCGGTCAGGCTCCCCGGTCAGGCTCTGCCGAGCCCTTGTCAGAGGATCCCGATCCGCGTGGTCGGAGGCGTCCCGGTAGCTGCTGAACAGCGTCCCTATGATGGACCGGAGACCGCCCGCGCGCTTCCCGAGGGGCGCCCCCTTCCATCGGAGGAGGGAGCGAGTCAGCGGCCCGGCTATCTGGGGCAACTCGCGCAGGGGACGGCGCACGGCAGCGATCAGCGGGTCACCGAGGAAGTGCCCCTCCAGGTGGACGCAGTGGGCGTGGAGGAACGTGGGTCCCTCCCCTTGGCGGGCTCGCGTCATGGCCCGGTGGGCGGCGTGCCACACGCTCTCCACGTCGGTGCCGTCGGTCTCGACGGCCGGCATTCCGAAGCCCTGGGCGCGCCCGGCGAGGGTGCCGCCTGTGAGGGTCGCCGACTCGGACGTGATGGCCCAGCCGTTGTCCTTGCACACGAAGACGGCGGGGAGCTTCCAGACTACGGCGAGGTTCATGGCTTCCAACAGCATCCCTTGATTGAAGGCGCCTTCGCCGAAGAAGGCCACCGCTAGGGTGCCCGGGCGCAGCCGCCGGGCGGCCAGGGCGAAGCCGACCGTGGCGGGCCCGCTAGCCCCCACGATTCCGGAGGAGGCCGCCAGGTGCTCCCGAGAGTAGAGGTGCATGTGGCCGCCCATGCCGGCGCAGAGTCCGTCGGGGCGGCCCAGCAGCTCGCGGAGGAGGGCAACGGGGTCGACGCCGCGCATCAGCAGCGGGGGCGTGCCGCGGTGATCGAGGGCCATGGCGTCGCCGTCGACGAGTTGCGATAGCACCCCGGCGGCGATGGCCTCCTCGCCGGTGCCCAGGTGCATCTCGCCGGAGATGTCGCCGTCGAGCCACAGTTGCTGGACGGCGCGCTCGAAGAGGCGGCTACGGAGCATGTGGCGGTAGAGAGCCCATAGATTGGGTGGCATGGTTGTGTCCCTCTCCGTGTTGGTGCGGAGCTGTGTTTATGGCCCTCACCCCTCCCCCTGCCCCTCCCCTCTCCCGACGTCGGGAGAGGGGAGGGGTGTTAGCTCCCCGGCGGATGGCGAGGGCATTGGAGCCGCTCCTGTCGGGTGGCGGACCTGAGCTGCCGCGTTCCATCAGGTAGCAGACCTGAGCTGCCGCGTCTCGTCGGGTAGCAAGCCCGAGCTGCTGCATCCTGTCTCTCCCTGGCGAGGGGAGTGGTGTGGGAGGCATCACTTGTCTACCACCACGCAGGTGGAGAAGTCGCTGAGGCAGGCGGTTCGGGCCTGGAGGCCGTGGGAAGCGACCATAGCGCGGATCTCCTCTGCCGATCGAAAGTGGCTTCGCATGAGAGCCAGCTTCTCCAGGAGGGCGACGAGTTTGACGGGGAAGCGGCGGATGTCCGGCTCCTCGATGACCAGCCGGCCCCGCGGCGCGAGGACGCGGAGCAGCTCCCGGATGGCAGCGTGGTGATCGTTGAAGTGGTGGAAGGCGTCGACGGCAAAGACCCGGCTGAAGCAGCCATCGCAAAAGGGGAGCCGCTCGACATAGGATTGGACGGGTCGCAGAGGCCCTTTAGCCTGCGCCTTCCGGAGCATTGGTGCTGAGAGATCGTTGACCACCAGCAGGCCGACGACAGGAAGCAATCTGGATGCGACGCGCCCCGTGCCGCCGCCGGCCTCCAGCATGCGCCCGGGGGTTGGCAGGCGCAGCAGCTCGTGGAGCCGCTCGGGATCGGGCGCGGGCATCACTAGATCATAGATTGGGGCGAGCAGGGCGAAGTGATCAAACATGGCGCCTCGCCGGGGAAGACTTCGATTTCAGGAAGATCCCCACGGTCAGACGTCAGTCCACATCGACACCGAGGAAGGAACGGACCACGAATCCGATAAAGAAACTCAAGGCGGCCACGGCGAAGCTCAGGCCGGCCATCTCGGTAAAACGGTCTCTAAACGACTCGTCCTTGGCGACGGATACGTAGTAGTTGAAGACGCCGATGATGGCGACGCCGACGGCCAGCGCACAGGCCAGGCAGACGTAGTAGTTGTCGAGGAGGAGGTACGGAAGAATAAGAAGGGCCACGGTGATGATGTAGGCCGTGCCGGTGTAGAGGGAGGCGCGGACCGCGTGTTTGGCGGTCTCCTCCGCCCGGGTGGAGAGGTATTCTGACGCGCCCATGGAGAGGGCAGCGGCAAAGCCGGTGATGGAGCCGGTGAGGGCGATCAAGCTCGTGTCCTGGAGGGCGAGGGTGAGGCCGGCCAGGGCGCCGGTGAGCTCCACCAGCGCGTCGTTCAGACCGAGGACGATGGAGCCCGTATACTGCAGCCGCTCCTCATTGAGCATCTGGAGGAGGGCCTCCTCGTGTTCGTTCTCCTCCCGAGCGATGCGGTCGGCCTCCGGGATCACGTCCTGAAGCTCAGCGTAGTTCTCCTGGGCGCCCTCCTCACCGCGCTCCATCAGCTTGACGCCGAAGGTGAACCCGAATACGCGGCTGATGAGATAGTATTTCCAGATCTGCCAGCGCTTGGGTTCCAGGTCCTGGTCGGTGTATTGGCGCCAATCGTGGTAGTGGCTGAGCTCGTCGGCGGCGATGTCCCGGAGGACACGGCTGTTCTCCGGCGAGTCGATGGCCCGGGCCAGTTTCTCGTAGATGTGGTGCTCGGTGATTTCGTTCCGTTGATAGGTGAGAATCTTGTCCCTGGTGGCAGGGCTGAGGGTGACAACGCGGGTGGTGTTCATTCGGCAGATTCCTCGCCGTCGCTGACCAGGTCCAGGGCGACGGAGTTCATGCAGAAGCGTTTGTGGGTGGGCGGTGGGCCGTCGTCGAACACGTGACCCAGGTGGGAGCCGCAGGCGGCGCAGCGCACCTCGGTTCTTTCCATGCCCAGCGTGTCGTCCCGGCGGTAGTCGACGTGCCCTTCGTCAACAGGAGCCCAGAAGCTGGGCCAGCCGCTGCCGGACTTGAACTTGGTGCGGGAATCGAACAGGGGGTTGCCGCAGGCGGCGCAGCGGTAGATCCCTTCTTCGTTGGAGTCGTAGTACTCCCCGCTGAAAGCCCTCTCGGTACCGCCCTGGCGCATCACTCGATACTGCCGCGGTGTGAGCTCCTGTTTCCACTCCTGGTCGGTTTTGTCAACTTTTTTCATGGCGATTCTCCTGGGTCGGCGGTGCGAATGTGGGAGACGGCGTGAGGAGGATTATAGCGCAAGGGG
>CAYVCX010000011.1:33691-56186 GCA_964450435.1 uncultured Anaerolineales bacterium
TCCGCCTGGTCTCGCGGGTCGGGCGCCAGGAGGTGCTCTCCGTCGACGGGGATGACGGCGCCAGCGTTGAGGCGGCCTTGCCTGGCGATGAGGGAACGAGCGGCAGTGACGGCGCGGCGCTGCTCCCGGGCGGGGAGGGAGGTGAGGTGCTCGACCCATAGGCCGCGGTAGGTGAGGGTGTCCACGGGCAGGAGGGTCACAGGGCCGGCATAGGAGCGGGCGTCGGGCCCGATGGCTGGAGGCCAAAGGAGGAGTGCGTGGAGCCGAGGGTCCCTGCGGAAGCCCGCGCTCTGGAAAGCTCTCTGCCCCGGGGTATTCTCCGCCCGGACCAGGGCTCTGGTTAGGCAGACGTCGTGCCGCTGGCCTGATGCGTACGCGCGTCTGATCAGCCGCGTTCCGATGCCCCGGCCCCGGCTGGCGCGTCTGACGGCGACGAGATCGATCTCCCAGCGGCGGGTGTCCGCGACGGCGGTGAGGAATGCGGAGGCGAAGCCAGCGATCTCCCCCTCCTCCGTGGCGACCCAGAGCCCGCAGGTGTTATCCTCGATGTGCGCTCTGCAGACGTCGGGGAGGATGTCCTGTCTCCAAACCTCGCGAACGACCGTCGCTATGCCCTCGATGTCGGCCCCCGTCGCTCTACGGAGAGAGAGCATCCTGAAGGTCTACCTTGCCCATGATGTGCTGCTCGTACCACTCGACCATCTCCTGCACGCCCTCCCTCAAGGGTGTGGTGGGATTGTAGTTGAGCAATCTCCGTGCTTTCTCGATGTTGGCATGGGTCTTCAACTGGTCACCCGGCCTGGGCGGCGCTGTCTCTATCTTGGCTCTCCTGCCGATCACGCGTTGCACCGTCCTGATCGCTTCCCCTGTGGTATGGGTCACGTCTGTCCCGATGTTGAAGATCTCCCCAACGCACCTGTTGAAGTCGCGCAGAGGTGCTACTAACCCGTCGACCGCGTCGCTTATGTAGGTATAGCTGCGTCGGTGGTGTTCGCTGCCCTCGTACAGCGGGAACGGTTCGTCCTCCAAGATACAGCGGATCAGTTTCGGGTACAGCTTGTCGGGCCGCTCGCGCGGTCCGTACACGGAGAACAGCCGGAGCGAGCAGGATGGCAGTCCCCGATCTCGCGTGTAGGCCAGGGCGAGCTGCTCCGCGGCGAGCTTGGTGACGCCATAGTAGGAGGTGGGTTTGGCCTCGGCGGTCTCGTCGCCGGAGGCATCGGCGCCGTAGACGGAGGACGTGGAGATGTATATCAGCGCCTGGAACGAGGGTACGGTCCGAACGGCCTCTAACAACCGGTAGGTGGCCGTGATGTTGTTTCTGACATAGGTCTCAAAGGGGGTGGTGGCGGAGATTCCCGGCTGGGCGGCGGAGTGGTAGACGACGTCGATGTCTCGCACAGCCGCGGTCAGGTCGTCCTCCGCCAGATCGAGGCGGAGGAACTCGACGCCCTTCTCCCGGACCTGGTGGGCGTTGAGCTCCTTGAGAGCCAGGGAGTAGTAATCCGTGAAGCAGTCGAGGCCGCGCACTGAATGGCCTAACCCGGCCAGGCGCTCCGCGAGATGGGATCCGATGAAGCCGGCCGCTCCCGTCACGAGGATATTCATAGAGATCTCTCCACTTTTCGACACACTACGTTGTTGCAGGCTTCCCCGAGAAAAGCCGGTTGAGCGTCTTCGGCTAACTGGCCCTGGTGCATAGAGCTGTGGGCCAGGGGCCGGGGAGCGGGCAAGGTCGCGGCATCACGCCTGGTCGGCCATCTCGATCACACCGTCGTGCGCGACGGGGTAGGTGCGGGCGCAGCCGGTGCAGTGGAAGGCGTCGACTCCGCGCTCCAGCGGGCTCTCGCAGATGGGACAGCGAAGGATCTCCTCCAGAGCCTGGATGCCGCCGCCTTTGGGCTCTCCGGTCTTGACAGCCCAGATAAGGTTGTAGTCGACCTGCCAGCTTCTGGTCTCGATCTGCTCGAGAGGCAGCTGGCGCAGCATGTCCTCGAAGACAGCGGGAGGGAAAGCGCGACCGGGAAGGAACCTGGCGTCGGATCCAACGCGGTTGGTGAGAAGCAGCACACCCCCCGGCCGCAGGACGCGTACCAGTTCCTCGAGCACGTGGTGCGGGTCCGGCGTGAACTCCAGCGCCTCAAGGCAGGTCACGGCGTCGAAGGTGTTGTCCAAGAAAGGGAGAGAACTGGCGCCCTGACAGATGAAGGTCAGGCGGTTGGCAAACTGGGCTGTGCGGCGCACCGCCTGGCGCAGCATGCCGCGGGAGAGATCGAGGCCGATGATACGGCCCTCGAACGAGGGCTGGCGCAAGAGAGCGCGGGGGAGCCGGCCGGTGCCCGTTGCCACGTCGAGGACGAGGGGAGCGGGGACCAACTCGAGGGAGCGGGCGAGGGGGATGCCGAGAAACCACTGTTCCTCGCTGGGGATGAACCCCTTGATCCGTTCGTAAGCCCCCGCGGACCAATCGTACATCAGGGCGACGATGCGCGGGCCGAGGTACGTCCCCTCGGCGACGATCAACTGCCAGTAGACCAGCAGGCCCAGAAGCGCGAGGCCCAGCAGGATGAGGCCAACGGCAGCGGGGGGCATCGTCTAGATGGCGAGGGCGGCGACCAACATCGCTGCCATCATCCAGGGGCGCACGTGCGGTACATACCAACTGGATGGACGGGCGGGGCCAGTCCACGGAAGGAGGTCGAGCTGAGGTACAAGGGCCAGAAACAGGGCGGCGGCGGCAAAAGGGCGCTGCAAGGCAACAAGGGCGACCATGGCCACAACCTGGGTGCCGACGGTCAGCACGCGTCCGGAGCTGGAGGTGACCCTCCAGGCGTGCCCCCAGGCGACGGTGTACAGGACGGCCAGGCCAGCCGAACGGAGCGTGGGTGGTCCGAAGGCGATGTGACCAGCCAGCCACGGGAGGGCCACGGCAACGATGGCGTCCCATCCTGGGGGCACAGGCCTGCGGCCGCGCTCCCACAGGACGCCAAGCTGCATGACGGCGAGGGCGGCTGCGCTCAGGAGAAGCAGGTCGAGCCCCAAGAGGCCGGCGAGCAGCGCTGTCACGGGCAGACTTGCCAGGATGGTCAAGAGCGCCAGTCCGCAGCTGGGCCAGAGCACGTCGCTCCACCAGGCACGGAGCCTGCCGAGGAGCCGACGGAGCTTGCCTCCGGGCGTGTGGGGAAGGGTGTAGGGCAGGGCCGCGGTTGGGCTGTTCTTGTGCCACCCGCGCCAGCGACGGAGCGGCGTGACCCAATCGCTGGCGGCGAGGGCGCTCCAGAGAGACCCCCAGCCAGCGTCGACGAGCAGGATGAGGAGGGCGAGGCGAATCCAACTCTGGCGCTGCCAGGTGAAGCCGGCTGAAGCGACGACCCCACAGAGTACGGCCCAGGCGGGGGCGAGCCAGGTGATGAGGTTTCCCGCGCGGGCTGTCAGCCGGAACAGACCGCTGACGGGCAATGAGGCCGGGTCGGGGCCGATCTCTTGTTCCATAGGCGGAGGATTATACCATGGGTTCGGTCTGGCTAACAGGATGTGACGGTGGTGAGGGGCAGCCTCCCGCTCGCCTGACCTCTCCTCCGGGGGGAGAGGGTGAGGATCGGCCGTCTGCCACCCGCGCAATGATAGGCGGCAGGGCGCCGGGTGGTGTAGGGATCCGGGGTGCTAGGTGGTGACTTGGTTCGAGAGCTCGTCGATGACCTGGAGCACGGTGCGGGCGCACGCGTGCCAGGAGAAGCGTTCCACGTTGGAGAAGCCGCTCTCGATCAGCCGGGTGGACAAGGTAGAGTCGGTGAACAGCCGAGTCATCGCGTCGGCAATGGCGGCAGTGTCCCGGGGATCGACGAGGAGGGCGCTGTCGCCCGCGACCTCGGGGAGGCTGGAGGTGATGCTGGTGATGACGGGGCATCCACACGCCTGAGCCTCAAGGACGGGGAGACCAAACCCTTCGTGGAGCGAGGGGAATACGAAGGCCAGGGCGCCACTCAGGAGAGGGGCTTTGTCCTCCTCGGCGACGTACCCCGGGAAGCGGACGCGGTGGTCGAGACCGTGTTCACGGACGCGGTGGAAGAGCTCGTCGTGGAGCCAACCGCGCTTGCCCGCCAGAACGAGTTGTACGCCGGCCTGAGGCTGGCGGCTCAGGAAGCGGGCAAAGGCGCCGACGAGGCGACCCAGGTTCTTCCGCGGCTGGAGCGTGCCCAGATAGAGGAAGTAGTCACCCGCTACGTCATAGCGCTCCTTTGCGGCCCCGATGACCGCCGGGTCACAGACGGGACCGAGGGATGGGTCGACGCCGGGGTAGGCAACGGTGATCTTGTCGGGTTCGGCCGCGTAGCGCGCTGCCAGATCGGCCTTCGTGGCGCGGGAATCGGCCAGGAGGTGGGTCGCCACCCGGGCGTTCCAGCGGGTGGACAGATCGAGGTAGAGGCGCTGCCGCCAGGGGTGAGCCTGCGGGAAGTGGAGATAGCCGAGGTCGTGGACGGTGACCAGGCTGAGGCGGGGTCGGACCGGGGGGAGGACGTGAGCCGGGACGAAGAGGAGATCGGGCCGGTGTCGTGCCATCTCCCAGGACAGCCGGACGTGAGTCCACAGGCGGGGGAACGGTATGACCCGGTGTTCGGCTCCTTTGAACAGGTGGGAGGGAGGGGAGGTGCGGAAGTAGAGGCGGAAACGGTGGGGCGAGTGGAGCTTCAGCAGCGTCTGGATCAGACGCCGGGAGTAGATCTCGGTGCCCGTGGGGTGATGGGAGACGGCGCGGCTAGCGTCGATCCCGACCAGCATCTAGGGGCGCCGCGGACTCGCAGCCCCCGGGGCGGGGCGATGGGATTGACGGGGATCAGGATGGCGTGCCACGGGCCTGGTCTGCCTCGGCGTAGATCTCTTCCTTGAGCACGCCGATGAAGGGTAGATTCCGGTATTCTTCGTCGAAATCGAGGCCGTAGCCAACGACGAACTCATCTGGTATCTCGAAGCCCACGAAGTCGAGCTCCACCGGGATGACGCGACGCGAGGGCTTGTTCAACAGAGTGCACACGCGCAAGCTGGCGGGCTCGCGGGTCTCCAGGTTGCGGGTGACGTAGTCGAGGGTGCGGCCTGAGTCGACGATGTCCTCGACGATGAGCACGTGCCGCCCTTCGATGTTCCTCTCCAGGTCGAGCAGAATGCGGACCACGCCGCTGCTCCTGGTCCGCGCGCCGTACGAAGAGGTCTCCATGAAGTCGACCTCGTGCCGCATCGCGAGTTGCCGCGTCAGGTCGGCAAGGAACACGAAGGCGCCCTTGAGGACGCAGACGAGGAGGGGACGGTCCTCATCGGTATAGGTGTGATTGATCATGCGTGCCAGATCCTGGATGCGCTGCTGCAGCCTATTTGAGGGGATCAGGATCTTGTCGACGTCTTGCTCCAGGTCCATGCGCTGGCCTCCGTCAATCCTGGTATACGGCCTTCTTCAGAGCGCCGATGTAGGGGAGTGTTCGATAGCGATCGGCGAAGTCCAACCCGTAACCGACGACCCAGACGTCGGGTATCTCAAAGCCGAGATAGTCGATGTTGACGTCGACGCGACGACGATCGGGCTTGCTGAGGAAGACGCAGGATCTGAGGGAAGCTGGCTGGCGGGCAGCAAAGGTGCGCTGGAGATAGTCGAGGGTGTAGCCAGTGTCGACAATGTCCTCTACGATGAGCACGTGTCGGTCGGCGACGTTGATTCGCGAGTCCATGATCAGGCGCACCTCACCGGTCGTCGACCCGCGGTTGTAGCTCGAGAGGGCGATGAAGTCGACGTGATGGGGCACCGTCAGCCGGCGGGCAAGGTCCGCCAGGAAGACGAAGGCGCCCTTAAGCACCCCGATCAGCACCAGCCCGTCGTCGCCGTATTCGACGCCCTCATAGGTAGCGCTTATGTCGGTCGCCAGCTTGGACACCCGTCTCTCAATGGCGGGTTCGTCGAGCAGGACACGCTCGATGGCGTCGGAAATGTCGTCTGGATCTCTCATGGGTTACTCTTCGTCATCTGTGGCGCTGCGATCTCCCAGTTCGTGACATCCCCGGCAGCGGGCCTCGTACACCTCGCTGGCCCCTACAAGGATGACGGGATCGTCGCGAGCGGCCGGCTGGCCTTCTATAAGGCGCTGGGTGCGGCTGGCAGGGCCGCCGCACTCCACGCAGATGGCCTGGAGCTTGGTCACCTGCTCGGCCCGGGCCATGAGAGCGGGCATAGGGCCGAAGGGCTGTCCGCGGAAATCCATGTCGAGACCGGCGACCACGACGCGGAGGCCCCGATCGGCCAGGCGTTCGCACAGGGGGATGATGTCGTCCTCGAAGAACTGGGCCTCGTCGATGGCAACCACGGTAGTGTCCGGCGCTATCATCCGGGCCACGTGGGCTACGTCCTTAACCGGAAGAGCCTCGATCTGCATCCCGTTATGGGAGGTCACCTCGCGATCGGAGTAACGTGTGTCGACGATGGGTTTGAAGACCTGTACTTGCTGTCTGGCGATCTTCGCCCGGCGAAGACGCCGAATGAGCTCCTCTGTCTTACCAGAGAACATACTGCCGCAGATGACCTCGATCCAGCCGCCCGTGG
Organism: uncultured Anaerolineales bacterium; assembly: GCA_964450435.1. GTDB lineage: Bacteria > Chloroflexota > Anaerolineae > B4-G1 > B4-G1 > SKLM01. Next base: position 40,275 of record CAYVCX010000011.1, read on the forward strand.
GTTTGGTGTACATTTCGGGGATCATTGAAACAAAAGAGGGGCAGATGTCCACATCTGCCCCTTCAAAGTGTCGTTCCCTCCAACTACCCGGCCATCTTGGCTTCGATTTCTCTCGCCTCGGCCGCTCGTTCTTCCTCTTCTTCCTCTTCTTCTACCCGGGGCGCCTGGTCGCCCGGGAGGACGAAGCCCCGAGCTCGCAGCTGCTTCTTGAGAGTTGCCAGGGACTTCATGCCGAAACCCGAGATGTTCATCAAGGCGTCCCCTCCGCCCTCCTCCAGCATTTCGAGGACATCGCCCACCGTCTCTACGCCCGCCTCCAGGAGAACGTTCTTGGCCTGAGTGCGGATGTCGAGCTTCTCGATGGGGAGTTCGGGAGAGCTCTTCCGAGCCCGGCGACGCTCGATCTCCTCCATCTTGCTCTTGCGACGCTCCAGCTTCTTGAGGAAGCGATCGACCTGGCCGCCAGAGTCCACGATGCGCTGCTCGCCTGTGTAGAAAGGGTGGCAGGCAGAGCATACATCGGTCCGGATCTCGGGCTGGGTCGAGCCTACGGTCCACGAGTTGCCGCAGGCGCAGGTAACCTTGGCTTCCGGGTAGTATTCAGGATGGATACCCTCTTTCACGCGACCTCCTCGCCGGGGTAGACGCTGACACGCTTGCGTCCACCGCGGGTATGCTCGAAGGTCACCGTGCCGTCGGCGGTGGCGAACAGGGTATGGTCGCGACCAACCCCGACGTTCTGCCCGGGGTGGATGCGCGTACCGCGCTGGCGCATGATGATGTGGCCAGCGCGCACCTGCTGACCGCCGTACTTCTTGACGCCCAGGTACTTGGCGTTGCTCTCTCGGCCGTTCCGTGAAACGCCGCTACTCTTCTTGTGAGCCATCTGAATCCCTCCTAGACAATAATCTCGTCTACTCGCAGTCGAGTGTAGCGCTGACGGTGGCCCTTATGTCGCCGATATCGCTTACTGGGACGATACTTAAAGACTGTGATCTTGGGGCCCTTCTCCTGGGCCACGACGGTCGCCAGCACCCTGGCTCCCTCGACAGAGGGTTGACCGATCTTGACCTCGTCACCATCGACGACCAGCAAAACCTCGTCCAGTTCAATCTGTTCCCCGGGATCGACGGGCAGCTTCTCGACGCGAACTGTGTCTCCAACGCTGGCGCGGTACTGGCGCGCGCCTGATTTCATGATTGCGTACACGCTACATCCTCCCTGCCTACACAAAGATAGGGCCGGGCCAAAGGGCACGGCCACTCGACATGAGATTATAGCGAGTTCACCGGTTTTGTCAACCAGTGTCCTGGAGAATCAGCCTCTGGCGCCGGTAACGGGCGAAGGCATCTCCCATCCCCAGGACGTCCAACACCGCCTCTGGTCGGCCGGTGGCCCCGGGGCGCGCCGAGAGGCGCATATCGAGCACCGCTTTCTCGTCGGACATGTCCTTGAGCCGCAGGCTCTCGACGAGCGGGCGAAGATTGTAACGCTTGCCGCGGCGCTGGTGAGGGAGCTCCTGCGCTGCCAACAGCCGATCAACGCGGGTCTCGAGCGACTCCGGTGAGCATTCGCAGTCGACGACTACCCGGTATTCGGTCGCCACCACCTGGGTCTGCATAGCTGGAGCGTCGGGATCCACCTCCTGGACCTGGCTGACTGTGAGACCTGGCGGCAGGACCGGCACCAGCGACCTGGTGAACTGCCCCAGAGGGAGGCGCTCCTCGAGCCAGACATCGATCAGCTCGGCGTCCCCGGCGTGGCCAAGAGGGAGTGCTCTGGCCAGCTGGAGCTTGGGACGGGGATTGTAGCCACCGGAGTAAGCCAGCGGGGCCCGGGCGCGGCGCACGGCCCGCTCCCAGAGGCGCATAAGATCCAGGTGGGACGAGTAGATCAGCCAACCTTGTTTCGAAAAGGTGATACGCACGCGCATGCGTGGTGCCTCGTTTCGCGGGACGCGCGGAATCCGTCACGGAGCGCGCGCTCCGCGGGTGCAGCGGTTCAGAAATCGATGACGAACTGGCCGTTCTCGTAGAGCAGGTCGCCGTCGACCCAGATCTGGCCTCCCTGACGCAGGTCGCAGATCATGTCCCAGTGGATGGCCGATTCGTTTTTGCTGCCCGTCTCCGGATAGCCGGCACCCAGAGCCACGTGGAAGCTGCCGCCAATCTTCTCATCGAACAGGATCTGGCTCGTGAAGCGCGTGATCCCCTCGTTTGTGCCGATGGCGAACTCGCCCAGATAGCGGGACCCCGCGTCGGTATCGAGGGTCTGCAGCAGGAAACCCTCGTGCTTCTCGGCTGTGGCCCGGGTGACCTTTCCTTTCTCGAACCACAGCCGGACGCCGGTAACCTCCCGACCCTGGTGGATGGCGGGGTAGGAGAAGGTAACGTGACCTTCGACGCTTTCCTCGACGGGCCCGGTGAAGACCTCGCCGCTGGGCATGTTGTGCTTACCATCACTGTTGATGAAGGTGCGCCCGGCGATACTGAGCTCCAGGTCTGTATCCGGGCCGAGGATGTGGACGTGCTCCTTGCCTGCGAGCCAGTCGACGATCTTCTGCTGCCACACGGAGAAGTCGCGCCAGTAACGGACGGGGTCGTCCTGGTCGGGCATACAGGCACCGTAGACGAAGTCCTCGTACTCATTGAGGCTCATCTCGGCGTCCTGGGCATAGGCGTTCGTGGGGAAGAGGGTGCCCACCCAGCGGAGGGCGCCGGAGGCCGAGCGCTGCATGAAGGTCTTCATCAACTCGGTTTGGGCCTGGTTGCGGAGCACTATCCTCGAAGGGTCGACGTTGCTGAGGGCTTTGGTGTTGGCTGCTCCCCGCATGCTGAGGCGCACGTCGTAGGTCTCCATGATCAGTCTTACGGGCTCAGGGATGTGCTCAAGCTGCTCGTCCGATGCGTGCCGGTAGAGCAGTTCGTCAACGTCGGGCAAGGAGAGAAGCATCAGCGGATGGCCGCCTGCTTGGAGCACCTTGACGTAGACGGCCTTGAGCAGGGGCTCAGCCAGCGGCGTGCCGTTGATGAGCACCTTGTCGCCGGGCTGGATCTCTGTGGAATACTCAACCAGCACCTGTGCCAGTTTTTCAACTCGTGGGTCTTTCATAGTCTCTCCCGGATAGTGATGGGTTTTAGGTCCCGACAGGGAACCACCGATTCACGGTTGGCGCGCCAGGGACCGTCCTTAGATATTAGCGGTTGGATGTGATTCAGGGTCAGGGCAGCGCCATGCTTCCAACGGCCCACCGGGGAACGTCGCCAGGATGCCGCAGGCGTGGCACTCCTCCCGGCAGTCGGTGAGCGTCTCACGACGCTGGCTGCGTTCGTACTCGGCCAGCAGGAAGCGCTTGCGGACGCCGGTGTTGACCACCTCCCAGGGGAGAAGCTCGTCGGCGGAGCGCTCTCGATAGGCGTAGAAGTCGGGGTCGAGCCCGGTCTTGGCGAAGGCGCGCATCCACGCGCCGAAGTCCCGCTGATCGTCCCATGCGTCGAAGCGAGCCCCCAGCTCCCAGGCGCGGTGTATGACGTCTCCCAGCCGGCGATCGCCGCGGGCCAGTACGGCCTCGAGTATGGAGGCCTGGGGATCGGTATAGTCGAGCTTCAAGCCGCGGCCCCGAATCTCGCGGCGCAGCAAGGCCTGCTTGTCGCGAATTGACCGGGTCGAGTCCAGCGACACCCATTGAAAGGGTGTGTGCGGTTTGGGGACGAGGGTGTTTACGCTGACGTTGACCTGGGCCTGACGTCCGTGGACGCGCCGACCGATGGTGTGCACGGTCCTGGCCATCTCGGCAATGGCAGCCACGTCCTCCATCTCCTCACCGGGCAGGCCGATCATGAAGTAGAGCTTGATGGTCTGCCAGCCACGCTCGAAGACCTCCCGGGCAACGTCGTATAGCTCTCGAGATGGAATGGTCTTGTTGATGACGGCGCGCATACGGTCGGAACCGGCCTCCGGGGCGAAGGTGAAGCCGGTGTACCGCCCACGAGCAACGGCCTCGGCGAGGGTGACGGAGAAGCTATCGGCGCGGAGGGCCGGGAGCGATATGGAGAGATGCTCCCCGTCGAACCGATCGACCATCTTCTGAACCAGGGTATCGATCTCGGAGTAATCGCTCGGGGAGAGGGAAAGGAGTCCGATCTCGTCGAACCCGGTCTGGCGAAGGATCGCCTCGGTCGCGTCCAGAATCTCCTCGACGGAGCGCTCACGGACAGGCCGCGTGACCATGCCGGCGTGACAGAAGCGGCATCCGCGGGTGCATCCTCGGTTGATCTCGATCGCCGCCCGGTTGTGACTTACGTCGACGGTGGGGACGATGAGGCGCGTGGTAACGGGCGGCAGCCGGGAGACGATCCGCTTGACGACGGGCAGGTCCGCCCCCGGGACGCTGGCTTCGATGGCGCTGACGATGCCGCTCTCTTCGGGCCCCGTCGAGGAGTGGTCATTGTAGCGTACCCGGTAGAAACGCGGCACGTAGAGGCCGGCGAGCTGGGTCAGGGCGCGGAGTTGCTGCTCTCGCGGAGCATGAGGTCTTGCTCGATAGGCCTCGACCAGATCGACGATAGCCTCCTCGCCGTCCCCGATGATGAAGGCGTCGATGAAAGGGGCCATGGGTTCAGGGTTGAAGGTGGCATGCCCGCCGGCGACGATGAGCGGGTGGCTCTCATCGCGGTCCGCGGAGCGAAGGGGGATGCCAGCGAGATCGAGCATCTCCAGAGCATTGGTGTAGACTTGCTCGTAGGGGAGGGTGATGCCGACGATGTCGAAATCGGTGAGCGGTCGCTTGCTCTCCAGGCTGTAGAGGGGAATCCCAGCCTCGCGCATAGCGGCGATCATGTCGACCCAGGGGAGGTAGGCGCGCTCCGCGAGGGCCCCGCGCAGGTCGTTGAGGATGCGGTAGAGGACCATAAGCCCCAGGTTCGACATCCCCAGATCATAGATGTCCGGAAAGGCCAGGCAGACGCGCGTTGCAGTGGCGTCCCAGTCCTTGATGACGCTGTTGACCTCGGCGCCGACGTAGCGTCCGGGCTTCTGAACTGCAGGCAGAATGCGCTCGAGTTTCTCTAGATCAATCTGCATCGGAATCGAGTCAGGCGGCCCGGTCGGCTGCCTCGAGGACGGCCGCGGCTCCAGGCCTGCGGGTCCGCGGGTGCTCGCCCACTCCGGGCCGGGCGCTGCTCAGCCTGGCATGACGGTCACGTTGACCTTGCGGGTGCGGGGTCCATCGAACTCGGCCAGGAAGATGCCCTGCCAGCGACCGAGCACCAGTCGCCCGTTCTCCACGGGGACGAACTGCGACGCTCCCACGAGGGATGACTTGAGATGGGCCGGGGAGTTCCCCTCGCCGTGGCGGTACTCAGGGCGGGACGGGGAGATCTTGTCCAGGCCCAGGCCCACGTCGTGCTGGACGCTTGCGTCCCAGTTCTCATTGAGCGTCAGGCCGGCGGTGGTGTGGGGGCAGAACACGAAACAGATGCCACGGTCGACGCCCGCGTCGGTGACGGCGGTCTGGACCCTGTCTGTGATATCGTGAAAAGCTTGCTTTGCCCGCGTCGAAATCTGGAGTGTCTCCATCGGTGCCCTCCGCGCGCCTGCCGGAACAAGGGATGAGGGCACCACGTTCTTCTCATCAGTGCGCCCTCACGACCAGACAACGTGAACTATAGCACCCTCTGGTCGGTTTGGCAACGTGCGCCCCGGCGCGATGAGCCAGGGCGAAGGGAGCAAGAGGGATTATCGGGAGATGGCACGGAGGAAGCCGCTCAATCCTCGTCCCGGGTCGGCGATGAAGGTGAGGGGACGTCTCCCGGGGCTTCCCGGGTTCCTGGCCGTCTCACTCGGCCGGGGACAGAAGGACAGCGGGAGAGGTAAAGGGTATCAGTACGCGCCCCTGGCGAACAGCACCCGTGGAACGGTCTGTATGAGGATCCTGATATCGAGCCAGAGGGACCAGTTCTCGATGTAGTAGATGTCGAGGAGGCACTGCTCGTCGAAGCTGAGGAGACTGCGCCCGCTGACCTGCCAGAGACCGGTCATACCGGGGCGAACCTCCAGGCGTTTCTTGTGCCATTCCGCGTACTCGTTTACCTCGGAGGGGAGAGGGGGACGGGGCCCGACAAGGCTCATATCGCCGCGAAGGACGTTCCACAGGTTCGGGAGTTCGTCGAGGCTGGTCCGTCGAAGAACCCGCCCGACACGGGTGATGCGAGGATCGTCCCTCATCTTGAAGATGGGACCGTCAACCTCGTTGAGATCGCGGAGATCGTCTAGCTCCTCCTCGGCGCCCTCGACCATGGAGCGGAACTTGTACATCTCGAAGGGCCTCCCGTTGGTGCCGACACGGGTCTGGCGGAAGATGATGGACCCCGACTTCGACTTCGAAGCCAGCGAATCGAGTCGAATGGCTACGGCGATGAGCCCGAGGAGAGGCGCTCCCAGAGTAAGGCAGAAAGCGGCGCCGACGATATCCACGGCGCGCTTGATCCTGCGGACTCCCTCTCCAAAACCGACCTCACGGACGCCGACCAGCGGAATGCCGTCCAGGTCCTCCACCCCGACCCGGCTGAGGCTCATCTGGAAGAGGTCGGGCACGATGTGGACGTGGACATCCTTGCGCTCGCACGTGCGGACGATGCCCATAATCTTGCGGTGGTACGCCCAGGGCAGCGTGATAATGACCTCGTCGACATCCCGCTCCTCGATCAGGTCGGGCAGGTTCTCGATCGGCCCCAGACCCTGGAAGCGACCGATACTGCTGTTTGCCTTCTCCGGATTGTCGTCGACGAAACCGACGATGCGGTACCCCAGCCCGGGCCGAGCGACGACGGTGCGCATGACCGTGCGGCCCACCTCCCCGGCGCCGACGATGATGGCCCCTCGCGCGCCGAGACCTCGTGCGTGGAGGTGGGCGACAAGGGCGTTCTGGATCGCCCGGGAGGCCCCAAGGAGCACGATAGCGATGATGCCGGCCTCGATGAGCAGTAGACGGGAGTAGCCAAGAGGCTGAAGAAGGAACGTGACAGCCAGCATGACGATGGTGGACTTCGCCGTGGCGTTTGTGATGCGATAGGTTTGGTCAAGCCACTGATGCCCGGACCACTGCTCGTACACACGATCGATCCGGAAAGCCACCAACATCAGGACGGTGAACAGCAGGCCAAAAGGAAGGTAGGCCGACAGGGGGTGGTAGAAACTGATGTCACGGAACCACTCGAGTTGGTAGCGCGTCCAGTGGGCGAACACGATGCTGAGATTGAACAACACCATGTCCGATGTGATTACCCACCAGGGAGTCTCACGACTGGTTGTCATAGGGGTCGTCCTCTGACGCTAAGCCAGGGCTCGACGATATACCTGCGTCGTCTGTCGCGCGGTATGCGACCAAGTGAACGTGCGAGCGTGGGCGATACCGCGCGTCCTGAGGCTCTCTCGGAGCGTGTCGTCAATCAACAGGCGCTCCAGTCCGGCGGCGATCTCCTCCACGTCTTGCGGGTCGACGAACAGCGCGGCATCTCCGGCGGCCTCGGGCAGGGACGAAGAGCGGGAGGTCAGCACCGGCGTCCCGCAAGCCTGGGCCTCGGTGACGGGCATTCCGAAGCCCTCGTACAGGGAGGGGTAGGCGAAGGCCGTGGCAGCGTTGTACCATAGAGGCAGCTCCTCACTGCGTACGTAGCCCGCGAATATCACCGCGTCGCTCAAGCCCAGCTCCTCAACCTTGGCGAAAAGGTCCTGGTTCAGCCATCCCGGGCCTCCGGCCAGCACGAGCTTCACCGGGCCCGGGTTGATGAGGGAAAAGGCCTGGATGAGACGAGCCAGGTTCTTGCGCGGCTCCAGGGTGCCGACGAAGAGCACGAAATGCTCTGGAAGGTGTCGGTGGGTGCGGAAAGCGGCTACCTCGTCGGCAGGCAGGGGCCGGAACGCCGGATCGACGCCGTGATAGACGACGTCGATGTTCTCCCGAGGGACTCCCAGCAGCCGCACGGCCTCGCTGGCGGCGTGGTGGGAGACGGCGATGAGACGCCGGGCGCGACGGGCACAGCGCCGGGTCAAGAACGTCAGGTAGAGGCGGTTGGCAGGGCGGAACAGATGCGGAAAGCGGATGAAGCTGAGGTCGTGGATGGTGACGACGACGGGGCACGGTGCGATCAACGGGCCGATGAAGACCGGGCCGTGGACCAAGTCCGCCTCGATGTGGCGCAGAACCTGGGGCTGCACCAGTTGCTCCCAGAGCACGCGGACAGGGGGCCGATGGGTGCGCCAACGCGAGCGGAGCAGGTGGAGGTCCGACGCGGGCCTGGGGGCTTCGGCGCCCAAGAGGGCCGAAAAACGGATATGATCCTCGACGTCGCCCAGGTGGCGCAGCAGGTGCAGGATGTACTGGTGGACGCCCGCACTGCGGTAGGTATCTTGCCCGGACAGGAGATGGGCGTTGATGGCCACGTGGATGTCGTTCTCGCCAGCGCTATGCATAGCCGAGTGATTATATCACGTCCCCTAAAGGAACCAAGTCCGGCACCGGCAGGGTCAGGCGGTGTGACTACCGGTGCTGCCGGTCTGGGCCTCCCGGCCACGCCTCCAGATCCAGCCAACGGCACCGGCAAGAACGGCCTCGATGAGCAGGAGGCCCACAAGCGCGGCGGCGGTGTCGACCCAGAATTGGACAGGAAAGAGGCGGATGAGGGTGTCCGAGGGAGGAAAGATCCAGGTGTCGCCCTGGAAGAAGAGGCGGTGGAAGGCGGTGAAGAACTGTCCCCAGCTGATGAGCATGTAGGTGCCGACGGCGGCCAGAAGTCCGATGGTGAGCACGCTGCCGTTCAAGAGCGCCGTGGGAATGAGGGGATGAGGGCGGCCGGATAGTATCAGCGCCGTCGTCACTGTGACCCAGAGCAGAGCGGCGATAGCGCCCGCGATGCTCAAGCCAAAATAGACGGCCTGGACGTCGGCCATGTGGCGCAGCTCGGGTGAGTTGAAGGCCGGGTCGCCGTTGGGCAGGTCCAGTTGGGCCAAGAGAGAGATGTCGGCGTTGGAAGCGAGGAAGTCCTGGCACACGCGGGCCAGGCGCAGGCGCTCCTCGAGGGAGAGACCGAAGGGATCAGAGGGAAACCCGGGCCTGCGGTACTCCCACTCCACAAACCAGTGACCGGTGACAAGGCGCAGGTTGGCGGCAAGGAGAAGGATCGGCAAGGCGAGCGCCAGAAGCCACCGGAGCCAGTTGCGGCCTGGGCGGTGGGTCATTTTTCTCCTCCCAGGATGAAGTCAATGAGCAGGGCATTTGTCATAAGCTCGATGGGGGCACGGTCATCGGTGAAGACTACGTCTCCGGGTTCCGTTGGGCGCATGTTGTCTATGGCGTGAAGGACGGTGGAATGGAGGAAGGGATGCTCCTGGACGAGTGGGAGGTTCGCCGTCAGGTTCTCCGCTTCGGTGGGCTGGACGGTGGCCACTACCACGGCGTTGAAGCTGTCCGGCACGTTGATGACGTGAGTTGATGGAAAGACCTCCAGGAGGGTGGCCACCATCGCCCGCACCAGCCGGTAGTCGTCACCGGCCCGTCCGACGTTGATGACGACGACGCCGTCGGGAGTCAGACGGTCGGCCACCTGCTGAAAGAACTCAACGGTCGTCAGGTGCGGGGGTATGTAGGGGAGGCGGTAGGCGTCCACGCCGACGACGGAGTAGCGGCGGTGCGTGTAAGCCAGATACGCACGGCCATCGGCTGCAATGGCGTTCAGATTAGGCTGGTCCATGGCGAAGTACTCCCGCCCAACGCGGATGATCTCGGGGTCGATCTCAACGCCGTCGATGGGCAGGGCTCCATAGACTTCGGTGTACTGGCGGGCCATGGTGCCGGCAGCCAATCCGATGAGCGCCACTCTCTCTACCCGGTGGGGCGGGTAGGGCGGCTGGTTGAAGTACGGGGCGACCAGGAAATAGTCCCAGGGTCCGGGGGTGCGCAGGCGATCGGGGCAGTAGACAGAATGGATGCCGCCCCCTTCGTTCAGGAGCAAGTGCCGACAGCCGTCGCTCTGCTCCACTACCTGGATGTAGTTGTAGCTCGACTCGGTGTCATAGATGATGGCCCCTTCTGCGGCGGCCTTGACCGGCTGCCTGCCGAGGAGGAGGGCCAGCAGGATGACCACGATTGGCATCCACAAGTACGCGTACAGACGGCGACGACCGGTCTGAGCCGCGGCGCGGAGGAGGCCGGCAAAGGATATGCCCAGGAGAATGAGCGACATCAGCACGAATGTGTTGCGCGTCCCGATCGTCGGGACCAGCAGCAGGTCAGGAAGGAAGGCTCCGAGGAAGCTGCCGATGGTGGAGACGGCGTAGACCCCCCCGGCGGTCTGGCCGGAGCTTCGCACCTCCTTCACGGCCAGGCGGATGACGAAGGGGGAGATGCAGCCGAGCAGGGTCACCGGGATGCTGAAGAGCACCAGTACGGTGAAGAAAGAGCCGCCGACGAGCGCAATTCTGAAGTTCGTGAATCCCGGGGATGCCAGGGCGAGCACGGGTTGGGCGACGAAGGGCACAATGCCGACCGCGAAGCCGGCCCAAGCCACGATCTGATACAGGGTCACGGGTCGGGGGGAGCGGTCGGCCCAGCGGCCGCCGATGGTGTAGCCGGCGGTGAGGTAGAGCAACATAAGGCCGATGATGGTGGCCCACACCAGGTTCGCCGTGCCGAAGTGAGGGCGCAGGAGGCTGGCGGCGGCGAGCTCGACGCTCAACGTGACCAGGCCACCGGCGAACGCGATGAGGTAAAGGAACGTGTCTCTCGAACGCATCGGGCTGATTATACTGGCTTTGGGCGGTGCAGCAACCGAAGGGCTAGGGGGAGCTCAGCGGGGTGGTCTGGCTGCCGGACCCGGAACGCGCCGCCGCCTGGCGCTTGGCGCGAGGCAACACGAGGTGCAGGGAAGTCTGCGGTCCCAGGACGCGCTTCTTCTGATCCGGTACCATGGGCCGATGGGGACGCGGGTGAAGATGAACGCGGCTGCGGCGGTCGGGGTCACCGGCGTGCTGGAGCACCGGTGGGGGGAGGCAAAAAGCGGCCGGGCCATAGGTATCTTGCCTCCCGACCATCGTTGGCTCAGAGGTCGCCTACCATCAACAGCGGTCTGGGGACGGCCTGCTGAGATACTTGATCCACGGGCAGTAGCCGTGGGGCAGGGGTTCGAAGCCGAGTCTGCGGTAGAACTCGATGTTGGATTCCATATATGATCGGCGGACGCGCATCCAGTCTTCGTCGCCGCGGTACGGCCTGCGTGTGCTGACTGTCACGATGGTGCCCCCTACGTGCTGCTCTCTGAGCCAGTTGAAGCGGCGTGCGAGCTCGTGTTACCGGGCGGGCCGACGGTGGACGGTGTGTGAATGGGCGTCTGGTTTCCAGGGTCGGTCGGCCGCTTTTGCTGCCGCTGGTTCGCCGTTGCGCACGCTTTCACTTCTCGGGGTTGGCGTCCCAGGGGTAGATCTCTGTACCGCGGGCAGCGGCGCGGATGGCAGGGTCGTCGGAGTAGTGTCCGCGTTTCTCGGGGGGGATCAACTGGGCAATGCGCTGCATGATTTCGTGGCCGATGGCATCCAGGCGGGGACGCCGTTCTCGGCCCCGTCCTTCGGCGTGGAAGGGACCGAAGGGTTTGCCGATGCGGATGGTGACCCGGGCGCGTTTCCCCTGACGCAGCCGCGGGAAGATGTGGTTGAGGTTGGCGAACCCGAGGGGCAAGATGCGCGCGCCAGTCTGGACGGCAAGATAGGCTGCGCCAGGACGGGCGGGACGGAGTACGGTGGCCCAGTTGCCGGCCTCGGGGAAGATGCCGAGCACGCCGTCCTGTTCCAGAATCGCCTGTGCGGCGCGCAAGGCGTCTGTCGAGAAGGTGCCGCGGTGCACCGGGTAGTAGCCCCACAGTTTGGGCAGCCAGGTGACGCTGGGAGGCGCATTGGGCATCTGCAGGCCACCTATGAACTCGACCGGCCAGGGCACGGCGCGTAGCATAGCCACGGGGTCGACGAAGCTGAAGTGATTGGCGACCAGGAGCAGAGGGCCGCCGTCAGGAAGGTTCTCCCGCCCGATGATGCGCACGTCCGCGAGCACGGCGAAAGCCGCGTGGATCACAGGTCTGAGCAGCCTGCGAAGGACGTAGCGGCGCGGATAGGGGTACTTACGATGAGATGCTTTCATCTGTCAGTTTTCTCTGGAGAGAGCCTTTTTGTCATACCTCACCTGGACTCAGCCGGCGCCTGCCTGGCGACCCTTCTTCTCGTCGACGAACAGGAGCACTACCAGGCCGACTGCCAGGAAGGCGACAATGGAGAAGAGCGCCAGGCGGTGCCCGGCCTCCTCGGCAGCCAGAGGGGGCATCTGATGGGCGGTCTCGTACCAGTCGGTCAAAGCAGCCACCAGCAAGCCGAAGATGGTGGGACCGACGAAGGACGATGAGCGCCCGGTCAAGGCGAAGAAGCCGTAGAACTCGGCGCTCTTCTGGGGCGGGCTGAACATCCCCACTACGGTGCGGCTGACAGACTGGACGCCGGTCAGGGAGAACCCAGCCAGGGCGCCGATGAAATAGAACTCGAGACGGGAGTGGCTGAAGTAGAGCCACACCACGGGCACGATCATCAAGACGAGGGAGACGACGAGGGCACGTTTTCCGCCGAAGTCATTGGCCAGCAGGCCGAAGAGGTAGGCCCCGGCGACGCTGGTCACCTGGACGAGAATCATAAAGATGATGAGCTCCTGCTGCTGCATGCCGTATAGAACTGCGCCCAGGATGGCGGCGAAGTTCAGCACGATCAGAACCCCGTCCTTGTAGATCAAGAAGGCGATGATGAACTTGACGAACTCCCTGAATCTCTTGATGGTCCTGAAGGTGCTTGCGAGGCGCTTGAATGCCACGGAGAGATAGCTCTCGCCCGGTGGAAGCTCCTGGGGTTCAGCGCGCTCCTGGACCCACAAGAAGGTGGGGATGGTGGACGCGGCGAAGAAGAGAGCGGTGAACACGAGGGAGAACCGCACGACCAGGGGGTTGCTTTCAGTGAGCATGATGGGCACCAGGACGATCAGTAGACAGACGATGCCGCCGACGGAACCAATGGCCCAGCCGTTGCCCGAGACGCGGCCCATATCATCAGGTTCAGCGATCTCGGGGAGCAGCGCGTTGTAGAATACCTGGGCACTGCGGTAGCCGATCTCGGCCAGGATGAAGAACAGCATACCGATGAGCCAATCGCCCTCCCGGACGAAGAACAACGTGGCACAGAACGTCACGGCCAACCCGGTGAAGAAGAGGAGGAAGCGCTTCTTGGCGCCGGAGAAGTCCGCCAGGGCCCCCAGAACCGGCGAGGTGACTGCCACGATGACCATGGCAATGCCGACGGCGATGCCCCACAGTCGGGAGCCTTCCGCGCCGCCGACCACGGCTCCTTTGAAGTAGGCGGAGTAGACGGCCAGCAGGACCACGGCCGCATATGCCGAATTGCCAAAGTCGTACATGTACCAGCCCCAATGCTCTCGCCGGGCTGAGCTCGCGTCTGAGGTGGTGGACGTCATAGGTGGATCTCCTTTTCGATGAAGGCGTGAATGGGCGATACGGTCACACGGGTAATACAACACCATCTGGGGCGAATCGTTGCATTGGCCCTGAAGAACCGCTGCTTGAGACCCTCGCTCAGAGGGCGGTTCCAGGGGACGGCCAGCGCTGGCGGCTACGCCACGCCGTGGTGGCCGCCGCAAGCGCGGTGAGAGCTGTCACCAGCCAGGCTGCCGCGGCGACGATCGGGGTGTCGGCGTGCTTGACGGCAATGCCAGCGAAGGCCCATACGACAACCAGGGCATAGGCGATGTCCTGTCTGGTGAAGACGACTGCCAACGTGATCGCGGTAGCGGAAACGAGCAGTATGATGGTCCATATTTCCGGGCTGATGCCCCAGCCGCTCCAGTTGAGGTAGTCGAGCAGGGTGGAGATGTTGGATATGGTCGCCACAGTGACCCATCCCAGGTAGATGCTGAAGGGCACACGCACGAGCCATTTCTCGGCCCCGGACACCGGGGTCCGGCCTATGCTCAGCCGGAGGTAGATCGCGATGAGCAGCAGGAGGAGCATAGCCATGGCGACGACGGTAAGGCGAAAGAACTCGTAGTGCCAGAGGAACAGCCAGGCCGCGTTGGCGGCACAACTGAGGGTGAATAGATAGCCGACGCGGCGTAGACGGGGATTGTCTCGCTGTCCGGGAAGAGTCTGGTAAACGGCGAAGGCGATGAGGCCCAGGTAGATCAGTCCCCAGATGGAGAACACGTATCCGGCGGGCACAAAGTAGACGTCGAAGCGATCGGATACCTCGCCAGTGGTCTGTCCGTTGAAAGGCAGAGCGTTTGCAAGGGCGTTGACGGTGATGACGGCGATCAACGCCAGGACGTTGACGACCTGTCGGACGGTGTCTCTTTTCATCTCATCCCCTCCTCAACAAATTGGCGCAGCCGTTGACAGCATAATCCTGTCTCGACATTCGGCAGCTACGTGAGATTCTGTCACCTTACCCTGCCTCGTTCCAGTCGGAATGAGAACGGAGGTCGAATACCGGCGCGCCAAGAGTGCATCTCTTGCTGGCAAAGGCCGGCGAGTTGGTCTGCTGCCGTCGCGGGATTCACGCTAGTGACCTCTGCTCGAGCGGGTCGGGTACCGCTTTGAGTCGGCCCATCCCGGCCTTTGCCGGAAGGCGATCGGGGACAAAGGAGATCTCTGGCGCGGACCGAGCGGAGAAAGGGGCGAACAGCCCCTGCTTCCGTGTCATATCTGGGCCTGGGGCGGCGGTAGCGGGTCCGCCGCCAATGAAGGACGTACCCCTCCACAGTGCTCGGGCATTGTCTAACTGTGGCGGTCGACGAACCGCGGGCCTGCTACTGTGTAGGTGCCAATCAGGACTCGCGCTGCCTTGACCATCATCGCGGTGACGTCGAGCACCTGCTGGGGCGTCGATCCCAGGGCCACGAGGCCGTGGTTCTGCAGCAATATGGCGCGCGGGGGCTCGCCCTGGTGATCGAGGCTGGAACGGAGGGCCTTCTCGACCGCCCGCGCCAGGGGCTGTCCCGGTGGGGCGTAGGGGACGAAGAGGGGTTCCCCGCACACCAGGGACTCGGCCGGGAAGATGGATCCACTGAAGGCGTCTGCGGCACGGGTCGAGCACAGGATGCCGTTGAGCGGCGTGGGGTGTGTGTGTCCGACGAAAGCGGCACCTCCTAGGGTGAGGCACAGGGCGTGGAGCGCCGTCTCGATGGAGGGGAAGGCCGGAGCGTTGGTGTCGACCCGGGCGGCGGCGAGATGGTCTCGAACCTGAGATTCAGTCAGCGGCGGTTCTCGAAGGAGATCCAGGACATCCTCCGTCCGCACCCGCACGAATCCGGTTTCGTCGACCTCGGCCATGCGGCTGCCGCTGGCCTTGACCCAGAAGATATCCTCGGCGGCGCGAGCCGAGGTATTCCCTTCGCTCAAGATGACGTAGTCTCGGTCGGGCCTGCCGAGGTCACGCGTCAGGGCCACCAGTTGCGTCGGTTGTCTGTCCATCAACTCCTTGCACTCCCGTACGCCGACCCGTGACCGAGCAAGAGAGGGCAGTGGTCCTGCTTATGCGGCTCACCCTCCGGGCGGAATCGCCCTGCACCGGTGCCGAGAAGCCGAGAGCCTCTCGACGCTGGGGGAGTTTACCACAGGTGGAGGTGAGGGCAAGCCCGGGGCCCCAGGCGCAACGCGGCTATTGGGTGGATGGTGCCTCTGGAGTGCGACCATCAGCCCCGCAGTATGGGGCGCCTGCCGCAGGGTGTCTGCTCGCGAGATGTTCTGTGGCAGCCGTGCAGCTTGAGCAGACATTTTGAAAGCCCACGCAGACGAGCGGTAAGGAGTCCTGCCAGGACGG
>CAYVCX010000012.1:0-55204 GCA_964450435.1 uncultured Anaerolineales bacterium
GCTACAGCCTTCTTCGCTTGCCATTGGATCATATTCAGAATTGCTGCCTCCAGCCGGGCAGAAGGGCGAGCATGGGCAAGCCGAGGTGGTAAGCAAGCGAACGACCCCGGGATCAGGAAACAAAGAGGAAGCGGCAGCGCACTCTAGCAGATAACGACACATATGGTATAATCGCGATCCGTGAGTCCAGTGTTGAGTGAGAGCGGAGCAGCTAAAGAATGCGCCGTAGGGGATTGGACGTGGAACGGGTGCCCACCATCCCTCTAGCGGTGGCAGTGGCGTTGCTGACTGCATGCGGTCAGGTGGTGACCCCACCGCCCACCGGGGTGCCGCCTTCTGCAGTCGCTTTGGCCGAATCTTCTCCCAGGCCAGCGACCCAACCAACGGGAACACCTCTGCTCCTCCCTCCGCCTGATGCAGCGACGCCGACGATTACCCCCACTCCGGTTGTCCACACAGTCCAGCAGGGGGACACGCTGCAGGCCATCGCGTTTGACTATGGGGTGAGCGTGGACGCGCTGCAGAGAGCGAACGGGATCGAGAACCCTCAGTTATTGCAGATAGGACATCAACTGGTCATCCCCCTCAGAGAGGAACGGGATGAGACGACGCTGGATCTGTTGCTGCCCACGCCCACGCCGCAGCCGGTTCGAGTGCAAGGCACGGCTTTCTTCGCAACTCCCGTCGGCAGCCTGTGGGGTCTGGGAGAGGTCGCCAACACCACAGGCACCACGTTGACGAACGTGCAGATCAAGGTGACACTCTTCGACGACGGGGGGGAGATGGTCGCCGAAACGGACACTTTTGCTGCGGCAGATCTGATCCCGCCCGGGGAACGCTCGCCTTTTGGCGTCCTATTCACGTCCCCGCCGGATTGGGATAGCTATCAGATGACGATTGTACGAGCCGATGACGCCGGCGCCCTTGCCGACGCCTACATCCCCATCTCGGTGACGGAGGCCAACGGCAGGCCGCGGCAGTCTCAGTTCGAGGTGCATGGCGTGGTCGAGCACGTCGGGGGAGCACAGGCTGCCAGAACAACGGACATCATTGTGACGACTTACGATGCCGCGGGAGTGGTCACCGGCTTTCGCCAGCACACCATCAGGCTCGACAGAGAGCTCACAGCCGGAGGGACAATGCCTTTCACGGTTTCGCTTACGGCCCACAGAGATCCCCCGGATAGCTTCAGTGTCATCGCCCTGGGGCACGTCTCAGGGCCGTGAGGTCACCGGGAGGGTCGAGTTGACATATCGCCTTCTACGCATCGCTGCAATCATCATCACCAGACTGACCACCCGCCTTGAGCTCGTCGGAGCGGAGAATATCCCCCAAGAGACACCTTTCCTTCTGGTATCGAACCATCTCTCTGCTCTGGATGCCCCGGTGCTGGCGTTCGTGTTTCCACATACAATCCGCGCCTTCGCCGCGAGCAAGCACAAGTCGAACCCGCTTTTCGCCCCCATACTGGAAGCCGCCGACGCTATCTGGGTGCGTCGGGGGGAGGTCGATCGAGGGGCTCTGCGGGAGGCTCTGGGGGTATTGGAGCGAGGCGAGGTGTTAGGCATAGCCCCGGAAGGAACCCGAGCCGACGAGAACCACGCGCTCCAGGAGGCCAAGGCCGGTGCCGCCTACATCGCCACTCGCGCCGGTGTGCCAATCGTGCCAGTCGGGGTTGCCGGTACAGAGAAGATCAAGCACAATGTTCTTCGGCTCCGCCGCACTGCCGTCCGGGTCGCCGTGGGGGCTCCCTTCCGCCTGCCTGAGACCGGTCACGTCCGAAGCAAAAAGCTTGGCGAATACACAGATCTGATTATGTATCGCGTCGCCGAACTGCTTCCGCCCGAATACCGGGGCTTCTATGCATAGGCAGTCCGACAGCCGAGGCTTGGACCTCTTTTGGGGAACCCTTCCCGATAGGCTTTCCTGACCGAGCGACGGTGACCCTCTCGACGCCGAGGAACCACACTGGCCACGGTCCCTCGACAGGACAATAGATGAGATGAGCAGGTCCCGGGCCCGGCGATGCCGGCGATCGGCGTCTACTCGGCAGCGGGCAGCCACACGGTGAACGTGCTCCCCTTATCCACCTCGCTCTCCACCGTCACCCGGCCTCCGTGGAGTTCCACGATCTCCCTCACGATGGCCAAGCCCAACCCAGTCCCGGAGATCTGCATAGTCTGAGGTTTCTCACCTCGGAAGAACCTGTCAAACACACGCGGTAGCTCGCTCTCTGGGATACCGATGCCCGTGTCAGTCACCGCGATGGTGGCCCACTGGCGCCCGCTTGCTTCGGTTCTTGCCGTCGTAACAGTTACTGTCCCCCCATCCGGTGAATAACGTATGGCGTTGTCGATCAGGTTGCCCAGCACCTGCATCATACGCTGCGTGTCCACGAACGAGACCAGACCGGACGCCGCTGCTTGGTGCACAAGTGTCAGCCCTTCTTCCCGGACTCTCGCTTCGTGGTTAGCGACGACCATATCGACCAGCTCCTCCAGGTCGATTCGCTCCGGTTCGACCTCCAGCCGCCCCGCGTCGACCCGGGAGATCTCCAGGATGTCCTCTACGAGATCTGCCTGGTGGTCTGCCTCTTGCGCCAGTGGTTCGAGGTATTCCTGCCATCTATCCGGCTGTTTCTTCATCAGATGCGCAAAGAGCTTAATGGTAGAGATGGGCGTACGGAGCTCATGAGAGACGTTAGACACAAAACGAGACTTCATTCGATCCAGCGCCTTCAAATGGGTGATGTCGTGGATCGCAACGACAGCTGTTGCTTCCTTGACCCCCGGCTCACTAATCCTGGCAGCCCGCAGCTGAAGGTCCACCCCCGTCAACTCCAGCACCTCTTCCGGATCCTCGTTGGCATGCTCACCCAGGTACACCACCGCCTCGCGCAACTGAGTTGCCTCTTTGGGTGATAAGGACTTCGTGAGCCAATCTCGAGCGACGGGATTTGCCAACAGCAGCTCCCCATCAGAGCCGGTGACTACGATACCGTTCACGGTACTGTCGAGGACGGCCTCCAGGCGTGCATACTGGGCTCGGAGCTCGGCCGTGCGCTCGGCCACCTGCTCACCCAACGTCTCGGCGTAACTGCTGAGCCTCTCATACAACCGCGCGTTCTCTATGGCCGTGGCGGCGTGGCTGGCGAACGTCTCAAGGCGACGCGCATCGTCGGCGTCAAATTGACCAGGCTCTGTGCTGCCCACGTTGAGGAACCCGACAATGGTACCACCCACCTGGATGGGGGCAGCGACGTAGGACCGCAACCAGCTCGTTCCTTCCCGGGGAACCCAGTCGCCGTCCGCTGCCGTATCTGGCACGACGACCGACCGGGCATCCCGCGACATTCTCTTCAATTCGGGGTATGCTGAAAGGGGAAGGACGCGTGTCCTCCCATCATCGGCCACGCCAGCTTCCTCGTCTCCCCGCCAGCGAACGATGCGGGCACCTCCGTCCTCGATCAGCATGACATTGAACGTCTCTCCAGAGACGACCCGCTCAACCTGCTCGAGGATGCGATCGAGCACCTGATCCAAATTCAGGGTACTGCTCACGGCGGCAGCCGCCGCCTCCAGAGCTTCAGAGACTTCACGCTGCCTTCGCTCAGCCTCGAAAAGCCGCGCGCTTTCCATAGCCATCCCGAGCTGACCGGCAATGGCCGAGAAGAAGGCCAGTTCTTCCTCGTCGAAGGCATCCAAGCGAGTGCTCTCCACATCAAGCACTGCGACCACCTCGTCGCCGATCATGACCGGAACGGCAAGGGCGGAGCGCACCGCGTCAACAACGGACGCGTAGTTTTCGGTCTCGCGGACGTCGGCCACGATTGCCGCCTCCCCCGTTTGATAGACGTGCCCGGCCAGACACTCATCCACCGGGAAGCGGTATCCTCCTTCGGGAGCGTCGGACGTAAGCGTGTGGCGATGCCCTCGCATGAACCGACCGCTCTCATCAGGGAGCATGAAGCCGAAGTACTCGAGGTCCATAGCCCGGCCCAGGATGTCGATCGTCCGGTCGAGCATCTGTTCGAGGTCGAGGGTGGACGCTGCCGCCAGCATCGTGTCGCGCAGGACCTCGGTCCGGGCCAACTGCTGCACTGTCTCGTGGTGTAGCTGGGCATTCTCTACAGCGACGGCAGCCTGGGCAGCGAACGCCTCGGCCAGCCGCGCGTGTTCGCGCGTGTAGAATCCCGGCAATCGCCTGTCCAGGGCTATCATGCCCACCATTCGATCGCCAACCAACATCGGCACCCCAAGCCAGGACCGAATAGCGGCCGCCGCGTGCGGGTCCCGATTGAACTCCGGGTAGGTTCCGGAAGCATCGCCCACAATCACGGGGGAGCGGCTGCGCACGACCTGTCCATTGGGGTTGCTCTCACTATCGGGGTCAAAGGTGATCCCCACCAACTCCTCAAGATTCGGAAACCCCCGCCCACCGACGATCTCCAGCTGTCCGCCCCGGAGGAGCTGAACAGACGCAGTGTCGTAGGGCACCACACGCTGAAGCTGGGCCAAGATCCGCTCGACAACTTCATCCTGGTCTAATGCAGTGGTCAGAGCGAGCGCCGCCTGCCTCAAGGTCTCCTGTTCCAGGGCCCGATCCCGCACCTCGTCATACAACCTGGCGTTTCGAATGGCGATGGCAGCTTGGTCTCCCAGCAGCTCCAGCACACGCAGCTCGTCATCGGTGAACACGTGGGGTCTCTGGAACGCGACGTTCATCACCCCTTGCACCGCCCCCCCGGCGGTGAGCGGTAGGCCGATGATAGCCCCGCGCCATTCCTGGTCCTCGAAGAGGGGATCGTGCTTCATATCGGGGACCACAATCCGCTCACCCCGCCGGGCCACGGTGTAGGTCAAACCGTCCGGTCGGGGCTGACTGTACGGCTCCTCCCAATACGCTCCGTCTACCAGCGCAGCTCCAAACTCCACACGCTCCCCGTCATAGAGGAACACGTGGGCGCCATCTCCAGAGATCATGTCCAGGGCGCTGTCGAGGATTGTCTCCAGAATCGGCTTGAGCTCGAGCGTAGACGTCAATTCCAGGCTGGCCTGGCGGATGGCGCGCAGCTCTTCGACGCGGCGATTGGCGACTTCGAACAGCCGCGCGTTCTCTATCGCAGCGGCGACGTGGCCCGCCAGCGCCTCCATCGCCATCACATCGTGCTCGTTGAAGGTCTCGGCCTGTCGACTTTGGAGATCCAACACTCCGATCAGCCTGTCCTGATACTTGAGCGGGACATCCAGTTCCGACTGCGTCTCGGTCAGGAGGGGGAAATAGCGCGACTCCAGGCCCACGTGATTGGCAAGAACTGTCTCCCCCGACGAAGCCGCCCACCCTATCAGCCCCCTATCGAGAGGTTGCCTGAAGCCAGGAGGAATGTGATCGACCGCTCCTCCGGCACATGCCCCCACGGATGCCTCCTCGGCGCCTTCGTCCACGAGCATGATAGCCACGTGGTAGTAGCCAAAGGCCTCATTGATCAGGTCTACGGTGCGCTCCAGGACCTCGCTCAGATCAAGACTTGAGGTTATGCTCTCAGCGACCTGCGACACGGCAGCCAACTGCACTGATCTCCTGCGCTCGGCCTGGAAGAGACGGGCATTCTTGATAGCCGCTGCAATCTGGGTGCTGAGTGTCTCCCCGGTGATTACGTCAAGCTCATCGAAGGCATCCAATACATCGGCCTGCAAATCGAGCACGCCGATCACTCTATCGCCACTCATGATCGGAACCGCCAGCTCCGATCGGGAATCTTCGGCGGCCTTACGCACGTAGTGCGGGTCCCTGCTCACGTCGTTGCTGAGTTGCGTCTTCCCGGTCGCAGCGGCGTGCCCGATCATGCCTTCACCCATCGCCAGAGAAACGCTCTCGGGAAACCTGCCGGCATAGGCACCGGCAACGGACTGCATGGTCAACCGCTGAGATGCCTGCTCGAGCAGCAGCAGCATCACATTATGATAGTCAAAGGCATCGTGCACGGTGGAGACGATGGTAGAGAGAAGCACGTCTGGTTCGAGTTCGCTGCTGACGTGTCTGCCCACCTCGGAGATCAGGGCGGCCTGAGTCGCTCGCCTGCGCGTCTCCTCGTGCAATCGAGCCTGCTCTACAGCCCCACCTACCTGGTCGGCGATGGTAGTGAGAAGCTGCTGTTCCTCCTGGCCATAGGCATAGGGGCGATACGTTTGGACCGAGATGACGCCTGTGACCCGCTTCCCCGCCCGCATAGGCACACCGAGCCACGAACGGGAGATCTTCTCGGTACCCCACGTCTGTGCTGGAGGAAGCTGGTCTCGCTCCTGCTCGAAGTCACGAATGAGAAGGGGCTTTCCGTCGGCGACCACAGAGGCCGTGAGGCCGGGTTCGAGGGGCTGTCGCATTGGCGCGGCCCGCACTCCCTCATCCACCAGCAGGCGATATTCAAGCTCCTGTGCTTGCTCCTCATAGAGCGCCAGGAAGAAGGCATCAGGCTCAAAGATAGCCGCAATCTCCTGATAGGCAGCTTCTATAACGTCATCCAGACGAAGCGACGTGCTGGCCGCCCGAGCCACCCGATTGACCGCGGCCAGGCGGTCGGCCCGACGTCGCGTCTCATCGTGCAAGCGGGCGTTACGAATAGCAGCAGCAGCCTGGCTGGCGAAGATGGTCAGTAGATCCACGTGTGTCTGGTCAAACGCCTCAAGTCGCGTCACATTGTCCAGCGTGAGGATCCCAATCGCCTCACCACCGAAGACGAGGGGAACACACAGAGCCGATCTCTCCTCTTGCACCTCGGGCAGGTCGATGGGCTTGGTCCGTGGGTCGGTCTTGACATCGCCGATGATAACCGGTTGTTGATGGGCGAAGGCCCAGCCTGTGTACCCCTCGCCAGGAGCGAAACGGGCTGCCTCCACCATCTCCGAGCTGAAGCCGACACTGGCCCGCACCACCAGTTCCTCTTCGTCTTCATCGAACAGGTGAAGCGTACCTTTCTCGGCAGGTTCGATAGCTTCGATGGCCGCCTCAATCACGCGCCTCAACACCTCGTCGATGTCAAGGGAGGAGACCAAGTCGCGGCTGACCTCCAGCAAAGAACTCGTGCTCCGCAGCCGACGACGGATCTCCTCATACAAGCGTGCGTTCTCCACCGCCCCCGCCAGCTGAGCGGCTATCGTCTCGAAGGTGCGCAGATCGCTCTCATCGAACACACCCTTCTCCGAGCTCCTGCCGCTCAACACACCGACGACCTCGCCATCTGCTATGACCGGAACCGCCAGCTCCGACCAAAACTCGGGCTGCAACTCATTCTCGGAAGGGGCCTGAGCAACACCTCCCAGCGCCATCGGCTCGCCGCTGACGAAGACCTCACCAGCCAGGCTATCCTCCACAGGCAGGAGCGAACTACGACCTGGTGACTGGACATCGCCTACGTGGGATGGATGGAGAACCAGGAACTGCCCTGACTCGTCTGGCTCCACGAACCTCACATCTTCGACGTCCAGCAGCCGGTGAATGGCCCGCAGCGTTCGGGTGAGCAGCTTATCGAAGTCCAGGGTGGACCCAGCGGCGGACATCACCTGGCGCAGAGCCTGAGTCTCCGCTAGGCGGCGCGCTGCCTGCTCGTAAAGCCGTGCATTTTCGATGGCGACGGCCGCCTGGTTAGCGAAAAGTGTCGCCAACCAGATATCGTCTGCGTCGAAGCGCCGTCCCTCCGCGACCGCGTCGAAGCCCAGGGTCCCGATGACCTGCTCCCCGCGCTTCAGAGGCACAGCAAGCGAGGCAGTGAGATTCTCGTCCTCCCAGCCTGGCGCCTGTCGCTCCCAGCGTGCGTACTCCTCCACCGTCACCGGCTCGCCGGTCTCCAGTACCGTGCCGGACGTCCCCTCACCTGGGGCGAGGCGCTCGCCGGTGTGATCACCCGCGTACCCGTGGCTTACCACCTGCTCCAGGTCGCCCCGTTCCTCGTCAAGGAGGTACAGGCTTCCCCCTGTGACAGACAACAGGCGGCAGCCCCGCTCCACGACCTCGTCCAGCAACTCGTCCACGTCCAACTGAGATGCAATCGCGAGCGAGATCTCGTGGAGCGCCTCAAGCTGACGGAGACGCCCGTGGAGCGCCGCCTCCACCTGCTTGCGAGCTGTGACATCGCGAACAATAGCGAGGTCAGCGAGCCTGCCCCGATACGTCGTCAAGCCGGCGTTGATCTCCACGTAGACACCGTCGCCGCGCCCCAGCTTCGCCTCGTAGACCGGTTCAACCTCGTCGCCCGCCATCCGCCGCTCGTAGCGCCTGATCACCTTCGCTCGATCATCAGGATGGATATACTCGTCAAAGGGGGAGCCGATGAGTACCTCCACAGAGTGACCAGCAATTTCAGCCAGACGCGGGTTGACATACTTGAACCGACCGTCCTGGATGATGGCAATACCGTCGTTCGCCCGTTCAACCGCCGTGCGGTAGGTCTCCTCGCTCTCCCGCAGCTCGCCCTCCAGGCGGTGCAGGTAGAGACCCGTTTCCACGGTCGAGCGGAGCCCTCTCTCGTCGAAGGGGGTCAAGACGTACTCGAACGGCTCGACGTCCTCCAGCCGTTCGAGCTTCTCGTCATCCGCGTGATCCACAAGATAGATGACGGGGATATGTAATCCGTCGCGTAGCCTCGCACCGAGTTCCAGGCTGTCAAGATCGCCAGTAAGAGTGGTACCCACCAAGGCCAGGTCTGGACCCGCCTCCTGAGCCTTCCGCACGGCTTCCTCGCCCTCCCGGACGACTGCCAATACCCGGTAGCCGAGACTTTCCAGTTCACGTGCGGCCTCCGACGCGATGGCTTCGTCGGCCTCGACAATCAGAATGCTGCGTTTGCTCATCTCAGAGGTCCTCTCATCAAGACCACCCGTGGCTGATCCGCCGCCCGGGGCAGGCAACGGACGTCCGGTACATCACGTCTCCCGACAGACTGACAGGCAGTATAGTCTGGTTCCCGCCCTGCGCAAGCGATGAGGATCTCGGCCCGTCATCTGCGAGGAAACGGTGTCCGCGTTGGGCAGGTCGAGATCGCGCGGATTCCACCCTTCGGCCCTTCTCTGTCGCCGCTTGCCCTGCATCATCTCCTCGATCGCCAGATCGAGAAAACGAGCCACAGACCCAGCAGGCTGGCACCGAGAAATCCGGCGACGACCAGAACCGTCGCCAGACGTATCTCCTCTGCCAGGTTGAAGGCCGGAATGATCAGGGCCAGTCCAACAATCAGCGCAGCCAGGAGCACGCTCACCGAGATGCGATTCGCCGATCGATCCAATCGGTCCAGGGCTCGTTCCAACCCCTTGTGCTCGAGGGTCATTCCCAGTTCTCCACGCTCGGCCTGGACGAGAAGCTGCGAGCCGATGCGCGGCAGGAGACTGAACAGGTCGCTCCAGTCACCACCGGCCTTGATCACCCTTGGTCCGAGGTTGCGCGGGAGCATCATCTTCAACGCAAACTGACGCACGTGAGGTTTGGCGAAGGCAATGAAGTTAAAGCTTGGATCCAGTTGGCGACCCACACCCTCCAGCATTGCCAGCGTCTTGCCCAGCAGCCACAACTAGGATGGCAGTCGTAGATGGTGACGGAAGGCAACAGGTGTGACGTCCCGCATGACATCCCGGGCGCGAACGGCCTTGAGGGGGAGCCCGTAGTACTTGCGCAGCAGGCGAGCCAAGTCACGTTCCAGCGCGATCCGGTCGATATTCTCGACGGTCGCTCCCATACGAACCAACTGATCAACGATACCCTGTTCATCCATCTGGGCGGCGGCAACGTACATGCGGGTCAGGTCAGCTCGCATTCGATAGCTCAGGTGCCCGACCATCCCGAAGTCCATCGCTCCGATCACCTCTCCGGGCATGATGATGAAGTTGCCAGGATGGGGGTCCGCATGGAAGAAGCCATCCTCAAGCATTTCTTTGACAACCATGCGCGCCGCGTGCACGGCAATCCGATGGCGGTCATAGCCGGCCTCGTCGAGCGCCTGGATGTTGTCGATCTTGATACCCCTGACCCGCTCCATGACCAATACGCGGCGGGTCGTGAAGTCCCAGTGAATCTCGGGCACGTACAGGTAAGGTTCATCGACGAAGTTGTCCCGGAGGCGATCTGCGTTATACCCTTCGCGGCAGAAGTCCAGTTCCATGCGCAAGGTCGTGGCGAAGCCTCTCGCAATGTCCGGCAAGTCGTAAAGTCTTGCCAGCGCAACGCGACCTTGAAGGAGCTGCGCGACATCCTGGAGGATCTCCAGATCGACCTCAATAGTCTCTTCAATGCCTGGTCGCTGGAC
Organism: uncultured Anaerolineales bacterium; assembly: GCA_964450435.1. Taxonomy (GTDB): domain Bacteria; phylum Chloroflexota; class Anaerolineae; order B4-G1; family B4-G1; genus SKLM01. The sequence goes on from CAYVCX010000012.1 coordinate 10,292, forward strand.
CTTGACAACCACGTCGGTGCCATCGTACAGGGTCGCGGGATGGACCTGCGCCAGTGAAGCGGCTGCAATAGATTCGCGCTCGATCCCCGCAAACAACTCCCCGATCCTGGCCCCCAACTCCGTTTCGATCTGCTCCTGAATGGGCTCCCAGGACTCGGGTGGCACGGTGTCCTGGAGTTTCGTCAGCTCGGCGACATAGGCCGGGGGGATGAGATCCGGGCGCGTGCTGAGCACCTGACCCAACTTGATGAACGTCGGCCCAAGCTCCTCCAGCGCCAGCCGTAGCCGCTGAGGAGGACTGAGAGGCGGTGCTTCTTCGCGCCATTGGCGTATCAGCCGCCGAGGCAACCTCAGGTAGGGCTGCAGCTCCAGCAGATCGACGAGCTCGTGTAGACCCTGGCGAAGGAATACCTGGGCGATCTCCTGATAACGCCGGAGATGTCGGATGGTGCGCTGGGGACCTCTGACCATTCTCCTACCAGAGCCGCGTGTTCTATATGCTCAATATGCGCTCGAGGAAAGCTTCTGCGTAGCTCCGCCGCCCCCGGCGACGCGTGCTGGACGGCCGTCTAGCGTGCCGCAGGCCGCCATCCTGACGGCGAAACAAAGGGCGGGACAGGCCGCAATGGAGGACCTCCCGCCGATGCGATCTATTGCTTTCCTCTCCTGGTCCGTGTCAGACCTGCAATTGCACCAACGAGCGCTGGATGTCCGGCAAGGCCTCGACAGCGGCCCTCTCACCAGCAGCGATCGTCTCCGCAGCATGAGAGAAGCCCATCAGCACGCTCACACCTGGCGGGATGTCGGGACGAATGACGACCTCGGGAGCCGCCTCCGCCAGCCCGCGCCGATTGATCTCCGTCATCATCACGTCCAGCGAACGGAGCAGCACCTCGAAGGTACTGCCGAGACCGCCAGGGATGTACGGCTGCTCGCGAAGCCTGTGCACTATCCCCGAGAACGTACGCCCTCCTGACACCACATCCACGGCGATGACGACATCAGCCCCCCTCCGACGCACAACCCCGGCCGGCAGGTTATTCAGCAGTCCACCATCGACGAGCAACTGATTGTCGCGCTCGACGGGTTTGAATAGCCCGGGCAAAGCAATAGTTGCCCGCACGGCTTCGGTAAGCCGACCCTTATCGAGGCTCACCTCCTCGCCGCTCTCCAGGTCGACGGCAAGCAAGCTCAGAGGACAGCGCAGACTGTCGAAGGTACACTCCCCCAGTCTGTCCGTCAGGTACTCGACGATCTTACGCCCCTCGAAGAGCCCCCGCCGGGGCAGCGTTGGATCGGCCAGGGACAACAACCGCCGCGGACTGGTCATCCGCAGCGCTTCCCGCTCCATGTCTTCGGGGGCCATCCCGGCTGCGTATGCTGCCGCGACCAACCCGCCCATGCTGGTACCCGCGAGCAGATGGATCGGCACGTCTTGGCGCTCAAACACCTTCAGCACGCCGATGTGGGCCAGCCCCCGCGCCCCTCCTCCACTGAGTGCCAGCCCGACCCTGGGAACAGGGCCGTCGTTCACACTCAATCAGCCCTCAGCTCTCTTCAGACATCTCTTCCCGCAGCTGCTCTATCTGGCCTGCCAGCTCGTCGACCTTGTGCCCCAACTGCTGGAACTCCTGCCGCGTGACCGGTCGCACCCGATCCATTTCGTGGCGAACTATCCTGCGGAGCTCCTCGCGCTCCTTCTCACCCCGAGCGACCAGGGCATCGACCAGCCTTCGGGCCTCCTCCGGCTCAACCTCCTCTTCCTCTACCAATGCGTTGACAGCCTCCTTGACTTTTTCACGGGTCAGAGTCCAGGCGCCCAGACCCATGAGTAACATCTTCTCGAGTATGCTCGCCATGCCTACTCCCTCCCAAGATGCTTGGACTGCTAATGCCGGGTGCGCTGCATACGGTTTCGACGGGGGTTCCTCGTATCCGGGGACAATTATACCGTCACTGACCGCACGGGCAAGCTCGCTCTTGACGACAGGGCCTCACGTGGGTAGAATCCAACGTATGCCCGATCCGCCGATCATCACACTCACGACCGACTTCGGCGTCTACGACGCGTACGTCGGGACGATGAAGGGTGTCATGCTCAACATCGCCCCACATGCACGTCTGGTGGACATCACGCACGAAATCGCGCCGCAGGACGTCAGGCAGGCAGCATACGTGCTCTACACCGCCTGGGAGTTCTTTCCGCCGCACGCCGTGCACCTGGTCGTCGTGGATCCGGGAGTCGGCAGCACCCGCCGCGCCATCGCCCTGCAGACGACCCACGGTCTCTTCGTCGGCCCTGACAACGGCGTCTTTAGCTACGTGATGGGCGCGCAGGCTGCAGAGGTGGCGGTGGAGCTGACCCAGGAACGCTATCATCTCCGTCGAGTCAGCGAGACCTTTCACGGACGTGACATCTTCGCGCCGGTCGCTGCCCACCTGGCGGCCGGCGTTCCGATCGCCCGATTCGGTCCAGCGATCTCCGATCCCGTCACCTTGCCGCCGCCACTCCTGCGCATCAGCCCCGGCGTCATCGTCGGCGAAGTACTCCACACCGACCGCTTCGGCAACGCCATCACCAGTATCGGGCGTCTCTTCTGGACAGAACATCGCCTGTCGCTGGAGCCCGCCTTCGGGGGGACGAGTGGGCCGTGCGCCCCTGTTCCAGCCGATCAGGCATCGGTCCTGGCGGGAGGAAGAGAGATACGACGGGTGCGCCGTACCTACGCTGAAGTCGACCCCGGTCAGGTCTTGGCTCTGGTAGGGAGCACCAGGCATCTCGAGATTGCGGTGCGTGAGGGAAGCGGAGCCCAACAGCTGAATTTGCAGCCAGGTGATCCCGTGGAGCTTCGGTGGTCGCGCCCAGCCCCCCGTCGACGCCCTCAGATTGACTGAATCGGCTGCTGCCAATCCGACTCTGTGACCGGTTCAACGGACAGCGATGATGATCTCGTTGGCGGCTGCCTCTCGGATGGCGCTTGTTGGCTAATGGAGTTGAGGGCTCCATCTGGCAGCCCTCTTCAGGCACCCACCCCTACATCATTTCCAGTCGCACTGAGCTATCGATCCCCCGTCCTGCAAGGAATGGAGTACCCGTTCCGGAGTGAGGGGGAATTCGTCCACCCACACACCCGTCGCGTCGTGGACAGCGGCGATGAGCGCCGGGGCCAAAGGAAGGAAGGGCATCTCCCCCATACCTCGGGCACCCCAGGGACCGCGCGGATCTGCCTCTTCGACAATGATCGTCTCGATACGCTCAGGCACATCGGCGATGGTGGGGATGAGGTATGTGCTCAGGTGAGGGGTCAACACACGACCCTCCCCGGTGATGAAATTCTCGCAGGTAGCCCAGCCGACGGCCTGCACCACTCCACCCTCGATCTGCCCCTCCACCTGCTGAGGATTGACTGCTTTACCTACGTCATCGGCGCACACCACGCGCCCGATCTTCAGTTCGCCGGTCTCGATATCCACGGCCACCTCCACCGCCTGGGCCACGTAGCCGTAGGCGAAGTTGGGCAAGCCCTCGCCAGTCTCGGGATCAAAGGGTGTAGTCTCGGGACCCAGATAGGTATGCTCGACGACGGCCGGCCGCTCGCCGTCTCGCCAGCGCTCGAGGGCCGCCGCCGCGGTCTCCCGAACGGCGTTCCCCGCCATAAAGGTCGTACGGGATGCCGAGGAGGAGCCCGCACTGCCAGGGCTCGTGGCCGTATCAGAGACCTCGAGCAACACCTGATCCACGCCCACCCCGAGCGCCTCCGCCGCCATCTGCCGAATGACCGTGTGAGCACCCTGTCCCACATCAGCGCTACCGATGTAGACAACGGCTCGCTCGACCTCTTTCTCACCACGCAGTTCAATTCTCGCCCAGCAGTTCTCCTGATATCCGAACGAGAATCCCACGTTCTTGAACCCCACAGCAAGACCGACACCACTGCGCACTGCCTCACGCGGCCTTCCTGACATCGGCGCCTTCGCGGCGGGCTGTTGCCAGTCCTCGTCCCTTCGTTGCCAGCCGGCGGCCTCGGCGCACGTCCGCGTGACCTTTCTCAGACTGACACCCCCAGGCAACGGCGTGCGCGTCGTGGTTGGCGTATCTTCCTCCAGCAGATTCTGCATCCGCACCGCCACCGGATCCATCCCCAACGCCTCGGCCAATTTGTTCATCTGCATCTCAGCAGCAAAGATCCCCTGAGGTGCGCCAAAGCCTCGCATGGCGCCGCTGGGGGGATTGTTGGTGTAGACGCCATCTACGTCAACCTTGGCATGGGGAAACTCGTACGGTCCGGTGCAAGTGATGGTGGTGTTGCCCAGCACCTTGTTGGTCGTGTAGCAGTAGGCGCCCCCGTCGGCGACGACCTGAACCTCTGCTGCCACCAGCTTCCCTTCCCGGGTTGCACCCCACTTGCAGCGGAACCACATCTGATGACGCTTGCAATGCCCCCGGATCGATTCCTCGCGACTCCACGTGATTTTCACCGGACGTCGAAGGCGCAGCGCTGCCAGCGCCAGCACAATCTGCACCGACATGTCCTCGCGCCCGCCAAAAGCGCCGCCGACGGCCGGGTAGATGACGCGCACCTCCTCTGGCGCGACATCGAGTGCATGCGCGATCTGACGCTGATCCTCCCAGGTCCACTGACCGGATACGACAACCGCCACCCGGTCTTCGCCGTCGACGTAGGCGAGGCCGGCCTCGGGCTGCAGATAGGCGTGCTCCTGCGCCGGCGTCCGGTACTCGCCCTCGACCACTACGTCGGCCGCAGCCCACCCGGCCTCCATATCGCCCTTCCGAATCTGATGGTGGGAGATGATGTTGCCCTCGGAGCTCAATTCAGGGTGATGGTCACTGGGCTGTCGGTGGGGGTGCAGCTGGGGCGCGTCGGGCTTGAGCGCCTCAAAGGGATCAGTGACCAGCGGCAGATCCTCGTATTCGACCTGGATCAGGTCGCGAGCGCGGACGGCGGCTCGCCTCGTCTCCGCAACGACGACAGCTACTTGATCTCCCACAAACCTGACCACGTCGGCGCCGGGCCTGTCGGAACCGGGGCCGCAAAGCACCGGCTGGTCTCGCGTCTGGAGGCCATACTCGTTTACCGGCACGTCCTCCGCAGTCAGGATCGCCACCACGCCCGCTACTTCCTCCGCCGCCGATGTATCAATGCTGAGCACGCGAGCGTGAGGTCGCCCGGCGAAGAGAATCTTGGCGTGAAGCATATCCGCCATCACGAAATCACCGGGGAACTTCGCTTCGCCGGTGACCTTGGCACGAGCGTCCACGCGAGGCTGGGGCTGTCCGACGATCTTAGTCATAGCACTCCTTACCGGCCCTGCTCACACGTTACCGATCTCAGACCGTAAGATCCGACGCAAAATGGCCACGGTGGCGGCGTACGTTGAATCCACCCCAAAGTAAGAGAGACGGTGAGCCCCCAGGTTCCTCCCCTTGCTCAACGGTGTATCGGAAGCGTAGTGGATAATGCCCACGTCGAAGGGTACCGTGTCGGCGTAAAGCGTGACCAGCTCATTCGTGGGGTGGCGCGTGGGGCGCACGGCCTCGTAGACAGCCGAGAGATACGGCCCGGCTTCCATCTCGATGTCCGTATATCCCTCGCGGTAGAAGACGTCCATGTAGCGTTCGTTTTGGAGGAACGTTCCCCGCACACTGATCGACTTCTGATTGTCCAGCGTGGTACCGTGGACCAGATAGGGTGCGACATCGGCCGCGGAAAAACAATTGTTACACAAGTAGGTGTTGCGCGAATGCTCATCGTGGATGACGTAAGGGATCATGACGTCGCCGATGCGGCCGTTGAGCGTGGCCGCCTTGCCGAGGACGTATACACCGCGCAGCGCGTCAACGCCGATGGCAACCTGGGATAGAATGTGATAGGCCCCCATCCCCAACGGGTAGTCGATGTTCACGATGACAGCATCGCTTTGGGCCAGGCGGTCCAGGTGCGCCATTTCAAGACGAGGATCCAGCCAGTCAGGACACAGTCGCGATATCTCGATCACCTGCGCCTCCACATCGAAGACCTGACGGCTGTCGATATGCTTGATCCCGCAGAGAGCTTCCTCTTCCTCCCGCTGGTGCCATACGGCCTCACCACGACGCGCATCCATGTAGTCGCGCAGGACAAAGTAGAGCAGGTTCTCTCTGCGCGATGGGACGTCACCGCGGCGAATCCGCGAGTACTCCCCCAACAGATCCTGCTTCCCCTGCTGGTCCAGGAAGCCAAGAAGCTCCTCATCGCGGCGCAGAGCAAAGCCCGACAGCATGTTGACCACGCTGTGCACGTTGCTGGAGATGAAATAGACCGGCCTCTCCTTCAAGTCGATCGGCGACAGATCGACAATAGACTCCCACCAGCGGCGCACGGCCTTGCGATAATCAACCCGCGACCCAGCCAGGAGCCGCACGGCGAAGCGTTTCCGATTGCGTCCCATGTCGCGCAAGAGCGCGGGAAACTCATCACCCCAGATCGACTCCAGGCGATGAACGTCATCAGCCCCGAGAGCCAGAATCTCCGACACTTCGTCGCGCAGCGCTTGCCACCCATGCTCACGGCTTCTGCAGCACCGCTCCAGTCTCTCCAATAGCGGATGCTCGTGGAGTCGTCGATGTATCTTGTTCCACTCGATCTGAAGAGCGGTCAGCATCGGGATAATGTCATCGATGTCGGACACGCTGGCGATGAACACAGCCATCGTCTCGCGGTCATCGAAGAAGGTGCGACGACGGCGACCGGGTGCGCTGACCGACTGCCATTGTTCAACCTCGCAGTAGCCGCGTCGCGCGAAGACGCGCTCTGACTGCCCCATCACGATCAGTCTGGCCTGACGGATGCAGTGAGGAAGCCGCAGCGAGCAGTAGATGAGCACGGCCGCATCGGGGTCGTCGTCACGAGCCTTGACGTGGAGCAACGAGTTTGTGCCCAGGTATGACTCGACAAAGCCGCGCACCTGCACCTCGTCGGTGGTGCGGAGGAGCGAGTAGTAGGTGCGCATGTACAGCGCAATCTCCTCGCTGCCCGTTGTGGGAACGGTTCGTTCCATGGTCAGCCACCAGGGATCAGCAGGAGGGACATCCTCGATTCAACACACAACCTATGGACCGCGAGATCTACCCCTGCGGAGGGATCGGCGCACGCCCCGACCGCGTCGATCATTGGGGATTCCCTTCCGCCGCCCTTTCGATCCCTCGCACAATCTTGTAATAGCCTGTGCAGCGACAGAGGTTGCCACCCAGCCCAATCTCTATCTGCTCCTGGGTGGGCTTGGGGATTTCCTCCAGCAGGTTAGCACCGGCCATGACGAAGCCGGGAGTACAATACCCGCACTGGACCGCACCTTCGTCGATGAAGGCCTGCTGCACCGGGTGGAGTTCGTCGCCGTCGGCCAGGCCCGCGACGGTCACGATCTGAGTCCCGTGGGCGCGGGGAGCCGGTGTCAGACAGGCCAACACGGCGATGCCGTCCAGCCAGAGGGTGCACGCTCCGCATTCGCCCTCGGCACAGCCATCCTTGGCTCCTGTCAGACCAACGTCTTCCCGCAACATGTCGAGCAGTGTCTTGCTGTTGGCCCCCTGCACGACCACGTTCTCCCCGTTGACCGTACACTCTATGGGCTCGAGCCCTTCGCCACGATGGCGAATGGTCTTCCCGGCCAGACGTGGGAAAACTCCTGTGGTGTCGCCCCATAACATCGGTGCCGCGTCGGGAACATCACAGCGTTCCTCCCCCTCGCGTAGTGAGGAGAGGACCCGCCGCACCAGCACCTGGATCATCTCCTGACGATAACGAGCTCCTGCCCGGATGTCGTCGATACAGGAGCTGGCCCTGGCAGCCAGCTTGGCTGCTCTTTCGATACTCTCCTCGTCCATCTCTCTTCCCACAAGCGCGCTTTCGGCCTCGCGCGCTCGAATCACCGTGGGGGCCGCGCTTCCCATGGTGATGCGGGCCTGAGCCACGACATCCTCATCGAAAGTGAGCACCGCTGCGGCATTGACGACAGAGATGGCATGCACGCGCCGAAGGGCAAGCTTCATAAACGTGCCGCGCTGATTCTGCTCCAGGGCAGGGAAGGCAACGTCGGTCACCATCTCGTTCGAGCGCAGCGCCGTTTCACGGACACCCTGGTAGAAGTCTGGAAACGTCAAGCTCCGCTCGCCATCAACGCTGCGAAGCGTGAGCCGGGCATCGAGAGCCCACAGCGCCGCGATGGTGTCGTTGGCTGGCGAGGCAGTGACCAGATTGCCGACAATCGTACCCCGATTGCGGAGCTGTGGTGTGCCGACCCGCCAGCAGGCCAGGGCCAATGGATACCCGCGGTCTAGCAGCAGGTCGGAGGCCACGGCCTGATTGTGGGTCACCGTTGGCCCGACGTGAACGATGTCCTCCTCCACGAACACCCGGTTCAGCCCACCGACGCGAGTGACGTCGATGAGCGCCCGGACCTCCCGAGTGCCGCGCTGCAGTTCCACGATCAGGTCGGTGCCACCCGCGATGATACGAGCCTCAGCGCCGTGCTCGGCGAGCAGACGTAAGGCGTCCTCAACGCTGGTCGGGGAATAATAGACTTGCCACATGGCCTGTCTCCTGGGCTGCGATATGATCGATGGAATAACCTGCTGGGGCTTCACAGCAGACGGAAGAAGCCCACTGCAAGACGAGCCGTCTGTTCCGGCTGAAGCCTCTTCCGGGATCTGCTGTCTCTGGCGTCCGTTCGATACCCTCCGCGCAGATCCTGGCTCTTTCCGTGGACGCTGGGTAAGTATACACGCTCGAACAGTGTTAGGCAACCAGCTGCTCGCACTTTCCCATGCAACCTGGTAGACTATAATACGTAGTCTGTGGCGTCAGACTCTTGGCACATCGAGGTTTCACGGAGCGAGAACGTGAGCGGCGAAGAGCCATGGATTGAGGAAGCCCGGAAGGGGGACAAAGCGGTTTTCGGACGCTTGATGAGAACCGATCAGGCACCCACCTATCACTTCACATACCGAACGAACTACTATGGATAGCAGGGAGGCCCGACATGAACAAGCCCATTATGCTTTTGGCAGTCTTGACGTTGCTCATGACTGCACTCGCCTGTACCATCACGCCGCGGATACCGGACCTGGGCATAAACGTGCCGACGATTGAGGTTGGAGACGTGCAGCAAGAGACACACACCGTGCCCCTCGCCAGTCTCGAGTCAGCCGAAGTGGGGATCATGTTCGGCGCTGGTCGGCTCCGGCTCGGAGCCGGGCCTTCCGACCAGTTGTTGTCTGGGCACTTCCTCTATAACGTCGACCAATGGGCCCCGGAGATTGCCCTGGAGGGAGACATTCTCACCGTCAGACAGGGCGGCGATGCTGCCAAGTGGGGTATCCCGAGTGGGAACGTCCGCAACAGCTGGGAGCTTGGGTTCTCCCCTCAGGTGCCTCTGAACGTGAACCTCCGGGCGGGAGCCGGGCAAGGCGACCTCGACTTCACAGATCTGAAGGTAGCGGGCCTGGACATCGAGATTGGAGCCGGCGATTTCAACCTCCGCTTCGACAGGCCAAATCCCGTCCCAATGGACCACGTCACTCTGGACACCGGAGCCTCCAGGATCCAGGTCATCAAAATCGGGAACGCCAGTCCCGAGACAATGAGGCTCCGAGGGGGTGTTGGTGACCTCTCACTAGACTTCACCGGCGAGTGGACCCGCTCAGCCGAGATCACGATCCGGGCGGGTGCGGGAGCGCTCACCCTGCGTCTGCCAGATGACGTGGGCGTCGAGGTGGAGGCGAAGGCGGGCCTGGCGAATGTGGACGCCTACGGACTGAGACAGATGGGGCGCACATACACAAACGATGCCTTCGGCGAGACCGAGATCGAGTTGCACATCGACATCATAGCCGGCGTGGGCAACATTCGTCTGATCGACGACAGCGTCGCCGAGTAACCTGCTGAAGGGGAGTTGGAAATGCGCAAGCACATACTGGTCTTGTCTGCTCTCATAGTCCTGGGAGGGCTGCTGCTCTCGGGGATGCCGGTGGCAGCGGCCAGCAATCCACCGGACGGCGGCATCTTCATCTAGGACGAGGACTTCGCGCTGGGGAGAGGTGAAGAGCTGGACGGCGATCTAGTAGTAGTCCACGGCGACGTAACTCTCCGGGTCCGGAGTCGAATCCAGGGGAATGCTGTCATCTGGAACGGAGATGCCGACGTAAACGGCGTCATTGAGGGAGACCTGGTCGTCGCTAACGGACACATCCGGCTGGGACAGCATGCCCACGTGTACGGCGACGTCATATGCGGCTGGAATTGTAACCTCGAGCGGGAGGAGGGCGCGCGCGTACTCGGTGATATCGTCGCCAGCCCGTCCTTGCGGGGCATTCCCTTTGACCAGTCAGCCGGGCCGGGTTTCCAGGTTCAGATACCACCACCTGACCGGAGGCCCTTCTGGCAGTCTGGTCTCGAACAGTTGCTGAGGTGGACGATCTGGACCGTGCGGCGCGTGCTGACGATTCTGGTCGTCGCTGGAATAGGCGGCGCGGTGGCGTTGGTCTGGCCCGACGCGACAGCTCAGGTCGGACATATCGCCCTGCAGTCGCCAGGGCCAAGCCTGGGGGTCGGATTCCTGGCGCTCCTGGCAGGCACCGCGTTAGTCATCGCTCTGGCGGTCACGATCTGCCTCTCGCCGGTTGCAGCGCTGACCGCACTCGCCCTCGGTGCCGTCGGCCTCTTCGGCTGGGTGGCGATTGGCACATATAGGAGAAGAAATGAACCTGCGCCTTCTTACCACGCTATCAGCGCTCGTGTTGGTGGTGGCTGCATGTGGAACAAGAGCCGAACCCGCCCTCCACACCGAGGCCGGTACGCCGCCGACAGGCCCAGCGGTCGAAGAGAGCCCTTTGTCGCCGCCGCCAACCCCGACCAGACCGGAGCCAGTGGAGCAGAGCCGCAGTCCGATTGCGGTGCCTTTTGAGGCGCCGTCAGAGGTCGTGGAGGCCGCCCGGGAGCACGTGGCGACCCAGATGGACATCTCGACCGAGGCAATGGAGGTCGTCGCTACAGCCGCCGTTGAGTGGTCGGACGCGAGCTTGGGCTGCCCCGATCCGGGGAAGCTCTATGCCCAGGTCATAACGCCAGGTTACCGGATCATCCTGGAGGTCGAGGGCAGAGAGATCGAGGTGCACACAGATCAAGAGGGGCGAAATGTCGTCATCTGCAACGGCAGCCGCGATCGCTAGAAGACTCCACCCGGCACCGGGCCGACCTCTGGACACCATCCGAGAGAGGAACACCGGGACGGCTTCTCCGCTGGCAGCAGCCCCGCAGTGTGCTCAAGCTGCGGGGTCGCTCATCCACTAGGGCTCGCCTTCAAGCTTTGCGATGAAGACCGCCAGGCTGTCCCCGCCCTGGATACGCACGCGGGGCATCTCGAAGAGATCCTCCCGAGAGTACGTCCGTCCCCATTCCGTCGTGACTGCACCCCAGTAACCTGCTGATTCGAGCACCGCGATGACATCCTCATCTCGACGCCCCGACGGGTAGCAGAAGAAACGCGGCGCTCTTCCTACGTGCTGTTCAATCGCCTCTTTGATGCCTAGGATCTGATACACGAGGAAGTCGTACGAGCGACCACGCAGATCGACGTGATCTCGGCCGTGGGCCTGGATGGACATGCCGGCCTCGGCCATCTCTCGCATCTGGGCCCAGGTCAAGTACTCGTCGCTCTCGTGATGAGCGGGCGTGGCCAGCACGAAGAAGGTGGCAGGGTAACCGTAGTCCAGCAACCTCGGGAACACGACCTCGTAGGCATCGCGGTAACCATCGTCGAATGTAAGCACGACGGGTTTCTCCGGTAGCGGATATCCTTCTGTCAAGGCGAGGTAGACATCAGTGAGGGTGATGGCACGGTAGCCCGCTTGATCCAGATACCGCAGTTGCGCCTCGAAGGCGGCCGGTGAGACGGTCAGATCGCGACGATACACATCGGCATCGGCCGGCGGTTCGGACACATAGTGGTACATGAGAATCGGAACGCTCACTTCGTCAGGGAGGGGGACAGAGGTGGGCGTCAGCGTTGGCTCAACAAGCGTCCGGCTGGTTGAGCCCCTCGGCCCCTCAGCGGGCAGGGCCAATTCGGGCAACTCCCAGCGCCCATAGGTTGGACGCACAAAGACCGCTCCGAGCATAAGCGCTACCAGGACCGAGCCAAGCGTCAGGCCGATGAGGACCGTGTCCGATGACTTCAGATTCAAGGGCATGTCGGCAGGTCTCTCAATCCTTCGGCACTGCAATCACTCGAAGATTGCCTCGTACCGTCCGTCGCTCAGGGGACAACGGAACAGTGCACGAACGGGCTCCTGGCTTCGAACGGGCCCCATGCTCGCGCACAGCGGGACCTTGGCGGACGGTCAAGAAACGCCCGATCGAAGAGCAATTCTTGAAGACGGTCAAGACGCACGATAACCGGAAACGACATCCCTGTCAAGCATGGAGTATGCGGCAACCGACACTGGCGTCTAGGATCGCTCAAGGTGAGAATCATACCAGCTGTTGAGGACCTTGCGGGTGGCTCGGAAGGCCAGGGGAGGCAGCTCCTGCGGCGAGAAGAAGGCCGCGCGGTCTGCATCATCGGCGGCACGTAACCGGCCTCCCACGCATCGAGCCAGGTAAACGATCACGATATCGGCCCCAGCCTCGTGCTCTTGTCCGCCGACCACGTCCAGCAGCTCCGTGATCTCGATGTCAATCCCGGTCTCCTCTCTGCACTCACGCACCGCGGCGTCGGCCGGGGTCTCATCGAAGTCAACGAAGCCACCGGGAAAAGTCCACAGTCCGCGGCGCGGTTCCATGCTCCGTCGGACGAGAAGCACCTGGCCGTTGCGCTCTATGATGGCACCAGCGGCAACCTTGTGCTCACGGAATACCACCCTGCCGCAGGCAGGACAGAAGCGCCGCGCCCGCCCGAAGGCCTCTCTTTCCTCGAGCACGTGACCGCACCGGGGGCAGTAGTTCAGTTCGATAGAATTCGCCAAGCGGGGCTCCTCGGATAGCTGCCAGGGGTGACTTGTGGATCCTCAGCGCGGCTTTCGAACCCTGAAGCTTCCGGTGGTCGGGGTGCTAGCCGCGGCGTGCCCGCCAAGCCTGGATCGTGGTGACGGTGAGCGCGAGGGCAGCAAGACCCAGCATGACCTCCAGCGCTCTCCAGGCCAGGGGCGCAGGGCCCGGCAGCCCCGGTCCGTCGTCCTCGGGAATCGGCAGAGGCGTCACATCGAGTTCTTCCGGAGTAGGCGCCAGCAGCTCCAATTCGTCCTCGGAAGGACCCGGCTCTTCAGCCGGGATGGTTGGTGTCACAACAGATTCGCCACGCACCGTCGGAGCAACAGTCGGGACAGCAAGAGACGAGCCCCTTTCTGTGGGATCTGCGTCCGCGGCTGGGGGAACTGAGACTCCAGCCCCAGGGGGCGCCTCTGCAGCCTTCGTTGCCGCAACCACAGTTTCTTCAGCTTCCGTTTTTGTAGTCTCAGCGTCCACTTCTGGCGCCTCCGCCATCTCGGCCGCGACCTCCTCACTCTCAGCTCCCACATCCATCCCCTCACGCGAGGCTTCCGGCGAGGCCAGAGGAACTGATGTAAACTCGGGTGCGGCTTCACTCTCCTCCTCAAGCTCCAGCACCATCGGCGCCGCTTCCTCCGCCGACCACATGGGTTCGGGCGCGGAGACGTAGCCCCCCACACCGGGCAGGAGCAGGTCACCAGCCAACACAACGACGAACAGCAAGCTGACAACCACAGTCGCTGCAGTCAGCAGCGGCGCGGCCCAAGCACGGCGAGGCTCTGGTGCAAGAGCAGGTTGGCGACGCCCGACCACCGATTCGGATAGAATGAAGTTCCGCGGAGCAGAGACTTGAGGGAGCTCGCGCATCATCGAGACCGTCTGATGCAACGCTCTCAGCTCGGCCCGCAGAGCCGGGTCCTGCGACAGCCGTGCCTCCAGCTGCTCCCGCTCTCTGATGGTCAGCTCCTCATCGAGGTATGCTGAGAGCAACTCATCCCGTCTCTCTTCTTCGCGCTTCGATCGTCCGAGAAACCGCAGCATTGCCATAGTCTCTGAAGCCTGCTTCCTAGTGCTTTCCGTCCTACCTCTTCCCTCTGTCACTTAAGACGATATTGAGTGGGTAAAAGTTCCCCGCGTTCGCGGAGATAATCCCGAAGCTTGGCTCGGGCCCGCGCAAGACGCGACTTCACCGTGCCCAGGGGAACGTCTGTCGTCTCGGCGACCTCCTCATAGCTGAACCCCTGCACGTCGGCCAGCACCAGAGTAACCCGCTGATCTGGTGGAAGCGCAAGAATGCCAGCCTCAATCACGCGCGCCATAGCCTTGCGCTCTGCGTGCTCCTCCGGCCCCTCAGCATCGCTGACGAGTGCCGGATTCGCTTCCTCGTCAATCTCAAAATCCTCAATAGACGTGGCAGGCTGTCGCTTGCGCCGGCGCAGTTCGTCGTAGCATGCGTTGGACACAATGCGCATCAGCCACGACTTGAAGGAACTGGGATACTTGCCGCGGAAGCCGTCGATGTTCTGGTAGGCGGAGATAAATGCCTCCTGGGTAGCGTCGGAGGCCGAGGCAGGGTCCCCCATGATCCGATAAGCGAGGTTATAGACCCGATCCTGGTAGGCCAGCACCAATTCATTGAAAGCGTTCAGGTTCCCCCGTTGAGCGGAGGCGATCAAGCTTTCTTCGTCTATCTTCTCTCTCAAGGCCACTTCTGTCGTCAGCAGCACCTAGCAATCCGTGCGGGGTCTACAACGTATTATCACACAAAGCGCGGTTCGCGTCAACGGCGACAGGCAGCCGCGCCCGGTGGAGAGGCTCCCGATGGTTGGGCGACATCAGCCCAGCGAACGAAGGGCCTTGCATGCCCGGAACGACCGTGGCCCCAGACGGGACCGCCTAACGTCCGTCCCCGGGAAGGATGGGATATGTAATCCCACCGTAGGGAAAGACCAGCACGTCAGCCGGCCCGGGGGCCCGGCGCTGACCAGCGGCAATCGCCTCGTCCACACTGTCGACGAACGTCACAAAAGGGAGTTTCGCCTGCACGTCGGCGGGGATGGTCGGAGCGTAGATCAACAAGTCTGCGTGGCGCATGGCCTGGAGTGCAAAATAAAGAAAGAACCGATCCTCCTCACCAAGACCCTGGATCTTGAGTTTGGGCACCAACCGCAGGAGCAGCGGCGACAGGAGCCTGAGGGCGCGTCGTCCCAGCGGTAGATCACTGTCCGCCAACCCGAAAACGCCCACCCCTTCGTCGGCCTTCACCAGCGTGATGTGCACGCCGCCACGCCGCACAGCGCGGATCGTGTTTGCCAGAGACTTGACACCTTGCCGCAGATCGTGGTCCATGGGGTGTGAGTCCGTGACCACCACGTCGGCCAGACCCGGAATCTCGGCCCCGTAAAGGTCCGTGCTGATCTGGGCGCCCTTACGATGCGCCTCAATTGGATCCCCGGCCACCATTCGAACGATTTCCTGGTCGCTGTTCAGGACAGCGTTGACCACAAACACCGGGGGTTCCAGCATCCGTCCCGCCTCCTCCAGGTCCAGCCGCATCGGGTTCCCGTCGATAGGCTGACCGACCATGTTGAACGTGCTCGGCGCACAGTTGAGGATATGGTTGTGTGCGATCGTCTCACGCCCCGCCACACCGGGGATCAGATTCTTGTAACCACCGCCGAAGCTGGCGATGATGTGGGGTTCGATGCAGCCGACGGAGACGATGAGATCAGCCCGGGCCACGCTCTCGTTGATCTGGACCGACGTGCCTCGCCGGGTCGTGCCGAGGAAGGTCAACGCCTCGGCCTCATCACAGCTGTGGTTCTTCCAATTAAGGCCATCCAGGATCGAGGCACCGATTCGCGCAGCAACCTCCCCCTCGGTCATGGGACGGTGAACACCGAGAGCGGTGACGAGGGTGATATCCTGCCGTCGAGCCCCGCCGCGCTCCAGCTCCTCCAGCACTATCGGCAGGATCAGATGAAGCGGGGTTGGGCGGCTCAGGTCGTCTATAACCAGAGCCACCTCCATGCCCTCCTCCACCATGTCGCGCAGGCGCAGCGAACCGATGGGATTCGCCAGGCTTCTGACGACCTCTTCGGCCGTATCCTGGACACCTGGCCGGGGCGCCGGTTCCAGGACACCGTTCACCTGCCAGTCCTTCGGCAGGGGGAGAGAAAGCTCTCCGTCCCCCCAGGGCAGCGTCATCTCACCTTTACTCATCTCCCCCCCCCCCATCCTCAACAAAGCCGAACTCATCGTGGCCGGAGCTCCAAATCTCCGTTCAGGTCACTTCGACAGTCACGAAGTTGCAGCGCTCTTCATACCGCCCTCGATCTGGTCGAGCATTCGCCTTCTCAGTTCATCATACCCCGGCTGGGCGTAGAACGCCTTCATCCGCGCGCACTGCTCGAACTGGTCGCAGCTCCCACAGAACCAGATTCCCCTCTGCTCGCAGCAGGTCTTGATGGGACAATCTCGACCATCGGGATAGCTCTCCGGGAGCCAGCAGCAGCGATACGCCGTGTCGAGATTCACCAATCCCCCAAAGTCCCCTCCCAGGAAGCGCGTGTGCGTGCCGCAGTCGCCGCAGTCAGCTCCGCAGAAACGGACAAGCCGCTCAGGTCCTGGGACTTTTCTCTGCGAGGACGTCACGGCATAACCCTACTTCGCATCCTCCAGCACGATCCGTACGTCGACGGCCCAGGCTGTGTCCTCACCGACGATCACGGGGTTGAGGTCGACTTCGGACACGTCCGGCAGATCGGCCAGCAGCTGCCCCACGCGCCGGATCGTCTGAACAACAGCCCCGATGTCCCGCCGCGGCTGCCCGCGGACTCCCAGGAGCAGCTTCCCAGCCGCCGTCTCCATTACCATCTCTTCCGCGTCCTCTTGATTCAGTGGGGCAAGGCGGAACGCCACGTCCGCCAGCGCCTCAACGTAGACGCCGCCTAGCCCAAACATCACCAGCGGGCCAAACTGATGGTCCCGTTGAGCGCCCACGATGACCTCCAACCCGTCCGACACCATCTTCTGGACAAAGGCGCGTTCGCCTGCACCGATCACGGCGTCAAAAGCTTCCCGCACCGCCGCGGAGTCGTTCAAGCCCAGCGCCACGCCTCCGGCATCGCTCTTATGCACCACGTCCGGAGCGACCCGCTTGAGCGCCACGGGATATCCCATCGCATCGCTGAGCCTCACCGCCTCCCCGATTGTCTCTGCGAGGCCGGATGGAGGCACTGACAGACCATAAGCATCTGCTACCTGAGCTCCCGTCTGAGCATCCAGCAACTGCAGCCCCTCTCTCTGTCCCATCTCGATCAGTTCCTGCGCTCGCCGCCGATCGACATTGGCAACCGGTTCCGGGTCACGCGGCGACCGCGTCTGAATGCGACGGTAGCGCCACAGGGCTCCAAGACCAAACGCAGCTCGCGCCGGGGTGAGGGTGTGGGGCACGCGGGATTGATGAAGCATCCGAGCCGCCTCGTGGATGTCCTGCCCACCGTAGATGCAGCAGACCACGGGCTTTCCAGCTCCGGCGGCAGCCTCGCCGACGGCAGCGGCCACCTCCGGCGGCCCGGTCAGCGCCTGGGGGACGAAGACGGCCAGGATGCCATCCACCTCCGGAGCATCGACGAGGACATCAAGGGCAGCTCGATAGTGCTCGGGCTCCGCGCCGCCGAGCATGTCGATGGGGTTGCCGGTCATTGCACCCCGCGGGCACACCTCCCTCAAACGATTCTGAGTCTCGAGGGTCAGCTCGACCAGATGAAGGCCCTGCCGATCCAGCCCATCGGCACCGACAGCCCCCGGCCCGCCTGCGTTGGTGAGGAGGGCTATCCCTGGGCCCTGCAACGGCGCGCAGTAGTCGAGCGCCAGGGCAGCGTCGAGCAACTCCTGCAGATCCTCCACCTGAATTGCGCCGGCCCGCTGGCACGCGGCCTCGAAGGCGCGGTTCTCGCCAGCCAGCGCGCCCGTATGGGAGGCAACGGCTCGTACGCCGCTGGGCGTGCGCCCGGCCTTGATCACCACCAGGGGCTTCTCTCGTGTCAAGTCCCGCGCCGCTTCCACGAACTGACGCCCGTGGGGCAGTCCTTCGACGTACGCGGCCGCAACCCGCGAGTGTGGGTCGCCGGCCAGGGAAGTCAATGCGTCGGCCATATTCACGTCGACCTGGTTGCCGAGGCTGATGATCCGGGAGAAGCCAAAGTCAACCGTATTCGCCCAATCGACGGTACCACCGCAGATGGCGCCGGAATGAGATGCAAACCCAATGCCGCCCCGTCGTGGCATCGCCGTCAAGAAAGTCGTATCCACCCTTGAGGTTGTGTCCAGGACGCCAATGCAGTTCGGCCCGATGACCCGCATCCCGTGGCGCTCCGCCACCTGGCGCAGCTGCGTCTCCCGCTGCTCGCCACCGCCACCCAGCTCTCCGAAGCCACTGGCCACCACGACAGCGGCCCGGATACCCCGCTCTCCACACCCTTCCAGAGCCTCGATGGACAGCTCGGGAGGGAGAATAATGACTGCCAGATCCACCGGGTCGGGCACGTCTGCCACTGAGGGGTAGACCTCGAGACCAAGGATCTCACCCCCCTTAGGGTTGACGGGATAGACGGCGCCCGCGTAGCCGTGGGTGACTAGATTGTGCAGCACACCGTAGCTGAGCTTGCTCGGGCTGGAACTGGCACCGATAACAGCCACCCCGTCCGGGTAGAAGAAACCCTGCAAAGGGTCGGTCATTGACTCCCTCCTCTGCCTCCGCTGCGATTCCGCGGGGCTCGTGTGTCAGGTATGCGGTACCATGATACCCCGACACGGGGAGTCTTGTCCAATTGGACAGGAGGCAAGCGCCAGGAACCATCGTCAGGGCGCGAGCTCCGAAAAGTTGACCTGGACCCCATTCTCTGGTATACTGATGCACTGAGCCGGAGTGGCGGAACAGGCAGACGCGCGCGACTCAAAATCGTGTGGGCTTTGACCCATGTGGGTTCGATTCCCACCTCCGGCACTCTTTCACCAGACATAGATCGCGGCGTCTATGGGCACCTAAAGGCCCCCAAGCGCCGCGTTTTCTCATTGAGAGGACAGCACACGCATGAACGAGGAAACCCGGCAGTGGGTCGCCCGAGCCGCGGTCGGCGTCGCGGTGGGGGCCGCGCTGGGAGTGGTCATCGGCTGCCGGCTCTGGCCGGTGACGTACACGAACACCTCCCCCGACAGCCTGCGGGCGGACTACCACGACGAGTACGTCCTCATGATCGCCACGGCCTACGAGGTAGAAGGGGACCAGGAGCGGGCTCGCGAACGCCTGGCCTGGCTCGATCCAGAGGAGCCCGCCGCGCCGGTGATCGAGTTGGCAGAGCGGCTCATCGAACAGGGCGACCGGGAGAAGGACATTGTGCGATTGGCCCGGCTGGCCCGGGCTCTGGGCGCGACGGCTCCGGCCCTGGTGCCGTATCGGGAGAGCTGAGCGTGCCCCTTCCCCCACGTCGTGCTGCGCCGGTCGTCGGCCTCGTGCTCGGGCTGGTCCTGGGGCTCGTGTACGCCTGGGTCGTCAACCCTGCCCAACTCACAAGGACGTACCCCGGGTTGCTCCGCTCGGACCACCGCCACGACTGGGTGCGGCTGGCCGCACTCTCCTACGTCGCCGATGGCGATCTAGAGCGCGCCCGTGCGCGGTTGGAAACCGTGGAGGAAGAAGATGTGGATCAAGCGGTGATAACACTCATCGAGGGCTACGCCGCCGCAGGCCGCTCTCCAGACACGCTGCGCCGGCTGACGACGCTGGCCGAGGCCCTCCATGTGGACACCCCAGCGATGTCGGTCTATGGTTCGGACCTCCGGGCCGCGGACATCCCCGTGTCGCCCGCATCAGCACTCAGCCCCACGCCGACGCCCACGTTCACCCCTTTGCCCACCGCTACGCCCACCGCGTCCCCTACCCTCACACCGACGCCCACACCTACTCCCACCCTATCGCAGATCCTCACGCCTTCGCCAACTCCGACTCCCTCGGCCACGCCTTCCTTCTTCAGCCGGCTGGCGCTGGTCGAGCAAGAACAACTGTGCGAGCGGCACCAGGTTCCTCAGATCCAGGTCGTGGTCGAGGACGAGAACGGCGAAGGGGTGCCCGGTGTTGAGATCTGGCTACTGTGGTCCGACGGGGCCGATCGAGCTGTGACAGGGCTCAAACCTGCCCACAGTCCAGGATACGCCGACTTCAACGCGGGCCCTGACGTGGCCTACACGGTGAGCGTGGATGGGTTGGGAACGCCTCTGGTCACCGGGCTGCGGCTTGAGGACTGCCCTATTGAACAAGACGAAGATGAACGGGAAGAAGAATCGTTCACAGGCTCGTGGCGCCTGGTCCTGGCGCCGTAGCCGAAGGCAATGGCGATGAATAAACGCTGGTTAGCTGGCCTACTGGTGCTCTCGGCGCTGCTGACGATGGCGGCAGCCCTGCAGCCACAGAGGAGCGTCACCTACGAGCGGTATGACGTCGACATTGACATCCAGCCCGACGGGTCGCTTCTTGTAGCGGAGACCTACCAACTGCGCTTCGAGGGCGAGTTCCGCACCGGGTTCGCCGAAATCCCTCTTGGCTCTGTCACCGACATCGTCGACGTTCGGGTGAGGGAGGGAGGCGAGATCTACAGGGAATCGGGCTCCGGCCCGGGAACGTTCCGTCTGGAACGGCGGTTCGACGCCATCCGCGTCGAGTGGGAGTACACACCGACGAGCGGCACCGAGGTGCGAACGTTTACCGTCGAATACCGCGCGCTGGGCAGCCTCTGGGTCTACCCGGACCGGGAGATCCTCTACTGGGCGGCCGTCCCGGCGGATCGGAGCGGCATCCCGACGGAAGCCAGCCGGCTGACCGTGCATCTACCGGCCCCGGTCGACCGCGGCGATCTTAGGATCGATGCCCCGGGCATGGACGCCGGGATCGAGGTCGTCGACGCGCAGACGGTGGTGTTCGACTCACAGGGACCTGTTCCTGACGGCACCGCATTCGAGATCATCGTGGGTTTCCCGCGGGGACTCACCAGTGCCACCGTGACCGATTGGCAGCGCCGGATCGACGAGAGGCAGGCAGCCTATCGCTGGGAGGCGTTCGATGTCGATCTGTCCCTCGGGCCCGACGGCGTTCTCCGCGTGACCGAAGAGCAGACGTTGTCCGTGGAACAGGGGCACCTGTACCACGGCTATCGCACCATTGCGTGGCTCTACCTGGATCAGATCACGGACATTGAGGTCCGAGCGGACGGGCGCCCCCTCGAATTCAGCGCCACGCCGTGCGAGTACTGCTACGTCGTGGAGGAGAGGGCCAGTAGAGGTGACTGGGTCTCGTTTGACGGTCGCCAGGTGGTGATCAACGAAGATCGCGCCGGGTCCACGCTAATCGAGTGGGCCTTCCCGGCCCTGGGCTCGGGCGATAGCGCCACCTTTGAGATCAGCTACACCGCGCTGGGCGCCGTGCGGGTGCTCTCGGAAACACAGGAGATCAACTGGACGGCGGTCTTCGCGGACCGAGATGCGCCAGTCCAGGCGGCCTCGGTCGGCATGCGTCTGCCACCAGAGCTGAACCCCGAAGATGTGACAATCTCCGGCGGGGCGACAGCCGTCCAGCCTGACGGGACGCTGCGGGTGACCCGCGAGGGGCCCGTGCCACAGGGCCAGCCGTGGGCCGTGACCATCCGTATGCCTGCGGAAGCCACAGCGGCCGAGAAGCCCCTCTGGCAGCGCGAACTGGAATCGCAGTTGGAGAGGGAGCAGGCACGCATTGACGCGGAGCGAGAGGAAGCCGTGCGCCGTGCCCGCTGGCAGGTTGGCCTCGGCGTCCTCGGCTGTCTGTTCCCCGCCTTCGGGCTCGCAGGCGTGATCGCGGCCTGGTATATCTGGGGTCGTGATGAGGCCGCATCTCCGGTCGCGGCCTACCTGACCACCCCGCCTTCGGACTTGCCGCCTGGCATCGTGGCCTATCTGGTGGATGAGAGACCCACCGTCAAAGGTGTTCTGGCCAGCCTGATCCACCTGGCCTCCCTCGGGCTGATCAGCATCGATCTGCAGAAACCGGACTTCACTGTTCAGTTGAACTGGACGCGGGAGATGGACGAAGGGGAGACGGTGCAGGTGGGCGGTGGCGAGGAAGTGATTCTCGCCGAGCATCAGCGAACTCTGTTCAACGTGCTGGTGAGACGGATCAGGGAGATCGTCGGCAAAGACGCCGAGGAGATGGATCAGCAGGGGCAACCGGTCCCCTTCTCGAAGATCGAGCGCGCGTTCACCCGCGCTCTGCCCACCATCTACGAGCTGATGGGAGAGGCCGCTTCCGAGTACTTCTCCACCCTGCCGGAGACCGCGCGCCGACGCTGGCGATGGGCCGGTGAGATGGTGATCATCGCTGCCGGAGCCCTGGGGGTGGTCAGCCTCTGCGGACTGACGGCTCTGGGATGGGCAGCGTGCGCACCCCCGTTGGGCCTGGCGCTGGTGGGGCTGATGCTCGTCGTCATCAGCCGCTGGATGCCCCAGCGCACCACGCTTGGCATTGAGGAGGCGGCTCGGTGGCGAGCCTTCCGCCGCTACTTGAAGAACCTCCAACAGTTCGGAGACCTGGAGAGCGCTCAGGCGGTCCTCGATCGGCACTTCTCCTACGCGGTGGCTCTGGACGTGGAAGAGATTGTGCTTCGACAGGCGGAGAAGATGGAGGCCCGAGTGCCCATCTGGATGGTGCCGGTGCCGGTTCAGATTGGGCCCACGGTTGCCAGGGCCCAGGGACGGCCGGGGCTGCGGGAGCGCGTTACAGAGGAGCTCCGGATGCCGCAGCCCACCAGCGAGGCCCCGCGGACGGCGAAGGTGCGCCCTTCTCTGTCACAGCGGCCAACAGGCGCCGACGTCGGCCTTCAGGGTCTCTCGGACAGTCTCAGCCGCTCTCTCAACCGGGCCAGCCGCTCCCTGAGCTCCCTCCTCAACACGGCGGTCGGTGAGGTAGACGGGAGCAGCTCACCCCTGGAGGTAGTGGTGAAGGGAGCAGGCACCGCCACAAGGCTGTCCTGGAAGGCCGGGACAACCACCATGAAGGTGCTGGGCGACATCCTGGAGGAATCCTCGTCGGGAGGAGGTGGCGGGGGGTTCGGCGGGAGATCGAGCGGCGGAGGATTCCGCTCCAGCAGTTGGGGCGGTGGCGGGTCCACCTTCCGCGGGGGTTCTTCGGGGCGCGGTGGGGGCGGAGGCGGGAGCCGAGGATTCGGATAGCGGCAGCGGAGGGAGGGCGCGCTGGCCCTGGGGCCCGCATCTTGACCATCTGATCGGCAAGGTTGTCCAGGGGCAGACAGTGCAGGGTGTGGAGTACGAAACAGCTAGATGGCAGAAGGGGCAGCGGGCGCTGCCCCTTCTGCGTGCCGCAGCCGGCAGCTTCACCTGGCGAAGAGTGTGGTGCGCGCCCTCTCCTCCAGCACCCCCATGCCGAACGTCGGCTCCAACAGACGATGCGTCAGGGCCCCCAGCTGCACCTCCTTGTTCATCAGGCTGCGATAGACTCCCGCGCAACTCACGTCTCCGGCCAGGCGAAAGCCCACGATACGGTCGTCCTGCAGATAGACCTTGCGCAGGATGCCATTCCGTCGCAGGCGCAGCTCCTCGCCTTCCATTCGGCCCACTGCCATTATGGGGAGCCCCAGGTGCTTGAGACTGTTCATGCTTTCCGAGCCCTCGTAGGCCACATCCCGCCCCAGCAGATTGTAGGCCGCGCACCTGCCCTGGGCGACGGCATTGGGGAAGATGGCGTGCACATACCGCTCCCCGGTAAAGCGGTCAAACGTCTCCGCCACGTCCCCGGCAGCGTATACGTTGGGATAGTTGGTGCACAAGTGATCGTCGACCAGCACCCCCCACTTCGTGTCGATACCAGACCCTTCCAGGAACTCGATGTTCGGACGCAGGCCGGTAGCCGCCACCAACACATCGGCGGACACCACGTCGCCCGAGCGCATCTCGACAGCCTCCGCACGGGGCTCGCCCACGAAACGCACTGCGTCCGCGTCGTCGCCCCGGCGCGTCTTGATACCCTGCCCCTCGATGGTGTCGAGCACGATCTGCGAGGTCTCGGAGTCGAGCATCTGTCGCATCACCCGGGAGCGAACCAGCTGGGTCACCTCCAGCCCCATCTCGTTGAGGAGCAAGGCAATCTCCACGCCGATGAACCCCGCCCCAATGACCAGGGCTGTGCGCGCCTCTCCCTTGCTCACCCGTCCCAGCAACTCTTCCGCGGCCGTGAGGGATTTGAAGTTGTAGACGCCAGCCTTGAACTCCTCCAGTCTGGCCGCGTAGAGGCGCCCCCCAGAGGCGATCACCAACCTATCGTAGGAAAGCGTCTCGCCATTGGCAAGGTGCACCGCCTGACTATCGACATCCACTCCGGTGGCTTCCACCCCTTGCCGGTAGTCGATCCCGAACCGCTCCGGGAAGTCCTCTCCTTTCCACAGGTGGACGGCACGGCCCGTCTTGAAATACTCCAGCATCGCCGGCGGCGAGTACGGTGGATAGGGTTCGCTGGAGAGCATTACGATGTCGGCCCCGTCGTCGTAGCGCCGCACCGTCTCAGCAACAGTGACGCCGGCCGGGCCCGCGCCGATGATGAGGATCTTCATAGCTGCCTCCCGCGGCTCACGTGCTCACCGGCTCGGGCATCGAGATGCTCGTCGGCTCGACAAAGGACAGTCCTAATCCCTTCCGTTTCCTCTCAATGTGCCTCCGAATCAGGACCGAGGCCTTCTCCGGATCCGGTTCCACGGCGAATGTGGCGCCAACCACCTCCTCAAGTCCATCTGCCAGCAGATCGACGACGTTGGGGCTGCCAAAGATGGCCGGTTGGACACCCAGCACGGTGTAGATTCCCGAGGCAACCACGTATGCCCCGATAGATACCGCCTTCTCGGAGTACCATTCCGGGGCAGCGCCTGCCAGGGGGAGCGCATCAATGTCGGTGCCCAGGAAGTCAGCCAGGGCCGCAGCAAGCACGAGGATCCGCGTGTTGTCGACGCAGGAGCCCATGTGGAGCACCGGCGGGATCCCCAGCGCCTCACAGACAGCGCGCAGACCAGGCCCGGCCATAGCCGCGGCCTCCGGGACCATATGTCCGGCCTTCCCGTTGGCCACCGCTCCGCAGCCGGTGACGACAACGAGAATATCATTCTCTATGAGCCGCCGCGTGAGGGTGACGTGGCCGTAGTCGTGCTTGATCTTGGGGTTATTGCAGCCGACAACGCCCGCGGCGCCGCGGATCTTGCCTGCCCTGATGGCATCCACCAGGGGTTCCGGGGTGCCGCCCAGCGCACCGACGATGGCCTCGATGGAGAAACCCGCCATCATATCGACCGGATCGTCGGGAATACGCACGCGCCCCGGCACCCGGTTCTCGAAGTTCTCGACAGCACGGCGCACGATGTTACGCCCGATCTCAATGCCACGCTCGGGATCGAAGGAGATGTGAGTCGCACCGGTGAATTTGGCCTTGTCGAAGGTCGAGATGACCTCTGTGTGGAAGCACTTCGCCACATCCGTCACTGCGGGCATAATGCATTGGTAGTCCACGAGCATCGCCTCCAGAGCGCCGGTCATGATGGCCAGCTCCTGCATCAGGTGATTGCCTGCCATGGGGAGGCCCCGGCGCATCTGCAGCTCGTTGCCGGTGCAGCACAGCCCCACCAGATTGATACCCGCCGCGCCTTTCTCCTCCGCCAACTCCTGGAGCTCAGGATCTTGAGCAGCACGGACGATCACGTCGGAAAGCATGGGGTTGTGACCGTGCAGGGCGATATTGACCTGGTCCTCCTTTATGACACCCAGGTTCACCCGGGACTGAGTCGGCTCAGGTGTGCCAAACAGAACATCAGAGAGCTCCGTCGCGATCATCGAGCCGCCCCAGCCGTCCGAGAGGCTGGTGCGCAGCGCCTGGAGCAGAATGTTGACGTAGTCGTTGTCCACCCCCATATGCGTGCGGTGGAGCACCTCCACGTTCTCTCGGTCGATGCCTCGGGGGGTGATCCCCGCTCCCTCCCAGATCTTCCGGCGAGCCTCCGGGGCGCGGTTGACGAACGTCAGCCGCTCCTGGCGAGAGCCGAAGTCCTCCATCATCGTCCAGCCCAACTCTTTGGCAATCTCCAGAGGCTCGCGTCCGTCGACCTCAACGCCGTACTCACCGGCGAGACGCTCCAGCTTCCCCACATCGGTGATCTCATAGGCTGTCGTCTCACCAGCGCCGGTATGATAGAGCGTCTCCAGAATATCGCGCCCGTGGTCCGAGTGAGCGGAAGCACCGGCGGCGATGGTGCGTGCCAGGTTTCGGGCAACGATCACGTCGGCATTTGCGCCGCATACGCCCTTCTGGGGCCCCTCCCCGAAGGGATCGACCCGGCAGGGGCCCATAGCACAGTTCTGGCAGCTAAGACCGAGCGCGCAGTACCCACACTCCGGCTCCTGGGCCGCCAGTCTGTCCCAGACGGTCTCAACGCGATCTTCGTGGGCGCGCCACAACATCTCCTGGGCATCGCGCGTGATGCTGAACCTGTCGAAACCCTTGTCACTCAAATTCTCAGCCATTGCATCCCTCCTCGGGAGATCGCTCGTTTACTCGGCCGATGTCTTCGCCCCACCCACGCCAGGCCTCATAGTTCGCTGGCAGGCGCGGCATCTCGGGCCGGATGGCGCCGGCGGCCGCCGATACCGCCTTCGCCAGACGCGCCGTGGCCGTCTGCGTCAGCTCGTTGACGTCACCAAACACCAGCGCATCGACCTTGCAGACCTCGGCGCAGGCCGGGATCCTCCCATTACGCTGGCGTTCTATGCAGTTGTCACACTTGAAGGCTACCGCCTTGTCGAGCTTCACAGTGGGGACCTCATAGTAGCGGATGACGTCGAATGGACAGACCATGGCACACATGGCGCACGTGATGCACTTCTGTCCATCGATGATGACGATACTCCTATCAGGGTCGCGGCCTATGGCCCCGGTGGGGCAGACCTCCAGACACGGAGCTGGATCGCAATGGCGGCACTTGTTCGGAAAGGAGGTGTTCAAGTAGATGCCTGGGGCGACGTAGATCCGGGATCGAGGCCTGGGAGTCTCATAGACCGCTTGGTAGAGATTTTTGCTCTGCGAGTGTTCCACCGCGCAGGCTACCTGGCATTGCATACAGCCGACGCAGCGCTCAGGATTGACCAGAACTGTCTTCATAACATTCACTCCCCTCGTACTCTGCGGACGGGCGGCGGAAGAGAATCAGGCGGTTACCCACCCCTCCGCCGCTGCAGAAACCGGACTCGAGATTGGTTCACTCAGATCCCAGAATCACCTCCTTGCAGGTCCTCACGTGCTCTGCGGGCGAATGGAGGAGCCCTGCGCGCGCCCCAGAGCCTGTTGTGGCCTCTCGCGCTGGCGCGTACAGCGCGTCACCTATCGAGCAATCCAGGGAGCGGCCATGCACCCAACGCTATTGTATATCTTCTTCGCCCCGTTTTCAAGGGGCAGACATCAACCCACCGGAGACCCACCGATTTTCCAGCTGCGGGGTGACAGCGTCACACTGCTAGAGCAGCCATCCTGAACGGCGGGGCGGACCGAAGGATCTTGACCTATTCCGAGCAGCAAGGACATTCTTGGACGCCACTGTCCCCACGACAATGAGCGCGTTCGTAGCGCCACGTGACCAGCTCCTGCGTGAACATGCAGCAGGTGAATCGTCTCGCAATCCGCCGAATCCCAAGGCCAGGTGCTGGTCCCCTGCGCCCCCTTGAGAATCACAGAATTGGTCCATGATCAACACGATCAGAACCGCGAGCTCGGTGCAGACGGGGAGCATATCTCTAACGTCGCCCTCTTATTGGGCTCCTGACCGCTACCGTAACGTGTTTTTTCTTCTGCCCCGGTTATGGTATAATGTCGGCACCATTCGACCTTCCGGAGGTGATTGTGTCACTCCTGCGAGATTTCCTTCAACTGATCGGCACACAGCCCGGCGCTCTGGTCTACCATCTGGTGACTCTGTTCGCGATTCAGCTGATCCTTGGGGTGGCGATAGGCCATTGGCAGCGCCAGCGGGACGAACGGGCCACGCGCCTGCTGACCATGGCCGCCGGACTGTTTCTGGCACGCGCAGTATTGATGCTCGTAGCGGTGCTGGACCGCGTTGGCCTCGCCTCCGTGCACGTCATCCTCCCTCCTTTGGAGCGTTTTCTCCACCTGACCGGAGTAGCTCTAACGATATGGGCGTTTCTGCCAATCGCGCAGCAGTTCCCCCGGCTCAGCACCGTAGTCCTGGTCATCACCGGCGTCATCGCTCTGGGGATGTACGCGGTCTTCGCTACAATTTGGCCTGGAGCGGAAGCTGCTGGTTTTGCGTATAACAGCTACTGGCAGGAGCGGATCTGGGAGTTCTCGACAACACCGATCCTTGCCCTCGCGTTCATTGCCAGCCTGGTCTGGCGCGGCGGCCAGTGGGGATGGCTCGCCTGTCTTCTGGCCCTGTGGCTGGGAGGACACGGGCTTCAGCTTGCGACTCCTGCCGCAGAAGCGAACGCCCCTGGATGGATCCGCCTGGCGGACCTGGCCGCCTTGCCGCTTCTGGCCGGGCTCGTGTACCGTCGTGCATTGGTCACCGTCTCTCCCGTGGCAACGGAGGGAGAGAAGAGGGAAAGACCCAAGAGGCCCGCAGGGAGCCTGCTGGGCATTCTCGAAGCGGTCCAGCGCATCGAGGCTCGCGGCAGCATTACGTCCACGCTGGAGGTGGCTGCCTCGGCAGTCGCGCGGACCATAGATGCTGACATGGTGGCGATTGGGCTGTCCGTTCCCGGGCCGGTCGATGCCATCCGCATCGCAGCTCTTCATCCCACCACGAGTGTGATGGCGGAGAACCAGGAGCCAACCCTCTTCGTATCGAAACATCCCCTCTTAGCCAGAGTGCTCGAGAATCGGCGCTCGGAACAGGTCGCTGGCGACCGCCACGACTCCGAGATGACAGCCCTGTACCACCGCCTGGGATTCGACAGCCAGGGGCCGCTGGTAGCCCAGCCTCTGCTTCTCGAAGATGAGGCCATCGGCGTCCTGTTGGTGGGCAATCCGATCTCCCAGCGGAAATGGCGTACCCTCGACGAACAGAGCCTGGAGGCGATAGCTGCCACACTCGCCTCTGCCATCGGCGGGGGGGAGGATGCCGAGGAAATCCGCCCTCCGGAGCTGGAGAAGGCGCGCGAAGAGGCACGACGCATGGCCGAGCGTGCGGAGGAATTGGAGGACAAGCTTAGGCAACAGCGCCAGACGACGGAAGAGCTCGCCGCCAGGCTGCGACTGCGCGAGGAGGAAGCCTCCAAAGACCAGGAACGGCCTGCCGGGCTGGACGTGTGGGAGGACGAGGTGCGGGAGTTGACCGTGGCCCGCGATGCACTGCGCGCCCAGCTCTCTCATTGGCGACAGAAGGCCCAGAAGCTGATGGATGATAAGGAACAGTTGGAGGAGCAGTTGAGACAGCAGCAGAAGCAGCCCGGCCCGGCGATCGGGGAGTCGCAGGACGGTCGCTTCGCAGGCATTCTGGTGGGAGATGAGGCAGGACGCATCATCGTGGCGAGTCAAGCGATCCATCGCATATTAGGAACGCCACGAGCAGAGTTCGTGGGTACCCCGCTCAGGTCTCTGTTCGATGATCCTCTCTGGCAGAACACAGTCGCCCGGTTGCTGGAGGGGATGGATGAGCCAGGCGACGTGACCACCGTGAGCCTGGACCTGGGAGAGCAATTGGTTAGGGCTGAGGTGACCCGCCTTCCGGAGGACGAGAGCTGGCCAGGCACGCTCGCGGCCGTGTTCTACCTGGCGGAAGGCTCGACGGTGCGAAGCGAAATGGTGGCTTCCCTGATCCAAGAACTACGCACCCCTATGACGTCGATCACAGGGTACACGGATTTGCTATTGGGTGAAAAGGTGGGCATTCTCGGCGAATCTCAGCGTCAGTTCTTGCTGCGAATCGAGGCAAACATCGACCGTATAGAAGCACTGCTCAACGACCTGGTCAAGGCAAGCGATGTCGACGCGGGACAGATTGAGCTCGCCCCAGAGCCTGTGGACGTGGTCGCAGTGCTACAAGAGGTTCTCCGCTCCTTCTCAGCCCGCCTGAAGGAGAAAGGACTGACAACCCGTGCTGAACTGCAGGACTTACCATTGGTCTACGCCGATCGCGATAGCCTCCACCAGGTGATGCTAAACCTGGTCTCGAACGCCGTTCTGGCATCCAAACCAGAAACGGAGATCGCCGTCAGGGCTCACTTCGAGGAGCGCCCGGACGAGTTGGAGGACCTGCCACCCTATCTCCTCGTCTCCGTCACCGACACGGGTGGCGGCATCGCGCCGGCGGACCAGCGCCACGTGTTCCAGCGTTTCTATGGGGCGAACAACCCGCGGATCGATGGGCTGGGCGAGACCGGGGTGGGGCTATCGGTCGCCAAAGCCCTCATAGAGGCGAATGGCGGACGCATCTGGGTGGATAGCGAGATGGGTGTCGGGAGTACCTTCAGCTTCATCCTGCCAGTTTCACCCGCAGAGGGGCTGCAAGACTCCGAGTCCGCCGCGGAACAGTCCGAGGCGCTGCAGTGAATGAGCATGCCCCCTCGGGACCGGGGGGGACCCCGGGGCTGAAGCAGCTACTCGGGGCTGTCGTGGTCACCGCCGCCAGCGTGGGGATGCTGCTCGGCAGTTTCGTCCTGAGCCAACTCGAAGCACCGAAACAAGCTCCGCCGACTCCGCGATCGGTGGCCCAGGAATCGACGGTGACCCCTTTCTTGCCCTCCTCCACCCCGCACCCGTCGCCTACGGCTGCGGCCACGTTGGCTGAACCGACTCCGACGCCGATTCCGCCAACTCCAGAGCCCACTTCCTCACCGACACCAGTCCCCACAGCGACACCCACTCCCGCCCCGACAGCAACCTCGGCGCCCACAGCGTCCCCTTCTCCGCCGGCCAGTTGCGCGAGTCCGGCCGGCTGGATCAGTTACACCGTTCGCACGGGGGACACCCTCGCCAGCCTCGCCCGACGAGGGGGGGTGACCACGGCGGCGCTGATGCAGGCCAACTGTCTCAGCACTGCGACTCTGCGAGCAGGGGATTCCATCAACGTCCCCCCCTCGCTCGCGGTGCGGCCCACCGCAGTACCCACTGTCTGCGGCCCGCCTTTGGATTGGGTGCGGTACACCGTGCAACCGGACGATACCCTTCACGCCCTGGCACGCCGCTTCAATCTCCAGGCAGAAGTGATCCGGCGAGCTAACTGCCTCCCGAGCGACGTGATCCGTGCCGGACAGACGCTCTATGTGCCGACCAGAGCAGCAGCTCCGTCGCCCACTCATTACCCTGCCCCGGTCCTTCTTTCTCCCGCTCACGGCGCTCGATTCCCTGCCGGCCGAGAGGTGGCAGTGCGTTGGGCGTGGGATGGCGAGCTGGGCGAGGACCAACACTTCGACGTGCGGCTGTGGCAGGAGGGAGCCCCCCACTACGGCGTCGGATGGTCAAAGGACAAGGCCTACGGCGTGCTGGGCGAGCCAGGTGTCACCTATTTCTGGTCGGTCGCTGTCATCTACGGGAAGGACGGGCAGATGCTGCAACAGCTGAGCCCGGAGAGCCCTCCTCGCAAGCTATTGTGGGGCACCTCAGAATAGCCAGCAGTTCCTGTCCCCCCTCACTGCGCCATCAGAGGCCGATCGGTTCGTCCCTTCTCGAGGACGCGGTCTCGCGACGCGATCTGACGGTTTCTCCGTAGGCAGAGTCCCCATCAGTGATTCGATGGATCAGTGGTCGGCTGCAGTTAACGTGGTACAATCTTCAGTGTAGCGCACTCATCTGAGGATTGCCAGGACGCCGAAGCCATGGTCGAGAGGGTGGCAGCGTGAGGCTGGCCGGTGGAGCTCACAGGTATACCGATGAAATCGTCTCCGAACCGCTGGTTTGAGCGGCTGACGCTGGTTGTGGTCCTGGCGCTGATTGCCGTTACGGCGCACTCGTTTCTCGCGACTCGCGGTTCGTCGCTGCTGGCCGGGATCGTCCCTCCCACGTCGGTGCCCGGCGAGTCCATTCCAACGACCGTGCCACCCACTGCCACTCCGACCCCCACAGCCACGAGCACGCCTACAAGCACGCCTACAAGCACCCCCACCAGCACACCTACGAGTACCCCAACGTCCACCGCCACCCCCCCGCAGCCGACACCCACGCCCACTGAGACACTGACGCCCGAGCCGACCCCAGAGCAGGCGCCACAATGGAAGCCCACTCCGCTGGCATTCCCTCCCGACGCCCCGATGCCCCTGCCAGTCGTCATAACTCGCACGGACTCCACGAGCAGAACGTTGACCGCCCCCGAACCACTGCCCCTGGTCAACCAGCCTCACAACGTAATCAACGTCCTACTGCTCGGTTCGGACCAGGGTGGCATCGAACGGGTGGGACGCACAGACACCATAGTCATCGCCGCCATCCACCCGGACATCCCTTCGGTGTCGCTGCTGTCAATCCCGCGTGACTTCTACGCATGGATGCCGGGGCACGGCTTCGGCAAGATCAACACGGCCTTCAGCCGAGGAGGACCTGCACTGACGAAGGCCACAATCAGATACAACCTCGGGGTCGAGATCGACTACTACGCCCGGGTCGGGTTCGACAGTTTCGTCAAGATCGTGGATGCGTTAGGCGGTGTCAGCGTAGCTGTCGAGTGTCCCCTCCACGATACGTTCCCCGATGCCGCTTCGCCCTCGGGTCAGACTTCCATAGACCTCGAACCAGGCATCCATCATCTCGACGGCAAACACGCGCTGTGGTACAGCCGCTCGCGGTGGAGCACCAGCGATTTCGATCGTCACCGCCGTCAGCAGCAAGTGCTGCGCAGCCTCTACGGCCAGGTGCGGAGCGTGGGTGTCATTCCGAAGATTCCCTCGCTGTGGGGCGCCCTGAGCGAGACTGTCTCCACCGACCTCGACCTGCCCGGGCTGGTCCGACTGGGCGCTGTCGGCCTGCGGCTGGACACGCAGAATGTAAAGAGTCGGTTCGTGGGCGGCGGCGCGGTGCAGGCCTGGAGGGATCCCGAAGGGCTCTATATCTTGGTCCCTGACCGCGAGGTTCTTCAGTCCGTGGTCAATGACGGCCTCACGCCGCCTACCCCATCGCAGCAGCAGGCCTTCCGTGTAGAGGTCGAGAACGGGACGCCCCACGACGGATGGGGCCACGTGGCGGCGGAGAGGCTCCGCTGGGAGGGGTTTGGCGTCGTGCGCGTGGAGCGAGCGGGAGACATCCAGCCCCGCACACAGATCGTGGACTTCAGAGCCGCGCCGGATGACTGGACCCGGTATCGTCTCATGCGGCTCTATGGTCTGGAGAGCGGTGACGTCGTCTCCCATCCGGACGAGGGGAGCGATGTCCACTTCCGCATCGTATTAGGCGCCGATTACGACCCGTGCACGGCAGTCCGGGGTCGCTAGCGCTCCGAATCCAAGGCAGCCAGGACTCGGCCAAAGACACTGTTCAACCCTGGGGTGAAACCCCCCGATGGCGCCCGTGTTCTCAACCAGCATGTTGACAATGGTGAGCTCCGACCCGGTCCCGTCGATGTCTGCCGCTTCCTCTGGCGCCACGCGGTAAGACCAATCGCCGGATCCTCCAGCCAGTTGTCCCCGCGATGCCCTCCGAGTCGCCCGGCTGCATGCCCACCACGTTGGACGATCACGAGTTGGGGTCGGTTTACCCCCTGCCACATCGAGAGCCGCGTCGACCCCGGATCACCCCGCGACGGGCAGAGAGAAGTGGACGGTCAACCCTCCGCCCGGTGTCTCCTCAGCCCAGACACGTCCACCGTGGGCCTCCACGATGTGTCGCACGATGGAGAGACCCAGCCCGCTGCCGCCGGTCGCGCGCCGTCGAGCCGGGTCCGTCCGCCAGAAACGCTCGAACAGGTGGGGGAGATCCTCCGGCGGCACCCCGTGTCCGTCATCCTTCACGGTCACAACCACCTCTCGCTCCTCTGTGCTGGTCTCTACTCTGACGTGCCCGCCCTGCGGAACGTAGTGCAAGGAATTCGTCAGCAGGTTTCCCATCACCTGGGCCAACCGATCCCGATCGGCCAGGACAGTAGGGAGCGCCGTCGGTACCTCAAGCGCCAGCGCCACTTCGTGCTGTCTTGCTTGGGGCTGGTACGCCTCTACGACGCGCTGGAGGAACGATGCGAGATCCACCTCATGCCTCTCGAGATGCAGCTCCCCGGCGTCTGCCAGGGCCAAGAGGCGCAGATCCTCGATAAGCCGAGACAGCGTCCGGGTCTGAATTAGCGCCGCTTGCAGGTTTTCGCGGTCGGTGGGATAGACACCGTCAAGCATTGCCTCCAGGGTCCCCTGCAGGACGGTCAGGGGCGTGCGCAGCTCGTGGGCGATATCGGCTGTCTGATTGCGGCGTGCTTTCTCCATCCGAGCCAGACTCCCGGCCATGGAGTTGAAAGCGTCAGCCAGTTGGGCCACCTCATCGTGCCCCCGCACGTCAGCCCGGGTGGAGAGATCTCCCCGGGCGACGGCCTCGCTGGCGGCGGTCAGCTCGCGAAGGGGAGCCGTGATGGAACGAAACAACAGCCCCCCCACGATCAAGGCCACACTCAGAGCAGCGACCGCCGCGACCCAGAGCGTCCTGCGCACCCGCGATAGAAAAGATGCCTGCGCCTCGTCCAGAGGCCAGGTTGGGGGCGTCCTCAAGGCAGGAAGGAGATAGCCCACGACCCCGTCCTCCCCTCGGATGGGCACGGCGTCATCAAGAGCCGCCTGAGAGAGACTTCCTCGAGGGGTGCCCTCGGTATCGGCGACCACCTGTCCTTGGGTGTCCACGATGCGAAAGTCTATCAGGCCAACGGCAGGATCGTGGGCCCCCACACTCCTGCCCCCCATCCGCGGCCCTCGGTCGGGCCACCGCGACATAACCTGCTGTATCCCCGCCCAGGAGCCCCGGGCGTCATAATACTCCGCGAGTGCCGCCGTCAGGCCTTCCCACATCGCGCTGCGGGTCAAGGTATACCGACGGAACTCACTCTCGGTCACGCGCCCCGTCAGCGCCGCGACCGTCCCGACGGCCACGACGATCACCACCAGAAAGGCCACCATCCCCTTCCAGAAAAGACTGCTCATCGCCTGCCTCTACAACCCAATGACCTTCCTCAGCCAGGTGCGTTCCATCTCTACGCGTCTCGCGACCGACGAGCACCGCTCTCGGTCCGAGATGTAGTTGAGCCGCGGTCCAGCTCCGGATTGAGGCGGTACCCGGCACCCCGCACGGTGAGAATGTAGCGCGGGGTGGCTGGATCCGGCTCGACCTTCTGACGCAGATTCTTGATGTGCGCATCCACGGTGCGCTCATACGCCTCGAAGGCGACGCCGTGCACCGCCTCCAGAATCTCCCCGCGTGAGAAGACCCGGCCGGGCTCCCTCATCAGCACCTCCAGAACGTCGAACTCCGTGGGCGTCAGATCAACCGGCTCTTCGGCCACGGTCACGCTGTGTTCAGCACGGTCCAGCACCATCGGACCGACGCGCAACACCGGCGGGGCCTCCGGCCTGGGCTGCGCCCGACGCAGGACCGCGCGGACGCGTGCCACGATCTCCCGTGGGCTGAAAGGCTTCGTGACGTAGTCGTCAGCGCCCATCTCCAGCCCCACGATCCGGTCCGTCTCGTCGGCGCGCGCGGTGAGCATGATAATCGGCACGTCTTGCTCGCGCCGCACGCGCCGGGTGAACGCCAATCCGTCCACCTTCGGCATAAGGATGTCCAGCACCACCAGGTCCGGCTTCTCGTGTCGGGCGACGTAGAGGGCCTCCTCGCCGTTGTAGGCCGTCACCACGCGGTAGCCGTCGTTTTCCAGGTAGGAGCGCAGTAGGCGAACGATCTCGGGTTCGTCATCTACAACCAGAATGGTCTGAGTCACCGCTCATGCCTCCCACTTGTTTGCGTGCCGCGTGCGCAGCCTTGCGTGCCTTCTCATCCTCGCCTCTCCAGGGAAGCCGTACCGACCTCCTGTCTGCGGACGAGGCGGCGCTGAATATCGCCGTACTCTCTCAAAGGACGCCAAACGCCATCAGCGCTCCCATCGCGACAAATACCGCGGCGGAGAGCCAAAGGAGCGTCCGCTCGGGGATCAGGCGGCACAGCGCTTCGCCGCCCAGGACACCCAGGGCCGTCACCCCGATGAGGGCCAATGAGCCGCCAAGGAGGACGGCCCACGGAGAGCCGTACCGCCCGGCCAGACTCAGAACGCCCAGCTGGGTCTTATCCCCCAGCTCCGCCACGAACAACAGCCCCAGTGTCGAGCCAAACGCCTGCCAGCCCCGGCTCCGGTCTGCACGCCCTGCCGCTCCCTGTCCCGGACCCTCGCACGCCTCTGCCGACGGTCTGGGCCCCTGCACCTCAAGGGCCTTCAGCCCCACCAACACGCCGATCACCAGAAAAGCCCCGGCGGCACCCCCCTGGAGCACGCTCTGCGGAATGAGCTGCCCCAGCGAATGACCAACCGCAGCGGCGAGGACCGTGGTCATGGTCAGCGCCAGGCTCGCACCCGCAAAGACGGCCCACGGCCGACGAAACTTGCACACCTGCGTCACGACGGCCAATTGGGTCTTGTCCCCCAGCTCAGCCACAAAAACCAGCCCTAGCGCTGCAAGAAAGGCGCTCCATTCCAACGCTCGTCTACCCCCGACTTCCACGCTGACGTGACCGAAACACCATCAGCGCAAGTATACCGGCAAGCCCGGAATCAGGGAAGCCAGGGCCAGCTAGCTTCCGCTGCCTTCCGCCCGTTGGGACAGCAATTCGATCAGGGGGCGGATCAAGAGACGGATCCGTCCCAGCCCGCCAGCAGCGCCTTCAGAGCCGCCTCCGGCTCCTCCCTGGCCCCCGCTTTCCATCCCGCCGCGAGCCCGGGCCGTCGCCATCATCGCCTCCCGCTCCTGCTCAGTCATACTCCCGCGTTCACCACCGCCCTCTGCCCGCCGGGTCGCCCGCGCATCAGGATCCCGACTCTCCCCAGGGAACCCACCTTCCACATTCAGGCCCTGTTCCCCCATCCAGGCCTGCATGTCCTCCTCAGTGAGCTGCATAGCCGCGATGCTGACCAGCTGCTCCTCGGTCATCACCCCTTCGATCCCTTTCAGGACGGCGCTGATCTCGCCCTCTGCCGCCACGCCGCCCTGGAGCGCCTGCCACAACGGGAGCAGGGTCTTCGCCTGCTCAGCCGTCACGGCGTATTCAGTCTTCTCCAACATAAGCGTACCCAGCGCCAGTTGATCGCTGACCTCCAGCGCGCCCTCATAGCCGGCTCCGAGAACGTCGCTCTTGGGGTCGACGGCCACGGGCTCTTTCAGCTCGATCGCCTGCGCTCCGCCACAAGCCGCCAGCACCGCCACCACTACTACCAGACTCACCAAAGTGCGCCCGCTCTTCACCATTGTGCTGCTCCTGATTCTATGTCTCCTCGCTCAGCGCCTCACAGCGCCAGCGTGCCAGGTGTGGCCCGCGTTGTACGCAGCGCGGACCAATCGAGTCGCGGAAGCATCGACGAGAGGACCGCCCACCCTGTGAGATTCGTCCGAGCCCGCGACTGCTGATCGCATACCGTAGATCAGCGTCGGTCAGCGGGCCAGGGTCGCCGGTCGCTCCGCCAGCTCGACAACCACCTGCCGCCGTTCTCCGTCGCGCAGAACGGTCAGTTCAACCGCGTCGCCGGGCTGCCTGAACGCCACAGTGGTGAGCAACCCCGTGAAATCCTGGATTGACTCTCCCTCAACCTCGAGGACGATGTCGCCTCCCACAGGCACCGCCTGTCCGAGGACACGCTGTTCGCGGTTGGCACCCCGCAGGCCGGCCTCGGCCGCCGGACTGTTCTCCGCCACATCGACGATGTAGGCGCCGTCCTGCGTCGGGAGGACGTTGGCCTGCTGCACCAGCAACCCCACATCCGTGCCCGTCACGCCAAGCCACGGCCAGGCATAGGCGCCCTTCTCAATGAGCGCCGGCACGACGAGGCCCACCACGTCAGACGGGATGGCGAACCCCACCCCGCTGTTCGTACCGGTCGTCGATTCAATCTGGGCGTTGACACCCACCACCCGACCGTCCGTGGTCAGCAGCGGCCCACCCGAATTGCCTGGGTTGATCGCGGCGTCGGTCTGGATGGCGCTCGGAATGCTGAACGGTGTCTCGGCGGCAGGGATCGTCCGTCCGACAGCGCTGACGATGCCGAGTGTCAGGCTCCCGCCCAGGCTGAAGGGATTGCCAATGGCGACCACCCAGTCCCCGGCTTTCACGGCGCCCGATGAACCGAGCGGCAGGGGATGCGCTCCTTCGGCCAACTGCTCGACCTTGACCACCGCCAGATCGCTGTCGGTGTCTGTGCCCACGATCTCCGCCTGCACTTCCGACCCATCGAAGAAAATCACTGTCACAACATCGGCGCCCGTGACGACATGGCGGTTGGTCACGATGTGACCCTCTTCGTCGAGGATGAAGCCCGACCCGGCCCCTGTCCCTGTCACACCGGCTCGCGCAATATAGACTCGTACGTTCACTACCCCCGGGTTCACGTCCTGGTACAAGGACGCCAGGCCGCCCTCTCCCGTCGCCGGGTTCCCCTCTCCTTGCAGGGCTCCGACGCGCGGCGCATCCTCCGTCACCGGTGTGGCTACCTGTTTCAAGGGGGAAACCACATCGCTCTCCTGCACTGTCACCTCTGCCGACTGGGGCGTCGCCTGTCCCGCAGCCCGGAACGCATCTCCTGCATCGGTGGTCCAGAAGATGAGGCCCCCGAGCCCCAACAGTGCAATCAGCACCAGGGCCGTACACCCGAGCCCTGCGATCCATAGGAAGCGTCTGCTATTCAATGTCTGACCTCCTCACTTGGCGCGGCAAACTGGCGGAGCTGGGAACGTATCTCTCAAGGCACTCATTGCTGGTGAGCAAGATCACCCGTCGCTTGGTTCGCTACTCCCTTCTCAACGCATCGATGGGGTCCAGCTGGGCTGCCTGCGTCGCCGGGTAGTAGCCGAAGAAGACACCCACCACCGCCGCAGCCGCGAACGCCAACGGGATAGAGCCGGGCACCACCGTCGTCCGCAGCGAACCCAGTTGCCCGAACAGGTGAGATCCCCCCACCCCGGCAAGAACGCCTATCAGCCCGCCGATCAGGCTGAGGATGACGGCCTCCACCAGGAACTGTAAGCGTACGTCCCGCGGACGGGCGCCCAATGCCTGCCGCAGCCCAATCTCCCGGGTGCGCTCCGTGACGCTGACCAGCATGATGTTCATGATGCCGATGCCCCCCACCACCAGCGACACGCCCGCCACCCAGCCCAGGAGGCTGCGGAACGCCTCGGTGGTCGAGGCCGCGGCCGCAATGACACTCTCCTGGGTCATCAGGCTGAAATCAGGCTCCGATGGTGAGACGCCATGCTCCCTGGCCAGCACCGTCGTGATCCCGCTCATGACCTCGGCCATCATGTCCCGGCTCTCGGCCGAGACGAGGACGGTCCGCACAGTGTCGTCCCCAAACCGGGTGAAGCTGTATCGTTGGAAAGCAACGTTCAGCGGGATGTAGATACGGGCATCGTAGTCGGTGTTGCCTACGACGCCCTTCTTCTCCATCACGCCAACCACCGAGAATCTGACGGAGCCAATCTTGATTCTCTGTCCCAGGGGGTTCTGCTGGCCGAAGAGCTCCTGGGCGATGCTGTACCCGAGGATGGCTACCTCGTTCTTCCGGTCGTTGTCCTGGTCGGCCAGGAAGCGCCCCAACACCACGCCATAGTCGCGCACCGTGGGGAAGTCGGTCGTCGTCCCGACCACAGAGATGTCCGCGAGCATGATCCCGCCAGCCTGCACGTCCTGGCGAGTCTCCTGCTCGGCGGAGACACCCTTGACACCGTCCACGTTCCGCCTGATGGCCTCCAGATCGCCCGGATACGCCAGCCCCGCAGGGCCGCCACCGCCTCTGGCGGCCCCGCCTGCCTGGAACGAAGGCATCACCACGATCAGATTGGCCCCCAGGGCGTCGATCTGGTCGGCGATCTCCGCCTCCGCCCCGGCGCTGACGGCTACCATCACGATCACCGCCGCCACCCCGATGATCACACCCAGGGTAGTAAGAAACGAACGGATCTTGTTGAGCGTCAGACCTTCCCAGGCCACTCTCACCGTTCGCCAGAAGCTCATCTAATCCTCCCATCGCCCAGCGCAACCGAGTTCATTCGCGCCACCGTGTCTGGATCGAGCGCCTCGGAGATAACCCGCCCGTCGCGCAGGGCGATAATCCGCTCGGCGCTGGCGGCGTCGTGAGGGGCGTGAGTCACCATCACAATCGTCGCGCCGCCTGCGTGGAGCTCTCTCAGGAGCGCCATGATCTCACCGCCCGAGCGGGTATCCAGGTTGCCCGTAGGCTCGTCGGCCAGGATGATCGATGGTTCGTTCACCAGGGCCCGGCCAATAGCTACCCGCTGCTGCTCTCCGCCCGACAGCTCGGTCGGGCGATGGTCGATGCGATCGCCCAACCCCACCGCCTCCAGCGCGGCCGCGGCGCGTTCCACCATTTGCCTCTCAGATAGACGCCGATGTCCGTTGTACATGAGCGGCATCATCACGTTCTTCAGCGCCGTCAAGCGGGGCAGCAGGTTGTAGGACTGGAAGACGAAGCCAATCCGCTGGTTGCGAATCCCGGCCAGTCTGTCTTTGTCCAGCTGGCTCACATCCTCGCCCTCCAGCACGTAGGTGCCTCCGGTGGGGCGGTCCAGGCAGCCCACGATGTTCATCAGCGTGGACTTGCCGGAACCTGACGGGCCCATGACCGCCACGAACTCGCCCCGATCCACGGCCACATCGACCCCGCGCAGCGCGTGGACGGCGACCTCGCCCTTGCCGTAGACCTTGGTGAGATCTTTTGTCTCGATCACGTGCTGCCGGACATCTTCGGTCCCAGGGGTGCTCTCCGTCGGCATCATCGTTTGCCCCCTCCGCCACCAAACATCCCCCCACCCGGTATCCCTCCGGGCAATCCGGGCACCGCCGGTCCCTCCCCTTCGGACGGTTCTGTGGACGCGGAAGGCTGCGCTCCCAGGCTGACCACCTCGCCAGCTTCCAGGCCGGAGACGATCTCGGCGTTGACCAGGTCCTTGAGACCTATCTCGACCGGGCGCATCGCCAGCTCTCCATCGACCCCAACCACGAACACAGCATATTGCGCGTCGCCAATCTCCCGCAGGGCCTGGATCGGCGCCAACACAACGTCCCGGGCCTCGGCGCTGATCACCTCGACGTCGGCGTTCATGTCGCCCAGTAGAGGAACTTCCTCTGAAAGGACATCGATGCTGGCCCAGGCCTGGACGGCCAGCGCGCCATCCACCGACACCAGAGCAGGGTGGACGCGCGTGACAGTACCCGTGAACAGATCGTCGGGCAGTCCCTCGAACTCAATCTGTGCCCGGTTCCCCACCGCCACCCCGGCAACGTCTGACTCCTGCACCCAGAACACCATCTGAGGGCGAGCCAGGGAGACCAGGTTGAGGATACCTTCCGTGCCGACGCGCTGACCCGGAATCGCTGCCACGTCCACCACAGTACCAGAGAAGGGCGCGCGCAACACAGCTGCCTCAAGGTCTTCACGCGCCTTCTCCAGAGCCAGCTCGGCGCGCTCTACATTCAGCTCAGCTCTCTTGACCGCATCGGCTGCCGGCCTTTCCTGCATGAGTTCCAGACTCTCCTCCGCTTGCACGACTCTGTTTCGGGCCTGATCGAGCCGATTCGCGACCTCGAGTTGCTCCATCTCCCACTCTTCCACGGCCCGGTTAAATCGGTACTCGGCTATGGCGCGGTCATCCCAGGCATCCTCCAGGCGGCTCTGGCTGGCACCACTTTCCTCGAGTTCCCAGTATCTGTCGACGGCCCACTGGAACTCAATCTGGCGGGCGCGGACGGCAGCAACAAGACTGGAGTTCTGCACGCTGTCGTAGTTGAGTTGGGCTATGGCCAGGTTGTTCTGAGCATCGCGCAAAGCACCCCGCGCATCGGTCAGCTGGGCTTCGGTGGCCGTCTCACTGGCCTCGACGAGATTGAGTCTGGCCTTGCGCAGGTACACCTCGGCCTTGGCCGCCGAAAGCTCCAAATCGTCCGTCTCCAGCCGGGCCAGCACGTCCCCCTCCTGCACACGGTCGCCAACCTGAACGAGTACCTCGTCCACATAGCCGGCGGTACCGAACCCCAGCAAGCGCTGGGAAGCCGGCGACACCGCACCGGACCCACTGACCGAGATGAGGAGGTCACCCCGGGTGACCTGGGCCGTCATCAGAGTCTCCTCGGGAACCTGAGCCGGCAGGTACACCTGACTGTAGTATGCATATCCCCCGCCTGCGAGCGCGAGCACGATCACCAACGCTGCCCAGACGATTCTCTTCCGAAGCATAGGCTGTCTCCTCCCCCCTTTCCCCTGGCCTCAGCGCTCGGTGCTCACGCTCTCTCCGAGCTCCAGGCCCGCCAGGATCTCAGCATAGACCGCGTCCCTTAGTCCGACCTCGACGGCGCGCGTCTCCAGCTCTCCATCCGGTTGGACGACAGAGACGGTCACCTTCCCTTCAGCCGTCTCCTGCAATGCCTCCACCGGCACCAGTAGCACGCCCCTGGCCTCTGCGGCGATCACTTCGACCTCGGCCGTCAAGCCGGAGAGAAGCACGACGTCGTGCTCGTCGACATACAACCGGGCCTCGGATTGGACGGCCGGCGTACCGCTCACCTGGACCAACACGGGCTTCACGCGAACGACCGTGCCGGTGAAGGCGTGATCTGGCCAGGCCTCGAAGACGACGTTGACTTGAAGGCCCGCCGCAACCCGGCTCATGTCGGCCTCCTGCACCCAGAAGCGCAGCCGGGGCTCCTGCAGATCCGCCAGGGCAACGATCGACGTGCTTACCCCCACCTGATCGCCAGCTTCCGCACCGACGCCCATCACCGTGCCGTCGAAGGGAGCAGAGAGCTGGGCGGCTTCCAGGTCCGCCTTTGCCGCTTCCCGGGCCAGGAGCGCCTCGTCCACCGCCAGCTCTGCCAGCGTCAAGGTGTCCGGAGAGGGTTCACCCTGGAGAGCCTCCAGGTTCTCTCGAGCCTCGACCACGCCGTCTCTGGCCTGGGCGACGCGATTGGCGGCCTGCATTTCCTCAACCCTCGCGTTGTTCTGCGCCTCGATCCACCGTCCCTCGGCCGAGATCATCGCGTTCATCGCGTGGTCGTGATCGCTCTGGCTCAGGTTTCCCTCTTCGTAAGCGGCCTTCTTGCCCTGATAGTAGCCGACGTACCAATCGTACTCGGTCTTGGCGTCCGCCACGAGGTCGTCAAGACGCGAGTCGAACGTGTCCTCGTACGCTTTCTGCGCGAGGGTCAGCTCAACCTCGGCATTCCGCAAGGTGGCACGCGCCTGGGACAGCTCAGCCTCGCTGGGACCCTCCCGCACGTCGGCCAGGGCCAGGCGGTCCAGCTCTAACTCGACCTCGGCCTCTGTCAGGGCACGCTCCAGGTCGGCGGTCTCCAGTCGGGCCAGCATCTCGCCCTTCTTCACCCGATCGCCTGCCTCGACCAGCATCTCGGCCAGCGTCCCCGCGGTGCGGAAGGTCACGTTCATCTCCCGGGCCGCGATCAACTCGCCGCTGCCGCTGGCCGTCAGGACGATATCGCCTCGCGTGACGGTCGCCGTCTCCAGCGTCGGTATTTCGGGAGCCCGCACAGGCACGTAGCGAGTGTACACAAAATACCCTCCTCCGCTCGCAAGGAGCAAGGCAATCACCACAATCACCCAGACACTGCGCTTTTTCATCTCTTCTTCCTCCATCAGGCAGCAGCTCGCCCTCAACAACGTCTCCTGGAGACCCCCACGAGCACCACAACGACCAACTACGGCTGACACCGGCGCAGTCTAGGGGCGGCCCAGTGGACGTGGTCAGTCCTCTGAAAGTCGGTATCCGACGCCGTAGACCGTTCTTACGACCGCTGGATCCGCCGGATCCGCTTCGATCTTCTGGCGCAGGTTCTTCACGTGCGCATCGACGGTGCGCTCCAGCCCCTCGTAATCATGGCCGAAGAC
The DNA here is from genome assembly GCA_964450435.1 of uncultured Anaerolineales bacterium. Classification (GTDB taxonomy): domain Bacteria; phylum Chloroflexota; class Anaerolineae; order B4-G1; family B4-G1; genus SKLM01. Next base: position 54,501 of record CAYVCX010000012.1, read on the forward strand.
CCGGCCCAGAAGCTCAAGTCGGGTGAAAGCCCGTCCAGGCTGCCCGGCGAGCACCTCCAGCAACCGGAACTCGGTCGGCGTGAGGTGCACGGCCTCACCGCCAAGACGCACCTCGTGGCCGCGCCGGTCGATGACCAGCTCGCCGACACGCATCTCCCCGGCCTTCTCGCCGCCCCCTCCGCCACGCTGCCGCAACACCCTTCGCACGCGAATCAACACCTCGCAGGGATCCAGGGGTTTGACCATAGTGTCTGGGACATCCCAATCCGGCCTTGCTAGCTGCTTCCCGTCGCCCGCCCCCTCTGTGAGCAGAAGGATGCGCGTCCCCGGCCCCGCCTGCCGGATCCGTCCCGGCTGGAGTCCCTCCGCGGCCAGCAGCGCCCGATCCAACAAGATCACATCGGGTCGTGCATGCCGAACCACGTCCAAGGTTTCCAGACCATCGCCGGCCAGGAGTACTCGGTAGCCGTCCCTCTCCAGATGGCACCGTACGGATGCCAGGGCTTCTACGTCTCTGCCGGCCAGCAGGACCGTATGTGTGGAAACCATCCTTCCTCCCGACGGACAATGCGGGTCTTAGAGGCACAGGCATAGGCATGGGCATAGGCCTGAGCCTTGCGCGCTGCCAGCGCCCGTACTGTACCACGGGTGTATGAAGATCTCGTGAAGATTGCTTGAAGATCCAATGCAGATGGCGATGGAGC
>CAYVCX010000013.1:0-19545 GCA_964450435.1 uncultured Anaerolineales bacterium
GGAGCCTGGGCAACCCGGCTTTCCCGGACTACTATGAGTCCTTCTGGCACAGCCGTAACGACACGGCGGTCACGGGCAACTTCAACACGCCTGGTATGAGGAACGACGCGTATGATGCCCTGGTGGACGAGTTCATGAACACCACGGACATCGAGAGGGCGCAGGAGATCGTCTTTGATCTGCAGGAGTTCCTTGCCGAGGCGCGGCCCTACGTCCCGCTGTTCTACAAGCAGGTGCATGACGTGGCCCGCGAAAGCGTGGTCTTCCCCTACACCGAGGTGCTGAGCGGCATCACCGATGCTGCAGGAATGCAGACGGACGCCAAGCCCCTCATAGAGTAGCGTAGCGCTGGTTCGCAGATGGGGAGCGGGCAGTGCCCGCTCCCCGAATCCTCAGCAACCTCACTGTCTCCGGAAAGGAAGGGAATATGTGGAAGTTCCTGGGCAAGCGTGTGCTGCAGATGCTTGTCACTCTATTGCTGTTTCAGGCCATCACCTATTTTATGATTGACGCCCAGCCGGGAGATATCGCCGATCTTCTCACACAAAACCCGTCTATTCCCCCTAACGAAGTCCATCGGATGCGGCGAGAGTTAGGACTGGACAAGCCCCCTCTACCGCGTTTTATCAGCTACATTGGGAACTTCTACCGTGGCAACCTAGGGGTTTCCTTCTCACAGTATCCCCGGCCGGTGCTCGACATCATCAAGGAGCGTCTGCCGCGCACCGTGGTGCTGTTCCTCACGGCGACGATTGTCTCATTTTGGGCGGGATTTACGACGGGTAAGGTGCTGGCGTGGCGTCGCGGGGGGTGGATCGAGTACGCCTCAACTGTGGCGGGTGTGACGCTATACACGGTCTTCACGCCCTGGTTCGCGCTGATGATGATCTGGCTTTTCTCGGTCTCCCTGGGCTTACTGCCGGCAGGCAAGTTTCTGGACCCGGTGAAGTGGATCGGTGCCCCGATCACGGCAAACGTGGTCTTCGTACGGATGATCTGGACGGCTCTGATTGGGCTGACGATAGCGTTTGCCGGCTTCCTGTTCTCCAACCGGGTGCCGCGCAGCCAGCGAGTGGCCGTGCGGGGTGCCAGCATTCTGCTTCCCATTGTGGGTGCCGTTGTCTATTGGTATAGCAGTGGCCTGGGAGGCTACGCCTGGAATATTCTGGAGCACTTGATCTTGCCAACATTGACGGTTACGGCCATCGCTTACGGGGGGCAGATGCTACTGACCCGCACCAGCATGCTGGAGACGTTGCGGGAGGACTATATCATGACGGCCCGGGCGAAGGGGCTGCCGGAGAAAGTGGTACGTGACAAGCACGCTGCTCGCAATGCCCTGCTGCCGGTGTGGACCGGGCTGGTGTTCAGCCTGGGAAGCAGCGTCAGCGGCGGGATCATCACCGAGACGATCTTCTCGTGGCCGGGCCTCGGCCTGACGCTGCTGAACGCCTCGGTGGTGGCCGATATTCCTCTGGCGATGGGCGCGTTCGCGGTGGTGGCGGCGATGACGCTGGTCAGCCATCTGGTCGCTGATATTGGTTACGCTTTCCTCGATCCTCGCATTCGGTATCACTGAGCACGGGCCGGCAAGCGACCGCTGCAGCGCTGCGAACCCTCGATACGACGGCCTGTGACGTCCTTATTCGCCCAAGCCGATCGGGTGGAAACAAGAGGTGGAAACGGCTGGGAGGCGGAACCTTCTCCCTGATTGTGCATATCATCGCCGACGCTGGCGGCGACGCACAATCGGAGACGGGCGGGAGCTGCCTATCAGATGGATTTAGGAGTGACGTATGACACGTTTAACAGGTGCTGACGGCGTAACGGTAGAAGGACCGGTGGGCACGCCTCTGTGGCGTATCCGATTGAAGCTCTTGGCCAAGGGGCTGCGGTCCGGCTGGGCCCTGTTCGCCGAGAATCCGATTGGATTGATCGGTCTGGCCGTGATTATCTTCTTCGGCCTTTTGGCCGCGGCACATCCGATCCTGATGCAGACCGTCTGGGATAAGCGGACGTATGACCCGGTCATGGGCTACGACATGGAGATCGCCTTCCACCCGTCGGCGCCCTCCGCGCGTCATCTGCTAGGCACCGACCCGATGGGGCGTGACGTGCTGAGCCAGCTGATGTTCAGCACGCGCTATGAGTTTGCCCTGGGCGTGCTCTCGGCGGTGGTGACAGTGGTCATCGCGACCACGATTGGGGCGGTATCGGCTTACTACGGCGGTATCGTGGACATGCTGCTCATGCGCCTTGCCGATCTGGTAATTATGGTTCCCTTTTTGCCTATCCTGATTGTACTAAGCTCTGTGATGTCGGTCGGGATGCTCGAGCTGGCTGTGGTGATTGGGCTTCTGTCTGGCTTTGGCAGCACGGCGATCGTGGTCAAGTCGCAGGCATTGGCGGTCAAGGTGAAGCCCTTCATTGAGGCAGCACGCATCGCCGGCGGCGGCGACTTTCACATCATCCTCAAACACATGGTCCCAAACTTGATGCCGATTTCCCTCCTGTACATGATGTTTGTCGTCACCAGCGCCATCTTCTCGGAGGCGGTGCTCTCGTTCTTCGGGCTGACGACGATCGAAATGAGCTGGGGGTTGATGATCAACGTGGCCAGAAACCAGGGATACCTGCTGCGCTTCGACGCGTGGTATTTGCTGCTGCCGGCCAGTCTGGCGATCACGATGTTGTGCGCCGCCTTCTATCTGGTCGGCCGAGCCCTGGATGAGGTTGTGAACCCCAAGCTGCGTACACGATAGGTGCTGGGAAGCCGCGATAAGGAGTTCGAGAGTGAACGATTTCAAGAACGATGAGCAGGTGCTTGAGGTTATAAACCTTTCTATGCACTACACTACCCGCAGAGGTCCTGTTCATGCCGTGGATGACGTGAGCTTTGACGTGGCACGCGGCGAGTCCCTCGGACTGGTCGGGGAATCGGGATGCGGTAAGACGTCGATTGCGATCTCTCTGCTCAAGTTGCTGCCGAGCAATGGTGAGATCATCGGCGGGCACATCAACCTGAACGGGACGGACCTCGTCCCTCTTTCCGAGAGCCAGATGCGCAGATTCCGCTGGCGTCGTATCTCGATGGTGTTCCAGTCTGCGATGAACGCGCTGAATCCGGTCTATACGGTGGAAGAACAGATTCTGGAGGCGATGGAGCAGCACATGGGCCATCTAAGCGATGCAGAGATGGATCGCGGGGTGGACGATTTGTTCGAGCTGGTGGGGCTGGATCCGGCGTTGAAGGGTCAGTACCCGCACCAGTACAGCGGCGGCATGCGCCAGCGCGCGGTGATCGCCATGGCCTTGTCGTGCGACCCCGATATCATCATCGCCGATGAGCCGACGACGGCTCTGGACGTGATTGTACAGGATGCTCTGCTGAAGCGCATCCGCGAGATCCAAGAGCGCTTCAATATGTCTATGATCTACATCTCGCACGATGTGGCCGTCATTGCTGAGGTGAGCGACCGCGTGGGCGTCATGTACGCCGGGCGGATGGCGGAGCTGGCGGCGACCGAGACCATCTACCACGACCCAGTTCATCCGTATACGATGGGTCTTATGTCGGCGTTCCCCAGCATCGTGGGAGAGAAGAAGGAATTGGTGACGCTTCCCGGTGAGCCACCGGACCTGCTGAAGCCGCCCACGGGGTGTCGGTACCATCCTCGGTGCCCCTATGCGACTGAGGTCTGTCGCAACGAGACACCTATTTTCGAGGAGTACGTGCCAAAACACTACGTGGCTTGCTGGCACCCGGGAGGAGAACGATGAGCGATAACGTGCTGGTTGACATTCGGCATCTTAGCAAGCTGTTCCCAGCGCACGAGGGCGTGTTTGCCCGTGGTGATTCCTATGTTCATGCGGTGAGTGACTTCAATCTGAAGGTCCGCGAGGGAGAGAGCGTGGGTCTGGTGGGCGAGTCCGGCTGCGGGAAGACGACGACGGGAAAGCTGTTGACGCGGCTGATCACACCCACGGAAGGTGTGATTCGGTTGCAGATGCCGGAGGGCGCAGTTGACATCGCCTCCCTGCGGGGAGCACAGCTGAAGCGGTTTCGTCAGCAAGTGCAGATGATCTTTCAGGATCCCTACGAGTCGATGAACCCGAGGCTGACCGTTTATGACACAGTGGCGGAGCCGCTGGACGTCCAGGGCATCGGCACCATCGCGGAAAGGGAGAAGCGGGTAGCGAATCTTCTGGAGACCGTGGGGATTACACCAGCCTCCAGTTTCCTCTTTCGCTATCCGCACGAGCTCTCGGGCGGGCAGCGTCAGCGTGTGGCTATCGCTCGGGCCCTGGTTGTGTCACCGGCGTTTGTGGTGGCCGATGAGCCGACGTCGATGCTTGACGTATCAGTGCGTACCGGTGTCATGCACCTGATGCAGGATCTGGCGGAGCGCCTGGACGTGACCTACCTGTACATCACGCACGACCTGGCGGTGGCCAGGTATATGTGCGATCGGATAGCGGTGATGTACCTGGGTAAGATGGTGGAGTTGGCCGGCACGGAGGAGCTGCTGCATCATCCCCAACATCCCTACACCCGGGCCCTGCTGTCGGCGGTGCCAGTGCCGGACCCAACCTACGAGCGGGAGGCGGTAGAGATTGAGGGAGGGATTACCCGGCCGATCGATCCGCCAGCGCGCTGTCGTTTCTATGACCGTTGCCCGATCGGCGGGAAGATCTGCACTGATGAACATCCCCCACTGGAAGACAAGGGAGACGGCCACATGGTCGCCTGTTACAAGGTCTAGTCTTGCGTAGCCTGTGGGTCAGCACTATTCGGCGCTGAGCACTGTGGCGCTCGACCGGAAGGGCTTCTGTCGAGCGTGCATGTGTGAACTTCTTTCTGGTACGGTTTGTGGGCCTCAATTGCGACAGGGGTCCTGATGATACGCTATCTTGCGAGGCGAGGCCTGTCAAGCCTCGTGTCCCTCTTTCTCTTCCTCACACTGCTCTTCTTCGTCACGGAGATCATGATTCCCGGCGACTTCACGACCCAGTTCTCACTGAGCCACAATCGGCAGGAGAGGGACGAGATGAGGCGGGAGCTGGGGCTTGACCTGCCGCTGTGGCAGCGGTATCTGCATTGGGTTGGCAAGGTAGTGGGAGGAGACCTGGGAAGCTCGCTCTACGGCCCTCCTGTCGCAGAGGTTCTGGGGAGGATGGTGCCTTACACTCTGCTCGTCTTCCTTTCGGGCACAGTTGTAGCTTTCCTCTTTGGACAGTGGCTGGGCAGGGTAACCGCCTGGCGAGGGCCCGGATTCCTTTCGGGGACGGCGACCGTCGGTGCTATCGCTCTGTATACCGCGTTCCCGCCCTGGCTGGCCTTTCTGATGGTTTTCCTGTTCGTGGACCGGCTGGGATGGCTGCGTCGAGGTCGCGGTCGTGCCCCTTTTTCAGGTCCGTGGGACGTGTGGCGGGATTCTCCCTGGCCCGCGCCCAGGATCATGTTGTATATGGTGCTCAGCGCTGCCGCTGTCGCGCTTCTTCTGACCCTGGCGGATAGGGTGCTCAAAGGGAAGCTAAGACGACCAATGCCTCCCTGGTGGGGATGGTTCAGAGTCCCTCTTTTCGCTCTGACCGTGCTGGGGAGCTGGTCTGTCTTGGGTTTCGGGCCTCAGGCTGTAGACATCCTTAAGGTCGCCGGGCTTCCGCTGTTGACCTACGTCCTCCTCTCCTTTGGCGAGACGATGTTGATTATGCGTACCAGTATGATGGATACGCTGAAGGAGGACTACGTCTCAACGGCGCGAGCGAAGGGGCTGCCGGATCACGTGGTCCGGGACAAGCATGCTGCCAGGAATGCCCTGCTGCCGGTTGTGAGCCGTCTGGTTATCAGTCTGCCCTATCTTCTGACCGGTGTGGTGATAGTGGAGCAGCGGTTCAGTTGGCCCGGGCTGAGCGGTATGCTGTTTGACTCCTTCTATCAGCAGGACATGCCGCTGATACTGGGCGGCCTGTTGGTGATCGGGGTACTCTCCGCCATAGCTCGCCTGGCCTTGGATGTACTGTATGCCTATCTCGACCCCAGGATCCGTTACGGGACCCCGACTCTGGAGGGTTTCTGATGGGCGGCGCAGCAGTGGCGGGGTACGACCCGACGGCGTCGACGCACAAAGCCGGCCATGCTTGGCGCTTCCGGATGCGGGTTGTGACCTCCTGGCGGCGGCTCAGAGGGAGCTGGCGGGTGTTCGCCGAGGACCGCCTGGCCGTAGTTGGGCTCGTCATCATTGGTCTATTTGGTGTCCTGGCAGTGGCGCATCCGATCCTGATGCGTTCGGTCTGGCAGCGGCGCGTGTACGATCCACAGACTGGCTTTGACCCGATGATCATGCATCCCTCGACCCCCTCTGCGGAGCATCTATTGGGCACCGATGCCTTGGGACGCGATGTGCTCAGCATGCTGCTTGCGGCAACGACGCCCGCCTTCACCGTTGGCATCGTCGCAGCGATGACGACGGCCGTCATCGCGACGAGCATGGGGGCGGTCTGTGCCTACGTGGGCGGTGTCGTCGACCTTATCCTGACCCAGATCGCGGATGCGTTCCTGCTCTTGCCAGCCCCGCTTTTTATGGTAATCTTTGGCATGCGGTTCAACAATCTTGGCCCAGCTTGGCTTGGGCTCGTCTACGGCCTCATTGCCGGGGCCGGCGGCACGGCGCTCGTGATGCGCTCTCAGGCGTTATCGACGGTGTCGAAACCCTTTGTCAAGGCCGCAAAGGTGGCCGGAGGAGGAAGCAGGCATATTCTCCTGGTTCACGTCGTGCCGCACTTGCTCCCCTTGGCTGGTCTATGTATGATGCTATCCGTGACCGGCGCGGTCGTTTCGGATGCGTTCGTTGCCTTCGGCGGTTTCACGCGAGCCTATCTGAACTGGGGCACCATGATCTACAACGCCTTCACCTACACGGAGGCTCTGGGCACAGAAGTGCAATGGCACGTCCTGCTGTCGCCTTCTCTGGCCCTCTCTTTCTTCGCCGCTGCTTTCTACTTCGTCGCCCAGGGCCTGCACCGCGTGGCTGATCCGAGGCTGAGGAGGGAGTAGGCTGTCGCTGGGAGGCTGGCAGCGGCTTTCCCGTAGATGGCGGAGCGGAGGAGGTGGAGTTGAAGCCCTGGGCCTACGTAGACCTGCGCTGGGTCGTGCTGGCGGCGCTCGCGCCACTGATAGGCGCCGGAGCGTTCGCGGCCAGCGCGAACGCTCAAGGGGCCGTGCGCTACGATGAGACCTATTTCTCCGAGGAGTACATCGAGCGGTACGACACGCCCGGGGAAGTGGCACGGGCCATGGAGCAGGCGCTGAAGAACGACGACCGGGCGTTGTTGGCGGAGTTGCAGGGGCTGCGGCGTGCGGCGGATTTTGAGACGGACCCCAGCATGATCTTCGTGATGTTGTGGGACCGCGGCGACCGCTACTTCACCTATATGTACTTCAATATGGACACGATGGAGCGCCATCCGCATTACATTGAGCAGAGGAAGGGGCGCTGGGTCGTCGCGCCAACCGATGCCTACTACTACTTCCACTCCGGGGACTGGCTGCGGGTGTGGGCGCCGCTCGCGGTCGTCTGGTGGCTGGTGGAGAGTGTGGCGGTGCTTGGTGTGTGGGTTTACCGCATGTCAGCCCACGTCCGATCGGAGATGTATGGCGAGGGGACATAGTGTCTTCGAAGCACATGCCCGGGGCGTTGGAACGTAAGTTTCTCGCAGGTGGGATCTGCAGGGATGTCCCTTCGAGATCGTTCGAGGCGTCTTCTTGGCCGGGTCACAGTGGGCCGCGGGATGCCTGGTGAGGGCCCTACGCACGGATCACTCGAGATCAGTAGTGAGATCATAGACTCGTAGATAGCGCGGACCGACTGAACCGCCGCAGGGGTTCGAGAGTATACGTAATGGCAGAACCAGAAGAGAACTGGACAGCGGACCAGCGGGAGGACGGGCTGCTCGTCTCGCGCGTTCAGGACGGTGACATCGATGCGCTGGGTGAGCTCTACGAGCGGCACAAGCAGAAGGTGTACCGGACGGCCACCGCGATAACGCACGACGAGCGCATGGCCGAGGATATTCTGCAGGAGGTGTTCCTGCGCGTCTACCGCTATGCGGACAGCTTCGATGAGGCGCAGCCCTTTGAGCCATGGATCTACAGGATCACGGTGAACCTGTCGTACAGCTGGGTCAGCAAGGCGAAGCGCTGGGTCACCCTCTTTCAGGACGCTGTGGAGCGTCTGACAGCGCCCGCCAAACGCAATCCCGAGCGGCTGATGGAGGGTCGCGAGCAGCGCGAGCTGCTGAGGTGGGCGATCGATGGACTGCCGGACTCCCATCGTGTGGTGGTCATCCTGTACTATCTGGAGGGGCTGAGCGTGAGCGAGGTAGCTTTCGCCCTGGGGGTCCCGGAAGGGACCATCAAATCCCGCCTGTATTATGCCCGCGAGAAGCTGAGAAAGGCGATCACGGAACGGCCGGAAGGCGTGTTCGCCGAGGTGATGTATGACTTCACGTGACGGGTCCCCGAGGAAGCTGGAAGACGCCTGGGACAGGATGATTCGCGGGGCGCTGCGCGAGAGGGCAGCCTGCGCCGCGCCGCCGGCTGGGGTGTGGAAGCGGATCAACGCGCGTCTGAGTCGACGCACTGATCTGAGCCGAGCTGCCTGGTGGCGCCGCGTTCGACGGGCTGGCAGGGCTGTGGCATTCGGGATCCTCGAGGTGGCCCTGAGCCCTGCGCCCCAGTTTGTCTATGTGTACGTTCCGCCACCGCGGAGCTTGTGGGAGGGCGGGTATGCGTGCACGTTCATACGCCGCGGTGGCTTGCCCGCGCTTCCTGGCCCCGTATAGTGCGGAGTGCTGCCCGCTTGCGCATTGTACAGCGGCTGTGGTATCATGGAGGGCACCTGAGCAGTGGGGCGTTCTTCTGGCAGAAGCTTCGTGACCGTGGAATAAGGAGTATCGCATGACCAATCATCAAGGCGGTCGGGACGGAAAGCTCCTTCTCGATCTCAGGAACCTCGTGACGCGCTTCTACACAGACGACGGGACCGTCCACGCGGTGAACGGTATCTCCTATACGCTGGGAGAGGGAGAGACGCTGGGTGTGGTGGGGGAGAGCGGGTGCGGGAAGACGGTGCACGCGCTGTCGCTTATGCGCCTGATTCCGAGCCCGCCGGGGAAGATCGAGGAGGGGGAGGTGATCTTCGGTGGGCGGGACCTGCTGAAGATCAGCAATCGGGAGATGCGCCACGTGCGGGGGGCGGAGATCGCGATGGTGTTCCAGGACCCGATGACCTCGTTGAACCCGGTGCACACGATTGGGTTCCAGATCATGGAGGCGCTGAAGCTGCACCAGGGGATGGGGGACAAGGCAGCGCGGGGCCGGGCAGCGGAGCTGTTGGAGCTGGTGGGGATTCCGGACGCGAGGCAGAATCTGGATGACTACCCGCACCAGTTCTCGGGGGGCATGAGGCAGCGGGCGATGATCGCGATGGCGCTGTCGTGCAACCCGCAGCTGCTGATCGCGGACGAGCCGACGACGGCGCTGGACGTGACGATCCAGGCGCAGATCATCGACCTGGTGAAGCGGTTGCAGGAACGGCTGGGGATGGCTGTGATGTGGATCACGCACGATCTGGGGGTGGTGGCGGGGCTGGCGGAGACGGTGAACGTGATGTACGCGGGGTATATCGTGGAGCGGGGGCCGGTGAAGACGATCTACGGGCGGCCGCGGCATCCGTATACCATTGGGCTGCTGGGGTCGCTGCCGCGGCTGGACGAGGCGCCGGGGACGAAGCTGACGTCGGTGCCGGGGCTACCGCCGGACCTGCTGGAGCTGCCTCCGGGTTGTCCGTTTGCGGAGCGGTGCGTGTATGCGGAGGATCAGTGCGCGGAGGGGATGCCGCCGCTGGAGGAGACGGATGGAGAGGATCGCTCGGTGGCGTGCTGGCGGTGGGAGTTTGTGGCGGAGAGGACGACATGATGATGGATGCTAAGAACGAGACCCTGGTTGAGGTGCGCGAGCTGAAGAAGTACTTCCCGATCACGCGGGGGGTGTTCCAGCGGCACGTGGGGGACGTGAAGGCGGTGGACGGAGTGAGCTTCACCATCCGGCGGGGGGAGACGCTGGGGCTGGTAGGGGAGAGCGGGAGCGGGAAGACGACGGTAGGGCGGACGATGCTGAGGCTGTACGAGCCGACGGCGGGGGAGATCATCTTCGAGGACCGGGACCTGGCGAAGCTGTCGAGCGGGGAGCTGCGGAGCACGCGGCAGCGGATGCAGATCATATTCCAGGACCCCTACGCTTCGTTGAACCCGCGGATGACGGTGGGAGGGATCGTGGGGGAGCCGTTGGAGGTGCACCGGGTGGCGCGGGGGAAGGAGAAGCGCGAGCGGGTGCAGGAGCTACTGCGGTTGGTGGGGCTGAACCCGTATTTCGTGAACCGGTATCCGCACGAGTTCTCAGGGGGGCAGCGGCAGCGGATAGGGATAGCGCGGGCCCTGGCGCTGAATCCGGACCTGATCGTGTGCGATGAGCCGATCTCGTCGCTGGACGTGTCGATTCAGGCGCAGGTGGTGAACCTGCTGGAGGAGCTACAGGACCGGATGGGGTTGACGTATCTGTTCATCGCGCACGACCTGAGCATGGTGCGGCACATCAGCGACCGGGTGGCGGTGATGTACCTGGGGAAGATCATGGAGCTGACGGGGCGGGACGAGCTGTACGTGAACCCGCTGAACCCGTACACACAGGCGTTGATGTCGGCGGTGCCGGTGCCGGACCCGGTGGTGGAGGAGAGCAGGCGGCGGATCATCCTGGAGGGGGACATTCCGAGCCCGTCGACGCCGCCGGAGGGGTGCAACTTCAGCACGCGCTGTCCGTTGGCACGGGACGTATGCTTTGGGAGCCATCCGGAGCTGATTGAGGTGGAGCCGGATCATTTCTGCGCCTGCCACGTGGTGGAGCGGGAGGGAAAGGCCGAGATCGGTTAGCGGGACTGGCTCCAGGGAGACTGGTTTCCAGGAGACTCGGTAGCAGTCGGGTCGTTTCTTGCAGCGCTAAGGTGAGGTGGTATGCCTGAAAGGAGGTGGTAAGCGGGACGAGATGAATAGAGAGAGAATCGTGATTGAGAACTGGACAGCAGCCCGTTACGGCAAGACTCACGTAAGAGGAGGAGAACATGTTTAACAAGAAGTGGTCGGTCGCATTGGCAGTCGTGGTGGTCGGGAGCCTGATACTGTCTGCCTGTGCGGAGCCGGAAGTGATCGAGAGGGTCGAGGAGGTCGTGGTCACCGAGATCGTGGAGAAAGAGGGCGAGACGATTGTGGAAGAGGTCGTGGTCACCGCCACGCCGGAGCCACCCACGCCCGCCCCGGAGCCCACGCAGTTGGAAGGCCTATGGTATCCGATCATTTCGGAGCCGCCGACGCTGGATATGCAGCTGGCGACGGACACCACGTCGCACCTGATCATCCATCAGTGTATCGATGGATTGTTCGAGTACCGGGGCGATGGCTCCATCGAGCCCCGCGGGGCCACGGGCTATGAGATTTCTGAGGATGGGCTGGTGTATACCATCAGCCTGCGTGAGGACGGCATGTGGTCCGACGGTGTGGCCCTGACGGCCCAGCACTACTACGACGGGATCATGCGCTTGCTCGACCCCGAGACGGCCGCCGAGTACGCCTGGCTGATGTACGATATCGAGGGCGCAGAGGCGTTCAACACGGGCGAGACGGACGATCCGGAGGCGGTGGGGGTGAAGGTCATAGACGACTACACCCTGGAGATCACCCTCGCGCGGCCGACGTCGTACTTCGAGACGGTCCTGCCTTTCTCGACGTTCTACCCGGTGCGTCTGGACCTCATCGAGGAGTACGGGGATCAGTGGACAGAGGCGGGAAACTACGTCAGCACCGGTCCGTATCTGCTGGAGGCGTGGGAGCACGAGGCTGAGGTGGTGCTGGTGAAGAACCCTGACTACTGGGATGCTGACAACGTTGCAATCGAGAAGATCACGCTGCCCATCATCCAGGAGGATGCCACCATACTGGCTCTCTATGAGAATGGCGAGCTACACGTAGGCGCCCTCCCGTCTGAGGACATTCCCCGGATCCTGGAGGATCCCGTCCTCAGCGAGGAGCTCCGCGTCCTGCCGCGTCCTGGCGTCTACTACGTGGGCCTCAACACACTGCGGGAGCCGACGGACAATGTGCTGTTCCGCAAGGCTCTGGCCTCGGCGATTGACCGGAAGGCGATCATCGAGAACGTGGTGCAGCGGCCCTGGCTGACGCCTCTGTCGTGCACCACGCCGCCAAGGATTCTGGGCTATCAGGAATGGGGTACGTGCGGCTACACCTTCGACCCCGAGCAGGCCATGGCCTACCTGGAGGAGTACATGGCGGAGGCTGGCTATGATTCGGTCGATGAAATCCCCATCGTCCGGTTCTGGTTTAACCGGGCCGATTACAACGAGGACGTCATCGAGGCCGCGGCCGCCATGTGGGAGGAGCACCTCGGGATCACGGTGGAGCTGCGGACGAACGAGTGGGCCGTGTACCTGGACTTCCTGGATGCGTGCAACAACTCCAAGGAGGAACTGGCGGCCTGCGAGTTCAACGCCTACCGCATGGGCTGGGTGATGGACTACGGCGATCCGCAGAACCAGCTTCAGGTTGTCTTCGCGCCTGGCTCGACCTTCCAGTACACCGGTTGGGAGAGCGAGCGCTTCGAGGAGCTGATGGATCTAGCGGGCGGCGAGTTCGACACCGACACCCGTGAGGAATACTACATGGAGGCCGACACGATCCTCTGTGAGGAGGAAGTGGCGATCATTCCCATCCACGGTTACGAGATTAATGCGCTAGTCAAGACTGGCGTGACGTTCGAGTACCCGCCCTTCGGCTCGCCCCCGCTGTACCACTGGGAGCTGCCGTAGGCTATACGTTCTGAGCTATGCGGCTCCCGTTCAGGGAGCCGCATGGCTCTCCGCACCTAGCACTTATCGCGACATCTTACACTGGTCCTATATCGAATGCCTGGTTGGTTCAGCCTCTGTGTGTCCGTAAGGGGAGGCGTGCGGGGCAGGGAGTAGCGAAGATTGAAGAGGAAGTGATATGACCACGTACATCATCCGAAGGTTTCTGTGGCTCATTCCCGTGATGCTGGCGGTCACGATGGTGGTCTTTGGCGCCATGAAGATGGTCCCCGGCGGGCCGTTCAGCACCGGGGGGCGCCCGATGTCGCCGGAGATTCGGGCCAATTTCGAGGCCCGCTATCATCTTGATGAGCCGGTGTGGAAGCAGTACGTGCGCTACATGGTTGGAGATATTGTCGACACCGGGAGACTGCGGGACTTCGGGCGGCATGGCCTGCTGGGGTTTGACTTTGGCCCGTCGTATAAGTACCGCGGGCGGAGCATTAACGACGTGTTGTTCCAAGGCGGGATTTTGAAGGCACCCGTCGCAGTTTCGGCGCAGTTGGGCTTGATAGCCACGATCATCGCGGTGGGCTTCGGCATCCCTCTGGGCCTGATCTCCGCCCTGAAGCAGGACACCTGGGTGGACTACAGCGCCATGTTCGTCAGCCTGGTGGGTGTGTCCGTTCCCAACTTCGTGATTGGTCTGATGTTGATGTTGGCTATGCTCTGGCTCAGTCTGAATGATCTGCCAGCCCTTCCGTTGGCCCGCTGGGGCACGGACAGCTTTTGGGATTGGCTGAGCCACATGATTCTGCCGGCCGTCACCCTGGGTAGCGGTGGGCTGGCCATCATCGCCCGGCTGACGCGTGCCAGCATGCTGGAGGTCATCCGCCAGGACTACATCCGCACCGCCCGCGCCAAGGGGCTGCGGGAACAGGTGGTGGTGCTCCGCCACGCCCTCAAGAACTCATTGATACCGGTGACGACCGTCATAGGGCCCCTCATAGCGGCGTGGTTGACCGGTTCGTTCATCATTGAGACCGTCTTTGCGGTGCCAGGCATTGGGCGTTTCTTCGTGACCAGCATAGCGGACCGGGACTATACCTTGATTATGGGTGTCTTCTTGATCTACGCTGTTGCGCTGGCCGTGATGAATATCCTGGTGGATGTCTCTTACGCCTTCCTGGACCCGCGCATACGTTTTGACTAGAATGCGGCTGGTTCTGGTATTGAGCTGGGTGCGCTTGGGGGAGACATACTATGGCTGAAAGGGCTGCAGCAAGGGAACGCGTGGAAGATCGCGCGGTCACCGCGAGCGTTGACTTGAAGCGTCCACCAGAGAGTCTCTGGCGGGATGCCTGGCGCCGCCTGAAGCACAACCGGGCGGCCGTGGCTGGCGGCATCATCATCATCATCGTCCTGGTGGCTGCCATCTTTGCCGATGATGGGATCGTGGCATGGGCGATGGAGAGGGATGCCCAACCGCTGCTCGCCCCGTATGGCTTCAAGGAGACCGACTTTGCAAACACCAGGTCCGCGCCCAGCTTCCAGCGGACACAGACCGGGAGATTCCCGCACCTGATGGGAACGGACAAGTACGGGCGGGACGTCTTCAGCCGGATCGTATATGGCAGCCGGGTGTCCATTGCCATCGGAGTACTGGGGTCCCTTGTCATCCTGTTGTTCGGGTTGGTCTATGGGTCCATATCCGGATATCTGGGCGGGCGGGTGGATACGTTGATGATGCGCTTCGTGGATCTCATGTATGCGTTTCCGACGCTTCTCTTCATCATCTTGCTGATGGTCATCCTGGGTTCGACATCCGGCCTTCCAGCGGTTCGTAACCTGGTGGGGGCTATTGGACTCGTCAGCTGGATGGGAACGGCGCGTCTCGTACGCGGTCAGTATCTGTCGCTGAAGGAGAAGGAGTTCGTGTTGGCAGCGCGCATGGTCGGCGCCGGAGACTTCACCATCATAGCGCGACACCTATTGCCCAACGCTCTGGGTCCTATCATCGTGTCGCTGACGCTGGGTATTCCCCAGCTGATTATGTTCGAGGCTACGTTGAGCTTTATCGGTTTGGGCGTGCCTCCCCCCTTCCCGAGCTGGGGACAGATGCTCAGTGAAGGTTGGCGCGCCATGAGGTCGGATCCGCATTTGATCGTCTTCCCGGCTTTGACGCTCTCATTGGTGATGTTAGCGTTTAACTTCCTGGGCGACGGGCTGCGGGATGCCCTGGATCCGCAGATGCGGGGCACTATGTAGACGGTCTGAACTGACCGGTGGTAGGGGGTATGTGCCAGGCGGAGAACTCAGTTCTCCGCCTGTGCTGTCTATAGGCGTGAGGAGTGCAGGGAGTGCGCGAGATAGTGCGAGTCAGCAAGTTGGGTGCACGCTCAGCGGTGATGGTGGTGGTTCTCCTGGCGGCGCTGGGGCTCGCGGCCCCTGGTTGCGGGCTGAGCGCTGATCACACGCAGCGCGCATCGGACCAGTGGAGCAACGGGAAACTGATAGGCACAGCCATCCTGAACAACCCCGTGGCGTTGGAGCTGGGCGAGGACGGAAGTGTCTTCCTGGTCTGGGTAGGGCCTGAACACGCCCTCACCTTTGTCCGCTTGAACGAGAGCGCCGAGACCGTTGTGCAGAGGACGTTGGCGCTGCGCAGCGAACTGGCACAGAAGCCGCAGCTCGCCATGGACGGCGAGGGGCGGCTGCATCTCATATGGCTGGACAAGTGGGAGCAGAATACGCAGGTGTTCTACGCTCATCTGTCCGCGGATGGTGAGGTGATCCAGGAGGCGGTCGCGCTTACACCGGCAGAACGGCGAGCGACCCATGCCGCGATAGTGCTCGATCCGATGGCGCGCACGATTGAGATCTTCTGGTCCGATAGCTCCCCCAGCCGCCCCGGATGTTACCACACTGCGCTGGATTGGTCGGGGAAAGTGATCCGCCCCCCGGAGCTGCTGATTGCCGATGGGCTTTTTCCGGTGGCTCAGGTGGACGAGCTGGGCTACATTCATCTGGCCTGGAGAGTAGATGCGGGGGACACGCCTCAGTTTCGGTACGCTGTCTATGATCCCGAGCGCCGGGCACTGGGTCCGGACGTCGCGGCGGGGCGACCTTCTATGCAGATGGGCATGCTAGGCGGACCGACGGCGGGCGCCCGGTTTGACGGGCCGTGGCTGGGACTGGACGGGAGTTCGGTCTATGTGGCCTGGGTGCTGCAGATGCGCGAGAGGGAGACGCGCGACTTGACCTTCTACGTGGCCTTTCCGGCGCCGGAGCTGCCTCGGCGGGGGGCAGCGGATGTGTTCGGCTACACGGCTCCGCAGGTTACGGAGAAGGCAGTCCGCGTGGAAGCCGGCGACCCGGCTATGACGGGGCATCCCCAGTTCCTGAACGGCCAGCCGGCGCAGCAGGTATTGGCCTGCTTCACCCAGGTCTCCGGTCCTGGCAACGGCGAGATGCTTCA
Source organism: uncultured Anaerolineales bacterium (assembly GCA_964450435.1). Classification (GTDB taxonomy): domain Bacteria; phylum Chloroflexota; class Anaerolineae; order B4-G1; family B4-G1; genus SKLM01. The sequence goes on from CAYVCX010000013.1 coordinate 16,393, forward strand.
GATCGCGGCGGTTGAGCCGTTGCCAAGCCAGATTGGGGGCCAGCAGATCGTCAATCGGAGCCGTGGGGCGTCGCTGCGGCCTAATCCAGCCGTCGACTCGCAGGGTCAGCGACATCTGGCCTGGATTGATACAGCCGGCTTCGGGAGCTACAACGTTGTCTACGCCAGCACCTCACCCCAGGCGAAGGAGACGCTCAACCGCATCACTGCGTACGACGTCGTGAACAGGGTTCTCCATACGGTCATGTCTGTGATCACATCTCTGTTCTTCATCCCGTTGGCCCTGACCTGGATGCTGGTGCCGGTCGTGTGGCTCGTGGCCTTTACTTCGGCGACTCATACAGTTGAGGTTTCAGATCCCCAAGGCATCGTTGGGCTTGGAGTAGCCGTGCTCCTGCAGCTGGCCGTCAAACTTGTTCTCTTTGGCGATCTGCTGTCCCGCTTTCCGTCCACGTCTCTGGTGGCGCCTGCGCTCAACCTGCTTATAGGCCGATGGCTCTTTCCGGCTCTCTTGGCCGCTGTGTCTGGAGGGTTGGTCTGGGTCTGGTTGAGGCGTTCTGGGGGTCGATCTGTCTTTGCTGCCTACTTTATGTATGCGGCCATTGACTCGTTCCTGACGCTGGTCGTCTACGTCGCGCTCCCCATCGGACAAATGACTGCCGTGCTGCTTGCCCCGGGCCTTTGCTGAATGGCTCGCTCGGGGCAATCCCAGGTTTGCGAAGGCCATTGTTTGGTCTGCTGCTTGCCTGGTAGTCTGCTTGACCGGGGACGCAGGCTGGATCCGAAGCGCCACCTTCTGGAACGTCCGGTCGGGGCCAGCCACGTGCACTCCGGTACGCAGTGAGCGACATCTGCTCCAAGAGACGGCCAGGAGGTCCTTGGGATGATTGAACCCGGGAAGCGAGAGGCAGGCAGACCCAGGGCTGTTTCTCGGGTTGAAGAGCTCCTGTCGGGTGGGACCGGGGGCCTGCTCCTTCGGCTGATGTCGCGGGTCATCTCGACTGGCCTCACCGTGATCGCTTTGGTCCTCTTTCTGTCCCTCCTTGCAGAGCTCGGAAGGGAGGGCGGCCTACAGAAGCTGCCCTCGGTGGCCCCGGGTGCTGCGGCGTTCACCGCCGACTATCTGAGAGATCTGCTGCACGGCGACATGGGAGTCGTGGCCTCAAGTCGTCTCTCCCTGACAAACGTTTCTGTCCTTGCGGAGTTGCAGCGCGCTCTCCCTGTCTCCCTGGGCCTGCTGGCGTCGGCTCTTTCGGTGGCGGCCTTGGTTGGCATCGTCCTGGGCAGTGGCGCCGCCGTCTTGCGGATGACTCATCTCTCTCGGGTGCTGCTCTTCGTCTCGCTGCTTGGCATTTCGACCCCCAGTTTCTTCACCGCGATGTTGCTCATTTGGCTCGGCCTCTGGCTGTACCAGACTACCGGCACGCACGTCTTTCCCATCGCCGGATTTGGGTGGGACGCTCACCTGATGCTGCCAGCACTGGTGCTGGGGGCCTACCCGGCCGCCACCGTGGCGCGCCTGAGTTACAACACGCTGGCGGAGGTTCTTGAAGCGGACTACATCCGCACCGCGAAGGCCAAGGGATTGGGGCCGCGGGTGGTCTTCCTGCGGCACGTGCTGCGCAACGCAGGCGTTCCTGTGCTCACGACCATTGCCGTCTCGCTACGTTTCAGCCTGGCGATCCTGCCCATCGTTGAGTACATCTTCAACTGGCCGGGGGTCGGGCGAATCCTATTGACAGCCGTCCAGGTCCAGGATACGACGACAGTGGTGGGTATGACCCTGCCCCTCGTACTACTTTTCGTCCTGGTCAACTCGATCCTGGAGCTCTGCTATCCCCTGATAGACCCTCGAATGGAAGACTCGGAGGCCGGCGTCGTATGAAGGAGCACACCCTCTGGCAGCGACTGAGTCGTGCTGCGCGCGGCGGTTACTTCATCGCGGGCTCTTTGCTCATCGCCCTCCTGGTGCTTGCGGCGGTGTTGGGGCCCGAGTTGGCTCCTCACGACCCCTACCTGGTGGGCCGCTTGCAGTGGATTGACGGGGAGCTGCGCAAAGCTCCCTTTGCGCCCAGCGATCTCTATCCCCTCGGGACCGATGACCTGGGACGGGATCAGCTCTCTCTCCTCCTGTATGGGGCGAGGACCACCTTAGTCACGGCGTTCGTCGCCACGGTGGCGCGGGTGTTGCTTGGCCTTGTACTCGGTACCCTGGCTGGCTGGTGGTCAGGACGCCTTTTCGACCGGGCCCTCAGTGCCGTCACCGACTTCCTGGCTGCCATCCCAGGCCTGATCCTGGCTATGCTGCTGGTATTTGCTGTTGGAGTCCGGCGGGGTCAGATTGCCTTCGTTGTGGCGCTCTCCCTGGTGGGTTGGGGAGAGGTCGCGCAGATTGTGCGGGGCCACGTGCTCGCCATCCGGAACAAGCTGTACATCATGGCCGCGCGGTCGCTGGGGCTCGGTCCGCTGAGCGTTCTGAGCCGTCATGTGTTGCCCAACCTGTTGGCGACATTCGTGGCGCTTGCTGCGTTGGAAATGGGCAGGGTCCTGCTCCTGCTGGGGGAGCTGGCCTTCGTGAGCGTCTTTGTGGGTGGTGGGCGCATCGGCCACGAAATGGCCTCATTCGAGACGCGTCACTACTTCGACGTACCCGACTGGAGTGCCATGCTGGGCACGTCGTGGCGCTGGTTTCGTTCCTATCCCTGGTATCCTCTAACCCCGGCATTGGCTTTCTTTGTCAGCATTCTGGGCTTCAACCTGTTCGGGTACGGCCTGCAGCGATTTGTGGAGCGGGGGCGGTTCCATCCCAGTGGGTGGTCGGTCGCGCGCTTTCTTCTGGTGACTGCTCTCGTTCTGCTCGGTGCCAGCGCTCTTCTGAGGAGCAGTGGTCTCGAGGCACAGTTTGCCAGGCAGGTGCGCCAGTTTGACGTCGACCGAGCGTGGAACGACGTGAGCTATCTTTCTCGGCCGGAGCTGGAAGGACGGCCGACCGGATCGCGTGGGGCCCGTGAGGCTGCCGACTACATCGCCTCCGAGTTCCAGCGTGCGGGTCTGTCCCCCGTCACACGCGAGGGGGATTACTTTCAGCCCTACACAGCCGTCCGTGGGAGGGTGACCGCGGAACCAGACCTGCAGCTACTGGCGTCGGACGGC
>CAYVCX010000013.1:19645-31482 GCA_964450435.1 uncultured Anaerolineales bacterium
GAAGCTCCCCGGTTTGATCTGAACGCCTACTCGACCGTGGATCGGCTGCCAGACTTCCCCAATCTTCTCATCACCGAGTCCGCTGCCCAGGAGCTGCTGGCTGCGGAAGGGCTGAGTCTGAAGAAACTCCAGGCCGCGGTCGAGGAGGGAGAGGGGGTCAAGCTGCATACCGATCTGCAAGTGCGCCTAACGTACGGCCTGATCTACGATGAGGTCTCGGCGACCAACGTGGTCGGGTACATCCCCGGGCTGGATCGAACCAGTCAGGCGGAGCGCATTCTGGTGGCCGCCAGTTACATTGGACGGCCTGCACGCGACGGTAAGGTGTACAATGGCGCGGATGAGAACGCCAGCGGCGTGGCAGTGATGCTGGAGACGGCGCGACTGTTGCACGACCTGGGGACGGTACCGAAACGCACCATAGCCTTTGCGGCCTTTGATGAGGTGGGGGGAGGACACTTCGTCCGAAGCCCTCCCCTTCCGACCAGACCGTCGAATACGTGGACGGCGGTGATTCTTCACGGGCTGGCGGCAGGCGATCCGCGCCTGGCCCGTCTGGAAATGGGATCGGGCTTCGCCAAGGCCTTTGACCGAAGCGCGCGGCGGTTCCGGGTCCGCACGCAGGACCTGGACCAATGGCAGTTCTTTTTCGTCTCTGGCTACAGCCGGCTGGCTTTGGGAGATCCAAGTGCTCCGGACTCGTACCAGGGTCTGGTCGTGACCCGACCTGGGGACGGTCTGTCGGGCACATCGGGCGACACGCTCGATCGCCTGGACCCAGAGCTGCTTGGGGAGGCTGGTCGTGCGGTGGCGCATTACGTGATGATCCTTGGTTCGCGCTGATCTAGAGAGCATTCTCGGCTGTGCAAGTTCGAGCTGGGCCAGGGGGAGGCATGGCCCAGGGATGGGAAATCAAGGTGGGTTTCTCGTCGTTCCTCTCGCAATCTTGAGCTGAGGTCATCATGCGGTCGGCCGCAGGCGAGAGGGGACTTGATGAGGGGCTCCGGAAGCTTACATGAGAGCTCAAACAACCGGCACACAGTAAGGGGGTTGAGATGACTGAGCACCATCTGACAGAGGAGCTTCAGCAAAAGTATCATTACGTCATCGGGCCCCACGCGGACCCGGTGCTCCGCGTCCGACCGGGGGATACCGTCGTGGTGGAGACGGTGGACGCGTTCGAGGGCAAGATCGAGAGCGAGGACACGCTCCCCACAGAGGTGCTGAATATGCCGTTTGTGAATCCGCAGAGCGGACCGATCTTTGTAGAGGGAGCGGAGAAGGGGGACGCACTGGCGGTGGAGATCCGTGAGATCGAGCCGAGGGGGCCGCAGCCCCGCGGGACTACGTGCCTGGTGCCCCACTTCGGCGGGCTGACGAGCACCGATCGGACGGTCACGCTGCAAGAGCCGCTACCGGAGGTGGTGCGGAAGACGGAGGTGACCGCGGAGGGCATCGTATGGAGCGATGAGCTGACGCTGCCGTACGAGCCGTTCATCGGGACGATCGGCACGTCCCCGGAGATCGAAGCCATCGGAGCGTTGACCCCGGACAGCCACGGGGGGAATATGGACCTGCCCGACGTGGCACCGGGGAGCACGCTGTATCTGCCGGTACGGGTGAGGGGGGCGCTGCTCTACCTGGGGGACGGGCACGCGATACAGGGGGACGGCGAGGTGTGCGGGGTCGCAGTAGAGATTGCGACCACGACGACGCTGGGCGTGGACGTGGTGAAGGAGGGGTGCCTGACGTGGCCGCGGCTGGAGAACGATGAGTTCATTATGAGCATCGGCAGCGCGCGCCCGCTGGAAGACGCCGCGCGGATTGCGTACGGGGATCTGGTGGAGTGGATGGTGGCGGGCCACGGGTTCGAGCGCTGGGATGCCTACATGCTTCTGTCGCAGGTGGGGAAGGTGCGGCTGGGGAATATGGTGGACCCGAACTACACGGTGGGGGCGAGCATCGCGAAGCGGTATCTGGGGTAGACGGCGGGCGGACGGCTCGACCAGAAGGTGCGAGGGCTGCGCACACGGGGGAAAGCGGTGGCGTCGGCGTCCGACACAACGACCACGCGCGAAGAACTATTGGGGCCAGTTATGAAAGGCTGCGTTGAGGGAGAGCCTCAGGCAAAGGCGCGTCCTCAACCTCGGTTTTCTTCCTCGGCTGTCCCGGCACGGCTCGGGACGGAACCGAGGGGCGAGGGGTCCCTTGGTGCGAGGTCGCGCCAGAGCGCTCAGGCGGGCTTGCGGAAGACCATGACGTATTCGTGCTTGAAGATGTAGAACCCGCCGCGGAGGGCGCGGTAGCGCCACAGGTTGCTGCTGCGCCCCTTGCCCCGCTCGTTCCCGGTGATGTTCTTCACGATGACGGCCTTGGTCCGGAACCCGACGCGCTGCATACGCTCCAGGCAGTACAAGCTGAGGGGGATGAGCTGGCCCTGGGTGTACTTGTCGCCGATGACGAGGACGGCGAAGCGCTTCGGTTCGAGGAGCTCGAAACCGTGGCGAGCGGCGGCCTCAAACTGGTTGAGGAATTGCTCCAGGTCCCCGGCGTTGGAGAGGTCGGCGGGGTCGTCGGAGAAGGCGATGATGTCGTGGTAGGGCGGGTGGAGGATGAGGAGTTGAGCGTGCTCGGTTCCCATCGCGGTCAGCTCCTGCCGCACGCGGTCTGCGGTCTCCTCTGTCGTGGAGTCCCCCTGCAGGAGGCGGATGCGGTCGCCAAGCAGCTCCGGGCGGATCTTGCTGCCCACGTAGTCCACCAGATCGGCCTTCAGCTCGACGCCGACGAGGCGGCGTCCCTGTCGTTGGGCCTCGATGGCGCTGGTACCGGAGCCGAGAAACAGGTCGAGGACCACGTCATTCGTTTTTGTGTAGCGTAGGAACGTTTGGGTGGCGATCTGGGGGACGAAGTTACCGTGGTAGTCGAGCTCGTGACCGCCGCTGGCGTCCCGGGAGTCGATGATCCAGAGGCTGTCGGTCCAGACGTGATCGTAGTCGCGCCAGCGGTCGAGATCGATGTCGGAGTAGGGCGGGCTGTTCTCGGAAGAGGACGACTGACCCGGTTCTGGCTTGTCAGTCTTGTTCATTGGTGGGGTGCTCCGGTTTTCTGGCGCAAGGATACAGGGAAACACGGGACGGCGCGTGTGTCCGGGCAGAAGAGCAGGCGCTGCCGGGGCCGGAAAATGCGCACAGCAGAGGGGCGAGAATCCGGGACTTCCCTCGGCTGGGGTCGGGATGGCAGGACTGGGAAGGACTGCTCCGTCGCGCTGCTCGTCGCGATGGCGTGGTGCAGAATGTGGAAGCTTCCCGGCTTCGACTGACCGCGCTCGGGTCCATGGGAAGTTCCATCATCTAAGGCTGGGGGCGGAGGCACTGAGGCGGTCCCGGCAGTGCCTCCAGCTCCGCTTTGGTGACGATCTCGTCGAAGATATCCGCTCCTGTGAGGCCGGTCTTTGTGCTAGTGACTACGCTCAGGTCGCGGCGGAAGGCGTGCGACAGATCCTCGCCGGTGGCGTAACGGGTGAGGGCCAGGGCGTGGACGGCGTTGGCGATGGCGTAGCGCGGTTCGTAGCGATCCAGGTCGTCGAAGAAGAAGGTGCAGCTGGTGTACATCCGCTGGCGGTGGAACTGGGCCTCGAGGAGCTGGAGCAAGCGCCGCGTCTCCTGTTCCATCAGGTGTTCCAGACCGTTGTCGTTCAGGAACGCTTCGCCGGACACCTTTCCCAGCACGACATCGATGTAGCCGTCGCGCAGGGGCCATGGGTCGAACCCGAGCTGGCGGGCCTTGCAGGTGTAGACCGTGTCCAGGTCAGCGGCCAGGTTGTCCAGAGCGCGCCGGAGAGCCCCCTTCCAGCGGCTGTCCCCCGCCGTGCAGTCGCATCCGACGAGCCAGCGGTCCAATCCATGAGAGCAACTCCAGGCGGTGTTCTCCACGATGTTGATGTCTGACTGCGGCGGGTGCCGCTTGAGGTACATCTCAAGCGTTGTCACCTGGTACCCGTGACGTGGGCCGCTGGACAGGATCTCTCTGAGCACCTCCACGCCCTGGCGGTGGTGATGACCAAAGGTCTCTCCGTCGGTGGCGACGACGTACAGGCCGTCCTTCTCGCAGCGGGACGCCATGTGGGTCTGCAACCATTCGTCGACGTACTGCGAATCGGGCATTGCAAAGGAGAGATGGTCGGAGAGATCCCGATCGCGGACGAAGATGGCAATGTCGCTGCCGTTGGACAGCGCCACCCGATAGGGCCCTCCCGCTGCTGGCCCGTCCCGGTTGGACGACCGACCGTAGACCTGCTCATCCGACAGGATGGTGAATCGGATACCGGCGGCGGCGAGGACCTCAAGGGTCTCGTAGTCGACCGCCATCTCGGGCAGCCACATGCCCTGCGGCCGGCGGCCGAAACGGTGCTCGAAGCTGGCGATGCCCCAGCGCACCTGACAGATCTTGTCCCGGCGCCGGGCGAGGGGGAGGATGGTGTGGTGAACCGACTGCGCGAGCCCATTGCCGACACCGTGGGCATCCTCATGGGCCCGCTCAGCGGCGACGATCCGCTCATAGGTCTCGTGAGCATGCTCATCGAGCCAGCGGGCCAGGGTGCCGCCCAAGTTGAAGCTGATGTGCTCGAAGTTGCCGACTCTGGCGTTGGGAGCGTAGCACTCGGCGGTGATGCGCTCGTTCCAGTTGGTGTATGGAGCTGCGCTGGGCTCCCTCAAGATGCGGCCGGTGAACGGGTCTTCTCGTTGTGGCTGGTAGAAGTGCCCGTGGATGGCGAGATAGCAGCGTCGATCGGGTTCACTCTTCATGGCATGGTCGTCTCTCTGCGCTGACGTGGTCCGGGACGGTGTTATGCGCAGCTTATTCTAGCACTGCAGGCTCTTGCTGACAACGCATCATGGTATGCGGGCGTGACTGTCTGCACGCCCGGGTCGCGGGGGCTTCCTGTTGCAACCAGGGTCGCCGGACGAGCCTCAAGCCCGAGGAGGGGGACGCCACAGCAGTCTTCAAGTGGTAGAGGTGGGTCAGTCAGCTTCTGGCGGCGTCGAGGAGCCTCTCCACCCGATACTCGGACTCCTCCTTGGCACGCTGCAGGTCCCGGATCACCTGATGGCAGGCAGCGATGGCCGCAGCGGCTTGCTGGGGTGAACGATCGGTGTCGGCCCATATACCGACGACGGCGACCACTTCCATCCACCACAGAAGCTCCTCGAACGCCTCGGCGTTAAACCAGAGCACGTCCTGGTAGCGGTTGACCTGCATAAGGCGCTGAACCTCGTTGTCCTCCAGCCACGAGCGGAGCACCTGATAGGTCCTGCTCTCGTCAGGTCCGGGGGTCTCGAACCAGCGCTGGTGCGTGGTCAGGACTTTGATGGTGCTGACCGCCCACGAGGCCGATCCCTCACCGAGACCCAGGTCCTGCAAGACACTGGTGGTGATCTTACTGAGCAGCAGCTCATCGTGCCAACTGCGGCTGATGTGGTCGAAAGCTGACCGGTCGGCGATCTTCCCCAGAGCGTGGGTGAAGAGCCATCCGAGGAGTATCGACCAGGTGCTGACGTCGTCGTCCAGGCCCACGGTGGGCACCGCTGCCGGGCCCTCGCGGAGGTATTCAGCGGGGGCGTCGGACAGCGGCAGGCGGCTGCCGATGGTGCGCAGCTTCAGTATCACATCCAGCTCTAGCCGCAGTTCCCCGGCCAGTGCCTCTTCGTCGCCGTCGGCGTCTGCCCAAGTCTTGATCTCCTGGAGCAGACGGGTCACATCGCGTTCGACCTCGTCGTACAGCTCGTCACGCTCCTCTGCTTCGATATCTGCGGCCCGCATCAAGCGTCGGAACGTCTCGGCGTTCACCAGCGTCCTGAAGGGCCCGTGGACGGGCTGGAGGAGAAGCTCTTTCAGGGCCTCATCGATGCTGGGGACCCCCCGTCCGTCGAGGAAGGCGGTGAGCTGGGCGTACTGATGCCAGGCTGTATCGCGGACCTGGCGGAAGTCGAGGAGGACGTGCGTCTCATAGGCGCCAAGCTCGGCGTAGAGGCCTCTCTGGTGGAGCTCGCGGTTGCTGCGGATGTACTCGAGATTGCTTGTCTGCTCGCGGAACGTGGTGAAGGTTTCGTCGTCGTCACGCAGGTCGAGGCCTTCGCCCACGGAGCGCCGAACCAACCGCTTCGCACCGTCCTCCGATTCTACGGTATAGGCGACGGAGGTGCGGACCCAGCCGCGGGTCTCGGCGTACTTGTTGTGATACAGGACCAGGGCACGCTCCTCACCCACGCGATTCGAATAGGCAAAGACGTCCTCGTTGACGTAGCCCTCCAGGGTGTAGAAATCGTACAGAAGGAAGCCGTTCACCCCGGCGAAGAGATACCGGCGATGGAGCAGGGGGAAAATCTCGCGCTCGTGCCGTCTCACCAGGTCGCGATCCGGCCGCTCGTCCCAGTAGGCGCGGCGGTACTCCATGCCGTACTTCTCGGTGTATCCTTCGATCTGTCCGTGTCCGAACATGGGCAGGCCGGGCATGGTGGCCAACAGGGTGCAGATACCGAAGTACTTGTCGCCCTTGCCGAACTGCTCCGCTGCTGTCTGCTCGTCGGGGTTGTTCACGAAGTTGACGTAGCGCTTCATAATGCGTGGATCGAACTCCAATGTGTTCTTCATCACCCGGCGGTACTTCGCGTTGTCCTCGTCGCGGAGCATGTTCATGAAGGCGCTGTTGTAGACGCGATGCATGCCGAGGGTGCGGACGAAGTAGCCCTCCATCAGCCAGAAGGCCTCGGCCAGCAGTAGCGTGTCGGGCACCTCCTGGGCCACGCGGTCGACGACCTGGCGCCAGAACTCCTCGGGCATATGCTCGTCGAACTCCTGCTTGGTCATCCCGTGTTCGGCCCGGGATGGGATGGCCCCGCCCGTTCCGGGCTCGGGGAACCAGAGCCGCTGGTAGTGTTTCTTGGCCAGAGTCATCGCGGCGTCGAAGCGGATGATAGGAAACTTGCGCGCCACGTGGAGGATCATCTGGATCGCCGCCTCGCGCACCTCCTCTTTCAAGAAATCGAGCTGGGCGGTGTCGTTCCAGGGCATGCTGGTGCCGTCGTTGCCGTGGTAGATATAGCGCTCGTCGCCGGTCCAATGATCGACGCGCTTGAAGACGACGGCGGCATCGGTGCGGTCGTAGTAGCCATCCTCCAGGTAGATCCCCACCCGTTCGTCGTCGCACAGATCCGGCCCGGTGAAGGAGTAGGAGGGGAAGGGAGAGCAATCAAGGGACACGAAGCGGTCGGGGTGCTCGACGACCGAGCGCGAGTCGATGCCCATGTGGTTGGGCACCATATCGCTGGCGAGGCGAATACCGCGCTGCCAGGCCCGGTCCCGCAGGTTCGCGTAGCCCTCCTCTCCGCCCAGGTCGGCGGCGATGCGGTAGTCGTCGACGGAGTAGGCGGAGGCGACGGCCTCGGGGTTGCCCATCATCTGTTTGATGCGCTGCGAGGCCGAGCTGCGCTCCCAGAGCCCGATGAGCCAGAGACCAGTGAAGCCGCGGCGGGCGAGGGTGTCCAGCTCCTCGTCCGGCACCTGATCCAGTCGGGTGATGGAGCGCTCGTACTTCCTGGAGAGCTGGTGGAGCCACACGTAGGTGTTCTTGGCGAGGAGGACGACGTTGGGCATCCAGTCCTGGTCCGGGCTGAAGCGCTCGTACTCAAGGGCTTCGAACTGGTAGACGCGGCTGGGCCCGCGGCCGAGGAAGGAGGCCTTCTCCTCCTCGGCAATGAGATCGAGGCTGCTGAGGAGCCGGTACAGATACCTGCCCAGGAGCTGGCCCCAGCGTCCGCGCATGAACTCCAACTGACCGGAGAGGGAGTGGGGCGAGGCCTTGGCAGGACTGCGGAGCAGATCGATCAGGTTCTGGCCATCGGGGCCGAAAGGGGGCTGCGTGTCGAAGAAGGCGTGGAGCCCGGACATCATCTCGCGGTAGCTGGTCTCTTTCTCCAGTTCCGCGTCGTCGAACAGCTCGATGAGGGGAGAGAAACCAGGGTTATCGTTGGCCAGCCAGAGCAGCACCATCTCCTCCAGCACCATCTGCCGGTGTGGGATGCCTTCGGTCTCTCCCTCCAGGTAGTCGTCGACGCCGATCTCCTGTCGGTAGACGGTGAGGGGAGGGAACTCCTCGACGAAGCGGCGCAGGGTGCTTTCGAGCGCTTGCTCGCCGACGCTTTCCCCGAGCCAGTCCAGGGCCTCCTTCATGACCGTAGGTTTCTTCTCTTCGCGGTACTGCTGGACGACATAATGGAGGATCTCATCGATGAGGCCCATGGCGTTGATTTGACCCGCCTTTGCGGCACGTTCGGGGTAGCGCACGAGATCGCGCCGGCGGTTCATCTTCTGCACGAAGACGCGGGCGGCGTGGAAGTTCGCAAAGATGACGTTGCCGGTAAGGGTGAACAGCGACTGGTCGAAGTCGTAGAGCTCGCGCGCCTCACGGGAGATGTGGAACTCCATGGTGACCCGCGTGTTGGCGGGTTTGTCCGACAGTACAACGTGCATGGGACGCTCCTTTTTCACCCTGCCGCATCCGGCGTGCGCGCCTGGCACCTGGCAGGACGGTTGAGTGGGGCTAGGGCGCAAGCCCTCTCAAGCTGAGGGTCAACTCGGCCTCCCAGGGACGCCGGGGCTCGAGCAGGACGTCCCACCACAGGAAAGTACAGGTGCCCTGGTAGACCCGCTCGTACCCGGACTCCGAGTTGGAGACCACCTCCAGCGGGAAATGCCACAGGTTGGCGGGCCGGGCGAGGTCGATTCTGACCCCACCGGCCAGATCAGGCAGAGTCGAGCCGACGGTCAGGGTCGAGATGTGGCGGTGTCCGTCGAAGTCGCTCAACGCGTGACGCCGGGTGTCTGCCTCCAGATACCCGTGGCGGCTATCGCCCCCGACGATCCCCCAGTTGAACTCGATACCGAAGCGAAGGTTGGCCGGAATGTCGCTCAGATTGGTCGCGCGGTAGCTGGCCGCCAACTCCGAGGAGGCGGCCCTGAGCTGGATAGTCTTTTGGACTCTGATGGAGAAGGGCACCTCGCCGGCTCGCACCGAGCCGTCCCGCGTAAGGGTCAGCCTGGCGACTCCACGTTCCTCTTCCACCTTAACACGATACGGTCGATCAACGAAGTCGCCGCGCTCCTCGTAGTGGGCCTGGTAGAAGTCCTCGGGCGTTGCGTCGGGATCGAGAAAGTGGTCGAGAAGGGCCACGCGGCGGTGCCAGTCGTAGAACAGCCGTGTGTGGACGTCGGGTTCTTTGACCTTGACCCCGTTCGCAATCTCCTCCTGCCCCGGAAGGACGAGGCGTCCCTGTTCGGCAGCCCGGCGCAGCATGTGGTGATATCCTTCGCGACGTCGGGTCATGGTGTTGAGCAGGTTACAGCGGCGGTCCCGCCAGTCCCACTCGACCAGGGCGCCGCCGTACGACGGCTTGAAGACGAGTACCTGCCGGTCGCTGTTGAGGACGATCTCCTCGTGCCTGTCGGCGTCGAGGTCGCCGCGTTCGACGCCGACCCAGGTTTCCGTCTCCCTCGCGCTGGAGTCGGCGATCTCTTCGGCTGCGATGAGGTGGGCGAAGTTGGCCGCGCGGATGTGGAAGAGGTAGATGCCCCCGAACAGGCCGTGCCAGTAGCCGCAGTTACACTGAGCTGACCAGGTGTGATCCAGGGCCCGAGCCCTCGCTTCTCCCTCTGGCATGGCGTGGACCTTACGGCTGACCCACAGCATCTTCTTGTGCATCTGGTTGACCTCGTCGTAGCGGCGCATGAAGCAGCGCCACGATCCTCCCTTGATGAAGCGACGCACCCTGTCGTGCTCTCCCTGGCTCAAGTCTCGCTGCACGTCGCTGAAGTCAGCGAAGGCATCGGGCGGCAGGGCCCAGTGCATCATCTCGTCGTAGGAAGCGCAGGGAAGGTAGACCCGACCCAGGGGTGCGTGCTCGGCGGCTACCTCGCCCAGGGGGCGCGTCTTGAGCCAGTCGGTGTTCGCCTCCAGCGCTCCGAAAAACTGGTCGACCCAGCCGTTCTCTCCCCAGCAGTGGTTATAGGTGTCGGGCCACAGGCCGAACTTCTCGCCATCGTCGCCGGAGACGGCCACGCCGCCAGGGTGGGCCAGGGCGCGTTCCCGGAGCCACTCCAGCACCTCCTCGACGGGGCGCCACGGAATGGCGTAGCGCAGGTGCATGACGTTGCCGAAGATTGTCAAGGGATAGCCCTGCTCCTCGGTGACGTAGGGGCCGAAGAGGTCGTCGTCCGTGAGGCCCACCATGTTGAAAGGCGTGTCGTCGAGGAGGGTGTAGTCAACGCCCGCTTCGGCCAGGGGTTTGGCCAGGTGGGGCTCCCAGACGCGCTCGGCAAGCCATGCTCCTGCGGCTGAGCATCCAAATCTTTCGCCCAGGAAATCTGTCATCTTACGTACCTGGCCCAGCTTGTCGGCGTCGGGGATGGCGATGAGGATCGGTTCGTAGTAGCCGCCAGTGAGGAGTTCTACCTGTCCCCGCGCGACGAGATCTTCCAGCCGGATCAGATGCTCGGGACGGTTGGCACCCAGCCAGTCCAGGAGCGGACCGCTGTAGTGGAGCGCGAGCCGGATGCCCGGGTGGCGCATCAGGGCCTCCACCATCGGGCTGTAGGCCGTCTCAGCGGCCTCGGCAAACACGTGGTCGAAGTTCCCCACGGGCTGATGGTTGTGAATCACGAGGGCCAGGGTTAGGCGTGACATGGTGTGGCTACCTTCTGGATTGTGACTGTCGGCTGCGTTTTGCTAGAGGGTATTGTCGTGCATGTGCTCGTTTTGGTCAAGTGGGGGGAGGTAAAACGTGAAGCGTAAAACGTGAGGTGCGAGACGTGCGGTGTCGAGCGCGGAGGGAGCTGTGGATTAGGGATTGGGGATTGCAGATTTCAGATTGCACATTGCACATTGCACGTTGCGGGTTGCAGGTTGAAGATGGGACATGAGGATCACGGGCAGGCGCGGAGGGGCGGCGGGGCGCGCTGAGGCATATGACGCCAGAAGCTCACCAGTGCTTGGTGAGCTTCAGTGGCAGCGCAGAAGCGCTACTTCTTCTCTTCGCTCGGCAGGAACCGGTTTACCGTCGTCCCGCACTCCGGACATTGGCCCTTGGCCATACGACGACCCGTCTTCGTCTTCACGACTTCGCCTTCCTTGACGGTTCGCTTCTCACGGCACTTGACGCAGTATCCTTCGAACTCCATAGCAAATCCTCCTTGAGATTAACGCTTCACAGATGGCCTTCCCACCTGCGCTTCGGACGATGCGGTGCGGCTCCCCGCGACCGAATGGGGTGCGGATGTGGCCTGGCGGCATTCATTCGGGCGCCAAGCGAGCAGAAGTATACCCCAGGTTGTGTCGTTCTGTCAAGTAGGCGCATACGTGCTTGGCTTGGTCATTCTCCTCCCTGTTCAGGTCTCCAGGTGACTGGCACTCAGAGGCTTGACCTCGCAAGGGCCACGGAGGCGGCCGGCGCAAGATCCGGGGATTGCTGGAGGTTCACGCAAACGGTGGTCAGCCTCGCGTGGCGGAGACCCATAGGACTTGGCAATTCCGAGGCCCGTACACCCGGACACCTTGCCACTTCGTTGCATTCGTGCTACACTCTGTGGTTGCCGGCGGGGTTTCCGGCCGGAAGCGAAGCTCACGCTGTGAGCGGATTGCGGATCTGGTGAAGGGCGGAGCAGAGGGCGGCTGCCTGACGTCACGTCCGGCGTGGGCGTTGAATTGAGGTGACGTCGCGAATCTGCGGAGCGACGGCGCCGTTTTCTTGTAGCTGTGGTGAGGTAGATCTATGCGCAAGCGTATG
>CAYVCX010000013.1:31582-50309 GCA_964450435.1 uncultured Anaerolineales bacterium
TGACGGTGGACAACACCAACGTGGTACCTTCACCGACTCCGGAGGTGACACCGACGGAGTCGCCGACGCCAACGGTCGGGCCGACACCGACGCCCGTGACCGTCGAGCAACCGCCGAGTCCCACGCCGCGCCCGACGGCGACCCCAGAGCCCGGTGTCGTCGAGACTCCCACCGTGCCGCCAGACGACGGTCTGGATATGGCGCTGAACCTGGGGCAGGTTCGCGACGGTTTCTGCACCGGGGGGCTGATCAGCGTCATGCTGCTGACGGTCTGGGGGCTGTACGTGGTGGCCAAAGCCGGGGTGCGCTGGCTCCTGCGCCAGCGCTCCGTCTCCTCTGGCGGATGAGTCGCTGAGGTTCGTCCGCCGCATCTCTCGCGCTGGTCAAGGACAGCCGTGAGCCGCTATCTTGTTGCCGGTCTGGGCAATCCAGGTCGGAAGTACGCGGATAACCGGCACAACGTCGGCTTCCGATGCGTCGAGCGATTTGCGTTCCTCCACGGCCTTTCCTTCGATCGGCGGCAGAGACGGGCCCGCGTGGCTCTGGGTACGATCATGCAGCGCTCCGTCGTGCTGGCGAAACCGCAGACGTATATGAACAAGAGTGGATATGCGGTCGCTTCGCTGGTCAATTTCTACCGCGTGCCCGTGGAGCGCACGCTCGTGGTCTATGATGATCTCGACCTGCCGCTGGGCACCACGCGGTTGCGCCCGTCGGGCGGCACGGGAGGTCATCGGGGCATGCGGTCGATCGTCACCCAACTGGGGAGCAGGGATTTTCCACGCCTCCGCATCGGCATCGGGCGCCCGCCCGGACGGATGGATCCGGCTGACTACGTGCTTCAGGACTTCTCTGCCGATGAGGAACCGCTGGTAGACGAGGCATTGAAGCAGGCTGCAGCTGCCATCGAAGCCTGGCTGGTCGAGGGGATCGATGAGGCGATGACCCGCTACAACCGGGGTGTGTAGCGTGCGGATCTCGGGACTCCTGGCCGCTCTCGAGGGGTTGGAACCATATGGTCTCCTGAGACAGGATCTGGCCCACGGGGAGATGCCCCCGCCGCTGGGCTTGATGCGTTCTGCCCGACCGGCTGTCCTGGCAGGCCTGGTGGGCGGTGAGCCCCGCGATCTAGAGGGCCCTTTGCTGGTCGTGGCGGGTACGACGGGCCGCGCCCAGAAGCTGGTCCAGTCGCTGCAGGACTGGTCGGCGGCGTCGACCTCCATCCTCCGCTTCCCCGAGCCATTGACTCTTTTCTACGACCGGGCGCCGTGGACCGACGAGATTATCATCGGGAGACTGCGTGTGCTCTCCGCCCTGCACGATCAGCGCGAGGAGGAGCCAGGCGAGGGGCCCCTGATTGTCGTGGCCTCAGCGCGGGCCGCCATGCAGCGCACGCTTCCTGTTCATCAGTACCGCCTCTCGGCCCGCGAGATCAATGTGGGCCAGGTCCTCGACCTGGAGCGCACGCTGCGGCGCTGGGCGGGTCTTGGCTACGAGCCGGTGAGCGTGGTGGAGGCTGCGGGTCAGTTCAGCCACCGCGGCGGCATCATCGACGTATTTCCGCCGGCCGACGATTCCCCGGTGCGCATCGAGCTGTGGGGCAACCGGGTTGATTCGATTCGCCGTTTCGATCCGGCGACCCAGCGCTCGCAGGAGCGGGTGACTGCGGTCAGAATCACTCCGGCTCGGGAGGCTTTGCCCCGGCACGGATCGGGAGCTGCCAAGCGCGTGGCTCAGTTGTTGGAGCAAGACTTGTCGGAGGATGTGCTTGAGGAGCTGGAGGAGCACCACCGGGGCCTGGCCGACTCGGCGCCTTTCCCGGGCCTGGAGTTCTATCTGCCCTATCTCTATACCAGCCCGGCCACGCTGCTCGACTACCTGCCGCACAGCGGCCTGCTTGTCGTGGACGATGAGTGGGAGCTGGCAGATACCTGGGCGGAGCTGGAAGAAGAGGCCGTCGATCTGAGGCGTTCTGTGGAGGGGACAGGGGTACTTCCCGAGGACTATCCGCTTCCTTACGCCACCTGGGACGAATGGTGGGAGATGACAGCGGATCGATCCGTGCTCACTCTCGGCCACGGCAGGGAGGAGACCACGTCGAAGCTGGGCGACTGCTTCATCCCGGGCCCGCGCTTTGGAGGGCAGCTGAGACCGCTGTTGGATCACATGGAGATGGCGCTGGCTCAGGGCGAGCGCGTCGTTGTCGTCAGTCGCCAGGCGCCGCGGCTGGCGGATCTGTGGGGCAGGGAGCACGCGTACGTCTCACCGCTGGACGATCTGAGCGAACCTCCGGGCTCACCCCTGACGTTCGTGCAGGGTGCTCTGGACGAAGGTTGGATGCTTCAGTCGCCGTCGGGTGTGTCGACCCAGCTGCTCACGGACGGCGAAATATTTGGCTGGCGGCGACCGGCGCCAAGACGGCCCCTCCATCGCCGCAAGACGGCGCCGGAATCGACCTTCTCTGACCTCTCTCCGGGCGACTACGTGGTGCACGTGGAGTACGGCATCGGCATTTTCCGCGGCCTGGTCACCCGGTCGGTGGAGGCCGGCGAGCAGGAATACCTGCTGGTCGAGTATGGCGGGAGCGACCGATTGTTCGTACCCATCTATCAGACCGATCGATTGAGCCGGTACATCGGGGCCGATGAGCGGGTGCCCAATCTCAGCCAACTGGGAAGGGCTCGCTGGAGGGACGTTAAGGATCGGGTCAAGGAAGCGGCTGAAGAGGTCGCCCGTGAGCTTCTGGATCTATACGCGGCAAGAGAGCTGGCGGAGGGATACTCGTACCGCCCCGACACCCCGTGGCAGACTGAACTTGAGGCGTCCTTCCCGTACTTCGAGACTCCAGGGCAGCGCGAAGCCATCGCCGATGTCAAGGACGATATGGAGAGCCCACAGCCGATGGACCGCCTCATCTGCGGCGATGTGGGCTACGGAAAGACGGAGGTGGCGGTGCGTGCCGCCTTCAAGGCAGTGATGGACGGCAAGCAGGTAGGCGTTCTGGTGCCCACTACGATCCTGGCCCAGCAACATTACGCGACGTTCCGGCAGCGGATGGAGCCTTTCCCGGTGGAGATTGAGATGCTCTCTCGCTTCCGAACGGAGGCCGAGCAGGAGGATATCCTGGAGCGGTTGCTCGCCGAACAGATCGACATCGTGATCGGTACTCATCGTTTGCTTCAGGATGACGTGGCCTTCGCCGATCTGGGCCTGTTGATCATCGACGAGGAGCAGCGTTTCGGCGTCACGCACAAAGAGAAGTTCAAGAAAATGCGTTCGAGGCTGGACGTGTTGACACTGACCGCCACCCCGATCCCGCGCACCCTATACATGGCGCTGACGGGCGTGCGAGACATCAGCGTGATCGAGACGCCGCCGGAGGAGCGACTGCCCGTGACGACGTACGTGGGTAACCGTGACACATCGCTGGTCCGGCGCGCCATTCTGCGGGAGCTGGAGCGCGGTGGTCAGGTCTTCTATGTGCACAATCGGGTGCGCACCATTGACGCAGCGCGCCAGCGGCTGGAACGCATCGTGCCGGAAGCCGTGTTCGGGGTGGCTCACGGTCAGATGCGGGGCCGGGACCTGGAGGAGACGATGGTGCGCTTCGTCGAGGGCGAAATCGACGTCCTCGTCTGCACCACTATTATCGAGAGCGGGCTTGATATCCCGGCCGCGAATACGCTAATCGTGGAGAGAGCGGGACGTTTCGGGCTGGCACAGCTCTATCAACTCCGAGGCCGGGTCGGTCGGGCCGCGGAGCGGGCCTACGCCTATCTGTTCCACGACCGCAAGAGTCGTTTGACGCCGGACGGCCGGCGCCGCCTGGAGACGATCCGGGAGGCGAGCGGGCTCGGCGATGGGTACACCATCGCCATGCGGGATCTGGAGATCCGCGGGGCGGGCGACATTCTGGGGACCCGCCAGTCCGGCCACATCTCAGCCGTCGGCTTTCATCTGTACACCCGGCTGCTGAGCCGGGCGGTGGAGGAGCTGAAGGCGGAACGCGAGGGGCGACCGCCGCCGCCCGAACCGCTGGCGAACATCCGCATCGACCTGCCGCTTCCGGTGCGTCTGCCTGACGACTACGTGGAGGATACGTGGCTGCGGCTGAAGATGTACCGACGACTGGCAGAGCTGAACTCGATGGCCGAGATCGATGAGATGGAACGGGAGCTGATCGACCGCTTTGGACCGCTGCCCAGACTGGCCGAGAACCTCATGTACCAGCTGCGCTTGAAGGCCCTGGCACGGGACGCCGGCGTGGGCGTCGTCACCACGGATAATGGGCGTTTGGCACTACGGTCAGGAGGGAGAGAGTTCCCGAGGGACAGGCTCCGGCGCGCACTCGACGGTCAGGCGAGCATCAGCCGGTACGGGGTGTGGCTGCCGAAAGGAGCGGGGTGGGAGGAGACGCTGGTGGAGGTGCTGAAGAAGATGGCCGCGGCGTTGGGCGGTTGACGGATGACCTCAGCAAAGGTATACTGAAGAGGTCAATGGGCTAGGATGATCGTGCAGACCGCTTGTGGAGCTGCTGCGCTGCGACCTGACGGCAGGTGAATGAGTCACACGCTGCTCTACACGGCGCGGGAGGTTGGGGGGCTATGAACGTACTGCGTGACGGGGCCGTGATACTTCTGGCCGTCGAAGCCTTCTTCTGCGCGTTGGTCCCGCTGGCTCTCTCTGGTGCTGTGGTTTACGGCGTGTGGCGGCTGCGCAGGCATCGGAATCTGCCAACCTGGCTTCGAACAGCCCGCGAGTACGTGAGCCTGGGGTTGTCGTACGTCGATCTGGCGATGGAGGGTGTGACAAAGCCGATCTTCGCGGTGAATCGCGCCTTCGCGACGGTGCAAGGTTGGATTCGTGTGCTTATCAGACGAGGAGGATAGATGAACGCGCCTGTGAAGATGCGTACACAAGTGATGGTCATTGGCGGCGCTCTGGGTGGTCTGATCGGCGTGCTGGCGGCAAGGCTGTATCTGCGCTCGGTTGAGCGAAAGGGGAAGGGGGGCGAGGACGGCGAGGTGGACGTGCCGCCTCTCGAACCCGCTGATATGATCAAACTGACCCTCAGCGTGCTGGGCGTACTGAAGCTGGTCGACGGCCTGGCGAAGCGTCGAGAGTAGAGCTTCCAGCGGAGGAGGACAATGGCCTTCAAGTTTGGCACCGACGCGTGGATCAAGGAGCTGAGCCAGCGGCTGAACGACAGCGAATCGTATGAGCGGGCGGCAAGAGACTGGGAGGGGGATTTCCTCTTCGTCGTCGAGCCTGGCGAGGAGTACGATGAGACCACCTACCTCTATCTGGGTCTCTACCACGGAAAGAGCCCTGATGCGGCTGTGGTCGGGAGCGAAGATGAGAGGGACACCGAGTTCGTCATACGCGCTCCCTACAGCGTCTGGCGTCGGGTCGTAGAAGGGAAGCTGGATCCCATCCAGGGGATGATGACGAAGCGGTTGAAGCTCTCGGGCAACATGATGCAGGTTATGCGCTACCCGAAGGCGGCCCAGGAGATCGTTGCCTGCTGCTCGGAGGTGCCTACGGACTGGGGTTAGCACTCTGGCCACGGCGGCCCTGGCGCAGGTGTGTCGAGCTCGAGGCTGCCGGGTGGTGGAAGAAGGTGTGGCGCGCTGAACAGGAAACGTGACGCTGCCTTTGTCGGCGGTGCGTCACGTTTTCGTTTTGCGGCTCTTCGTACTGCCCGGGCACCATGTTGTGGCAGGCGGCACTCCTTCGACGGAAGCACGGTTCGGTGGAAGGAGTCGACGGGATCCGGTCGGGACCCGCAGGCTCGCTCCCGGTGGCTGAGCAGAGACAGGGTGTGATGGATCGGGCCCCGGGACGATGTTCGGCGGTGAGGGGCGATGGTAGACGGGGGAGGTGAGAACTTTATGAACAGGCCGAACGTGGAGGCCCTGGGAGGGGCTGGAGAGCGGGGAGCGGCTGGTGGAGAGAGCCGATCGAAGACTCTCGAGTCCCCGGTGAGACTTGTGATGGTCGTGGCGCTCTCGGCATTCATTGCCGAGGTGCTTGCGATGTCGATTCTCTCTTTTTTTCCGTCTCTCTCGCCGACACAATACATCGTCGCCGACGGGGTCTTGGTGGTGACCTTTATTGCTCCCACGTTGTACTTCTTTCTGCTCCGTCCGCTGGCGTCGCAGATTGACCGACGCTGCAGTGCTGAGAAGGGACTGCGCCAGAGCGAGAAGCGGTTGCGGACCGTCGCCGATTTCGCCCACGACTGGGAGTACTGGATCGGCCCGGACGAGGAGTACGTCTACAGCTCTCCCTCCTGCGAGCGGGTCACGGGTTATACCCCCGAGGACTTCGAGCGGGATCGCCGCCTGTTGCAGAAGATAACGCATCCTGCCGATCGCGCGGAGGTCGAGGCGCACTTCCGCGAGGAGAGGAATGACGGGGAGACCCACGCTCTCGACTTCCGCATCATCACGCGGGACGGCAGCGAGCGCTGGATCAACCACGTCTGCCAGCAGGTACACGACGCAGACGGGACCTGGCTTGGATGGCGGGGCAGCAACCGGGACGTCACGGCTCGCAAGCGGGCGGAGCAAGCCCGCTTGCGGCTGCTCCGACGGGTGGAGCAGGACCGGGGGCGCATTGAAGAGCTGGCAGCGGCCTTGCGGCGCCAGCGAGATCGCCTTGAGACAATCATGGAGAGCACCCACGCGCAGTTGGCCTACCTCGACACCGGGTTCAACTTCGTAGACGTCAACACCGCGTACGCCGAAGGGGCAGGCTACGAGCAGGAGGAGCTGGTCGGGAAGAACCACTTCGAGCTCTTCCCGAATGAGGAGAATCTGGCCATCTTCGAGCGCGCACGGGCCACGGGGGAGGTGGTGTCCTTCCAGGCGAGGCCGTTCATCTATCCCGATCAGCCCGAGCGGGGGACCACCTACTGGGATTGGACCCTGGTGCCTGTCAAGGATGAAGAGGAGGCCGTTCAGGGTTTGGTGCTGTCGCTGCTCGACGTCACCGAGCGAGAGCGGTTGATGCAGGCAGTGGAGCGGCAGCGGGCCCGGCTGGAGGCGGTTATAGAGAACGCTCCGGAGGGAATCGTAGTGGTCGACGAACAGGCTGGCATCGTCTTAGCGAACCCGGCCGCGGACGAGATTTACGGGCGCCGCGTGCCGCGCGGGGAACCGTACCACAGCCACGGCGATCTTTGTCTCTGCCGTCCGAACGGCACGGCTTACCATCCGCGGAACTTGCCCCTCACGCGGTCGGCCCTGGACTGTGAGACGCACACGGGTGTGGACTTGGTTCTGGTGCGTCCAGATGGGGAGGGCCGCGCGCTTCTGGTCGATTCTGCTCCGATTCGGGACCGCACAGGACAGGTCACCGGCGCGGTGGGGGTCTTTCGCGACATCACGGAGCGGAAGCGTATCGAGGAGACGGTGCGGCTCTACGCCGACCGGCTGCGGGTGCTTCGGGAGATGGACAAAGCGATTCTGGCGGCGCGCTCGGCGGAGGAGATCGCAGAGAGCGCCCTGCCGCTGCTGCGCGAGCTGATCCCGTGTCAGAGGGCCAGCGTGGAGGTGTTCGATCTCGACGCAGGGGTGTCTCGACTATTGGCCGTCGATGGCGATGGCGAGACTTGCCTGCCGAGAGGTCGGAGCGTGCCACTGGCGTGGAATCGGTCGCTGGAGAGGCTGCGGCGGGGCGACGTGCATAGCGTCGAGGATATCGAGTCGCTGGAGCCGTCGCCGCTGGCCAATGCCCTCCGAGAAGAGGGGATCCGTTCGTACGTGAGCGTGCCTCTGCGGGCCGGGGGCGAGCTGATCGGGAGCGTGAACCTGGGCTGGGCCAAGCGAGGTGGACTGGAGGACGGACATATGGACATCCTGCGGGAGGTCGCCGACCAGGTGGCCGTTGGCCTCCGGCAGGCGCAGTTGTACCTCGAAGTGCAGGGCCACGCGGAGGAGCTCGAAGAGCGCGTGCTGAAGCGCACCGAGGAGCTCCGGGAGAGCGAGGCTCGCTTCCGGGCGATCTTCGAGCAGGCGGCGCTGGGAATCGCGCTCCTCGACGGCAGGGGGAGGATGACGGCGACCAATCCGGCGCTGGAGGAGATGTTGGGGAAGCCCGACGAGGCACTGGGCGGGCAGGCCTTTGCGGGCTTGCGCCATTCCGAGGGTGACCCGGGAGCCTGGGAAGAGACGATGCGACAGATCCGAGAAGGAACAGGCGATGCTCACCGGATGGACATGCGCTATGCAGGGAGTGACGGTGACCCGCGCTGGGCCACCGTGGTTCTCTCTCCGGTGCGGGATGCGCGGGGCGAGCTGGAGTTCGCCATTGCCCTGGTGGAGGATATTACACGGCGGAAAGAGGCTCAGGCAGAGTTGAAGAAGAGCGAGCAGCGTCAGAAACTGGCTCTGCAGGCCGTGGGAGGGGGGATCTACGAGCGTCCGATCCCTATGGATGGGACCGCACACCACAGCGAGGGGTGGGCCGAGGTGCTGGGCTTGCGGAAGAGTGAGTTGCCGCCGTCGGGCGAGTTCATGGGCTGGCTCCGCGATCGGGTCCATCCGGACGACCGGGCGCGGTTGGAGAAGGCGCAAGCGGATTTCGTCGCGGGGGACAGCGAGAGTTACCGGGCCGAGGTCCGGATGCGCCATGAGAGCGGGCGCTGGGTATGGGTTGAGGATCTTGCGGAAGCCATGGAACGGGACGAGGAGGGGCGGGTAACGCGGGTCATTGGCCTGATGCGGGACATCACCGAGCGGAAGGAGGCTCAGGCTGCGTTGGTGCGGTCCGAGAGGCTGGCGACCACGGGGGAGCTGGCTGCCTCGCTGGCTCACGAGATCAACAACCCGCTGCAAGCGGTGATAGGGTGCCTGGGACTGGCCGAGGAGTCACTGGCCGCGGAAGAGGATGACGACTTCCGGGAGTACGTCGTCATCGCCCTGGAGGAGCTCCGGAGGGCCGCCCGGGTGGTCAGCCGCCTGCGGGATTTGAGTCGTCCGACGGACGTGAAGGGCGCTCGCCCCACCGATGTGAACGACCTTGTAGATCGCGTCATCAAGCTCACGCGGAAGAAACTCAAGAATGAGGGGGTTCGGGTGGAGCGGCGTCTGGCGGAGGACCTGCCGCAGCCGAAGCTGGTGGGGGACCGAGTGCAGCAGATCTTCCTCAACCTGGTGCTCAACGCCATAGATGCGATGCCCGACGGCGGGCAGTTGACGATCACCACTCGCTATGATGAGGATGGCGATGAGGTAGTGGCCGCATTCGAGGATGGCGGCCCTGGGATCCCCGAGGAGCTACTCCCCCAGCTTTTCCGTCCCTTTTTCAGCACGAAGAGCCAGGGCACAGGTCTGGGGCTCTTCGTCAGCCAGAATATCGCCCAGGAGCACGGCGGCCGCATCGAGGTCGAGAGCGAGCAGGGGGACGGCTGCACGTTCAGCGTGCACCTGCCCGTGGCGGGGGCCGAGGGCGAGGAGTAGGTAGGAGTCGCCGTACGCCTTTGCTCCTTCGTGGCAGACGCATGCTCGGGGACAGCACCAGATGCCGATATGGCGGCTCTCTCTTCCGCGGAGGCGGGGCCGACCCGCGCTGCCGCGCGCCTGGCGTTTGGCTGTTTGAGGGCCGGCGGTCGCTCGGCCCAGGTGCGGTACGAGGTCGCTCGCAGCCCGCGGCCGGCGGCGCGGGGGCTCCTCATGGCGGGGCGAGGGGAGACACAGGGACCCTTGCCGCCGGGACGGAAGCGGGCCCAGATTCGGTGAGTCATCCGCCCCTCCGGTCTTGTCACCGTGTGCTTGCGCAAGGCGCATCAGTTTGAACGTAATCACCCAGCTTCGACTAAGTGACTGACTGACCGCATCCCGCCGCAGAGAAGAATCCTTCCAGCAGACCCTCCCAGCCACCCCAGCCGCCCACTTATTTACCCCTGTGCATGGACGTTGGCGCAGGTGCAGGTAGTACTTCCTGGCTATACACCTCCATACAGTACCTTATGGCTATTGTGTTCGCCATGAGGTATCTGATAGAATGTAGCTGAAGGGACAGCGAGTGGCTTCGCAATCTCTTACGGGAGTCACTCTTGTGTGAACCCTCCGGGCGCATCCGGTCGGGGGGTACCACAGAGCGGTTAGGGATGCTTGGTCGTGGTCGGCAGGCACCGCGGTGGCGGGGAGAGGGGCGGAACTGCCCCTCGAAGGGAGTCGAACGACGTGATCTTGAAACGCTTCACAATGGCGCTCGGCCTGCTCCTCACCGCCACCGTCGTGTGCACGCTGGTGGGATATGCTGTTCTAGCCCGGCCGGCGCATGCGGGTCCCGCGGAGCCGACGGTCGAGAGCTCCATCGTGCTGCGCGTCGAGTTCCCCGACATCTGGCCGTGGAGCCGGCCAGACGGGCAGGTAGCATGGACGTTCCGCCTGTGGGGGGGTGCCGGGAGCTGATCCGACGCCGTGATGCAGCGTTGGCGCGGCGCTGATCAGGATCCCTGGGTGCTGCGTCGACGGACACTGAGCGCCAAAGACTGCTGTTGAACCATGTCATGGGCTTTGCAGAATAGGCGCCGCCGAGTAGACCCCGGCGGCGCCTCCCCGCGTCTATGTGCTCCGACTCGCCCCCCGTCTGCTGCGTGGCGTTCCGCTTCGCCGTGCCAAGAGTGGCGTTGCAGGCTTGATGGTTGAGCCTATCGCGAAGGCAGAGATCCCTCGACTTGTTCCAGAATCGCAGGAGGCCCGGTTTCCTGCACCCTCAGGGGGCGCGGTGCAGCAGGAGGCCGCGGGTCAGCGGCAGGGCGCCTGGCCCCCTTCCCTTATCTGGAGCGTTGCCCTACGCGTCGGGTCGCTGGCCCGCCTCTCGTTGACGCGCCCTGTCTCCTCATCGGGCATCAAGGGCTCTCCTGTGAAGGGTCCGCACTGAGCCACCCTGCGGCCCGTCCGTCACGGTGCACGTGGCCCTGGGCTCTCCACAAGCGGCGGCGGCAGGGACGCTGCGGCTGAGTCGGTCTCCGCTCCCGACGTCGTAGGGGGCCAGAACGAACCCGGCCACCGCGGCGTGCCCCGACGTGACTGGCGACGACCCCGTGCTGGCGCGCTGAACCAGCGCGCCGTCATAAACCTTCGTCGACCAGCAGGGGGCGAGCGGCGCCAGCGCGGTCATCCGCTCCGCTTGAGCTTCCCCGTGCGCTTTGCGTACATCTCCGCCTGGCGGAAGATCGCGAGCCCCAGCGGGACGGCGACGACTCCGATGCCCACCAGACGGATCAGGTGGGGCAGCAACGTGCCTGTCCCGGCCCCGTCCAGGAGGGCAGAGCGCATTCCCTCCAGCACGTAGGTGGCGGGCGAGAGCCGCGTGATCGGCTGCATCCACCGCGGCAGCACGGACACGGGGAAGTAGACGCCCGAGATCAGGAGTAGAACCGCCTGAATCACGTGGGTCATCTGCGCCCCGCGCTCCGGAAAGAGGAGCGGCAGGACTGAGGCGACGATGCCCAGGCCGGTGAACGACAGGCTCCCGGCCAGCAGCATCAAGGCGCCGCCGAACAGGTTGGCCGCTCTTAGATCGAGACGGAAGAAGAGCGCCACCACACCCAGGATGACGGCGGTATGGAGCAGGCCGTAGACCAGGGCGAAGAGCGTCTGGCCCACCATGTGGGTGAAGCGGGTGACGGGCGCCATGAAGGTGTACTCGATGGTGCCCTCCCAGCGCTCCCAGGCGATCAGCTCGCTGACGTTGTCGAAGACGACGGACAGGTAGTGCCATACCAGCGTCCCGACGAGCAGGTAGAGGATCATGTGATCGGCATTGATCGCCTGACCCGTGACGGCCTCGGCGCCGGCGCCAATGTAGGTGATGGAGAGGGCGTTGGCAATGGAGTAGAGTATCCAGACGACCTCCCAGCCCCAGTAGCGCTTGACCAGGTTGAAGTTCCGCTCGACGAAGGCGTAAGACGCCTTGATTTCGTGAACCAATTGTGCCATGTTGTACCTCCTCTGGACTTCCGAGGTCTTCAGCCGTCGATCTCGTCGCGACGAACGCTGGACCATAGGCTCACCATCAGCCCGAGTCCAGCCTACTGAGACCTCGGAGGCCTTTGCTCGTCTGCTTGTCTACTCGTCCTCCACCAGCTTCTTGCCCGTCAGGTCCATGAAGACGTCCTCCAGCGTCGGCCCGTGACCGTTCGAGCGTTCGACGCGGGCCTTCAGGCCGGCGGGCGTGTCCAGCGCCACGATGCGTCCCTCGTCCAGGATGGCGATGCGATCGCACAGGGCCTCCGCCTCCTGCATATCGTGCGTCGTGAGCAGGATGGTGGCGTCGTGCGTATCGCGCAGCTCCCGAAGGAAGGCCTGCACCTCCCGCTTCGATCGGGGATCGAGCCCCGTCGTCGGCTCGTCTAGCAGAAGGAGGATCGGCTGGGTCAGGAAGGCGCGGGCCGCCGCCACCTTCTGCTGCATCCCCCGGCTCATCTCCTCCATCGGCCGGTAGATGACGTCCTTCTTCAAGCCGAGCCGGGTCAGGATTGCCACCGCGCGCTTCCGGGCCTCGTCGCCGCCCACCCCGTAGAGACGGGCGCCGTAGAGGAGGTTCTCCATAGGCGTCAGCTTCTTGAAGAAGGAAGCCTCCACGGAGACACGATTGATGAGCCGCTTGACGGTCATTTCCTCCTCGCGGACGTCGTGTCCGAATACGAGGATGGTGCCCTCGTCCGGGACGAGCAAGGTGGATATGCAGCGCACCAGGGTCGACTTCCCGGACCCGTTGGGACCGAGGATGCCAAAGACCTCGCCGCGGCGGACCTGGAGAGTGACGTCGGCGACGGCGCGGACAGTCTTGCGGCTGTCGCCGTTCCGGTTCCACGGCCAGTGGAACCCCTCGCTCTTGATAAATTGTTTTTTGACGCCTGAGACGTCGAGTGCGAGATCCATACGATGAACCATCGTGTACCTCCTGGTGTGTCCCTATCCGGTGGATCGGTGTGCCCGGGAACGAAAAAGGCCGTGGAGACCCACGGCCTTGCACAGGAACACCAGGATGTGACAAGAAAAAAGGCCGCGGGCGTCGCAATCGCCCACGGCCTCGTTCAGACTACTCTAGCTCAACTACCGACAGGCGCACTGCGACCAGGGCAACTGGGCTCCGCCGCTGTCGCGAAGCCGGGTCGCTACGAAGTTGTTGATCGTCACAATGCGCATATCACACGTCCTCCTAGAGAAGATTCGCGGATTATACTACGGAGTTGAGGGATGTCAAGTCGGGGCTTACTGTCTTTCCGGACGTGTAGCACCGGCCTGGAAAGACCGGTGCCGCGGTGTCTGCGCAGCACGGCTGGCTGCGCAGGTGGATTCACCAGGCCGAGTTCCGCTCCTCTCGATTGCGCGCAGCTTGCGCTGTGCTATAATAGTTGTCGTCGAAAGAGAACCGGAAGGGTGCCGGAGTGGACGAACGGGGCGGTCTCGAAAACCGCTGTGGTCATTATTGGCCACCGAGGGTTCGAATCCCTCCCCTTCCGCCTGATAGGCCCTTTGCTCACCCGGGCAAGGGGCTTCTTGTTGTCTATCACTCAAAGGGCGGGAGAGACGACGACCTGGTCGCCGCGAATCTCGACCCAGTCGCCGGTGTGGATGCAAGAGAGGTCGACGTGATCGACCATGGGGATGCCGGCGATGACGGCCCCGACGGCGACCACGGGGTCGGCCTCGGCGTTGACGATGGCGGCAGGAGCCAAGCCGTTGCGAGCCAGGCGGTAGAGGGTGTAGGAGCCGACGGTGCTCCCCTTCCCGGTGGGGAAGACGAGCACGCGGCCGGCTACGCTGTGTCCCTCCAGGAGGTGTCCAGGCTCGATGACGAGCCCGGTGTCGGGGTCGACGCCGCCGAGGAAGCCAATGGGTTCGGTTGACACCAGGGCGACCCCCTCAGCGAGGCCCCCTTTGACTACTCGGGCGGGGAGATGGGTGTCAGGCATGACGAGGATGCACGTCGGCTCTATCGCGTCGCGCAGGAAGGCCGTCACGGGTTCCGGACGAACCTTGCGAAGGCTGCTCCGAGATCCTCAACGCGAGCAGTCGCTCCCTATGCAACACACTTCTCGTTCCAGGGGTACGGGTCTGGATATTCCCAAGGCAAGCCGTGTACTACACTACCACTCCAGGTCGAAGCTCTCGGCGTTCCAGAACGGGGTCTGCTGGCTGGGATCGAGGGTGACGCCTGTGACCTGCGGGCCGACGACGAGCAGCCGGGGCACGAAGTAAAGCGGCAGCACCGGGAGATCCCGTGAGAAAATGGCCTGCGCCTGCTGGTGGTACTGCTGATGCTCCTCGGTCCCGTACAGCGCCCTCACGGCTGCCTGGCAGGCCTGGTCGTAGGCCTCGCTCTCGTAGCCCGGGTTGTTGAAGGTACTCCACCAGTTGCCCTCGCGCGGGATCTGTGTCGAGAGGTACATCTCGCACGGCGCGTCTATCCAGTTGAGCCAGGAGAAGAGCGCCAGGTCGAACTGCCGGCCGAACACGGGGCCGTCCGGGCCGTCGGCGTAGAACGTGCCGGGAGGGAGGTAGCGTGGGGCCATGCGGATGCCGCAGTCGGCCAAGTTCTCCTCCAGGATTTCGGCTGTGCGCTCCCGCGGCACGTCCCCCGCGGTGGTCAGGAGGGTGACGGAGAAAGGCGTTCCGCTGGCAATGCCGGGGACGTCCCGGGCCTCCCAGATGCCGCCCTCGTCCGCGTCCTGCCAGCCGGCCTCCTCCAGCAGGGTGCGGCCTGCCGCCGGGTCGTAGGGCCAGAGATGCAACTGATCCGCGGCGTACAGGGGATGGTCCGGCGGCACGTAGCTGTGGGCCAGGACCCCCTCGGCGTAGGGGAAGGACTCCTGAGCGATGCGCTGTCGGTCGATGCAGTGGGCGACAGCCTGGCGGGTCTGAGCAGCGGCGAAGAACGGGACCCGTTCCGCCCAGGGTGCAGGCTGGATGCTGAAGTCGAGGTGCTCCCACTCGCCGCCCGCCGACGAGATCAGACGGGCCTGATCTGCCTCGACGGCATCCCACAGTGGTGCGGGAGGGATGTCGCCGACGAGGTCCCGGGTTATCATATGACAGTCCCCGGCGAGCAGCATCTGAACGGCCTGCGCGACGTCGTCGACGAAACGGAAGGTGAGGCTATCGAGATGCGGCAGCCCCTCGGGCGCGCGGAAGTAGTGCGGGTTGGGCAGGAGGGTGATCCGCTCGCCCTTCACCCACTCGTCGAGGACGAACGGGCCCCATCCCAGAGGCTGACGCCGGGCGACATCCGACTGGTGCAGTTGCTCCACCTCTACGCCCTCCAGGGCATGTTGCGGGAGCGGGTGGTAGAAATTGAGGATGTAGGTCGTATCTCGATATCCCGGGACGCCGGTCCACACGACGGTCCGTTCGCCCGCCAGCTCGTAGCCAGCCGTGCGCGAGACCTGCCGGCTGAGCGAGGCATCTGGGAGGGCAGCGGCGACCTCGTAGCCGTACCGCGAGTCGGCGGCGGTCAGCGCCTCCCCGTCCGACCAGCTGACGTCGGCGCGCAGGGTGAACGTGACCACTATCTGAGTCGTGGTGATCACGCCGCCCTGAAAGGTGACCAGTTCGCCGACGCTGTCGTGGAGGGTGACGTTGGGCGCCAACTCGACCACTTCATCGTCCGCGCCGAGCACGATGTCTCCCTCCCCGACCTTGGCGGTCCGGATGGCGGCGCCGCCGTTGTCCAGGCTGGGCAAGCTCTCCAGTATGATCGGCTCTGGCTGGTAGGTGAGCACGTCGATGGGGCCATCGTAGATGGCGTCCAGCACGTTACGGGCCGCCGGGGACAGCCCGGTGTAGACGAAGAGCGAGTCCGGCTCCTCTCCCTGGCAGATGGTGAGGTGTTTCGGCGGCACGGGTGTGGGTGTGGGAGTCGGGAACGGGGTGCTCTCTTCGGTCGGCGGGACCTGGGGCGTCGGCGAGGACGCATCGGGCACGATGGTCGGACCCGGGGGCAAGGGTGGCCCGCACGCAGCGGCGAGACTGATCACGAGCGACGTGGCTATAATGGGAACGAAACGACAGGTCTGAGGTTGCCTGGTATATGAATGCATAGGCTGAATCACTGCCCCGTGGGTTAGTATGCTCTGCCGAAGACGGCGCGCTCACCGGCCTCGCCGCCGCAGTGGATACACGAGCCCCGGCCTGCGTCCTGATCCAGGGGGATGCAGCGGAGGGTGGCTTTGGTGTCCTCCTTGATCTGAGCCTCGCACGCCGCGTCGCCACACCACCAGGAATAGGCAAACCCTTTCGACACGGCCTCCTGGAAAGCCTGGTAGTCGTCTGGATCGTATGTGTGTTCCTCGCGGAAGGCGAGGGCCCGATCGTAGAGATTCTGCTGGATGGCGTCCAGCGTCTCCCGCACGGCCTCCCTGAGACCGTCTCCCAGGGGGACGGTGCGCTTTCTGGCACGTCCTTCGAGGTCACGCCGGGCCAGGACGACCTGTCCCTGCTCCACATCCCGGGGGCCAATCTCGATGCGCAGCGGGACGCCGCGCATCTCCCACTCGTTGAACTTCCATCCCGGCGAATAGGCGTCCCGGTCGTCCACGTGGATGCGCATGCCAGCCCCCAGAGCGGCCTTCACCTGCTCGACGACCTCGGAGACCTGGGTGTGCTGTTCCTCGTCCTTCCAGATGGGCACGACAACCAGCTGATGGGGGGCGAGCTTCGGCGGCAGGATGAGGCCCTGGTCGTCGCCGTGGGCCATGACCACGGCGCCCACCATCCGGGTGCTGACGCCCCAGCTGGTGGTCCAGACGTGCTGGAGCTCGTTGTTCTCGTCCAGGTACTGGATGTCGAAGGCCCGGGCGAAGTTCTGACCCAGGAAATGACTGGTGCCGGCCTGGAGGGCCCGGTAGTCGCCCATCATCGCCTCGATGGTGTAGCTCGTCACGGCGCCGGCGAACTTGTCGCTCTCGCTCTTCCGTCCGGCGATGACGGGCAGGGCGGCGTCCTTGACAGAGAAATCGACGTAGACATCGAGCATGCGTAGCGTCTCCTCGCGGGCCTCCTCGGCGGTGGCGTGGGCCGTGTGGCCCTCCTGCCAAAGGAACTCTGTTGTGCGGAGGAAGGGGCGGGTGCGCATCTCCCAGCGGACCACATTGGCCCACTGGTTGATGAGCAGGGGGAGATCACGGTAGGACTGGATCCAGTCCGCGTACATGTGCCCGATGATTGTCTCTGAGGTGGGCCGCACCACGAGGGGTTCCTCGAGCTCCTTTCCGCCCCCGTGGGTGACCACGGCCAGCTCGGGCGAGAAGCCGGCCACGTGCTCGCTCTCCTTCTGGATGAAACTCAGCGGGATGAGCAAGGGGAAGTAGGCGTTAACGTGGCCCGTCGCCTTGAAGCGGGTGTCGAGGCCCTCCTTGATGTTCTCCCACAACGTGTAGCCGTAGGGCTTGATTACCATGCATCCCTTGACGGGCGCGTAGTCGGCCAGATCGGTCTTCTGTACGACGTCGGTGTACCAGCGAGAGTAGTCCTCGCTGCGGGGTGTGATTTGCTCAGCCATCTTCTTCTCCTTTGCTCCCTTTAGAACTGGTGCGTCAACTCGATGCGCCGTGGGAAGATAAGTCCCGGCCCTGGGATCTCAGAAGTCGATCACCCGGAAAGGGTGGACGTTGATCACCTCGGTGCGGGCGTATTGGGTGCGGGTCGGTTGTGGCCCGTACACGTGCTTGTGCCCGTGGAGCAGATAGCGCGGCTCGAAATGATCCATGAAGGCGAGAAACGTCTCGAAGCCGCGGTGGGCGCAGTCGTCGCCGTCGTGGATCCCCCGCGGCGGCGAGTGAGTGATCAGCACGTCGAGGAAGCGCCCACTCCGCATCCGGTTCAGGAGGAGCGCTGGCGCCAGACGCCATACCTTCCAGGCCATCTGGCGCTCGGTGTACTGGTATGGGGCCCCGGGTTTGTAGCGCGCCGAGCCTTCGAGGCCCGCGAGGAGGAGCCCCTGCGCCTCCGCAGCCCTGCCATCGAGATCGAGCCAGCCCCCTGGCTCGGTCAGCGTCCTCCCGTTTGCCGTGTACTCGGGGTGATCGTGATTTCCGTGTACGAAAAAACAGGGCACGTTCAGCATGCACACTATGAACTCCAGGTACGAGTAGGGCAGATCGCCGCAAGAGACGACCACGTCGACGGCGCCGAATCGCTCCTCAATGCGGTCGTCGTACACAGCATCGGCCACCTGGTCGCTCACGGCGAGGATCCTCACCGGCCTAGTCCCGCGACCATCTGCGCCGGTAGTTCGAGCGCAGCTTGTCGAGGACGGCCTGCTCCAGGTCGATCTGCTCCAGGTAAGCCAGTTGGAGCAGATAGAGGGCCACGTCGGCCAGCTCCGCCGCCAGGGCGTCCGGGTCTGCCTCCTCGTCCCACTGGTAATGCTCGAGCACCTCGGCTGCCTCCAGCGAGAGCGAGATGGCGATATTGCGGGGCGTCTGGGGTGACGATGATCTCTCATCGTACCATCCCATCGCCTCCACGAAGCGGTTCATCTCGTCGGTCAGTTCCTCGAGCGTTAACGACATTGTCCCGCTATGACACAAAAACCAGCCCTCTCGGTCTGGAGGGCTGGCTTCCGTACGATTTGAGCCTGTCCCAGCACGCCTGCCCAGACCATCAGTCCGGCGGTGGCGGGGGAGGGGAGCCAGGAAGACGCAGAATCAACCCAGAGCACATTGTCCTGGGGAGTATACTATGAAAAGGTGATGCTGTCAACGGGC
>CAYVCX010000014.1:0-37874 GCA_964450435.1 uncultured Anaerolineales bacterium
GCGCCGCCCGCCTCTCCGCCACCTCCCCCAGGCCGCCGCCGCCCTGCTGCAGCCTGTCCCAGAGAGAAGCGGACCCATCACCACGAGCCAGCGCCAGCCGATAGATGGCCCCATCGGAGAGGGCCACTGCCGGGGACCGCAGCAGGCCCACGAGGGCCAGGTCGTCGGTCGGGTCGGACAGCGCCCGCAGGGCGTTGAGCACGTCGCGAATCTCCGGCCGATCATAGAACCCGCGTCCCGCCACCGTCAGGTACGGTAATCCAGTTTCGTCCAGCGCGTCCTCGTAGGCGCCGAAGGAGGTGGAAGCACGGCACAGAATGGCGATATCGCCGTAGGTGACCGGACGCAACTCTCCATCTTCCACCACCTGAGCCGCGCTCTCCACGATCTCGGCCAGGCGCCCCACCAGCGCCTGGGCGGCCCGGGCGAGGGCTCCGTCCCCTTTGCTGCCCACGGTCAGGTGGAGCTCGACGTAGGGAGCCTCGAATCCCGGTCCCGGAGCCTCGCGGAACGGCTCAATGGGGGCGAAGGGCTCCACCCACGGCCGGCCCGGGTCATCCTGCTCGCCCAGCACGGGCTTCAGCAGCCTGTTGAGCGCGCGCACCAGACCGCGATGGGCGCGATACGATGTTGCCAGCCGCCAGCCTTCCCCGCCGTTGCGCACGATGCGCTCCCGCTCGCTGCGAAACACGGCCACGTCGGCACCGCGGAACCCGTAGATTGATTGCTTCGCGTCCCCGACCACGAAGAGCTTGCCCGCTCCTGCGCTCAACAGGCGCACCAGATCGCGTTGCCGCCCGTTCGTGTCCTGGAACTCGTCCACCAGGATCGCCTCGACCTCGCGTCGCCACCGGGCTCGCACCGCCGCATGGTCGCGGAGCAGGGCCACAGCGCCCGACTCCAGATCGTCGAAGTCCACGGCCCGCTCCCTCTCCTTCTCCTCCCGATACCGCTGGCAGGCAAACCGGAAGACGGCCTCCAATCCAGGCATCGCCTCGGCCAGCTTCTCGTCCAGGGAGCCCGGCCGCAGCGCCAGGAGATCGGCATGCTCCCGCCACATTCGCCGCAACGTCCGCAGCGCGTCCTTCACCGCGCCCTTCTCTGCCTTTCCTCCCGGCCACGCTCTGTAGCTCCCGCCCGACAGGTTGATCTCATCCAGTCTCGACAACGAGGCCAGCCGCTCATCGATCCTGTCTGCCTCACTACCCCCGATACCCGTAGCGTCTCCTGCACGAACGCGATGATCTCCATCGGCGCCCCCTTCACACGCCGCGCTCCCTTTCCGACTGCGGTCATCCCACCTGTGGCCTTTGCCTTTGGTCGCGTTTGCTACACGCAGCATCGACGCCCCCTCGACGGCCTGCAGCGCCCACCGACGCTGCAGCGCCATCGAGTCGTCGGGGTCATCCGGCGTGCTGAGGCGCAGAGTATCGACGGCCTCCAAAAAGACCGGATCCGCGAGCATAGCGTTCAGACGCGCGCGCTGCCGCCGCGTCAGCGCCTCATGCCACTGACCCAAAGGATCCTCCGACACGGCGTCGAACGCCGCAGCGGCGTCTAGGCGCCGCTCCAGCAGAGTCTCGAGAACCTCTCGCACACGCCGTTCCCCGCCCAGCAAGGAGAACAAGCCTGCAGCGCCCGCCTCGTCCGCCGCCCAGGCCAGGGCCGCGTCCAGCACCTCGCGCCGCAGGAGTCGTGCCTCCCCCTGGTCCAGCACCCGGAAGCGAGGGTCAACGCCCGCCTCCGCCGGATGAGCGCACAGGATCTCGCCGCACAGACTGTGTATCGTCCCAATGCGGGCCGCGTCCAGCCCCGCGTAGACAGCGTGCCAGTACTCGCGCTCCTGGGGGGTCACATCAGCCCGGGCCAGGTAGCGCTGCACCTCGGCACGGATCCGATTGCGCATTTCACGAGCCGCCTTGCGAGTGAAGGTGATGGCGATAATGCTGCGCAGCGGCTTCTCGTCCGCCAGGAGTGAGAGATAACGGGCCACCAGCGTGCGAGTCTTACCAGTGCCCGCCCCGGCCGTGACCACCACGTCGCGTCCGCGGGTCCGCACCGCCGGGCTCTGCTCCGGGTTCGGCGTCATCTGAGCGACGATGGGATGGAGGACACTCGACATTCCCGCTACCCTCTGTAGCTCCGCTCGTACTGCCAGCAGAAACTGGTCGCCGGGCAGTAGGAGGGACAGCCCCCCCTGGGTGGCCGGGGGACGAAGCACCCCTCTCGGGCGCCGTGGATCGCCTCCCAGGCGTGCGCCACGGCCATGCGGATCGCCTTCGCCGGCCCGAAGTCCTCTAGCTTGAGCGGGCTCGGCTCTGCATGTCGTACGTGCCAGTAGAAGCCCGAGACGGGCTCGCCCAACCCCAGCGCGTCCCGGGCAGCCAGCGCGTACAGCGGAAGTTGGATCTTCTCGCCCTCGCGCAGGGCCCGGTCACCGTAGCTGGACGGCCCGCCGGTCTTGTAATCGATGATGCGCACGCCGCCCTTGCCGTCGCGGTCCACCCTGTCGATGAAACCCCTCAGCACGAAGGCATGGTCCCCGGTGGCATCGGACACAACCAGGTGGGGCTTGCCCCGTAGCCCAAAGGCGGCTTCATGCTGCACAGGGACGAAGTCGCCCCGCAGCTCGCCCTCGTGGAGCTTCTTCAGCGAGCGCTGGACGTGCTCCACCATCTCCCGCC
Organism: uncultured Anaerolineales bacterium; assembly: GCA_964450435.1. Taxonomy (GTDB): domain Bacteria; phylum Chloroflexota; class Anaerolineae; order B4-G1; family B4-G1; genus SKLM01. The sequence goes on from CAYVCX010000014.1 coordinate 2,685, forward strand.
TGGTCTCCGCCCACCAGGCGGTCTTCCGGAATCCCTGGCGCTCCGGTGCTTTGTCGAGCACCGCATCCGCAATCTCGGGCAAAGCCGTCAGGAGCTGGTCCAGATCTGTCGGGTCCTCGACGGCCCGGTATACTCGCTCCAAGATCTCGTGGTACAAGATCCCCCGCCGGAGCCAGTCAATGCCCTCGCTGGGCTCCTCGCGCGGCTCCAGCTTCAACACCTTGTGGACGAGGAAGTAAAAAGGACAGGTACGATAGGCCTCTAGCCGGCTGGCACTCCAAGTGTACTCACAGCTAAAACACTCGGCAAAATGGTCGCCCAACCCGCGCAGACCGCCATCAAAGGGCGAGTCACCCCGCTGGGAGCGCCAGGTGAGGACCTGGTCTGCCGCATCCAAAGCCGCGACTGACCCCGCGGCGCTCTCGCGCAGCCACGTCCACAGGTTCTCCCCCTCCGTCACGGCGACAGCGCTCTGCACCATTTCGGGCCACGACGCGACGCGGTCCAGGGCCAGGCCGGACGTGGCCGGCAGCGTCTCGGGCATCACGTCCACAACCCGTCGTATCTCCTCCCAGAACGGTGAGGCCTGCCATGCCGCACCGTCGTCGGTCAGACGGGGCCGAGTGAGCAGCAGCCTCTCCGTCGGAGCCGCAACGGTCTCGTAGAAATACTCCACCTCGGCACTCCGGGTCGACGGTTGGAGCGGCAGATCGAGCGCCTCGCGGTCCTCGTCGTGGAGCAGCGGATCCTCGCTCTGCCCCACCGGGAACGCACCCTCGGCCAGACCCAGCACAGCCACGGACCGAAAGGAGACGCCCCGAGCCGCCACCACGTCGGACACCAGGATTTCCTCTCTGTCGGCACGCCGCGGCAGGGGGTAAAAAGCAGCATCCACCGCACCGCTCAGCTCCTCGAAGAAGCGGGGAAACGCAATAGGTGGAGCATCCAGCGCCTCCTCCGCCCAGATCAAGCCCCGCAAGACTCTCTTCAGACCGCGCAGTGCGGCGCCGTCCCGCTCCACCACAGGAGAGAGCCAGTCAGGCCTGATCCTCCGCCGCCGGGCAAAACCCTCTGGCAGCTTGTCGGCGGCTGCCGGGGGTGCCTCTCGCAGGTCGTCGCGCGCGCGGGCCTGAGCCACCACGTTGAGGCTGCCGGGCATCCCGGGCTGCGGAAAGCGGTCGGAGGCCTTCTGGGGATCCGGACCGATAAGCGTCTCCAACCATCGCACAAAATCGCTGGTGCTGTGCAGGCCGTCGGGGGGCTCCAAACGCCGGACGAAGCGGCGGAACCTGCCGTGGAGTTCACGGACCCGCCGGGCGCTCAGCGCACCTGGAGTGCCCTCCCTCTCCTCAGTTTCCTCGGCCTCTGTCGGTTCCAGCTCCGCCGCCCTCTTCAGTGCCTCAAATGCCGCCTCCCACTGCCCCAGGCCGGCGATGACGCGCCCGTGCTGCACCACCATTCGCAGGGCATCTGCATCCCCCGGCTCAATCCCGATAGGCTGGTGGGTCCCTCTGCGCAGCGACTCCGCTGCCCCCGGCTGCGCCGTCCAATCGAAGTAGGGGGAGCGCCAGGCCTCGATGACCAAACGTGGAGGTAAGGCGGCCTCCACGGCGCGCATCTCGTGAGTCCCGCCGTTCTCATCAAGCTCTCCCGTTCGGGCCCCTTCGACAGGCAGCATCAGCCGCAGGAGATCCATCAAGGCGGCCACGGCCGGGTTCTTGCTCAGCGGTTCTCCGCCGTGGAAATGGACCGGCACGCCGAACTCGGCTGCGATCTCACGGACGAGGGGACGATACGGCGTGACGTCGCGCGCCATCAACGCCAGCTCCCCCGCCCCGAGGCCGCGCTCGACGACCTCCGCCTTCACCCAACGCAACGCCGCCCGGACTTCCTCCGCCCGATTCGGCGCCTCAATCAGGTCGACGCCACCCGCTACCGGTGGCTTCGGCACCTCGCTTCGGAAAAGCGCCCTCTCCAGTTGCCCTGGCACGCCGCCCGAATTCGCTCGAAGCCCGGGGAGCGGCTCGGCCTTCACATCCAGAGTCTCCTCCAGCTCCCGGCGTGTGCGGTCGAAACGGCGGTGGACCAGCCGAGGCGGGCCCCGGTCCAAGCCGCCTGTCAGGGTGATGACCATTCGCTCCACCCCACCCGCGAGCAGCTTCAGCATCGCCAGCTGCACCGGGGTAAAGTCGTCGAAGCCATCCACCAGCAGCAGAGGCCATTCGCTACCCACCCGACTGGTCCTCCCATCCAGCGCCTCAACGGCCAGCCAGCCCAGACCCGCGGGGTCGGCCCACGCTTCGGCCTGCAGCCGCGCCTGGTAGGCGGAGTAGATATCGGTGAGCTCTCGCAAGCGGGCCGCGCCACCGCGGACGCCCACCGCGTCCGCAAACGCCTCCGGGGCGACCCCGGCCGCCTTGAGCTCGCCGATGACGCTACCTACCACCTGGACGAATCCTGGGCGGCCGATCAGGGGCGCATAGTGCACCAGAGGCAGCTCCCGCACCACGGCACGCAGGACACGATGTTGCACCGGCTCGCCCAGCTCGCTGTAGATCGTGCCCGCCTCGCTCAGGACCAGCCGGTACAGCCCTTCGAACGTGAGCACCCGCACGCCAATGGCCCCCCCGGCCTGCGCTAGCCGGCGCTGGAACGCCCGCGCCTGCAGCCCGTTCGCCACCAGGACGTGGGGCGTGGCCCTCAGGCATCGAGCCTGGCGCCGTGCCTCTGCCACGGCGTAGGCCGTCTTGCCGGCGCCCGCAGGAGCTACGAACAGTTGGGGCAGCATACAGACTCCAGCGCTCTCACCGTGCCACGAACCACCTCACCCGGGAGGGGCTCCTGGCCTTCGATGTCCTCCAACAGAGAGTCGGGGTGGCTCAACTGCCAGACCCGCACCCTCGGCTTCTGCAGTAACAGCCTGCCGTCTCCTGCCCATACGATGCGAGCCTTAACCCACACGTCGGTGCCGCAGCGTTCAAGGTACTTGCTCAGCGCGGCCGCATTGCGCCGCGCCTGCCGGGTCGGATTGCAGTCGAGCGTGTGCCATCGGCCGTACGCCCGCCTCCGCCACGTCCTTCCCACGTTGCGGTAGTATCCTGAGTAAGCCTTGACTTCCAGAGCAAAGACGCCTCTGGGTCCCACCAGTACCGCGTCGATGTCACAACTGCCCTGCGGTAGCACTACGTTGAGAAAGAGCGCCCAGTCTTGCGAAAGCTGCCGCTGTAGAACAGCTGCCAGTTTCTCCTCGCCCAGACGGCCGCCTCTGAAGTTCTTCCACTCATCTCGCAGATGGCCTACCCCTGGCAACGCGAGCCACACCACACCCTCCAGGACCAAGCCGGACAGGATCCACATCGGGGACAGGGTGCCGACTCCCAGAATCCAGCCCCCGAGGGGCACTAGGCCCGCGACCGCGGCTACCAGCAACAGCCCCAGCAGGAGCCAGCCGAGAACAGTCCTTTGGCGATATTTCTTCGCCTCGTGCTCAGGCAGGGATTGGCTGCCTTCGACGACGCGCAGACCTTGTCCGTGCGGGATAGCCCTGCCCTCGGCCCTCGCCCCCAGCACCGCGGGCGCGTTGCCAGGCCCGCCCTCGTCCTCGGCCTCGTCGCTCGCCGGAGAAACAGCGTCGCTCGTCGACGCCCTACGCTCCCGCAACCGCGCGCGGAGCTCGGCCAGCGCGCGGCGCGCAGCATCGCTCTCAGGATCGAGCTCGAGAGCCAGCTCCAGCGCTATGACACCCTCCGCCACATTGGGTGTGAAGGCACCTAGCGCGAGCAGAGCCTTGAGGTTGTGCGGGTCCTCTTCTAGGATCGCCCGCAGGGCGGCAACAGCCGCCGCCGTCTCACCGCCGCGGGCCAGGCCGATGGCTTCCTTTATGCTGACCTCTGACGATGCTGCCATCGATCAGTGCAACCTCCTACGCCATCGCACGACACCTGTCGCACGACAGCCAGAACCAGACACCGAAACATAACCGACCCTCCTGTGAGAAAGGGCATACAGCCCCTTCCACCTCGCCCGTCCACAGGTCGGTCGTACCGCACGCTGACCGCGGAACACGCTGTTCGTAATTGTCGCACTATCCTACCAGGAGTCCCGGCAAGCGCGAGCCACTCACACCTCGATGCCACGCGTCCGGCTTCCCGCTCAAATACCGGAGAGACGCATCCCACACGCCGCAGCGTGCCCGCCAGATCCTCATCCCCCGGCCCTTTGACGGCGTGCCCCGACACCACCGGTCGCCATTGGCGGGTCATCGCACTCGACAATTCCGACGCCCTTGAGCTGCGGCTACCACCGCTGCTCCCGCAACGGTCCGCGCAGCAAGACGGCGCCGGGATCACTCCGGCGTACTGTCCCCATCGAGCGGCCACCTGCAGTTCGGCGGTCCTACCGAATCCGCCGTCCCAACGCCACGCGGACGCTGCCTGTTGACGCATCGGCTGTGGATCATGCACACGAACTCGACGCCGATGAGAGTGCGCTCGCTCGGACCTCGCCTCGCCTCAGTCCTCGGACATCAGGTGCGGCTTGCACAGGATCTCGTGAACCCGCAGATCCTCTAAATGCGCCGTGGAGGCCGGCGTGGCTACGATGGCTGTGTCCGCACCCCTGCCGGTCCCGGCGATGAGTACGCACCGTTGATCATGCCTCAGAAGCCCCCCATCCGCGGCCATCATCGCGATCTCCACGCACACCTGCACGCCCTGGGAGAAGATGCGCAGGGCATCCCCCATCCGCTTCGGCGCGGAGCACCCGTGAAACGAGTCGGTGTGGAACGGCATCGTCCCCGCGTGGAAGTCGTGCCCGGCCTCGCGCAGACGCGGGATAAGACCGCGGTCGAACTCGTGCTCATCCATCCAGCCGTATTGCGGCGCCACCACTACCAGGCGGATATCCGTGTCCTCGATCCGCTCCATCAGCGCCGAAGCCGTCGCGCCGGTCCGCGAAGCGACTACGACCGTCTTCAACCCGCGCTCTGTGGCTGCCTCGACTGCCAGGTCGAGGGTCACATCGGTGTTGTCCGGTCCCGTTGTGTCGTGATAGACGACAGTTCTCTCCACCGCACCTCCCCTCTATACTGCGAACTCGTTCTCGAAGCAGCGGATCCGCCCGCTGGTAGCATGTCCCAGCTCAGGCTGGCCCTGCCTAGACAGCCGCGGCCCAACCAGCGGCGCCGGGCCACAGGCGAGCCAGACGAAGCGCGGCATCGTCTGCGCCGAATATCCCCTCTTCACCAGCATTCACCCGGGGCCCGTCGTCGACAAGAATTGGGTCATCTGCAGCAGTGTCCGTATCCGCCAGCGCGACATAGGGACCGGGCTGTCAGGGCGCCCGACGACATCAAGAGTGAGCGCAACAGCGTCACAGTCATCCCTATTTGAGATCGGGGGCCCAACGATCGTCGCGGCAGGTTCATCCTGCCATGCGGTCGCCTCTCCCCTATCCATTGCCTCACCCTGGCTCTCCGCGCCACTAAGTGTACCGCGAAAGGCTCTCGCGTCAACAGCCGGTGGCCCCATTGAAGCCCGCCTTCGCCGCGCTCCCAACCAGGGATCCTCCTCACCCACCTGTCTGGACGCTCTCTCAGACAACCACCGGCTCCAGCCCTTCGCCAGAGCTTCCGCGCCAGAAGGATGTCAGCTATGGTTGCGCGCCTGCCGCTCGCTGATCGGATGGACCAAGAGGGAACCGCCCGGGACTGGTCGGCGGCGAACGGTGCGGTCAGCAGGTACATCCACCGGCAAACCTGGCACGTGCAGTCGCGCTCGCTTCAGCGAAGGTGTTACGGTCGCCGATTTCTGGATCCACGCCGCCGACCAGAGCCAGGTAGTCAGGCATGCAGGCTCGGTACCCGTAGTCTCGAAACGCTCCCGAGTGCCAGGCGAACGACAGGTCGTCGTGCCAGGACGCACGGGCTCTTGAGGGCAGCAAGCAGGTCCCCAGAGCTGAAGAGACAATCTGTCACGCTCGAGGTCACCGCGCCCAAGCCCAGGCCGCGCAAGGCGCGCGCCGATGACACCATCAACACGAAAGGCTGCTGATCCCAGAAGAGGTGGCCCTTCCCCAGGCATCGGCACCAATCCAGCCTCAGCATTCAGCACCAATGCACACGATCGCTGGTCAGCTCTTCCCGCCTGTGGTACACTGCCAATCTGGCCACGCGCCTCCGACGGCCTCGCCGGCTGAGCGAAGTGAGCAGCGCCAGAGCCGTGGCATAACACCGGACGCAAGCAGCGATTCAGCGGCTCTCTACGCCGACCGCGTATGGGAAGGAGACACTATGACAGACAAACGCACCATTGGCTTTATCGGTCTCGGCGTCATGGGGAAACCCATGGCCCGCAACCTGCTCGACGCCGGGTATCCGTTGGTCGTTCACAACCGCAGCCGCGACCCCGTGCGCGATCTCTCCCGCGTCGGAGCCCAGCCCGCCCACACACCGGCCGAGGTGGCCCGCCAGAGTGACCTGATTATCACCTGCCTGCCGGACTCGCCCGACGTCAGACTCGTCGCCCTGGGACAGGATGGCCTCATTGAGGGCGTCAGTGAGGGTGACATCTACGTAGACATGAGCACCATCGCCCCCACCGTCGCAATCGAAGTAGCTGAGACCCTCGCGGACAAGGGCGTCCAATGCCTCGACGCACCTATCAGCGGAGGCGACGTGGGGGCTCAGACAGGCACGTTGTCCATCATGGTCGGCGGTGAAGGCACAGTCTTCGACGCCGTCAAGCCGGTGCTGGAGGTCCTGGGAGAGACCATCGTCCACTGCGGGCCAAATGGCGCAGGTCAGACAGTCAAGGCCTGTAATCAAGTGCAGGTAGCTCTCAACCTCCTGGGCATGGCTGAAGCCCTGGTCCTGGGCAAGAAGGCAGGTGTCGATCCGCGAACGATAATCGACGTCCTGAGCGGGGGATTCGCTCAATCACGGGTAATGGATGTCCGCGGACCAAACGTTATCCGCGGCGTCTTCGAACCCGGCTTCAGAAGCGCGCTGCACTACAAAGATCTCAACATCATCCGGGAGACAGCCCGCGCCTATGAAGTATCGTTGCCAGCTGCGGCGCTGGCCCATGAGCTGTTCGGCGCCATGCAGGCACAGGGCTGGGGAGACCTCGACCACTCAGCCGTCATCCGCGTGATCGAACTGCTTTCGGGCGTCGAAGCTCGTACGGAGGAGGACTGACCCCCGCCGACGCTGTGCGGGGCCAACCCCCGGCGCTCACGCTGAGTCGATTGAGAGAGGAGACCGCAGGGAATAGCATTGTGGGGCCAAGGGAGCCGTCGCGCGGCATGCTGCCGTCTTCCACATAAGCATAGATTGACTCGGCGTTGTTCCCCACGTCATCGTAGTCGGCAACATCCTTCATCTCCTCAACATCCTTCTTGCCGAACATGGGTGCGCTGTCTCATTCAAACTGCAAGGTTGCACCATCTGCTTCTTGAGCAGCCGCCTCCTAATCAGCAACCAATCTATCGAGGTCCAAACTCTCGTCAGTCAGCCTGTCAGCGACCTCGTCGTACCCCGGCCGCGCCTTCACCAGATCTTGCATCGGGCTCCGTTCTGCCGCAGGCCGGCCCATACTTAGCACTCCCACCATCGTGCCCTGGTCGAAGTAGTAGGTTGCGAAGCTCCCTTTCCCCAGCGAACCGCGCAGCACGGTCTCATCCCACGAGGTCAGGTTGCCCCACACCTCAAAGCTGAGATCGAACAGATCGGAGAAGAAATAGGGCAGCGCCGTGTAGGCCTTCTCCTCACCCGCCATGTTCCTTCCCGCTCGCCTGCCCTGGCGCCGCGCCACGTCCCAGTGCTCCACCCGCAGCCTCTCGTTGAACGTGGGATCAGGCCACGCCGCGATGTCCCCCGCTGCATAGATGTTTTGATCGCTCGTGCGCAGCTGCTCGTCTACGATCACAGCTCCCTGCTCGGTCAACTCCAGGCCGGCCTCCTCGGCCAGCTCCGTGTGCAGCCGGATGCCTACCCCCATCACCACCAGGTCGACATCTAGCATCTGTCCGCTGTCCAACCTCGCTCGCTTGACCTTTCTTTCTCCCTCCAGCGCATCAGAGACAGTCCTGGGGAGGATCACTACCCCCTCGTCCCGGTAGACGCCGAACAACAGGTTGCTCACCGCCACTGGCACGATGCGCTCCAACAGCCGAGATTCGGGGAAGACCATCGTCACCCGCGTCCCCAACTGTTTCAGCGATGCTGCCACTTCCGAACCGATGAAGCTCCCGCCCATGACCAGGGCCTGCTTCCCCTCGCCTCCCGCCGCACGGATCTTCTCCGCGTCCTCGATCGTTCTCAGCGTGAACACCCCGTCGAGGTCGTTCCCTGGCATCGGCAGACGCCGCGCCCGGCCTCCCGTCGCCAGCAGCAGCTTCTCGTACTCCAGCGTGCGTCCGTCGTCGAGAGTCACTGTCCTCGCCGCAGGATCCAGTGCGCCAGCGCGTGCGCCACTCAGGACCTCCACGCCCCTTTCTTCGTAGTACCCCGTGTCCTCTAGGTAGACGCGATCCAGGCCCACCTCGCCCCTCAGATACTCCTTCGACAGCGGAGGACGCTCGTAGGGGCGGTGCGGCTCTTGAGTCACCAGCGCCACCGTCCCCTCCTCATCCACCTGCCGGATTCCCTCGGCCGCCCTGCCCCCAGCTAGACCCCCGCCAACAATGACGTACTTATAGGACTCCATGTCAATCCTCTCCCGTAATCTGGTGACAGGGGGCCTGCTGCACCGTGCCGCCGCTTTCGCCCAAGACCCCAGCCGTGCAGCTCGCTCTACAGGCTACTGTGCCCCCCCTGTCGTCTCCTCTTTGGTTGTATTAGGTCCACAGTCTACGTCTCCAGCGGCGCGACCGCCGCCACCCGCCCGATGTCCTCAAACGCCCGCCTCCATCTCAGCGTCTCCAGCGGTGCCGCAACCACGTGCCCATTCGAAAGCACCGCCACAAGCTCATCGCCCGCCTGCACGAATCGATCGACCATGTGACGCGGCCAGGGAACCTCCAGTCCTTCAGAGGCACCCTCCCACGTCTCCCCACCATCGGTCGTCTCCTCGATCCGACCGTCAGCATCCACCCCATCAGCAGGGCCGAGTACCAGGTGCTCGGGATCGTCGGGGTCGGCCCACACAGCGCGGCAGTAGCAGTCGTACAGCTCCGTAAAGGACTCACCGCCGTCCTCCGAGACGTACAATCCGCCGCCCGTCGGTGCGAACACCAAGTCTGCAGTCGACGGATGCACCGTGACTGAATGGACATCGCTGTCGATGCGCGACCCGAGCACAGGAGCACGCGGGTCCCCCGTGCTGCCGCCCGCCAACCGCCACGAGCGACCGCCGTCGTCGCTCCGCAGCAGGCCGCCCTGCTCCACAGCGGCATACCCGCGCGAACCGTGGAAGGCAAACCCCCGGACGCACCCGGCCTCTGGCGAGTATGGCAGGTACCACCCGTTGGCATCCCGCATGTCAGCCACCTCCGGACACTCGCGCCAGGTCTTCGCGCCATCCGCCGAGACGAAGATAGCCGCTGGTTCTGTTCCGGCGAACGCCAACCATGGGTCATTCAGATGGTACGCCAGCCAGCGAACATGGCGTTCAGTCAGCCCCTCGTTCGCCTCCTCCCACGATGCCCCCTCGTCCCGAGACACCGAGATACCGTTCCGCGTACCGGCCAGTATCGCGTGTCTGCTCGCCGCGATACTGATAACCCCCTGTCCCTCCACAGCGCGCGTGGTCTGTCGGTATCCTCCCTCCTCCGGCTCGAAGAGATACAAGCCCCCGGTTGTCCCCACCACCAGACGTCTCCCCACGTCTCACCTCCTCGCTGGTTCCTTGGCCTCCCTACCTTCCAGCCTCTTCCCGCAGACCGAGGCGCAACTGGCTCCGATCCCGCGAGTCTGTCATGCCCCCGATGATCAGATGCCGAAGAAGTAGCTGTCTCGGGCCGATCGTCGCCCGAAGAGCGACTTCTTCACAACTGCTCTACTTGCGGGTCAGCGCTCTGTGGACGGCTTCCTCTATGTCGCCCGGCGTCAGGCCGTACTTCTCCAGCAACTCCTGAGGCTGGCCAGACTCAGCGTACTCGTTGTCGATGCCGACGAACTCCATCGGGACCGGGTAGTGCTTGCCCACTGCCCGGGCGACCTCCGAGCCGAGACCGCCGTTCAGCACGTGCTCCTCTGCCGTCACGATGGCTCCTGTGTCCCGAGCTGCTTCTTCGATGGCGGCCTCGTCGATCGGCTTGACCGTGTGCATGTCGAGCACCCGTGCCTCAATGCCCTCCTCGTACAGGTCAGCAGCGGCCTCGAGGGCCGCGGCCACCATAAGGCCGCAGGCGATAATGGTCACGTCGCTACCGTCGCGCAATTGGTTCGCCTTCCCGATCTCAAACTCGACGTTGTCCTCGTAGACGATCGGTACCCGGGGGCGCCCACTCCGCAGGTAGACCGGTCCCCGGTGATCGAACATCGCCCGCGTCGCCGCCCGCATCGATGGCTCGTCCGCCGGCACCAGAACCGTGAAGTTCGGAAGCGACGTGGCCAACGCGATGTCCTCAATCCCCATCTGGCTCGGTCCATCCTCTCCGATACTGATCCCGCTGTGCGATCCCACCAGCTTGACGTCCGCTTTGGGAAAGGCAATCGACATCCGAATCTGGTCGTAGGCGTTGCAAAGTAAGAAGCAAGCGAAACTGGCCGCCAGCACGTCCTTCCCCGCCGCCCACAGGCCGCTCGCCACCCCAATCAAGTTGCTCTCCGCGATGCCCACGTTGAAGAACCGATCCGGGAACTCGTCCCTGAAGTAGTTGGTGCGGGTTGAGTTTCCAACGTCCCCGTCCAGCACGATCAGATCGGGGTTCTCGCGCCCGATTTCTCGCAGCATCTCCCCGAAGGCATTCCGGATCGGAAGCCCGTATTCAAGCCCAATGCTCTTTCCAATATCCATGGCTAGATCTCCCCGTACTTCTCTTCAGGTGTGATCTCCGGCTCCAGATCCGCCATTCCATAGGCGCTGCTGTAGTACTTCGTCTCGCGCAACTCCTCCAGCGCAATCTCGGCTTCCTCCTCCGTCAGCGGCACTCCGTGCTTCCGGTTCACGTCGTCCTTCTCAAAGGGTGACAGGCCCCTCCCCTTCATCGTATGCGCGATGATCAGCTGCGGCTGGTCTTCGATCCTCCGTACGGCACGAAGCGCTTCCATGATCTCCTCCATGTCGTGGCCATCGATCTGGCGCACGTCCCACCCGAAGGTAACCCATTTGTCCACCAGGGGCTCCAGCGTGGGCATCACCTCTCGAACCGGTCCCGTCTGCTGGAATTTGTTGTAGTCCAGAATGGCTGTCAGGTTCCCCGCCTCAAACTTCGCCGCCGCCATCGCCGCCTCCCAGATTTGCCCCTGGTCGGATTCCCCGTCGCCGATCATCACGTACACCTGATAGGGCCGCTCATCCACCTTGCCCGCCAGCGCATGGCCCAGGCCGATCGAAAGCCCCTGGCCCAGGGACCCCGTCGAGGCCTCCACCCCGGGAAGGACCCGCATATTGGGATGGCCCTCCAGCGGGCTTTCGATCTGGCGCAGCGTGTCCAGCAGGGCCCGATCGAAGTATCCCGCCTCCGCCAGCACCGCATATAGCGCCGGACACCCGTGTCCCTTGCTCAGGATGAAGCGGTCTCGATCCGGCCACTTCGGCTGAACTGGCTTGTAGCACATGATCCCCCCGAAGTACAGGGCGGTCATGACGTCGATCGCTGAGAGTGAGCTGGAAGGATGGCCCGACCCGGCTCGCGTCGTCATATCGATGATCTCCCGGCTCAACCGGTACGCCGTATCCTGCAGCTCCCCAATCGCGTAGTTGAAAGGACAGCGTCGTTCTTCCGTCTCCCTCGTGGAACCACCCTCTCTATCTACCATAGGCTCAAGTCTCCTCCAGACTCCTCGTATGTTCTGCCTATCAGCCGGCACCTCGCAGGTACCGGCGGCAATGCTCGGTCAGTGTTATCGCCCTCGTCAGCTTCCGGTCGTCCCTATTGACTCCTCCCCGCCCACCACGTATATCCGCATCAAGTTCGTCGTGCCCGGCTCGGATCGGGCCGCCCCCGCCGTCACCACCAGCGTGTCCCCCTCCTCCACCAGACCCTTCCCCCGCGCGGCCTCCACTGCGTGCTCAATCATCTCGTCCGAGTTATCCGCCCGCGGAGCCAACAGGGGTATGACGCCCCGGTACAGCGTCAGTCGCCGCTGCACCCGGGCATCGGGAGTAACCGCCACGATCGGCGCCTGCGGTCGGTAATGCGCCATCACTCGCGCTGTGTAGCCCGAGACTGTGGGTGTGACCAGAGCAGTCGCCTTCAAGTCCTGCGCCGCTTCCCGGGCAGCTCGCCCCACCGCGTCGGCGATGGACAGCCGCAGCCCTCCCTCCAGCGGACGAAAGGCCCTGGTCGCGACCTCCGGGCGCTTCGCCTCCACCTCCTCAATGATCCGCATCATCGTCTTCACGGCCTCCACTGGATACTCCCCGATCGTCGTCTCGGCCGAGAGCATCACCGCGTCCGTGCCGTCCAGGATAGCGTTCGCTACGTCCGACGCCTCCGCTCGGGTGGGCCGCGGATTTCGGATCATCGATTCCAGCATCTGGGTGGCTGTGACCACCGGAATGCCTGCCTCGTTGCAGGCCGCGATGATCCGCTTCTGCGCCATCGGCACCTCCTCCGGCCGAATCTCGATCCCCAGATCGCCCCGCGCCACCATCACCGCGTCCGCTGCCTCGATGATCCCGGGCAGGTCATCCAGAGCTTGAGGCTTCTCGATCTTCGCCATCACCGGCACCAATCGATCCTTTGGAGACAGCTCTCGAATCAGATCCTTCAGCTCATAAATCGCCTCAGCCGAACGCACAAACGACAGCGCGATCCAATCGATCTCCCATTCCAGGGCATGTGCCAGGTCACCCCGGTCCTTCTCCGTGATGTTTGGCAGTTGCGCCGCCACGCCGGGCAGATTGATCCCCTTGTTGCTCCTCAGCGTCCCGCCCACGCGCACACGACAGCGCACTTCCCCCTCGCTGACCCCCAGGACCTCGAGCTCCATCATGCCGTCGTCCAGCAGCACCCGATCTCCTCGCTCCACCAACTCGGGCAGATTCTCGTTCTGGACCGGAATCGCCTCCGGTGTATGCCCCACCACCTCGTCGACGACCAGCGTCGCCTTCTTTCCCTTCTCCAGCACGATACCCGATTCAGCCACCTCGGCTACGCGCAGCTTCGGGCCCTGAAGATCCACCTGGATCCCCACCGTCCGGCCAGCGTCCGCCGCCGCGGCGCGGATGCGTCGCACGTTCTCCTCGTGAGTCTCGGGATCGCCGTGAGAGAAGTTCAGCCGCGCCACGTCCATCCCTTCGCAGATCAACTGCCGCAGCACCTCCGGCTCCCGACTGGCGGGCCCAATCGTTGCCACGATCTTCGTTCTAGCTCTCATCTACCTCTCCCTCGCTGAAGCTGAGCTTGCATTCTGTCTCCATCCCAGATAGCCAACCCCCCGAAAACCCGGCTCGAGTTAGCCCGGTGACCAAATATGGACACTGCTTCATAAGCTCCCACACGAGGCCTGTGCGATAATTCTCTATCATCAATATAATCGGCCCCTGGTTCAGACCGTAGTAACCGTCGGAGATCCACCCCACCTGACCAGATGCCTCCGAAGGGAACGTCGGGTTGAAGCTGCAGCGATAACCGTACTCGTGCCGCATCTCCGGAAATGCCTGGTCGTAGTGACGGATGGTGGGCAACACGATATCAGGCGCAAACGGGAGGGAACCGATGACAGCCCAGGGTGACAGCGTCCCGTCGTCCGGTCCGTCGGGGACTCCCCGGGCCAGGTAACCATAGAACTGTCGCTCTCTGCCGTCGACTTCGCAGATCTGCTCGCCGGGGCCAGCGCTGGCCGTGATGCCCCAGGTATGCTCGCCATACTCTTTGAACCCGCCAGGATTGCGCACCGCGTACTCCTGCTGGACCAACGCGGCCCGGCGACTGTTCTCGAAGTAGTCGATACCCCTCCCTCGCGTGAAATCGTCTTGAATGCGACGGAGGTCGATCCAAACGTGAGACAGTTGGTGGATGAACAGGGGGCCGGCGTGAACATAGGCCTGATCGTACACCTCTCGCCATTCAAATCCTTGGATCCACGCAGCGTAGCTCTCCTCCGGCAGCGGATAAGTGGGAGATCCCAGACCCAGCGCGTAGAGGAGGAGCGCCTCGCTATACGCATCCCAGCGCCAGGCCAGAAACCCATCCTCGGGCCGCCAGCCGTGGCTGACCGTGCTCTCGCCGTTCAGCGCCCAATTCCAGTCGACCCGCCGGTACAGCCCGTCGGCCAGCTCTCGAATCCCCCTCTCCTCTTCCGAATCACCATCGAAGTAAACAGCTGCCGCCAGGGCTCCGGCCAGCAGAAACGTGGTGTCGATGGTCGAGAGCTCCGATGCTATGGCGCGCCGACCTGTCTCCATATCCAGGAAGTGATAGAAGAAACCGTTATACCCCGTCGAATCAGGTTGGCCATTGTGTGGGCTCTTCCACAGGAAGCGGAGAGTCGTCAACGTTCGCTCGACAGCCTCGTGCCGCGAGACGAAGCCCCGCTCGGCGGCCACGGCGTAGGCAGCCAGCCCCAACCCGACGGCCGTGATGCTCGCCGGGGCCCCTTCTGCCGTCCGGTCTCGCACCAGACCGTTCTCGGGATTGACCTCTTTCACGAAATACTGGAAGGTGTCCCGTTGAAGCGCGTCGAGTATTTCGTCGTACTCGGCGCTTTCCTCCACCCCGCGCGGCGATGACATCTTCGTCTATCACTCCACTGGAACGATCTTGTACACCCGGCCCGTTTCGGCGAGCGGTCCGGGCGTCCCAGAAGTCAGAGCGTAAAGCTCGTCCTCAGCGTCTTGACCGAGGGCGAGCAGGAACTCACCCAGGCGTCCGTCGTCTCTCGTCGCAATCCGCAACTCCTCGAAAGGCCATAGCGAATCCTCTTCGCCCGCCGGCCGTGCTGCGAACAGTCTCCCATCCCCCAGGCTGAAGCTCGTACTCCAGTCACCGAACACGAACCGCCGCTTAAATCCTGGAAGCGCCTCCCCCCGGTAGACGTACCCTCCCACTACCGCGCGCCCCAGTCCGCCAGGTAGATTCGCGTTCTCATACTCGATGATCGGATCGATCAGTGGGTTGCCGTCAGGATCAGTGTCGGGGCACTCCTCTGGCGCGTCATTCGGCGTCGCCGGGCTGAAGCAATCCGTCCCTTCTCTAACATTCCATCCATAGTTGCCGCCCTGCGTGACGATGTTGACTTCCTCCCACAGATTCTGACCCACGTCGGCCACGAAAAGCTCCTGGTCGCCTCCGCTGTCGAAAGAGAAGCGATAGGGGTTGCGCAGGCCGTATGCCCAGATCTCGTCCAGGCCTTCGGTTCCCACAAACGGATTGTCCTCGGGGATGCCGTACGGATCGGCGCCATCCACATCTATCCGCAGGATGCTTCCCAGAAGGGTCTCCGTCACGTTCTGCGCGTTGCCTCCCTCATTCGCCTCATACCAGTCGTCCACGTGCCCCGTCCCCACGTCGTGAGCACCTCCCCCGTCGCCAAGCCCCGCGTAGAGATACCCGTCCAGCCCGAACGCGACCTTCCCTCCATTATGGTTCGACTGCGGTTGGTGCACGCGCAGAACCACCTGTTCGGAGCCCGCATCCGCCGCGTTCTCCTCCTCCGAGATACTGAACCGAGACAAATGGCTGGTGTGATCCCAACCGCGGGGAGCCGCCGCATCCAGTGGGGCGCTGTAGTAGACGTAGAACAGCCCGTTCTCCTCGTAGTCCGGATGAAGAGCCATTCCCAGCAATCCCCGTTCGTCGTACCCGGGGCGTAGCCCCACCATCCGATCCCGGATGTCCAGGAACGGTCTGTCCAGAAGCTCGCCCTCCGCCGTCAGCACCCGAATTACCCCGACCTGATCCACCACGAAAAGCCGCCCGCTCCCGTCGCCCGGGGGCACCAGCTCCACCGGCGCGTTCAATCCCTCGGCCACCAGCTCAAGCCCCACCGCCGGCTCGGGGGTCGCCGTCCTTGTTGGATCCGGTGTCGGCGTTGAAGCCGCATCCGGCACCTCGGTCTCCGGCTCGCCCGGAGTCGCCGTTGCCCGACTCGTCGGTGTTCGCGTCGGGGTTGCGGATGGCTGCTCCGTCGCCGTCGGCGCCACCTCTTCCGTCGGCCCCTCAACAGTCGCACAGGCCGCCAGAACCACCACCAGGATCATTCCCAGGGCGTAGAATGCCGCTCGCGGTGGATCGCCCGATCCAATCCGGGAATCCAGCCTCGGCTGTCTTCCGTCGGCTCTCATCCATCTTCTTGAACCCACAGTTCTCAACAATCCCATATCGCGTCCACGTCCTCCGCCGACGCACACACCTGATGGTGGGTCCCTGCTGCCTGACCCTGGTTCGTGCGCGTCCCCCAGTCTCACCCGCCTCGTGCCGCTCCACTCTCTAGCCCACGTCAACGCACGCTGGAGCACCGACCCTTCTATCCTCGCACAAAGCTCGCCCGTCCGCCCACGCGCGCGGTTGGGACTGTGATCGGCCTCAGTTGGAAGGAGCATGGTTTCGGTCAGGGAATGAGCAACAGCTTTCCCTGCGTCTCCCTGCCCTCGATGTACCGATGAGCATCAGACGCCTCGCCCAGCGGAAAGCGCTGATCGATGCGCACTGTGATCTGTCCGCCCTCAATCCACTCGAACAGACCGTCGGCTCGTTCCTCAAGTTCCTCCCGCGTTGCCACATAATGGCTCAAACTCGGCCGCGTCAGGTAGAGCGAACCCTTCTGATTCAGGATCTGAGGATCGATTGGCTCGACAGGGCCGCTCGCCTGTCCAAACAGCACCATCGTTCCCCTTCGTCTCACGCAGTTCAACCCCTTTCGAAACGTCGCCTTGCCTACCCCGTCGTAGACCACGTCGACACCCTCCCCCAGGGTGATCTGCTCCACCGCTTCCTCGAAGTCCGTCTCGGTGTATAGGATCATCTCGTCCGCCCCCAACTCCCCCGCCTGTTGGACCTTCTCCTCCGTCGACGCCGTCCCAATCACGTGGGCCCCGCGCAGCTTCGCCATCTGCACCAACAACGCGCCGACACCCCCAGCTGCAGCATGGATTAGCGCCACCTCGTGCTCTTCGAGCGGATACGTGCTGTGGCTCAGATAGTGGGCCGTCATGCCCTGCAGCATCACGGCTGCTGCCTGCTCCAGAGCCACGCCGTCCGGTACCGCCACCGCCTTCTCGGCCGCCACCACCGCGTACTCCGCGTAGGACCCTTTCTCCATCGCATAGGCCACGCGATCACCCCGCTCGAACCTCGACACCTCCATGCCCACCGCAGCGACCTCTCCTGCAGCCTCCATTCCCGGCGTGAAGGGCAGCGCGCTCGGGTACTGCCCTGTCCGATGGTAGACGTCGATGAAGTTCACCCCCGCCGCCTCGATTTTGACCAGGACCTCGCCTGGTCCCGGCTCGGGCCGCGGTACCTCCGCCGTCCTCAGCACCTCCGGCGCCCCAAACTCCGTCACGCGAATCGCTTTCATCTGATCGCTCCTATTTCTCACCGATAAAGCTCAACTCATCACACCAACTCAGGATGCAGCTGCCCCGGCGGACCCGCCGAGCTCTGCTGGCTCATACTCCCCGCTTCTGTGCCACCGCTGCTCTCCACTCCTCGGTTTGCCCAACACCACGTCCACTGGCAGCCCCCACATCGACCGCCTCTCCACCTCCGCCACTTTGAAGCCGGCGCCCTCCATCACCTGCTCCACCGGAATCGGCCGGCAGTCCACGTACTGAGGCAATTTTCTGTGCACCCACTCGTACAAGCGCACCGGCACACTCCTCTCATCTCGCTTGGCCAGGCTGACCACGCACAGCCGCCCCGTGTTCCTCAGAATCCGCTCGCACTCCCCCAGTACCAGCGGGATGCGCGGCGTGTCGAATAACTCCAGCGTGAAGCTCATGAACACCCCATCCACCATCCCATCCCGCAGCGGCAGTTGGGCACCGTCCCCACACGCCAGCTCTATCCTGTCCTCCAGACCTGCGTTCTCCACCCTGCCCTGAGCCACACGCGCCATACCCTCCGAGATGTCCACGCCGTAGACCAGCCCAGACCCCTCGACCATCTGCCCTAGCGAAACCAGGGCGTGCCCTGTGCCGAACCCGATCTCCAGAATCCGCTCCCCCGCCCGCGCGTTCAACCTCCGCAGGCCAGCGTCGATGTGCTCCTCTTCACTGCCGCCAGCCAGCAAGTCATACCAACGGCTCATCCGGTCATAAGCGCCTCGAGCTTCCTCCGGCGACCGCCACACTCGCGTCATCGATGGATAGCTGTTCGACGGGTCGCCCA
The DNA here is from genome assembly GCA_964450435.1 of uncultured Anaerolineales bacterium. Taxonomy (GTDB): domain Bacteria; phylum Chloroflexota; class Anaerolineae; order B4-G1; family B4-G1; genus SKLM01. The sequence goes on from CAYVCX010000014.1 coordinate 21,126, forward strand.
TGCGACGCCCCCTGTCCTTCTCTCTTCCAATCTACTCCTCGGTCGTTCCGCAGCCCTACTCCCCTTGGTAGACCCAATTCTCGCGCTTCTCCATCAGCGCCCGCCAATCCATCCGTATCTCCTCCGCCGTCGGCCGGCCCAGGTACCACCAGCCATTGTAGACCTTGTAAATCGTCCGATCACGGTCCAGGATGAACGTATACGGAATGTAGATGTCCCCGTGCTTCGGGTCCGTTGTATCCACCATCTCCAGGTCGTAAAGCAGTTCCCGCTCCGCATCGGAGAGAAACGTCCATTCTGCACCAAGCGCATCTCGTTGATCTGCCGTCGTGTCTTGATCGTCCACGCTAACCGCGATCAGGTGACAGTAATTCACCGGCAGCTCCGGCTGCAGATCCTCCACGTAGTTCGTCAACTGACGACGACCCTTTGGTCAGAAATGCCCCCGATCGAAAATCAGCGCGCCTGGAAACCCTCGCAGCAGGTGTGCCAGCCGTTGTTGTGTGCCCGTGTGATCGGGCAACTCGAAGTCTGGAAACCGGTCTCCTACTCTCAAATCGTCTCGCATCGGCAGGCCCATGTGGACTCCCCCTTGCTCATTGTGCCTAATGTTCGCCTCTTCCATCGTTGTCGATCTCCTGCCTGCTTCTGGCGTGATCTCCTCCGCTGGCTGTTCCCTACCTGCTGATCAGGTGCGGACCACTCTGGTCCTCCACCTCCCAAGCCGGGTTTGCCTGGTGTGCGCGTATACCATCCCACTCCGGTCGATCCTCACCCTGCCCGCTCGCGGCGCCCCATCACGGCCGCACGTTCACCAGCGTCCCGACGTCCGCGAAGTCATATACCCAGGCCGCTTCCTCCCTGGGTAGGTTCACGCAGCCAGCGCTCATCCGCTGCCCGAAGTTGCTGTGCCAATACGTTCCGTGCAGACCATACCCGCGGTAGAAGTACATCACGTAGGGCACGTCCTCCAGGTAGTAGTCCGGCCCCGACATATCGTCGTAGCGCAACTTGATCCAGATCCGAAACTGCCCCGGCGGCGTCGGCGTCTGGGGCAAACCCGTCGAGACCAGCGCGGTCCGCACCACCTCGCCCCTCTCGTATGCTCTCAACCGCTGTTCCGACAGGCTCACATCGATCCACCGCTCCTCGTCGATCGCCTCCGGCGGCGCCGCTGTCGGAATCACCGCCGGGCTCGCGGGCACCGGCGTCGGAATCGAGTCCACCTGCGGGATGTCGTCGACACCCGTCGCCAGCACCACTCCGCCGTGGACCCAGGCTGGGCTTCCTTCGTACCCGACCTGCCACCACCCCTCGTACCGTCCGGTGATCTCCACCCGTTCGCCCCCCTCCAGGAAGCCTTTGACGGAGTACCGCAACCCGGGCCCGCTGCGCACGTTCGCCCCCTGCGTCTGCGCTTCCGCTGTCGGTCGAGTTGGTTCCGGCGTCTGCGGTTCCCCCGTCCCGACCACCGGCGTTGGGGTCTCGGGATCCGGGTCCGGCGTCCGGTCCGGCGCCACAACGGGGACCCCCTCGGTGTTCGATGTCCTGACCACCTCGTCGTAGACCCAGGCCGGGCTCCCTTCGTACACGATCTGCCACCAATTCACGTACCGCCCCGTGATGTTCACCCGCTCACCCGCCGCCAGGACTCCTTCCACGCCGTAGTTCGGGCCCGGCCCGCTCCGCGCGATTGCACCGCCGGTTACCGCCTCCGCCACGGCTGGAGCCGGCGTCGGATTTGCAGCCGTAGGGCTTGCTAGCGGCTCCGGGGTTGCCGGCAGTTGCGTGGGGATCGCCGTGGCCTGAGCGAGATCCGCGCTAACCTCGAAAGTCTCCAGTGATTCAATCAACCGGTCTGCATCCTGCTGGATGGCTTCCGGGATGTCCGCCGTCTCGTAGTCGGCGCCGAAGTCCTCAACGTAGAACAGGAATCGCAAGTCGTCGACGGCGATCTCCTCGCTTCCCTCGTACATCACCGCCGTTATCCTTCCCTCACACTCCAGAACGGCCCTCTCCACCTTCTCTCCAGCGCACGTCACCGTTCCCGCATCCACCAGTTCACCTTCGGGAAGCTGCTCCCTGCAGCAGATGTTCGGATCCTCTGTCACGTGCCGGAACCCCACTACGAGAGTCACCGTCCCCTGGCTGAGGCTCACAAAGTTCCGTCCCTCCATCACATCCCATCCCGACGGGTGCCGGAACGAAAACCCGTACTCCTCATTGACGTAAGTCACTGGATTCGCCGGCTTCGCCGTGGCCGTGCCCGGCGGGGTTGCCGGCGTGCCGGTTGGTGTCCCGCTCAGGGTCGCCTCCACAACCTCGCGAGCCTCCGGGGCACAGGCCACTGGGCCCGCAGCAACGATGACCGTGCTCAGGACAACCAACCAAGTACGTAAGAAAGACCTTCTATCCGCCACCTCTGGCCCTCTCCTTTCAGGCGTAGCCTGTCACCCAGCGGTCAGGTTGGGCGCCTTCCGCATAGGACAAGCGGTCTTCTGGTGGCAGAGGTTCATCCCCCCAGGTTGGACTCAGGGCCGGGAGGGCGAGGCCCAGGCTCAACAAACAGTCCACTGCTCGCCCTTCCCTGTCCCCTGCCCTACCGGTTCATTGCGGTACGTAGTCCATGAAGCTCTCGATGTGACCCCAATACGCGTTGTACCCGGTCAGGGCCCAGATCGCTGCAGCGCCCAATAGGATCAGCGCGCCGATCATCCGCAGCGTCTTGCTTGTTTCCAGGCTTACCAGTGGGTCCAACAGACAGCATAGCCACGTCATGACCCCGCCGAGGCCGGACAGAATGAAACCCAACCCGGATACCACGGGGCTCCTCGTCAGCCCCATGTCCATTATCCGCGCCCCCAGCACCAACGCGGTCAGCCCGGCGAAGAAGGCATAAATGGATACCGTGTGCATCGTCCATCCGTTCCACAGCACCAACGCCGCTCCGAGGAACAGAGTCCCAAACAGCACAGTCGGCTCCCCAAACAGGATGTTGTGACTCCCGGGGAGAGGCCAATTCAAGCTCATATGCAGCCCTGTCGTCACCGCGATAAACCCCGTGATGGCGAAGCCCGCCACCCACGGCTTCTTGTCCTCGGCAACGATTCCCTTGAACACGTAATGGGCCAACACGACCAGCCCGGCCGTCATATTAATCAGCATCAGCGTCAGATAGTCGATCATTGTCTGCCTCCTTGGCACTAGTTGGCGACTTCGATTTCTTTGTCCGTCCAAATCGGCTTACCCAACTGACCTTTTCCTTACTCAACCACCTTCAACACGATCTTCCCTTGCACACCTCCCTCTTCAAGTCGCCGATGCGCTGCCCCGACCTCATCCAGAGCCATCACCGAGTCGATCACCGGCCTGAGCTGGCCCCGCTCGACGAGCGCGTGCAGAGCCAGCAGCTTGTACCGTGCCCGCTGCAGGAACATCTTCTGCACCAGCAGATTCTTCACCCCCGCCCGTCTCAGATCCAGCGACGTGCTGACAATCCCCACCAGCATGCCGAAGTCCCTCGTTACCTCGGTGCTCCGCTCCAGCACGTCACCGCCCACCGTGTCCAGCACCAGATCCGCCCCAGCGGGGGCTACCTTGCCCACCACCTCCACGAAGTCCTCCGACCTGTAGTCGATGGTCACCTCGGCGCCCAACTCTCTCGCTAACTCTATCATATAGTCGCTGCAGACCGCCAGTACCCGGGCCCCCGACGCCTTCGCGATCTGCACCGCCAACGACCCCACGCCGCCCACTCCGTGGATCAGCACCGTTTCTCCGATCTGCAATCCCCCGCCGACGATCAGGGCGTCCCACGCGATCCCTCCAGCCAGCGGAATGCTCGCCGCCTCAACGTGCGACAGGCTCGGAGGCTTCGCTGCCACGATCGATGCGTCGGCCACGTGGTACTCCGCGTAGCTCCCCTGCCCGACGAAGATCTCCGGTGTGTAAAACACCTCGTCTCCCGGCGAGAACTCCTCGACCGCGTCGCCCACAGCCTCCACCACTCCGGAGACGTCGTAGCCGACCACCGCCGGCGGCTCGACGCCAGCCCAGGCCCCGGCCCGGCGGATCTTATAGTCGACCGGGTTCACCGACGTCGCGTGCACCTTCACCAGCACCTGGGTCGCTCCCGGAACCGGTTCGGGAACGTTCCGCTCTTCGAATACCTCCGGCCCTCCGAACTCCGTGATCACCATCGCCCTCATCGCCCGAACCTCCCCCTGGAACCTATAGGCCGCACCCGGCCGTGCTCTTGCCACAGTCCGACCGCTACATCACAGCCTCAAGCCCACCTGATCGACGCGGACCTCCCGTTCTGCAATGCGCAATCTGCAATTCGCAGTCTGCAATCTGCACCTGCAGCCCCGCTCTTCTACACGAACTTCACGTCCTCCGTCCTGCGCACCACGTCTCCCGGGTACAGCCACGACACCAGCCGCAGCGCCATCGCCTGCCCGAAGTCCGTCAGCGCCCCCACGCCATCCGCCGGCATCACCAGCCGGAAGAACCGCAGCCCCGCCGACGCAGCCGTGTGCAGCACGCAGATGTTTGACACCGTTCCTACGATCACCACCGTATCCACATCCCAGACACGGGCCAGATAGTGCTCCAGCTCGGTGCCGTAGAACCCATCATAGCGTGTCTTCTGGCACACCAGTTCACTTGGCTCCGGCTTCAGTTCGTCCACGATCTCCCAGCCCCACGTCCCCATCTTCACGTGCTCGGGCCAGTTGTTCCATTCGGGGTCGCCCTCTCGGTGCGTGTCCTGCGTATAGGCAATGCGCACTCCACTCTCGCGCGCTCTCGTCAGCAGCCGCTGAATCCCCGGCAGCGTCTCCTTGGCAGCCGGCACGTATAGAGCTCCGTCCGGATGCGCGAAGTCGTTCTGCATGTCGACGATCACCAGCGCCGTTTTCTCCGCCGCTAGCTCCACCCTCTCCTCAAAGGGAATTTCCGGAACCTCCACTGTCTCGCCTGGAATGAACGTCACCCCCATCTTCTCACCTCCTGTCTCTTCTCGCCCTCAAACTGTGGCTGGCTTCGACGCCGCTTTCGGGTACTGCGCTTGCTCCCTCATGCACGTGCCAACCCTCCATCGCGTGTCCTGGAGTTGGAGCTGATCGGGGGACCAGCCCCAACCACCGTCGGCTCATCAGCTCACCGGGCCGTCCCGCCTGCCACACGGCCTGGCCTCAGGCTCACAGCGTCCTCGCGATCCGCACCCCTTCCCGGATCATCTGGGCCGTGAAACCCCACTCGTTGTCGTACCACGCCATGATCTTCACCAGATTCCCGTCCACCACCGTTGTCATGCCCAGGTCCACCACGGCGGCATGCGAGTCGCCGATGATGTCCGATGACACGATCGGATCGTCCGTCGCCCCTAGGATCCCTTTGTACCTCTCCGACTCCGCCTCCTCCCGGAAGATCGCGTTTACTTCTTCCGCTGTAGTCTCCTGCTCCGTCAAGAACACTAGGTCGGATACCGAGCCCACGGGAATCGGGCCGCGCACCGCCACGCCGTCAAACTTGCCCTTCAACTCGGGCAGTGCCTTTGTCGTCGCAATCGCTGCGCCTGTCGACGTCGGTACGAAGTTCGCCGCGCCCGCGCGCCCCCGACGGATCTTCTTCGCTGGCGAGTCGACGATCGATTGGGATGAGGTGTACGCGTGAATCGTGGTCAGCATCGCCTTCTGCACGCCCAACCTCCGGCGCATCACCTCCGCCACCGGTGTGATCGAGTTCGTGGTGCAGCTCGCACAAGAGACCACTCGCGTCTCCCCCGATGGGACGTTGACCCCGTGCACCACCGTCGGCACGTCCTCCGTCTTCGGCGGGGCGGATAGGACCGCGAACTTCGCACCCGCCTCCAGGTGCTTCCGCAGGCCCTCTCCCGTTGTGAAGAATCCTGTGCACTCGAAGGCTATGTCCACCTCCAGCTCGCCCCACGGCAGGTCAGCCGGGTCTCTCTCTTGGAGGAAAGCGTACTCCTCCCCGTCGACTACCAGGGTCCCATCTCTCACCTCGACGCTCTTGTCGTACCGGCCGTACACGGTGTCGTACCTCAATAGGTATGCGAGACTGTCCAGCGGCGCGATGTCGTTCAACGCCACCAGATCCAGTTCCGGCGTCTCCAGGATGATCTTGAGCGCCGCCCGTCCAATTCTTCCGAACCCGTTGATCGCTACCTTCGCCATTTGTCATACTCCTTTCTCTTGTAAATGTGTCCTTTGATCCAGCTCCCTACCTCTACAAAGGCTCCCGCACGTTGTACAGCGCCTTTACCACCACCTCCGGCAGCGCCGGATGGATGTGCATACCCCGGGCGACCCACTCGGCGGTCCCCTCGTTCGCCATCACGTTCACCACCTCCTGGATCAGAATCGGGGCATACGGTCCAATCAGATGAAAGCCCAGGATCCTCCCACTGTCCCTTTCGATGATCGACTTCGCAAACCCATCCGTCTCCATCATCGCCTGCCCTTTGGCCACGTCCAGGTACCTGGCCCCTCCCACCAGAATGTCGTACTCCTCTTTCGCCTTCGCCTCGGTGAGCCCTACCGAGGCAATCTGTGGGTGTGAGAAAACCGCGTGTGGCACTGCGCCGTAGTCCATTGGAGCCTTATGCTCGTGGGCGAAGTTGTGCCAGACGATACTCGCCTCCCGGTTCGCTACGTGCTTGAACATGTGCTTGCCCGTCGCGTCGCCGAACGCCCATACGTTCGGCATGTTCGTCTCCAGAAACTGGTTGACCTTGATGTATCCCGCTTCGTCCGTCTCGATCCCCGCATTCTCGACCTTCAGAAGATCCGCGTTCGACCGCCTGCCCGCCGCCACCATCACCCGCTCCGCTCCAACTTCCCGCCTGTCGCCGTCTTCGACGCCCTCGGCCACCACCCGAACCCCCGCCCCCTCCCCTATCACCTCCACCACCGCGGTGCCGGTGTAGACATCCATCCGTTCCGACAGCTTCTCCTGCAATAGCTCCGATATCTCGGGCTCTTCGTCGGGCACCAGATACTCATTCCGTTGCACGACCGTCACACGGGTGCCCATGGCCGAGAAGAAATGCGCATACTCCGCGCTGATGTACCCTCCGCCGACGATCACCAAGCTCTCTGGCCTTTCTTTGAGATCCAGGATGGTCTCGTTCGTCAGGTACGGGACCTCGTCCAATCCCTTGATCGGAGGGATGCGGGGTCTTGCGCCGCTGACGATGAAGACGTGTCTCCCCGATATCAGCCTATCGCCCACGGCCAACGTTCGGCTGGGTCGCTCCAGCCCCTCCCCGTCCACGAAATGTCCTTCCATCTCGTAGAAGTCCAGGTTCTCCGGCGCCTCGATTCCTTCCCGGATCTGCCGTCGGCTCTGGTTCACCATCCGCCGCGTGCGTGCCATGATCGCCCCAAAGTCCACATCCGTGATCTCCGCCCCCACGCCCAGTCTCCCCGCCGCCCGGATCTCCATCGCCCGGTCTGCCGGGAAAATCATGACCTTCGACGGGATGCAGCCTACGTTGAGGCACGTCCCTCCCACCGGCCCCCGATCGATCCACCCTACGCTCAGACCTTGGTACAGCGCATTGTCCACGATCGTCGCTCCGCTTCCGGAACCGATCACCACGACGTCGTATGCTTTCACGTCGTCCCTGGACATCTCGTCTACTCCATCCGTACCACGGCGCCCGCTTCGTCCGTCCGCAACACGTACTCCTCGCCTTCGGCCCGCACCGTCACCCGCCAGCCCGGGGTGATCACCTGGGCGCACACCTCGTCTTCCGCGGCCACACCCAGACACGCGTCCGGCCATTCCCGCGACTCGACCTGCACTACCTCCACGTCCTCGGGGGCGACGCCCATCCGCATGCTGAGCGTCTCTTTGACCGCTTTCTCCACGTCGCTGGGCAGTTCCGATGGAGCCTGTGTTGCTCTCCGCCCGCATGCGCCCAACACCAGTACCAGTACAATCGCGCTCAACGCTGCGCTCCGCGTGACTTGAACCATAGTCTTTTCTCCTCTACTTCTGCCTCCATCTCCCCACCCGAGCGATCTGGAGTCAAACCTGACTACGAGTGCGCCAAGAGATCTCTATCAGCCCTCAATATCGCTCCGTCGGGGCTCCTTCCCGTCTCCTGTAGGCCTCCTTCTCGCCCAAAGGCAAGGATCTCTTGTTTCAGATACTGTTCATCCCAGAAGGCATCGCGATCCACGAACCGAGGTGTCTCCACCTCTACTTCACGAACGACCCTCGCTGACGGATCGGCTCGCCGTGCGGCTCCCCGGCGATCACCACGAAACGCGCATACTGCTCCGCCGTCACTTCAAGCTCGCCCCCTCCCCCGAATATCGCCGCCCTTCCCCGCGTCACCGCTCGACCGGAAAGCACGATCTCACCCTCAAGCACGTATGCCAGTCCGTACCACCCGGAGGAGATCTGTTCCGCGTAGGCCAGCTCTACGCCCGCCGCTTCAGGCCTCAAGATCACGTCCACGTACCGCACCTGCGTGTGCAGCTTCACCGGGGAGCCATCGCCGATCACCGTCCGCGTCCAGACGCCTCCCTCCTGTGCCTCCGGGATATCCTCCGCCCCCGCCGCCCTGTACGCGGGTTCCGTCTCCTTCAGCCGGCGCGGCAGGTTCACCCACAACTGCAATCCGTGGCTCACCTCATCCCCGCCCGGAAGCTCTGCGTGCACGATTCCCCTTCCCGCCGTAAACCACTGCACGCCACCGGCAGAGACCGTCTCGTCGTTCCCCAGGTCGTCCCGATGGCGGAACGCGCCCTTCAGCATGTACGTCACAGCCTCAAACCCTCCGTGAGGGTGGTCTGGAAACCCCGCTGATGGATCCACCGTGAACTCATCCAGCAGCACGAACGGATCCACGTGCTGCAGCCCTCCGGTAGGAAACACGCGGTGCACTCGCGCCCCGGCCCCTTCCGCCATCGCCACCGCTTCTACTTCTTGCTTTACCTCGATCTGGCCGTTCATGACCTCACCTCAGTTGGTCACTGTGAGCCCTGGCTTCGCCCAACAACCTCTTCTACCTCGACCTGCGGCGGCGCGCCACCAGCCCTAGGCCAGCAGCGCGTCCAGCTCGATCTCCAGTCCCGGGCGCAGCAGGTTCGACACCGGGCAGGCCGCCTCTGCCTCCTCCGCCAGCTCCTCAAACGCTCCCCTCCGGATGTCCGGAACGCGCCCCCGCACGACCAGCGCGCTCTTCGTGATCGCGAATCCACCCCCTTCCTGCGGCGACAGGTGTATCGTCGCCGTCGTTTCGATGCCCTTCACCTCGTACCCCTTCTGGCTCAGCACGTTTGCGAACGCCATGCTGTAGCATCCCGCGTGCGCTGCTGCGATCAACTCCTCCGGGTTCGTACCCGCTGCCTCCTGAAACCGGGTAGCGAATGTGTACGCCTCGTCTCTCAGGACCGCGCTGCCCGTGCTCACCGTCCCCTGCCCGCCGCGCAGACCCCCGCTCCATACTGCCGTACCCGTCCTCTTGATATCCGCCATCGCGTTTCCTCCCTGCTTCAAACCTCTGACTGCCGACCCGTTACACCAGAGCCAAGCAGCTCATCGCTGATCACCCACCCGGCGAACAGGCACGCTTGAACCCTGCTGCGAAACGCCGCCGCTCTCCCGATCCCAGAAACTCCCTCTCGCAAGAACTGCTCTCTTACCTGTGAGTTCCTTCGTCATAGGCAGGACTCGCTGGATCACTCCAATAGATCTGTCTGTTTCTGTCGCGGCAAGGCCGCCGTCCACAACCGCCCCACGACCACTGCGCGCTCTTCCTGCCGCACAGCATCGACATTCCTAGGGTACCCCTGCTCTCGCCACCAGCGTTTCCGAAAGCTCGATGAAATCTCTTGCCATGCGTCTCTTGTCGAACCTCTCCTCCGCTCGCTGCCGCCCCCGCTCACCCATCTTCTCCGCCAGCGCCTCGTTCTGCAGCAGCTCCGTGACCCGTGCGGCTAGCTCCTTTGGTAGCTCCTCCTCGTCTTTGGTGATCACGAACCCAGTCTCTCCGTCCACCACCGACTCGGTCAGACCTCCCGACTCCGTCACCACCATCGGCACCCCACACGCCATTGCCTCCACCGGCACCAGCCCAAAAGGCTCCTCCCCGGTCGTCGTGTAGACCACCACGTCGCTCAGTGCCGTCAGCCGCGGGATGTCCTCGTGATCGTACGTCCCGATATGCACATGCTCATGCAGCGCCTTCTCCCTGATTGTTCGGTCGATCTCCGCGTCGTACATCGCCAGCTCGTCCTGGTCCTCATAGATTCGCTGGGCCCGGCCTGTCATCACCATTACTGCGTCCGGCACCTCCTCCACCACCTGGGGCATCGCCCTGATAGCCGGAACAATCCCTTTCCAGGGCAGAAACCGCGCCGGATGCAGGATCACCCGTCTGTCTTCAAAGCCGTACGTCTCCTTCAAGCTGTCTCTCTGCCTCTTGTCCGCCGGCCGGAACTCCTCGGTGTCAATTCCGTGCATGATTACCGCCCACCGATCCTCCGGGATTGTGGGCAGTTCCGAGGCCATCGTCTGCCGGATGAACTGGCTGATTGCCACCAACTTGTGCCAGTGGACTTCCTCGACGATCGCCTTCGTCCGCTCCTCCGACCGGTCCAAGAAAACGTCGTTGTGGATTACCAGATAATACGGCACGCTTCGCTCCCGGCACACGTCCTCCAGCGCCCTCGACAGATCCAGAAAATCGAGGTGCAGGTTGTGCGCCTGGACCACTTCGACGCCGTGATCCTCTACGAACGTCTCGAACATTCGCTTCGAGCTCTCGTAGATGTCCTCACCCGCCTCGCGCGCCGCGGCGATCAACCCGGGCACCATCCCGTCCTGCCGCACCACCGACACCCCTCTCACGTCCTCCGTTGACGGTTCTCCAGCCACACTGCCGCACAGCAGGCTCACCTCCGCTCCTTGCCGTACCATCTCCGGCGCCACCGTCAGGAGATGCATCTCCACTCCCCCCGTCACCGGCGGGAACGCCCAGTGCACCACCCCGAGCTTTAATGCCATGCTTCGCCTCCTCCAATCGGTAGACCGTGCGGCACCCACCGCTCCGGCTAACGGCCAGAACCCGTCCTATCCATCCCCCTCGCCCCATCACCGTTTTCTCTGGAAGCCGCCAGTGCCTTGCGAGCAACCTCCCGGAATTCTCCTATCTCCACCGGCTTCTCTACGCACCGGTACACCCCTAACCGCTCTGCCTCATCCTCGAAACTCTCGCACCCGTAGGCCGTCATCCACACTACTGCCGGGGTGCTTCTCTCACCCATGATTCTCTCCGTGAACTCCATGCCGTCCATGTCCGGCATGATCAGGTCAGTGATCACCAGGTCAAAGGCCACGTCTTTCGCCTTTCGCAGCCCATCCTCTGCCGTCGCCGCCGTCACAACTTCAAAGCTGTTTTCCAGCTTCATCAACGCATTCTGCAGCACAAACAGGACGCGTTCCTCGTCGTCGACGATCAAGATCATTGTTTTCATCTCCGGCCTCTCCACGTTTCCTCAGCCAACTCGTGCGCGACGCCGCCCCAACGCTGCCAGGGTATTGCCCGCCCAATGCCTGGCTGATCCCTGACTGACGCCCGGGGCCACCCATCCCTTCGCCTCACTCCCATTCTCCAGGCGGTTTTGCTCGCTCCCTTGATGGAGCGCCACTGCTGGGTGCCCTGCACGGAGCACGGGACAGAAAGGGCGCAGTTGGACTGGCGCCTTCACCCGAGCATACCTGCTGGCGGTACACATGTGACACCTGACCACAATTCTTGCCGTGACCTTCCTTCAGTGCGTATCAGCATCCACCAGATTCTGTCGGGTAGCGAGGCAGCAAAGATCGTGCCCATCCCGTCGGCCCGTTGTCCCCGGCAGGCTCCACAATCCGAGGTCCGCTCCTTCGCTGCCAATCGTGGATGCCCACCGCGCGATCTTTGACCGAAAGCGGATCTCCCAAGCGTCCGTCGCCCCCTCAACGGCGCCGCACCGCCGCCGGGGCACCGGCCGAACGCCCACCTCTCATTCGAAACGGACCAGAGCGAAGTGAAGTAAAGCAGCGCTACTTCGCGCGCCCGCTCCAGATCGTACTCCCTCAATCTATGACGACCTATAAAACAGTGTAGCACAAAAAACAAGCCCCAACCGATGGTATCGGTTGGGGCTCAGGTTGGGCTGAGTTTGCAAAAGTTTGAATTCGGTTGGGCGATTCTCCACTCCCGTCAGCCGCCGCCCCCTGCATCCACAAACCGGTACCCCACGCCGCGCACGTTCACCACGTGCCGCGGCTCCGATGGATCGGGTTCCACTTTCTGCCGCAGCCGGTGTATGTACCACTTGATGATGTCCCGCGCTTCCTGCATGTCCTCCGGATCATAATCGCGGGTTACCCGCACCAGCTCCGGCGGTTCCACCACCCGGTCGGCATGGTCCATCAGATGCACCAGCAATCGGAACTCCCGGCGCGTCAGATCCAGCGGCTCCCCCTCGTATGTGGCCAGGTACTTCTCTCTATCGACGAAGAAAGGACCTTCCTGCAGGTGCTTCTCCTTCCGCTTCGCCTCCACGTGGGTCTCCACCAGCCGCTCTCGTCGCCGCAGCGCCTCCTCAATCGACTCGCGAACCTCCTCCGGTTCCACCGGCTTCAGCAAGTATCCGTCCACCCCTTCCTGGATCGCCGCCTGCGCCGATTCCAGCGAACCGTGAGCCGTCATCATAATCACCACCATCGAGGGCCAACGCCACCGCACAGCTTCCAGCACCCGCAGACCGTTCACCCGCCCCCCTAACTTCAGATCCAGCATCATCAGGTCGAACCGCTCGTCCCGCAGCTTCTGCAGCGCCTCCTCACCACTCGCCGCCGCCGACACGAGATGCCCATCCTTCTCCAGTGTCTTCTTGACGAAGTAGCGAATCCCTTTCTCGTCATCCACCACCAGCGTGCGCAGCTTCTCCACCACCTGTCCCCGCTCCTTTCTCTGTCAGCCCGTGGATGTGCCGATGGCCATAGAGAGACCCCTCAGTATCATCCGCGGTCCGCCCGTCGCTGTCGTCCTCACACCGGCAGCCGTACGGTGAACGTCGTTCCCTTTCCCGTCACGCTCTCCACGTCCCGGCTCCCGCTACATTCCTGCACGACGCTCTGGCTCACAAACAGGCCCAGACCCATCCCTCCGTCCCTTGTTCTGAAGAAGGGGCTGCATATGTCCGGCAGCAGGTCCTTCAGGATCCCCATCCCAGTGTCCCTGACCATCACACGTACCTCATCCTCTTTGCCAGCGACTTCTCCCCCAGCCCCAGACAGGCCATCACCGCCTGCAGCAGGTTGTGAATGTCGCCCGCCAGCGTCGCCTCCAGCGTCGCCGCCAGCCATCCAGTCCGTCGCCCTCAGTCACCGCCGACAGGCAACCCGCAGCGCCACCCCAGAGAATGACCTTGGTGGCTCCAAGTATAGCAGCTACCAACATCCCGGTCAATCCGAAGGCCAAGGCTCTCATCCACCGCGAGTGTCGCGATAGGCATTCCTCCTCTCCCTATTCCACCACCTAGCACCTCGTCCACTGCTTGCCCCTCCACCGGTCACCCCACAACCCTCCTGCGACCCCCCAATGAACGACGGACTGCAGTCCAGAGATCGGTCGCGCCTGCCCGAACAGATCACCGAGAGGCTTCCCCCGCCCAGATATCCCAAATTCTCCCTTCATTTCCCAAATAATATCCCAAAAATCCCCCATTGACAGCCGCTCCTTGCCGTGCTACAATCGCGGACGAATGGGCAAACCGCGCTGCACCGAGTTTCATCGCCAGCGCAGCAGGCCTCGCCGCCAGGATCGTCACCGTGTCCGCTGTCCAGGCCGACGTCTCAGCCCCGATGATCAGAGGTATAGGTGCAGTCTGCCGTCTACACCCTGCAATCTGCCGCCCGCGGCCCACGGCCTACCGTTCCCAGCCACCAAACACACTACCTTTGTTCCCGACAAAAAACCGTCGCCAGAAACAAACCCTACCTCCAGCCGCTCAACCTCGCTTAAGGGTTGCAGGACCGGACTGCCCAGAGTAGAATCCACACTCTATGGCACCGACAACGACTGCCCCATCCGGCCCTAGCTTGCCCCCACCGGGTTCTGTGGGCACCGGCACACCTTCCGTCTGGCACCGTAGCGCCGTCCGTGATTTGATCTTCTTGGCTGTCCTGACCGCCATCGTCGCCTCGTTCTTCTGGCCTCTATTCGTCTCCCGCGCCTGGATCCCGCGGGGGGGCGGCGACCTGGTCTCCTTCCTGTGGCCTACCTACCACTTCGCCGCCCGCAACCTGCGCTCGGGCACCCTTCCGCTCTGGAATCCCCATCTCTTCAGCGGGGCCCCCTTCGCCGCCGACAACCAGTCGGGCCTCTTCTACCCCGTCAACCTGGCCACCTTCACCCTCTTTGGGCCCCCTTCTTACCGCACGATGCAGGCCCTTGTCATCTTCCACGTCTGGCTCGCTGCCGCTGCCACCTTCGCCCTCCTCCGTGGCCTGCGGCTGCGACGCATCGCCGCCTTGACCGGAGCTGTTGCCTTCGCCTTCTCCGATCTCTTCGTGACCCACCTCGGCAACCTCAACCTGAACGCCGCGGCCGCCTGGCTGCCCCTGATCCTCTGGCTCACGCATCGGGCCCTGGCCCGGGAGCACGTTGGCTCCGCCGCGGCGGCCGGAGCAACACTCGCCGTCGCCGCCCTCGCCGGGCACGCACAGATGCTGCTCTTCATCGGGTTCAGCCTGGCGCTCTACGTCATCTATCATCTCGCCACCATCGCCTTCGGCGCCACACGTTCTTTCGGCGGGCCCGTCCTGCGAACCATCGGCCTCGCGTCCCTGATCGCCGCCGTCGGGATCGGCGGGGCAGCCCTGATGCTGCTTCCTGCGTACAAGATGGCCGCGCACACAGGACGGGCCCACCTCGACTACTCCGAGGCCACCCGCTACTCCCTCCCCCCTCGGGCGCTCATCGGCCTCTTGGCCCCCGACTTCTACGGGCGCGGTCCCGCTGGCTTCTGGGGAACGTGGGACCGCGTCGAGGTGGGCTACGCCGGCGTAGGCACTCTGGTCCTTGCCGTCTGCGCTCTCATCAGATGCACCGTTGGCCCTCCGATCCACCTGTCTCCCTCCCCCTCCCCCGACCATCACCCGGAGGATCCGCAGGGCCCGTCCTCCGCCTTTCCCACCGCCTTCTTCGGCCTCTTGGTCCCTCTGGCTTTCCTCCTGGCGATGGGGCGCTACACTCCCCTCTACCGCTTTCTCTACCGCTGGCTCCCCACCTTCGACCAGATCCGTGCCCCCGCCCGCCTTGTCGTCCTGGCCAACCTGGGGTTGGCCGCCCTCGCGGCCTGCGGCCTCCACCACCTCCTCCAACGCCGGTCGCACACAGACACCTCGGCACAGTGGCTGGGCGTGGCATCCGTCCTCGCGGGCCTCCTGCTCGTCGCCCTGGGGCTGCCCGTTGCGCGCTCTCTGCCGCCGCCTGACCGCGTCGCTCAAGCTTCCTGGGCCATCGCCATCTCCGCGGCGTTGCTCGCCCTCAACGGGTCCCTCGTCATCCTTGTCAGAAGGTGGTCCCACGTCGCATGGCTCTTCGCTCTCCTGCTCATCTTCGACCTGATCGGACTCGGCTCCACCCTGGAGATTGAGCGCCACGATCCCACCCTGGGCTTCCACCACCCTCAAGTCATCTCCTATCTCCAACGAGACCGATCCGTTTTCCGCATCGATGGCGCCGCCTCCTCCTGGCAGCCCAACGCGGCCCTCATCCACGGCCTGTACGACATCGGTGGCGTCTACAACCCCCTCATCCTGGCGCCCTACGAAGCCTATCGCTGGGCCCTGGGCCAGCCCGGTGACCCCCTCTACAACCTTCTTGGCGTCAAATACGTCCTCGCGGACAAAGACGATCCTCCTGGCGGCGACGCACTGGTGCCCGTCTACACGGCTGCCCCCGAGATAGACATATATCTCAACCGCGCCGCGCTGCCACGAGCCCTCTTCGTCACCTCCTCAATCGTCGTCTCAGATCACGCCGAGGCCTGGCAGGCCATCCACGACCAGACCTTCGATCCTACGCGCACCATCGTCCTCGAGCGAAGCCAGTTGCAGGACGCTCCGGCGGTCGACGGTACCTCACGCGCCCGCCATCGGCCCCATCACGGCGAGGCCGCCGACGTTGCCTTTGCCCGCTATGATCTGAACACCGTCGAGTTGGCGGTCAAGGCGCCGGCTGCCGGGTGGCTCTTCCTCAGCGATGTCTACTACCCGGGGTGGCGGGCCACCGTAGACGGCGATCCAACCCCGATCCTGCGCGCCAACTACACATTCCGTGCCGTCCAGCTCGCAGCCGGCGATCATACGGTGAAGATGACCTTCACCCCTTCGACGTGGCGCGTCGGCCTCGTCATCAGTGTGGCCACCTGGCTTGCCCTCGCCGTGGCCGCAGCCGCGAAACTTCGGGCGCGCTACCAGCTCTCGGAGGCTGAGTCCGGCGATCGTCACCCCTAGCCCGATACTTCTGTGCCCGGGGCCTGCCCCACCTAGCCCTGCAGCCGACATCACCGGCCCACACGCCGGGCCGCCGCTGAGGAGTGTCTTCTTCGCCCTGTTGAACAGCTCACACGCCCCTTCCTTGTCAAGGCGCTTGCGCCGTGATACACTTAATGGTGGCGATCCGTCTGACCTCGTTGGGAGGTAGCGCTCGGC
>CAYVCX010000014.1:37974-40327 GCA_964450435.1 uncultured Anaerolineales bacterium
TGGCTGTTGAGCCCGTCCTGACCCACCCGTGGCACGTGTCGCCCGCTCAGGCCGCGGAAATCCAGAGGGAGCTTCGCCACCACGTGGTGGTGCGGCCGCTTGAACGCCAGCCCCAGATCGTCGCCGGCGTCGACGTCAGCATCAGAGAGAATCAGGCGCGCTCCGCCGTCGTGCTCCTGTCGTGGCCTGACCTCCAGCCAATCGAGGCAGTCACTGCCGAGAGACCGACCACCTTCCCCTACGTGCCGGGCCTTCTCGCCTTCCGCGAGGGTCCCGTGATATTGGCCGCCCTCGAGAAGCTGGCTTCATCCCCCGACGTCTTGATCTTCGACGCCCACGGCCTTGCCCATCCCCGACGTGTGGGCCTTGCAATACATCTGGGCGTGCTTCTTGATATTCCCTCCGTGGGCTGTGCCAAGTCGCGTCTCTGCGGCGAATACACCGAACCAGACCAAGCAAGGGGGAGCTGGACGCATCTGTGCGAGGGGAACGACGTCGTCGGTGCCGTCGTCCGCACCCGGGACGAGGTGAGGCCCGTATTCGTCTCCGTTGGTCACCGCGTTAATCTCCCGCGCGCGGTGTCCCTAGTCCTCGGCTGCGCCCCCAGATACCGGCTGCCGGAGACCACACGCTGGGCCCACCGGGTGGCAGGCGGTCAGGAGCTCCCTCAGCCCGGCTCGAGACCGTCCTCCAAACTATGACTACCCAGAGAGACCCCCACGCCATCGTCCGAGCAGCCCGACTCCTTCGCCGAGCGCGCTATGCCGTCGCACTGACCGGCGCGGGGATCAGTACTCCGTCGGGCATACCCGACTTCCGCTCTCCCGCGACCGGCCTTTGGGAAGGGGTCGATCCCTTCGAAGTGGCATCTCTCTACGCCTTCCGGCGCCACCCGGAGGCTTTTTACAACTGGATACGCCCGCTGGCAGAGATCCTGTTCCAAGCTCGTCCCAACCCCGGGCACCTCGCCCTGGCCAGACTGGAGGCTTCAGGGTATCTGGAAGCCGTCATCACCCAGAACATCGACAATCTCCATCAGGATGCCGGCTCTACGGAGGTACTGGAGGTCCACGGACACCTGCGCCGGGCGACCTGCATCGATTGCTACCGGTCGCGAGCCACTGTCAATCTACTTCGTGCCTTCCTCGCCTCCGGCAAGATTCCACGCTGCCCGGCGTGCGGTGGCGTCATCAAGCCCGACGTGGTCCTCTTCGGCGAGCAACTCCCCGCTGAAGTCGTCAACGCCGCTATGAAACACGTTGCGTCGGCCGATCTGATGCTGGTCGCTGGGTCGTCGCTGGAGGTGGCGCCGGTTTCTCAGCTCCCTATGCGAGTCCATAGGCAGGGCGGGCGTCTCATCGTGGTCAACCTGGGTTCAACCTACGTCGACGACGCAGCTGAGGTGGTCATTCACGGCGACGTCGCTCGCGTGCTGCCGCGCATTGCGCGAGCCTGCGGCGCCTGGTAAGGACCACGAGATCACCACGGCGGATGAACACGGAGGCTCTGGGGCCTTCCAGCCGCTGCATCGCCCATTCTTCGTGCAGATCGTCTGCGACGGTGAGGAACCGCTATCCCAGGGCGGGCGCCCCGGACTGCAGCCTCTACACTCGTTCGTCACCAAACGAGTCGGGATCCACGGTGACGTCGCCAACGTGCAGGGTGTCGACGCCCTCCAGTGAGCCGAGCGGCGTGTGCAGTTCCACTACCTGCCGCTCGCGTGCACAGCCGGTCACGATCCCCAATCCCAGGACAAAGCCATCACTATCCTCGAAGGCGACCAGTCGATGCTGCGTGAACAGCGGACACGGGATCACCGCCAGCCCGCCCCAATCGACCTCGAGCGGTCTCGCCTTCTCAAACACACGTCTGTACTGCTCCGCGCGGTGAGCCCGGCGGGCCGCTATGTCGCGGCGCTGCACCGCCTCTGCCACGGGCCGATCTACGACCCGAGTGCGTTGGCTCCGGCGCAGTGGGACCAGAAGATGCTCCAACTCACTCCCTCGCTGAAGCCCGATCACGACCTCTGGTCGCAGCAGGTCCACCAGCGCTCTCTTGAGCGCACCTCCACCCTGCGCCGGCGCCACCAGCCCCGTGGTGTCCATCACGATCGCGCTGGCGCCTCTCTCCAATCCTCTCTTCACCAGCCTGTGCGCCCCTACAACCGTGGGCAACATGTGCCCCGCCGGGGAGATATCACCGACAAATGTGCTCAGGCGGCAGCCTTCAGGGGGAAAGCTCGCCGAATTCGGGTCGCTTACGGCCAGGGTCATTGTCGTCGGAGGCCCAAGCGTGGCCTGACCCATGTCGCCGTCCACAAAGGCCACGCGTTCGTGGTGCTCGCTCAATCGCC
>CAYVCX010000014.1:40427-45029 GCA_964450435.1 uncultured Anaerolineales bacterium
ATCGACTCGACGACATCCATCCCCTTCACCACCTCTCCGAACACCGTGTAGGCTCCGTCCAGGTGCGGGGTCTCCGCCAGCGTGATGTAGAACTGGCTGCCGCTCGAGGCCTGCTCGGGGTTCACCTCATCGGGCCTACGAGCCATCGCAACGGCGCCCTTCCCGTGCTCCAACTCGATCTCCGCCGCCACTGTGTAGCCCGGCCCTCCCCCACCGGTCCCCGCCGGATCGCCGCCCTGGATGACGAACCCAGGCACCACGCGATGAAACGTCAGACCGTCGTAGAAACCCTCTCTAGCGAGAAACACGAAGTTATTCACCGTGTTTGGCGCAGCCCTCGCGTCAAGTTGCAGTACGATGTCGCCCTTCTCCGTGACAATCGTGGCCGCGTACGTCTTGCCGGGATCGATGTGCATCTCCGGCGGGGCACTGTACATGTCGTTCCGTTCCTCTGGATTCTCCGGCATAGAAGACACCTCTTTCTCGCTCGGCTCCGCCGACGCTCCGCTAGCTACAGGCGAAGCCGCCTCCACCCGCTCGGTCGCAGATGCAGTCGCCGCAGGGAGAGGGCTCCTCGAGGACCCGACGGCGAACCATCCTGCCACGGCCCCCACCAGGATCACGCCTGCGGCCCCGCCGATCCACCACCACACCTGATTGCTCTTCGATTCCTCACTCAAAGACCTCGGCGGCGTCGCTTTGCCGAACCGCTTGCCACCTTTACCCATCAGCCCCCCCTCACGTAACGAATCTCAAACTGCCCTGCCCGGCGCATACGCGTTCCTGGAGCATCCGATTCCCTCGGTCAACCCCGGCAGCGCTCCAGGGACTCCTCGGGGGCCCATCATAGGGCAGGCCCACGAACTGGCAAAGGAATCGGGTGGCTCAGATCCCCTGCCACGGCCCCCTGGCTCGTGCCCGATGTGCAAGTCCCAAGCCCCTCGGACAAGCAAATAGTAGTCTTTCTCGGACAGAAGGCTCTACCTTCATCTGAGCTGACAAGCAGAAGGATGCTACGAGAACACTGGCCGCGGATCTATCTAAGCACCAGGAACAGTGCGCCCAGGGCAAACAGCGCTGCTAGGAGTTCGCCATCAGCCCGCCGCCATCGGGTCGCTGGATGAGGCACCGAAGAGCCACCGCTGTTCGGGTCGAAGGCGCGCACCGAAGCCGCATCTACAATCTGGTCCCCGCAACGGAGTGTGTTGCTCACCAGCGTCACCAGGAAGAGACGCACCGCCATGACAGGCCGCCGCAGCCCGCCCCGCAGCCTGATCGTCTCAAACGTCACCGCTGCCATCTCCCGCAGCGTCTTCAACAGGTTCATCGCCACGCCGAGGGCAAACCCAAGCCCTCTGAGACCCAGACGATCGAACAGCGCCGTCAGATCGGACAGCGAAAGTGCAGAGAGCCCCAGGCTGAACGCCAGCGTGAGTGTCAGGGCCCGTCCCGCCATCTCGAGCCCCATCGACAGGCTAGCGCGGTTGAAGGCTACGCCTGCCCCCGCGTCTCCCGTTGCCCTGGTCAAGAAGGGGCTCAGCGCCAGTGCTGCGGCGATGAACACCCAAAAACGGAGCCGCCTCAGGGGCCGCAGTCCCTCTCGGCTCCAGACCAGGCCAAAAACCAGTTGCACGCCCACGAGGGCCGCCTGCCACCACCCGTGCGTGACCAGTGCCAGCACCAGCCCCCAGATCGTGAAGAGCAGATATCCCCACGCGCTGAAACGTCTCACTCGACCACAGCGTGACTGCGCTGTCCGAGCCGACGCGCCACCGCGCCGCCCAGGGCCCACGCGCTCCATCCCCCTATACCCCCCACCGCCAGACGAACAACCAATAGCAAGGCGGGAATCAACACAGCGAGCGATTGGTCAAGACCCACCATCTCGCTGCCGCTCTCGACCAGCATTCCGTAGACCTCCCCCATACTTCGGCCATACAGCAGCCCCATCATCAAGAACCTGTGCGGGAGATTCCAGGCCACAGCCAGCGCACCGCCGAGGACGAAGGCCCAACGCCGGGGATTCCGGACGAGCGATGAAGCGGCCTCCATCATCACTCCCTGCATCAGGATCGCCACCATCGGCCCGATCCTTCCTCCCGCCGGGCTCAGAAGCTTCAGCAGCGCTGTGACTACGCCAATCAGGACCAACGACCCGCGCTTCTGCACGAAGAACCGCCCTGTCAGTGCGATGCATACGCCGATGCTCCCCAGGATGAGCCCTTTGAAAAACGTGTTCGTAAACGCCGGGAATATGACGTTCAGGTAACTCCCCAGTGTGGTCTCAACAACACCCCACAACGCTCCAAACAACCCGACCATGACCCAATCACGTACCTGATAAGACGACATGCTGTCCTCCCTATCCTGTGCTCCTCAGAATTCCTCTAAGCATCGACGCCTTCCCGAACTACCCATCGCGTCATCCCATCGTCCCAGGGTCCTCGTTCCTCTCGTGCCAACACCCAATGCCCAGCGGCGGTACTTCCTCTCGGCGGCCTCCTCAGCCGGATTTCTCACGCCGGTTGTTGCTCCTCCGGCACCTCTCGGATCGCGCCTCCCCGCATCTCCCACACCCGCCTGGCGTATTCGGCCACCAGCTGCCGGTCGTGTGTGATCAACAGCACTGTCTGTCCCTCGCCGTTGAGTTCACTGATCACCTCCATGATCTCGCTCAGATGGCGCCGGTCCTGCCCAAGCGTCGGCTCGTCCAGGATGAGCAAGTGCGGTCGCAGCCCAACCGTCGCGGCCAGCACACTCCGCTGTTGCTCCCCCACGCTCAGCGCCTGCGTCGGTCGCTCCCGAAGGCGCCCCAGGTCCATCCGTCCCAGCAACGCGGCCACGTCCTCATCCCGCTCCACCCCCAGATTGCGGGGGCCGAATCGGAGTTCCTCCTCCACTGAGTGGCAGACCAGCTGGTGGAGCGGGTTCTGGGCCACCAGCCCTACTCTAGGTCGTCTCCCTCTCTTCCTGTGCCAGACCACGCGGCCGCCCCGGGGTCTGAGAAGCCCTGCCAGCACCCGCGCCAGCGTCGATTTCCCGGCGCCGTTCGGGCCCACGAGCGCCCCAAACTCGCCCTCGCCCAGTGTCACCGAACAGTCGCGCAGCACGGTGCGACCGTCGTATCCTGCTGTGACGTCCTCGACGCTCACTAACGGGTCTCGCACCGAAGCTTCCCGCGGACGACGTGAGGGCAGTTTCTCGCCTTGCCGCTCCAGCACCTCCTCTGGAGGTCCGTCGTCCACCACGCAGCCTCCCTGCAGCCATATTAGCCGCTCCGCAAGCGGCAGAAACGATTCAAGCCTGTGCTCGATCACCACGATCGTGACTCCCAGCTGGCGCTGGAGCCGCGCTAAGGTCGTCACGACGGACCTCGTACCCTCACCATCCAGATTGGCCGTCGGTTCATCCAGGATCAGGACCCTCGGGTTCATCGCCAGGCTGGCTGCAATGGCCACACGCTGCTGCTCACCCGCGGAGAGGTGGCGCACCGACCGATCGCTCAGACACAGCGAGTTCGTCGCCTCCAACGCGTAGCTCACCCGATCAGAGATTTCCGCTGCCGACAAGCCCAGATTGCGCGGGCCGAACGCCACCTCGTCCTCCACCGTGGCGTTGAAGAGCTGGGTGCTGGGGTTCTGAAAGACCAGCCCAACTTGTGTCGCCATCTGCGGCACACCGTGTCGTCCCGGTCTCAAGCCAGCTACGGAGATCTTGCCCGTGACCTCGGCTGGAACCGGCACCTCTTCTCCTTGCAGCAAGCCCACGACTGCACGGGCCAGCGTGCTCTTGCCGCCGCCCGAGGGCCCGCCGATCACCACGAACGAGCCCTGTCCCACGGAGAGATCGACGCCTCTGAGCGCGTGCGCATTGGGGTAGCGCACGTCAAGGCCGCTAACCTCGATGACGGCGCAGCCCTCCGTCGTCACTCCCACTGCCTCTCGCACTCACGAAGCCAATCAATGCTTGCCTCAATTCTTCGGCGCCGAAAACCAGACACAATGCGGTCAAACTCATCGCTGCTGCCCTCAGCCGCTGTCTGTTCGAGCTCCTCCAGCCGTTCTCGACAGACTGCCCGCTGGGCCTCCAGTAGAGGCGCCATGCCGGAGAGCCCCAGGGTGTGAAAGAAGTACAGTTTGGCCAGGAGTTCCACCCGCATGTCCCGTACGGCCTCCACGGGCTCGCGTATCCAGGCCAGGAAGCTGTCGCGTCCGGCCGGCCTGATAGCATAGATCTTGCGCGGCGGGTAGCTATCCTCATCCAGAGTCGATTCGACTTGACCGGCCTCCTCCAGACCCTTGAGGGTCCCATAGACATTGCTCATCCCCATGTACCATATCCGGCCCAGCTCCTCCTCGGCGCGTTGGTGCAGAGCGTAGCCGTGGGCAGCGCCCTGCATCAGGAACCCCAGAATCGCCTGCTCCATCGGGAAGGACGATTGAGACCTCATCGCTCACCACTCCTATTCAGATCGTGAGTATTCACGCTGCCAGTATTATACTCGTCGCGCGGAGCAGCGCAAACAGCGAGCCGCGGTGATAGGCGACAGAGGCTGCCGTCGGACAACCGAGCGTCGACCACCCACGGTGGGCTCGCGCGCCC
>CAYVCX010000015.1:0-44785 GCA_964450435.1 uncultured Anaerolineales bacterium
ACGATAGCCCCTGCCCGGCAAGCATCTCGGTCCTCCACAATCGATGACGTCAGTCGCTCAGTTGAATCGGGCATTCGGCCCGCCACGCGGGATTTTCGCCGGGTTGCATTTGCGTTCACCTGATGTATAATCCGGTGCGGTGTGTATGGAGATCGCGCGGGCGAGGGGATCTGGGACGCCAGTCTGCTCCCGGGTAATCACGCCTGGCGTTCCTCAGCACTCGTGAGACAACCCAGATGCATTAGAGCCTACGCAGTTCCTGAATGTGCCCCCGCGGTGGGCTGACGTACCGCGCACGCAGGAAACCGTTGAGTACAGAGCAAGAGACGCCGACAGCCCGGACTGGCGCCCCAGCTTTATCCCTGGGGCGAGAACAGAAGACATCTGTCACACGCGTGGAGCCGGGAGCGGCGTTCCAGGCGCGTCGCGGCACCATTGCCCACGAAGCCCTGACTCGGTTGCCGCGGGCCACTCAGATCAGCACCCATCTCGGAGACCCCCTGAGTCCTGCTGCGCCCCTCCACCGATCCAATCGTCCGAAATCTGAAGCGGAGGACCCAGAACGTTTTCCCGAGTGCCCTGGGTACGTCCTGAGCAAGCTCAACATCGCTCACGGACACCGCGCCGTCGAGGCGGATGCTGGTAGCCAGGGCCTCACGTTTGGCTTCGCGTACGCTGTTCGCCCCACCGGTCGCCTCGTGTCCTGCGAAGCTCCACTCGAGATGGAGGAGGTGGGCCGGGAGAATCTGGAATGCCCGGACCTGGCCGAGCACATCGCCTGTAACGAAGGGGACATAGGCGGCTTCATTGAGCAGCGTGGGGTCGGATCGTCGTCCTTCGAAGGGGCTCACTGCGTGGCTGCTTTGTTCAGGCGCCCGACGCACTGTCCCGCGGCCGCTTCTCCGATTCTGTGATGCCCGCTGTGAAACAGGTGATCAACCTCGTCCCGGCCCCTGAGGAGGATCACGTCAGCTCAACCGAGATTCAGAGTGCTGTTACGGCCCAACAATGGCCCCGGCTCGGCTGCGTCCGAAGACCCGCCTTGCAGCCCACACCGCTTGTCGTCTATTTGCACGCCAGATCATACAGCAGAGGAGTAAAGACATGGGAAACCTACGACGCCTCGTAATCGACGTGTTGAAGCCGCTGGAGCCCAGCATTGTCCAGCTCGTGCAGGTGCTCGCCGATTTCGAGGGCGTGGACGGGGTCAACATCTCGATCTACGAGATCGACCGACGCGTGGAGAACGCCAAAGTAACGATTGAGGGCCACAGCATACCCTATCAGCAGATCATCGAGCTCATTGAGCAGAATGGGGGCGCCGTCCACTCCATCGACGAGGTAGCGGCCGGGAAGGTGCTCATTGAGGACGTGATCACGCCACAGGACTAGATGGCATAGCTATGGAAGCGCTCGATTCGATGCGTGAGCAGTTAGCCGATCATGTTGCCGCCGTGCGCGAGTACGAGGACATCACCGGTTTCTGGGCAATCGCGCGCCGCGCCCTGGCAAACAACTCCTTCGATGGGGTGCTCACTATGGTCGGCGTGGTGACGGGCAACTACCTGGGCGGGATTCGCGACTCCACGACGGTGATCCGTATCGGCGTTGCTGCCTCCATCTCCATAGGCATTTCGGGGCTCTGGGGAGCCTACCTCGCCGAATCGGCCGAGCGAGGTCGTGAGCTCGCCCAGCTGGAGAGGGTGTCGCTCATCAACTTGCAGAATACGAAGTTCAGCCGAGCCGCCAGCGTGGCGGTGGCTATCGTTTCGTTGGTGGACGGGCTTTCGCCCCTCGTCTCATCGCTCGTTGTGCTCCTTCCTTTCTTCTTCGCACCACTGATCAGCAACATCCTCTTGAGCTACGGGCTCGCTCTGGTCATTGCCCTCATCAGTTTGTTCGGGCTGGGGATGTTCCTAGGACACATATCGGAGCGCAATCTCATCGGCTACGGTCTGCGCACCGTCGTTGCAGGCATCGTGGCCATCACAATCAACTTCCTCCTCCCCGGTGGACCCGCAAACGGGCCCTAACCTCTCGCCTTAAAACCGACACACCAGGTTCAGAGAGGGCTGCGAAGAAACGCAACCCTTCCTTGCCTGGGGTGTTCTAGATGATGGTATCTCACAGATTGAGATTGAGGTTGAGATTGAGGAGGCAGGTATGGCCAAACAGAAGGTCATTGTCGTAACCGACAGCACCGCCTACATCCCCGACGAGGCACTGAACGGCCTGACCATACCCGTCATCCCTCTGTGGCTCATCTGGGATGACGAGCGCTATCGCGACGGCGTGGATATCGCCCCTGATGCGTTCTATCGCCTTCTTCGAGAGCGCGATACCATCCCCAGCACGTCTCAACCCTCTGTGGGTGAGTTCGCGGACTTCTACCGGCGCATGGCGGAGGAGAGAGGGACGGATACAATCGTCGGCGCCTACATCTCGAGCAAGATCAGCGGCACCGTCGCCTCCGCCGAGGCAGCCGTAGCCCAAGTGCCCGAATTGAACATCACTGTCATCGACTCATTTTCGGCGTCCATGGGACTCGGGTTCATCGCCCTAGCAGCGGCCAGGGTGGCTGCAGCAGGGGGCTCGCAAACAAGCGTCGTCGCGGCAGCAACCTCGGTTCGTGAGCGAATGAACATCCTCTTCGCTGTGGACACACTGGAGTATCTCCATAAGGGCGGCCGGATCGGGGGAGCAAAACGGTTTCTGGGGACTATGCTGAATGTCAAGCCGCTGCTTCGTCTGAACGACGGAGTCGTCGAGGCACTGGGTCAGGTCCGCACCAAGCGGCGCGTAATTGCAGAGATGCTGGATACTGCCGAGGAACTGCTCGACGGCAGGCCAATGGTCGAAGCGGCCGTGCTGGACGTGGATAACCGGGAAGAGAGCGATATGGTGGCGGAGAGGGTCAAGAGACGCTTCGACGTCTCCCCCGTGTACCAGACCACCGTGAGCCCCGTAATCGGCGCCCACGTCGGTCCGGGCACGGTCGGGATTGGCTTCTATTCGGAACGCTGAATCGCCCCCCGCGAGAGCTCGCGCGCGACCGCGTTCTTCGAGGACGCGGTCGTCTGTTGTGTGAACACGGAAGCCCGGCTGCGTCTCCAACGGTGGCAGGACTTGGCACTTGTGGTAGACTTGCTGTAGAATAGATGGTGCCGCACGTCGAAAGGAATCTCCAAAGAAAGAAGGAGGCCGCGCACAATGACCTTCAGAGAGAAGCTCCTCGCAGCCCAGGGCAGGAACAGGTCGTGGCTCTGCGTTGGGCTCGATCCCGTAATGGGCCGCTTGCCTGAGACCGTACTCTCGTCCGAGAATCCACTCCTCACCTTTGGCCGCACCATCGTCGAGAACACCGCCGAGGCCGCCTGCGCCTACAAGCCGAATCTCGCGTTCTGGCTGGCGGAGGGTCCGACCGGCGTGAGAGCGCTGCAGCAGCTTATCGAAGAGATACCGGACTACCTTCCAATCATCCTCGATGGGAAGCTCAACGACGTGGGACACACAGCTAGGGCGTACGCACGAGGCGTCTTCGCGACTCTGGGCGTTGACGCCGTCACTGCCAATCCTTATCTTGGCCTGGACGCTATCCGCCCTTTCCTGGACACAGAGGACAAGGGCGTGTTCCTGCTGGCTCGCACGTCGAACCCATCTGCTCCTGATATCCAGGATTTGGAGGCAGAAGGGAAGCCGCTATACCAGCATGTGGCCCGATTAGCGGCTCAATGGGAGGAAGAACTTCCTGGCACTTGCGGGCTGGTGGTTGGAGCCACGTACCCGGACGAGCTGAGCATCCTGCGCGCGATAGCGCCAGACCTGCCGTTTCTCATCCCTGGTATAGGCGCTCAGGGGGGCGATCTGGGCAAGGCGGTGGCGCACGGGGCCGCGGCGGACGGCACCGGCCCCGTGATCAACTCGTCACGCGGCATCCTCTACGCCTCCCCAGGTGCGGATTTCGGCAATGCGGCCCGAACAGCCGCGTTGGAGCTGCGCGACCGGATCAACCAGCAGCGGGAGGCCCACCGGTGAAAACACGCGTCAAACAGCTCGCGGACGCACTCTACGACCACGGCTGCGTGAAATTCGGGTCGTTTCAGCTCAAGTCAGGTCTGAGCTCCCCCGTTTACATCGATCTCAGGCTCCTGGTCAGCTATCCAGAACTGCTCAGGCAGGTGGCGAGCCACCTGGCCGAAGTAGCCGGGAGCCTGACATTCGATCGCATCGCCGCCATCCCCTACGCCGCCCTGCCCATCGGCGTCGCCATGTCACTGCAGATGAAACGTCCGATGATCTACCCGCGCCGTGAGGTCAAGCAACACGGTACGCGCCGCGCCATCGAAGGCACCTACGAGATGGGCGAGACCGCCCTTCTGGTCGACGATCTGATTACCCGTGGCGGAAGCAAGCTGGAGGCCATCGAAACTCTGCGGGCGGCTAACTTGGTCGTACGAGACGTTCTCGTTCTGATCGATCGTGAGCAAGGCGGCGCACAAGACCTCGCTGAGCAAGGCTACCGCCTTCATGCACTCCTCCGGCTCAGCCAGGTTCTGGAAGCGTTGGCGAACAGTGGGCGCATCACGACGGTGCAACACGCTGAGATCCTGTCCTATCTGGAAGAGACTCGGGCAGCGGAACGGTGACCGAGATCGATATCTCCGTTGATCTTTGCGGATGCAAGCTCCCCAATCCGACGATCCTGTCGTCGGGCATTCTGGGGCTGAGTCACAGCATTCTGGCTCGCGTAGCGAGATGCGGGGCGGGCGCCGTCACCACCAAATCCTGTAGCCTCAGACCGCGCTCGGGCTATCCGAATCCCACCATCCTCGACTGGGGGCCGGGTCTCATCAATGCCGTGGGACTCTCCAACCCCGGTGTGGAAGTCATGGTCGAAGAGATCCAGGCAGCCAGGGAGCAGCTTGCCCCAGCGGGCGTGCCGGTCATCGCCAGCATCTTCGCCGACACGATCTACGAATTCGGCACCGTCACCCGTTTCATCTCTGAGGCCGATCCTGACCTGCTCGAAGTGAATGTATCGTGCCCCAACCTCGATAATCGCTACCAGCAGATGTTCGCCGCCGACCCTTACGTCTCCGCCCAGGTCACTCGGCGCGTGAAACAGCACACAGATACGCCGGTGCTCGTGAAGTTGTCGCCCAACGTGACGAACATCTCGGAAGTTGCAGAGGCCGTCGTCGAAGCGGGAGCCGATGGCATAACCGCCATCAACAGCCTCGGTCCAGGATTGATCTTGAACGTCGAGACCCGTCGGTCAGTGCTCGCGCACGGGACCGGAGGCGTAAGCGGCCCCCCCATTCGGCCCATCGCTGTACGCTGTGTGCACGATATCTGCAGAGCGGTCGACGTGCCGGTGGTGGCAACCGGAGGCGTGACCACCGGGCGCGACGTGGTGGAGATGCTCCTCGTTGGTGCAACTGCCGTTGGTATCGGTTCAGCGATCCGCTCTCGTGGGATGGAGGTATTCCACAAGGTCTGCGAGGAACTCAAGAGCTACATGACGCGGCACGGACACCAGGATCTCGCGTCGCTGCGGGGAACGGCCGTGCTCGGCCCCTGAGCGAGGACAGCATCTACGCCGCATCGCGGATCAACGATCTCACCACGTCCAACAGTTCATCCTTGCGATACGGTTTCGTCAAGTACGCACCGGCGCCGAGAGCTGCCGCCTCGTCCTGGACATCCGGCTGAGCTCGCGCTGAGCTGATGACGACCGGCAGGTCGGCCAGATGGGGGTCGTCTCGAATCTGCCGTAAGACCTCGATCCCGTCCGTCCCCGGTAGCATCAGATCAAGCACCAGCGCGTCGAAGCGGTGGCTCCGGAGCAGCGCCAGCCCCTCACCCCCGCTCCTGGCAACTGAGGTGGCATACCCTTGCGAGCTCAATATCAGTTCCAGAAGCCGCGCGGATTTCGGATCGTCCTCAATCACTAACACCCTGTTAGCCACAATCATCCTCAAGCCGCTCGACCCAGACCGCCGACGGTCTCAATGAGGGCAATTCTATCACAGCCAAGGTCGGGCCACAAGACCCCGGCTCATCGGTCTCCATCGCCGGCGTCCCCTCTCGTCGCTCGCGTGACCAGCGACGTGAACCTCCCCGTGGTGTCCAGATCTATGGCACGGGTGAAAGCTTCCTGCGCCAACTCCGGATGGCCGCGACCCCTCTCCAGCAAGCCCACGTGATAGTACGCAGAGGCAAGCCCGGCATCGAGTTCGATCGCGCGCCGGAGATAGTCGGCCGCGGTGTCGTAGTCACCAACCTGAAGCGCGGCCCACCCACGCAGATCGTGAGCACCTGCTTCCTGCGGGACGAGCCGCAGGAGCTCTTCAGCAGCCCTGACGGCTCGGTCATCCGACGTGATGTTGTGATCCAGATAGAAACGGGTGAGAATCTCCCACAGCCGGGGATCGTCCGGCCTGAGCGAGACTGCCTCGCGAAGCCAGATCTCCGCTGCCACGTAACGCCCTTCGTTGGCCCAGCTCTGACCGATCTCCACACAGGTGGCCGGGTTTTCCGGGTCCAGATCGTAGGCAGTCTCGAAATGAGCCCGGGCAGTGGGGTTGTCGCCCGACCGACTGTAATGCAGACCAAGCAACGTGTGCGCCACCGGCGAGCTGGGTGCGCCGGCAACCGCCTTCAGCAGGTAGGACCTGGCATCCTGCGGGTAGCCCATCTGATCAAGGGCGTGACCCAGGTAAGCCTGAGCATCCGGGTACATCCGGCTATCAGAGACCGCAAGCTCAAGCTGTCGCGCGGCCAGGGCCCATTCGTGCCTCTCGATTAGGATACGCCCGACCCGGGTAGCCCTGTAAGCAGGATCCTGCCCCGTCCCTGCCTCGGCAAGCGCGCCAAGAACTCGTCGCGACAGATCTGTCCCAGCCGCATACAAGTGCTCCAATGCCTCCGGATCGTCGCCCAGAAGTAGGATCCCCAGTGTCTCACGAGCGCGCTTGTCCTCAGGGTCCGATCGAAGGAGTTCGCGGTAGATGGAGCACGCCGCTTCCCACTCGCGCAGCCCGAGGAAGGCTCGCGCCCGGATGTGGCGCACATCCCGATCGGCAGGGTCGAGCGCAAGAAGCTCCCCGGCATGCTCCACGACAGCCGTCCAATGAGTAGGTCTCGCTGGAGCGCTCGCCTCGGCGGCCGCCTCGTGGAGGGCTACGCGAAGTCGCCCGACCTCAATTGCGCCGGCATCTAGCCGTTCAGCTTCCTCGAGGGCGTCCAGAGCATCGTCAGTACGACGCCAGCCAATATACAGCCGGGCGAGCGACAGATACGGCAGCGGAGAGTCTGGGCGAACATCCAGGGCTTCTTGATACGCCGCTACGGCGGCGGTGCGTTCCAGCGCCTCCGCATAAGTCTCCGCTTGGCCCAGAATCCACACGTACTCATTGCCAGAAGGGCGGAGGATGAACGCCAGCCCCAGCAACATCAGCGCCACAGCCGCGAAGCCCAGGAGGCGGCGATCAGACATCGGCCGCGGGCTCAGCCTGCGGGGACTGGAGAGAACCATGGCGAGGAAGCGCCGCAGGTCTATGGCTCGACCACAGGCAGGTTCTCGCAGGGACCATTGAGATTGAGCGTATCCTCTCTCACCCAGCCGCTTTCCTCCCGACCCGTGTTACCGACGCTCAGATCGACTCTGGCCCAGCCCTCAGCCCGAGCGACCACTGAGGCGTATTCTCCCCAGTCCATCGAGGCAATCACCGCCGAGTTCTCGTCGGCGTCTGCGTGGACCCTCGTCTCCGTCATCGGCATGGTGAAGCAGATGCCGGCCGGAGGACCGTCCAGCGTGGGGAGATCCTCACAAGCACCCACGAGGCGTACCCCCTCATCTCTCTTTACCCAGCGTAGCCGAAAGACGCCGACATTGGCTGCCTGCGCCACCCCCGGTTCGAACCCCAGCCAGCCTTCGCGCGTCCTCCCCTCGGCGGGCACGCTGCTACCTGCTTCCATCGTGCCGAACACCAGCGCGTCCGCGCTGGGTCGATTGTACACGGTGACGTCACCGTCGGCTGCGATCTCGCACCCCTCCTCCACCGCCGTTGCAGGCTGCGCTGTCGTAGTGGCTGTCCGGGTGGGCACCACCGGCGTGACCGTCGCGGTGGGCGGCTCTGTTGGCGATTCAGTGGCGGCCACCGGCAACGGCCGGTCCGTGGGCGTCGCCGGTGCAGAAGGCGACTCTGATACGCAGCTCGCAAGGCTCAGGATGAGCAGCAGCAACTTGGCGAAACGCAATCGGCCTGACATAGATGCATCTCCTCCAATGAGCCGTCTGTTCGAAAGAACGGCGTGCGCCCCCTGTCTCAGACAGGAGCAGCCGCGTCCCTCAATCGACTGCGCGACCAGGCTCCGGAAGCCCGCGATTCCTCTCATAGCCCACCATCCTCCAGGCACCCATCAGGTCGCTGTGGCGGCAGAACGATCGTGAGATACTTCGGCCCTCAGGATGCGGTAAAACGTGTGACGCGCCTCCCGTTCGATCCACGGCCTATGCCCGCATTTCTCCAGCAGGATGAACCGAAACTCGTCCAAAACGGCGGACAGGGGTTCGCGCACTCCCTCAGCGGGATGGGGATCATACGCTCCGTGGATCGCAAGAACGCGACATGCAATATGCCTTCCCAGCTGGAGGAGCTCGCCGTTCCTCCTCATCTGCTCCGCTTCGCTCCAGACAGCTCGAAAAACCTCATAGCGCACCTTGACACCGCCCCACCCATCGGCCGCGGGCACAATTGGATCGTACGCGTCGCACTTCCCAGCCAGCTCCCCGAGTCGCGCCAGTAGGCTGTCTCTTTCCCCCGTCGCATCACCGGTCAGGGCCTCGCTGATAGCCTTGAATTCAGCTCTCTCCTCCGGATTCAGGCGCTCCAGCCTGGCCCGGTGGAGCTCTGCCACGTACGCTTCCTCGAAAGGCGCACTCCCAACAAGGATCAGCTTATCCACAAGCGCGGGATAGCGTGCAGTCACAATGAAAGCCAACCATGCACCCCAGGAAAACCCGATGAGCACTATGGGCGGGTCTCCGTGGGTCTCCACGACGGCTCTAAGCTCCTCGACCTGACCACCGAGCGACATGGCGCTCTGGATTGGCTCCAAGATCCCGCAATCTGACGCGAGTTCCCGCGCGACCGGGGACATCTCTCCGCCAGCCCCAGGACCCCCGTGGATGACAGCAACCCGGAAGGGCCGTGCTCCGTGCTCTCTAACCCCCTGCATAGTAATAACTTCTTTCGCCCCGGTTCTGACTGCGTGCTTCTCCGTCCCCTTCAGTCTCTTGCCACGTCAGCAGGTCCCTGCGTGTGTGGTCTAGCCGCATCTTCTATGCTTCACCACAACCGCTAGGCGCTCCGAACACAGACCCCCGACAGGCCTCGACACAGCTCCAGATATGTCAGCGCCCTTCAGATGCCCCCTTGCTTCTTCTGGATCGAACGCACTCCCTCGCGACGTCCAGCGCTCCGCCAGCAACAGACGCGGCTCCACCGCTTTCACGAAGTCCCCGGCAGCCACTCTCCCGCAGACGTCCGCCCGTGCGGCGCCACAGGCTCGAAGGCCTCCTTCTCAAGAAGGCGGATCAGTGTCTCCACATTCCGAGGCTCCTGGTCCAATGCATTGTAGTGAGCACCGATACTGCTGCTGTGGTGCGCGTCGGAGTTGGAGAGCACCGGCACGTCCAGCCGCGCCGCGAGCTCCAGAATACGAGAGCGCACCCGCTCGGGCGTGTTGTGTGAGTACCCCTCCAGGGCATGTGGAGGGAAGCGCTCCGTGTCCAGCTCCAGCTGCTCACGGTTGAAGCGGAACGGATGTGCGACCACCAGGAAGCCGTGCCGCGCCTGGACGAACGCGTGCAGATCCGGATAGGTCCACCAACCGTGCTCAAGCGCATCATCCCACACGCCCAGGACCAACACGTGCTCTCCGTGAGTCGTGACCTCAACGCCACCGAATACGCGGAAGGGCATGTATTTCCTGTTGAGGAATGTCAGTTCCTCCGGGGTCACCAGACGATCATGGTCAGTGATGACCAGACCGTCGAGTCCGGCGTCGACGGCAGCCCTAACCATCTGATCCGCAGACGACCGAGCACACGGGGAGCGTTCCCGCGTGTGCACATGCAGATCAACCTTCATTCAGTCAACCCGTCGTCGAAACCACATGCGGACGCAGAGCCATCGGAGGAGTCTCCCTGTGATTCTCCAGCCATCCTCGCGAGTTCCACCGCCAGCTTCTCGATACGCCCCCGATTCTCCAAGCTCTCTCTCCATCCAACCGGGATGGCTTCCACGCCGAGATAAGCACCGGAAACAGCACACGTCATCGCGCCTAACGTGTCGCGGTCTCCGCCGTTCAAAGCAGCACAGAAGAGACAGTCCTCGAAGGAACTGGGATGGCTCACAAAACAGTAGAGGGCGAATGGAAGCGAATGATGGACTGCCACACCCTGCCCGAGCACGCTTGCTGCCCTCTCAGGAGAAGCGCCTTCACGCACCAAGCTCCGGACGCGTTCCAGCTTACCCTTCATCTCGGGCGTACGGGCTGCATCCAACAACTCACCCACAAAGTCATCGATCGATAGAGGGTCCTGCGGCTCGAGCACCGTCGCCGCAGCCACGGCCCGGGCCTGGACGGCAGCCCCGTCGACTCCAATGGGATGAGTGTGAGTCACCGTCGCCGACAGCCGCGCCTTCTCGTAAAGGCCCGGTGCGTCGTGAAAGAACAGGCCGAGGGGCGCAATACGCATAGCGGCCCCATTGCCGAAGGAGCCTTCGCCGCCGTACAGTGTCCCCGCTGCCGCCCGATAGGTCATTCCCCGTCGCTCTACCTTCAAGAACACAGTGGGTGGGCCAGAAGCATAGCCTCGCCACGGCTCACGTCTGTAGCTGGCCCGGAACGTGTCGCCCAGGTGCTCCTGATCCACGCCGCCGACCTCCGCGATCGATTCCGCCAGGGCAATGGCCATGGCCGTGTCATCGGTGTACACTAGAGAGCGTACGCTATCCACCTTCGAGAGTAACGCCACCTTCCTCGGATACTGAAATGCCAGCTCGCCAATGGCATCGCCCAACGCGGTCCCGAGCATACCCCCCACGAACTTGGAGCGCAGATCAACAGGATTGGTCATCAGGACATCATCTCCCGAACAGGTCTACCACCTTGGGTGCCGAGCAGCCCGATACGTGAGATCCCCCGTGGGTACGGGCACTCACTCGAAAGCAACACTGATGGATTCGTCTTCGCCCACCACCAGATCCCGGTACGACCCCGGGGAGCTGCGCCACATCAGGCTAAAGCCCCATCCGTGCCAGCGCCAGACAGACACTGTTCGCTGCCGACTACGCTCCCCCTCCAGGACAATCAACTCCTCGGCTTGATCCCCGTCGACGTCGTCGAGCTCTACCTCACGGATGGGGTGCGCAACCGCAGAACCACCCCACAGCGTACGATATACCCCGCCCCGATACCCCACGATGAACGGGCGGCTCCGCAGCGCCTTCTCCTTCTCCCCATCCGGGGGCTCGAGGCCGTCCAATCCACGCTTCCACAGAGCTAGCAACAATTCGCCGCGACCGTCGTCGTTGGGATCGCCGAGCGCTACGTCGACCACGCGCCAGTGCGACGGACTCCGCCACACCTCGGCGCCGTCTTCATAGATGACAGCCTGTTCGCCGACTCTTCGCACGTGCTCAGGATGCCCGTCACCGGTGAGGTCGATCTCTCCACCCCAGAACAGCCCGGATCTCGCCCTCTCAGCACTCGGCCGCAGCACCTCGCGCTGCCGACACGTCCCCTCCTCGCAAGCGAAATAGATCCGGCGCGGCGATGGCACCACGCGCACCAGAAGAGAGGCCGCGTCTTCGGGCTCCATAAGCCGCGGACGCCGTCCCGCCCAGACCGGAAGAGCCTGCAAGGCCCGGAGGCCCTCATCGTCAAAGAGGGCGCGAATGACAAGTCCGTGCTTTGTCTCTCCTTGCTCCTGATCGAAGACGAAATTCCCCAGGCTGTAGGCCACCACCTGTCCTCCCTGAACCTCCAACGCCTGCACCACGTGGGGGTGATGGCCGATGACCAAGTCCGCTCCCGCCTCCAACAGAGCTCCGGCGGCGTCGCGTTGAGCCGGGTCCACGATAGTCTGGTACTCGTAGCCCCAGTGCATGGAGACCAGAACTGCGTGGGCGCGATTCTTGGCCGTCGCGACGGCTGCCGTCGCGCGGCCCTGATTCCACTTGGCCGGGACCCAGCCCACGTCCTGCCTATCTACCCGCGCGTCCGGGACAGCGCTGAGGGCTAGAAATGCCAGCCTCACCCCTTTGACGTCTCGAAACACAGGTCGTAGCGCGTCTTCCTGGGTCAATCCGGCCCCAACGGCCGCTATCCCGACCGCCTCCAGGTGCGATGCCGTCTCCTCCAATCCCTCAGCCCCCAGGTCAAGGGCGTGGTTGTTCGCCAACCCCAATATACGGAAGCCTGCTTCCTTTAGTCCTACCACGGCCGAGGCTGGCGCGTGAAGTACGAACTCGGCGGCTGCGTTCCCAGGGCCGTGACCTCGAGCGGCTCGATTCTCTGCAAGGACAGACTCCAGGTTGCCCACTACTAGATCGGCAGCATGAAGCCAGGACCGCACCTCATCGAAAGGCTCACCAGTCACACCCCGTCCCACCATGACGTCACCGACCGCGATAATCTCCGCCACATCCTCTCCTGGGCCGAGCGGCTGGTCATCACGCAGGTACACCCACGGATAGAGCGACAGATCGTGGGTTGCCTCCCCCGCCGCCCGGGCCCATAGGGTCGCAGCAATCAGCAGGACAAGGGGAACGAAGAGGACCAACACGACAGTTCGGGAAGGAACGACCGGCGACTGTGACAGGCGGCCGGAGCACTGTCTCCTTTCATCCACCGCCTCCCGGCCTCTCCCGCACCGCACGTCACTGCCACTCCGGCGGCTGTTCAGAGTACACGGCGCGGGTCACCAACCAGCGGCCCTGTTCCGTTTGCTCGAGCGTGTAGGTGACATTCACCGTGTACGGACCGCGAACAGACATCGGGTCCTGGCCGTAGTCTGGCTCACGGCCCTGGAACTGGTACAGAGCGTCTTGCCACGTCTCGCGCACTGTGACCACAGCCAGATCCTCAGACTGGCGATCGAAGGAACGAAAGTCAATGCTCATCAACTCCCGCCCCTGATAGCGGTTATCTGCACGCAGCGCCTCGATCTCGGACGTCAACCGCTCCCGCAGTTGTCCCCCACACAGCAGTTCGCGGGGATCCAGATACCAGAACGCGCTCACGACAGATTTTCGGAATCTCACCAGGCTCCGTCTCAAGGCCTCGTGCTCGCCCTCCTCCGTGAAGAAGCTCGCCACCCACTCCGGCCGGGGCGGCGCTTCGCCCGTGTCCAGCATCTCCCGCCACGCCTCGTCTGTGAGCCGATCCTCGGCCGGCCAGGCGAACTCATAATAGGAGAAGACACCCCCCTTGGCCACCTGGAGCGTGGTCGATCCGTCCTCCTCGATCAGGGGCACCACCGCATAGAGTTGGTCGATGCGCCCCACACCAACCTCCAGCACAACGGCCTCCCCCGTACCGTCCCCCTCGGGATCTGGATCCGTCGCCACATCGGCGATCACCGCCGCTTGTGGCTCCTCGTCGGGCATGGCTTGGCCTCCAGGGCCGTGGTCATCTTCTGGAGTATCGGCGGCCGCCATCGTAAGATGCTCGAGCTCCCCCCCGTAAAAGCGAATGAGCTCGTGCTCCTTCTCGCTCAGCGGCTCACCATGCAGCTCCTTCTCGGCGATGACCTGAAGAGAACTCGCCAGTTCGCCCAGTCTCCGCAGGCTCTCGTCGTCCTGCTGGGCCAGCAAACCCCGTTTGCCAAGACCGTCTCGTGTCATCGCTGTCAGCGCGGCCAACCGTGCGTAGAACTCGGGTACGGGTTCGACATAGCCTCTGGGAGGCACCGCCGGAGGAGGTGGAGGCCCCCCACCGAGCTCGGCGTAGACCTGCTTAGCATAGAGAATGGTGTCGTGCTTCAACTCAGCCCAGCTTCCCAGTGCCGTATTCAGCTGCTTGTCCAACCATGCAGTCGACCGCATGAATTCAGGATAGCCCTGACCGGGCTCGTCCAGCAGAGGGTGAAAGCAGTAGAGCCACGAGTTGTAGAGCGTCTCTGTCCAATCGGCCACATCCAGGCCTGACAGCCACTCACGAACTTCTGCCATCTGTCTTGGGTAGTTCTCATAGGTAGTCTCGCCCAGCTCTTCCAGAAGTTCGTAGGCCCGCTCAGAGCCCATAGCCCCCAGGACATCGAGACCGTTTGGCAAGCCGCGCCGCTTCGGAGGCTGGGCTTGGCCCACATTTCGGTAGATCAACTGCCGGAAAATATACGCGTCGGGGACAAAGCGCTGTCCCATGAATCGCAGCCCCTTTGTTTCCTCCTCCTCGTCCTCCAGGTCAGAGATGACCATGCCCAGAATACGCGGTGACGGCAGCTTGTTAGTTTCTATGATGAACCGATCCAACAGGGCTTCATCGGTCAGCTCTTCAGGGGTGACATGCTGACCGTAGACCTGATCCAACACCTCGCCATACTGGAGCACAGTTAGATCGTCGCTGCGGCCGACGAAAAAGACCGTCGGGCTGTAGACATCTGCCCAGACCTCGAGAGCAGAACGCTCGTTGACCACGCTCGTGCGCAGAGCGTATACCAGGAGCAACGCCGAGCGAGTCTCAGCGCGCCCCGCCTCAGGGTTGCTCGTCTTCAGGCGGAATGTCATCCTCCCATACCACATCATCGCCCGGAAGTAAGCCTTCAACGCATCGCTCTTGGTGTAATGACCGCGAGGCGTGTATTGGGTATAGTCCTCGCCGTGCTCCAGCGTGGGGAAGACGGGGGAAGGCGCTGTCCTGGAAGCCTCCTCAATCAGAGCCAGCTCCTCCTCGACCACGTCTTCGACATAGGCGGGCACCCGGACATCGTCATCCAGTAGCTTGCTGGCCACACCGATGAAAGCAACTGCGCGGCGAGCAGCATCCTCCCAACTGGTCCCCTTTAAATCCCGGTGAAGCTCGCCGGTCCGGCTCAGCATGGCGCTGTTCAAGTCGCGCACCAACGGGATGAAGTACTCCTCCTCTGCGGTACGTAACACCTTGCTGAACAACAGATGGTAGACGTGCAGCAGTGAGTCGCTGGTGACGAGTGCCGGCACGTTCTCATAGCGCGCCTGCTCGTAGAGGGTGAAGAACTCCTTCTCCTGCCCTGGGCTTACCACGAGGCCGTCCGAGGCAAGACGATCCAGCTGGCTCTGCGAGAGTAGGAACGGATTCTTGACGTTACTCAGGTCCGGCGCAATCTCCTCGTGGTGAATCACAGCCTCAGCATTCACAGCAGGTTTGTCGAATGAGGCAAAGACGAGTTCTGCATCTCCCGATGGCGTCGGTGCGGCGGAGACCGGGGTCGGTGTCCCGGGGTCGCTGACACCAGTCCCCTGCGACGTCTCCGTTGGCGTCGGAGAGGCGTCGCCAGGCACATCAGTTGGCGTCGCCCGCGGCGTCGGCTCGGCATGCGGTTCCCGAGCACAGCTCGCCAGCACTGCGGGAGCGGCAAGCAAGAAGCACAGAGAGACCCTGATCAGACTTGATCTGGCCATGAAGCTAACCTCCTGGCGTGCTGCCGGCGAGCGTCGTGCCGGCCCAAAGCGGACTCAGCGTCAGCCCTTCATCACAGTGTAAGTATAACGAAACAGGTCCAGAAGTCAATGCGCGGTTCAGTTTGACGCGGGGCTTGCCGCGTGCTAGAATGCACAGGACTCTGGAGGATACCCATGACCATGTCTGACGATCGCATCTACCTGGATCATTCGGCAACGACGCCGGTCGACCCCCGGGTGGTGCAGGCAATGGCCCCCTACTGGAACGACATCTTTGGTAACAGCGAGTCCTCCCACGCCTTCGGACGGGAGGGGGCCAGCGCCCTTGAGCGAGCCCGTCAGAGCATCGCCGACCTGGTTGGCTGCCGGCTTTCCGAGATCGTGTTCACGGGCTCGGGCACTGAGGCCGACAATCTGGCACTGCGGGGTGTAGCCTGGGCGGCCCGTAAGGCTGGCAGCGGCAACCATATCGTCACTACTCCCGTTGAGCATCACGCCGTGGGTCACACGGTGGGTCAACTGCGCGACCTGTTCGGCTTCGAGGTGTCCCAGGTCCCTGTGGACCAATACGGCCTCGTGGACCCCCAAGACATCCAGGATGCCATCCGCCCGGAGACCATCCTGGTTAGCGTGATAATGGGCAACAATGAGGTCGGCACAGTGCAACGGATGGCTCAAATCGGGCGTGTCTGCCGCGAGCAAGCTGTGCTCTTCCACACCGATGCTGTACAGGTCCCCGGGAGACTTGCCATCGAGTTGGACAAGATGAACGTAGATCTGATGGCCCTCTCGGGCCACAAGTTCTACGGCCCCAAAGGAGTGGGACTCCTCTACGTCCGCCGTGACGTCACCCTCGTGCCGGTGATCACCGGAGGCGATCACGAGCGCGGCCGCCGCCCTGGCACGGTCAACGTAGCCGGCGCCGTCGGCCTGGCTGCCGCCCTGCAGCTCGCCGAAGAGGAACGGGCGGAGGAGTGCATGCGCTTACTCTCTTTGCGCGACACGCTCATCGAGGGCATTCTGACAACCATTCCGGACAGCAGCCTCACGGGTCATCCGACCCATCGCCTGCCCCACCACGCCAGTTTTGCTTTCCGGGACGTCGAGGGCGAATCCATCGTTCAGGCCCTCGACATGGAGGGAATCGCCGCCAGTTCGGGCGCAGCCTGTGCCGAAGGGGAAGTAGAACCATCGTTCGTGCTCGAAGCGATGGGCTACGCGCCCGAATGGAGCACCGGGGGCCTCCGTCTCACACTGGGAAAGCGCAACGACAACAGCGACGTCGCTCGTCTGCTGGAAGTTCTGCCTGGCATTCTTCACCGACTGCGAGGCGGCACGTAGACGCACGTCAGCTGTCCCTATGGGACATGGAAACGAGACGTCCAGTACCCCTTCCCACGCCGAAATGCACCGATCGCGCCCCAGGACTCGACGGTCAGGGGAGCCCGTTTCTGTTGATCGAGCCTGGAGGTAGATAAGGGAAAGGGTGGGCTGATCCGTCGCCGCGCACCGGGCCGGTTGGACGCCCGGGCAACGTGTTCGGTGGAGCTAGTATGCCCAGAAAAGGCGGGCGGCATTTGTGAAGCGCCAGATTCCGTG
This sequence comes from uncultured Anaerolineales bacterium, assembly GCA_964450435.1. Classification (GTDB taxonomy): domain Bacteria; phylum Chloroflexota; class Anaerolineae; order B4-G1; family B4-G1; genus SKLM01. The sequence goes on from CAYVCX010000015.1 coordinate 17,274, forward strand.
TTATAATTCATTGCATATGGAAAACGAAACACACGAAGAAACTGCATCCACATCCAAACCGCCCTCCTCGGAGCAGCCGGTCGAGAGGGCGCAGTCGCCGGCAGAAAGGCAAGCCCATCGCTGGCTAATCGGCGCCGCGGTCATCGTCGCGCTGCTCCTGATAGGTCTGATCGCGCTGATGGTCTACCTTTCAATCAGCGCATACCAGGCGGCAACAGCTGGCGCTGCCCCGAGTCCTGGTAGCGTTGTGGTTGGGCTCCTGCGCGATGCAGCCATCATCTTCGTGGCCTTCGAGACCCTGATCATCGGGTTGCTCCTCATTGTCTTGATGCTGCAGCTGCAATCGCTGATTGTCTTGCTCCGAGATGAGATCAAGCCGATGCTGAAAGCAGCAAACGAGACTGTGACGACAGTGCGTGGCACAACCGAGTTCGTCAGTCATAACGTCGTCTCACCGGTGATGAAGTGGTCGAGCAGTATAGCAGGCGCGCGTCGCATCCTGAAGGAGATCACTCACCTGCGTAGAGGCGACGGCGAGACATAGCTGGCCAAATCGTTTTTGGGGTTAGCAGATTAGCAGATAGGAACAGGAGGTAATCGATGGCTAAGAACAACGGTAGTGAGTTCGGTGCATTCTTCGCTGGCTTCTTGATGGGCGGGGTGGTTGGCGCTGCTGCCTCCCTGCTCCTGGCCCCTCAGTCGGGGGAGGAGACACGCGAGCAGATCCGGGAGCGCAGCGTTGAGCTTCGCACGCAGGCAGAAGAGAGCATAGCAGAAGCTCGCGCCAAGGCCGAAGCCGTTGCTGCGGACATCAAGCGCCGGGCAGAGGAGGCGCAGCTCCGCAGTCAGAAGGTTCTCCAGGAAGCCCAGCAGCAGATGACGAAAGCAGTCGAAGAGACGAAGAGAGCCGCCAAAGAGCTCGAAGAGGAACCGGTAGGCCAGGAAGAGGAAGAAGCCCTCTAGCCGGTCCCATTCCAGGACGGAAGAGCGAGAGCCACAAGGAAAGCCGGGCCAAGCTTCGGCAACAAGCGCTCAGCGGCGAAGGGGGGTCCCGGGGAGAAGTCTGGACCAGCACTGAGGCGCTGTTCCGCGGACGCGCCTCACGTCATCCCATGGTCATGATGATAACCTTCGCGCCGCAGCGCGCGGTTCCTCTTCTGTCCGGTGGACCAGAGCGCGACGCCCCTTCGAGTGAAGGGGTGTTCGCTTTTGTCGGATACAGCGAACCCCTCAGGCGATTGCGACGCGCTCGAGAGCGTCCGGCAGGTGCCTCAGCACATCACCGGCCACCATCCCTGCCACGCCGATCGCTTCACGAGCCAGCTCGCCCGCCAGTCCGTGCACATACGCTCCCGCCGCGGCTGCCTCGAAGGCCCCGAGGCCCTGTGCGCGCAGAGCCACGATGGTCCCGGCTAACACGTCACCGCTACCGGCCGTCGCTAGTCCGGGATTAGCGAAGGGTTGGATGACGGTCCGCCCATCCGGCCCGGCCACGACCGTATGGGCTCCCTTTAGCACCACCACCTGTCCCCATTTAGAGGCCTGAGATCGAGCTGCGGCAAGGCGGTCCTCCTGAACCTCCGCCACCGAAGCACCCATCAGGCGCGCCATCTCGCCTGGATGGGGCGTGAGAATGCTCTGGGGAGGCAGCATCCCTGGCCCGTCCTTAGTCTCCGACAGCACATTAAGACCGTCAGCGTCCACCACTACCGGCGGCAGATGGGGACGCCGCGCCGCACTCTCCTCGACACCCAGGAACCCCACAGACCGCCGCTCCTCGCCACTGCCCAGCAGCCTCTCAAAGAAGGCAGCCGTCTCTTCTTCGTGCCCCAGACCAGGCCCAATCAGAAGTGCATCATACCCATCCAGCTCTTGGCGCAGCACATCTGCACCATCGGGACCGATCACTCCCATCGCGTCAGGCAGCAGCAGGTAGGTCGCTTCCGCCAGTCCGGCTGCAACGGCGCTGTGAATCACGCCCGGCAGACCCAGCGTAACCAGGCCGACCCCCGCTCGGGTGGCCGAGGCCCCGGCCAGGTATGCAGCCCCGGTGTAGTTGACCGAGCCAGCCACGATCATCGCTTTGCCAAAGGTGCCCTTGTGGGCATCAGGTTCGCGGCGGGGTAACCATTCCTGCACCATTCGGGGGGTGACCACCTCAAGGCTCACCTCCTCCGCCAAGGCCGGATCGATGCCGATGTCCGCAACAATCAGCTCTCCCAGCGCTCCCCCACCGGGAAAGCGGAAGTGCCCGATCTTGGGGTAGGCAAACGTAACTGTGAGGTCCGCATGAATCGTGCGCCCGTCCAGGTCACCGCTGTCGTAGTCGAGCCCGGTCGGGCCGTCCACCCCAACGACCAGCAGTTCGTCACGATCCTCCACGGGGCCAGGGGTAAGGCGCTGCAGCTCGGCCGGCTTAGGCTGCCTGCACTCGTCTACCAGCGCTCCCACCACACCGAGCATCTCGGCCAGCCCGCCCCGCAGCGGCAAACGGGTCCCAGTCCCTAGCAGCGCGTCTATCACCACATCGGTTTCGCCCACCAGACCCCGCAGTGCCTGAAACCCCTCATCCTCTTCAGCGAAAGCAGCCTTCGCGTCCCCCTCCAGCACCAGCCGGAAGTTGTCATCCTCTCCTGGGCTCCGCTCCTTGTACAGGTAGCACGTCACCCGCGCACCAGCTTCGCTGAGGTAGCGCGCTGCGACGAGCCCGTCGCCGCCGTTGTTCCCCGGGCCAACCAGGATGAGCACCCGGCTGTCGCGTACGCTGATCTTCTCGCCAACAGCCCGCGCGACGGATCTCCCGGCCCGCTCCATCATCTCGGCGTATGAATGCCCGGAGGCATCCGAGGCAGACTCAATTCGCTCCATCTGGTCCACGGTGACGACCTTCATTGCACCCTCCAATCTACCTGCGCGCGGCGGCCCCTAGACAAAAGGGGGCACCCCAGGTTAGACTGCCAGCGGCGAGCCCCCGCGGAGTCGAGGGGCTGCCCCTCATATTGCCTTACCCTTGACGGCATTGCACCCTGGCTCCAGACCTCTGGTACGCACCCGAACCCCTCCGTGCGGGGTCTTACCTACGCGCCCACCCCTGCCTGCACTGCGGCCCGTCGTCGAGCGGCCTTATCCCAGACCACCAGCAAAGGACCCGCCAACAATACAGCGGAGTACGTCTCGCTGATCATGCCAACCAGCAACACGGAGATGAAAGGCCTCAACGTCGTACCTCCGAACAGGATGATCGCGATCATAACGAACATCACGTTCAACTGCGTCGCCACCGATCTGTGTATCGTCTCCAGGATCGAACGGTTCACCATCGTCTCATACGACTCCGTGGGATACTTGGGGATGTTCTCACGTATACGGTCGAAGACCACGATCTTGTCCTCTACCGAGAACCCGATCACCGTGAGAACCGCGGTGAGAAAGAGCGCGTCCACCTCCCAACCGGCCACCATACCCATCAACGCATAGAAGCCGAACGAGACCAACAGGTTGTGGCCGAGGCCGGCCACGGTGACGACACCGTAGCGGAACGCCTTCGGCACCCGCCGGAAGGAAAACCACATGAAGATCACGATGACCAGAGAGGCCACCAGGATCGCCAGTCCAGCAGCCCGAGCCACCTCAGCACCGACGGCTGGCTCCACCGTGTCGAACGTCAACGCCCCTCGATCGATGCTCCCCACCCGCTCCTCGAGCACCGTCAGCAGGTCCCCCACCTCATCGGCCGTCACTTCCCTGGTGCGCACCTGCCACCGGTGCTCCTCCGGAGAGCCCAGCTGCTGGACAATCGCGCTCTCCATACCTCGCTCGGCGAACACCTCGCGCATCTGGTCCTCGGACACAGGCCCCTCGAAACTGAGTACGAAAATGCTTCCTCCGGTGAAGTCAATGCCGATTCGAAGGGGCTGGCCATATTGCACGAAGGAAAGGGTCATGGCTGTCAGACTCAGCGCAACGATGACCCCGGAGAAGATGAAATACCAGCGCCGCTTCTCAACAATATCGAACATACCTACACCCCCAAGATCCACTTGCGTGTGGATAGCCAATCTCCGGCCGCGTCTACCAGGTGGAGCACGAACGTGCGCGTGGCGAAGACGGCAGTGAAGAGGTTGATCGTGACGCCAAGCGCCAGCGTGATGGCAAATCCTTTGACAATGCTGGCCCCGAAGTTCGTGCCAAAGAAAAAGAGTATAGCGGTGACTATGAGCGTTGACAGCTGGGAGTCCCGGATCGAGGGCCAGGCACGGCGGAAGCCCATCTCCACCGCCCTTGTCAGGCTTCTCCCAACGCGAATCTCTTCCTTCATACGCTCAAAGATCAAGATATTCGCGTCGACCGCCATGCCCGCCGACAGGATAAACCCGGCGATGCCCGGCAAGGTCAGCGTGACAGGAAGCAACATGAACACCGCGAAGTTGACCAGCACATAGATGAATAGCGCGATGTCCGCCAGCGCCCCCGGGAGCCGATAATAAACCAGCATAAAGAGCAGCACTACGCTGAGACCGATTACGCCCGCTCGGACAGACCTTTCCACCGAGCGCTGGCCCAACGTAGCCCCGACCCGATTGAAGCTCTCAACACGAAGCGGCATCGGCAGAGCCCCGTATCGGAGCTGAATCGCCAGCTGTCGTGCCTCATCAAGGGTAAAAGCCCCTGAGATCGAGCCTTGTCCCCCTGGAATCGGCTCTCGAATCGTCGGACAGGAAATGACGCTCTTGTCCAGCACAATGCACAAGAACCCGCCGACGTTAGCCGTGGTATACCGGGCGAACGTATCGGCAGCCTCGGGCTTCAACTCAAACGGAATGACGTACTGGTTCTCCGGCGTGCGGTCCAATCCAACATTCGCGAGATCCGCCCCCGTGAGAATCGTCTCATAAACCTCATCCGTAGCTGGACTCTGCTCCTGTGCCGTGCCCGTTGCCGGAGTCGGCGAAGAGCTGCCCGCGACCTCGCCTTCCACCACGGCCTCGGGGCCCCCCAGCGTCGTGGTGATCACCGTGTCGGGAGGAAGAGGCCTTCCTGCATCGACGAACTCCAGCAGCGCGGTGCCCTGGATGGTCTCGACCGCCTGCTCGGGGTTGTCGATCCCCGGCAGCTCCACGATGATGCGGCGCTCACCCTGCGCCTGCACCACCGGCTCGGCCAATCCCAGACTGTTCACTCGGTTCTCAACGATGCGGCGAGCAGCTTCCATCGAGCTGCGATCGAACTCCTGCCCTGTCGGCGGGTCAGCCGCCAGAAGCACCTTGAGCCCGCCCTGCAAATCGAGCCCCAGGCGCAGGGAGATATCGCGTTGTCCTGCGGGCTGCCAGAAGAGCAGGTTCTCCAGCCACGAGGGATGGTGGGGGTTCGCAACAATGTAGAGCGAGGCGAGCGCTACGACAGCGATAGCGACCGTGCGCCACGTCTTAGACTTTCTCATAAGGTATCCTTTCGATGCCAAAGAAAACGCCCAGCATAATCGCCGAGCACTCCTACTGCGGGTTCACCCTGTGTGAGGAGGTTCCGTATGATCGGGTCGAGGCGCAGACCTTCCGAGCACTTCGAGGACCGCTGTTCCCGGTGTCAGCCAGCCTGCCCGCTCTGCTGCCTCAGGAGACAGGCATTATAACAGGTCACAGCATCGTGTCAACGCACAGCCACACCCGGCCTTCACGACTCCAGCTTGGAATCGGAGCTGCAGATGCGCGTGCCCAAGTCGGGGTCGTCCCCCAGCAGGCAGCAGGTCAACAACCCTGGCCGCATGCCTGTGAGGATGTGTATCGTCGTCTGAGGATGCCGCTGCGCCACGTCGCCCATACGTCGCACTTTGTCCAGCATGCCGCCGGTAACATCTGCGCCTCGAGCACCGGTCAGCACGTCGCTCAGCTCGTCCACGCTCGACGGTGTGATCCGGGGAACAGGTTCGCCGTCCGGCCCCAGAACCCCAGCCACCTCGCTCAGCAGCAGGATGCGGTCCGGCTCAAGCTCCGCAGCCAAATACACGAATAGATCTTCCGTCGACACAATAGTGCCCCCGCGGACATCGTCGAGCGCCACGTCGCCGTACACAAGCGGCACCAGGCCGTGGGACAACGCCACCCCCATCAGACCTGTCTCCAGGTGGACCAATTCTCCGTCGTGGCAGCGAGCCGAGGCCGACGGCTGGAAGCTCCACACGGGAACCCCGGCCTCGAGCAAGGCATCCGTGACCAGACAGTTCAAGCGCGCAGCGGCCGCGGCCACCTCGGCGAAACCAATCCACTCGGTCGGCGTGCTGACCCCCTCACGGGTGCCGTAAGGTTCCGCAGCCCAATGCCCAAAGGAGCCAGAGCCGTGACCGACCACCAGGCGTATGTCCGGCTCCAGTTCGAGCGACCGGCGAATCTCTCCCGCCAGACGGACGATGACTTCGTGGCGAGCCGTATACGCCCGGCTCTTGTCGGTGATGAGCGATCCACCGAGCTTTACAAACTGGAGCATAATCGTAAGGCCCTCCGGCAGTTCTCCCGGGCCAGGGTAGCGAGTTCCCGCAACTCAGGAAGCCTGATCACCCATCGCCCACGCGGCGCCACGAGACGCCGAAAAAGGACCAGACGGACCTGTGGGGCAGCAGACACTCGTGAGCGTCAGATTGGCCCGGCCTCCAGCGCGCGGTTGTCCGCCCACCCCTCCTTCAACCTCCAATCCAGAAAGAGTAATTCCCGCCAGTCACACCAAGCACCACACCACCCCTAACCCGGAGCCCAGCTTCTGATCGACACTCCCACTTCCCCACGTGCCGCAACCGACATTCCGCTACTCGTACACCTTCTCCTCGACTTGCTCAGCCTGCGGCGCGTCCGATTCCACGTTTCGCGTCGTCGCCGGCCCAGCGAGCACCTGCTTGTAGTATTCGTGCTGGATAATCAGGTCCATCACCTCATTGGTACCGGTCCAGATCATGATCAGGCGCGTGTCGCGCAGCAGCCGTTCAAGCGGATAGACGTCGGTGTAGCCAATGCCGCCCAGAATCTGTATCGCGTGGTTGACCACGCGCCAGGCGGCGTCGGTGGCAAACTTTTTCGCCTCGGAGACGAGTCGCCGTGAACGAGCGGGATCAGCGCCCGCATCCACGCTCCGGGCCGCACCGTGAACTAGCCCGCGGGAGGCGTCCAGCAGGGTGATCGAGTCGGCCACCTTGAAGCTGACACCCTCGAATCGGCGGATCCTCTTGCCGAAGGCATGACGCTTATCCGAATAGCGCGCCGCCACCTCCAATGCCGCCCGCCCCATGCCAATGGCGCCGGCCGCGCTCGTCATGCGCTCCGGGATCATCATCTGGTAGAAGATGTCGGCCGCACCGTTCTCTCGGCCAATCAGGTTCTCTGCCGGGACCAGCGCATCCCGGAAGACGAGCCTGCCCGTCCCGGCCCCTCGCGTACCCAGAAGCCCATACAGGTACTCCACCTCCAGCCCTTCCCCTTGCTCTACGATGAAAGCACTGATGCCGTGCCGGGGCGGAGCCTCGGGATCAGTCCGGGCGTAGACCAGGAATAAATCGGCCTCGGCCGCCCCGACGATGAACCGCTTCTGACCACGCAGCACGTAGTGATGCCCCTCGCGCGTTGCCTCGGTGGTGGTGCCGAAGAAATCGGAACCTCCGCGCGGCTCAGTCAGCGCCTCTGCGGCGACTTTCTCCCCGGTCAGCAGCGGCGCCAGCCAGCGCTCCTTTTGCACCGGGGTGCCAAACATGTTCAGCGCCTCGCCCACGATGCTGGGCATCACATAGGCGCAGGCCAGCGCCGTGCCCAGCACGCCTACCTCCTCGATGGCCACGATCTCGTCTTTCCAGTCCAATTGGCGCCCGCCGTATTCCACAGGAAAGCGCAGCCCCAACAGGTTCCGCCGCCCGGCCTCGCGCACAAACGCCCGCGGGTACTTCACCCGGTCAGCGTCCATGTCCAGGATCAGCTCTCGCGGCACCCAACGTACGAGATCCCGCACCCCATCCCGCAGCGCGCGCTGTTCTCGCGTCAGCATCGCCTCAAACATCGTCGTCTCCTCACACCTTCAACGGCCGCGCGCATCTCACCACACCGAAAACTCACCCTCGATCAGCCGCTCGGTGAAGCGGCCGATGCCGGAGAACTCCCGGTCGATCACCGCAGACACCGGATCTCTGACATCTCCAAGCTCGGCGCCATCTGCCAGGACAACCTGCGCCGCAGCAACCAGAGGCCGGTCAATCGGGTGGCCGATCTGGCTGCAGAGGTACACTGTCACCTCACGCAGGCCCTCGACCTCCAGGAAGACGCGTTCCGCAATCTCGTGGCTCAACAGATTGTAGATCTTCCCCACGTGACTGACCGGGTTCTTGCCGGCCGCCGCCTCGGTGGTCGCCGGCCGGTTGAAGGCAATGACCCCGTTGACTCGGTTCCCGCGCCCAACCTGACCACAGTCTCCTCCCTCAGCCGACGTACCGAGCACCGTCAGATACATCCCACCCGTTCCCCGGCTGGGGTCATCCAGCGTGTTGATGTCGATGGTGACCTCTGACATAGAATGGGGCTGCCGGGCCACGAAATCCTGCAACTGGTCGTGAATGGCGGCCTTTCGCCCGAAATAGGTATCTTCATCGGGAATGTAGCGGTCCACGAAGGCCAGTGCAATCGTCAGTGTCAGGTCCCGTCCAAAGCGGTAGCCCATCACCTTGATGTCCTCTCCAGCCTCCGGATAGGCAGCCTTGAACCCAGTGGAGTTCAGGTGTCTTTCGACCGCCAGCACCAGCCTCTCGGTCTCCGAAAGCGGAGCGTAGCCCACGCCGGCCGACGTGTCGTTCGCCCCGACCTCCTCCCGCTCGAAGATGTCAGTCAGCTCCGGCGATCCTGGCTTGATCTCATTCTGGAAGACGACGTGTTCCTTCGGATCGACAAACCGCAGATGCCCACGCATCCAGCGCTTGGCGGCAGCCTCAGCAATCTCACCCACCGGTATGCGAACGCCCTCGTATTCATACGTGGCCCGATCTCCGAAGATGAGCCGCATCGGCTCGTCCAGCGTGCCGCCACCCAACCTCGGTGTTGCTCCTCCAGCCACCAGGAGCCCCTTGTCGATGTTGTGATGCAGCACCTTCCCAATCCGATCCCGATAGGCACGCGAAAGCTCTACGCTCACCGCCTCCGCGATGGCATCGCAGATCGAGTCTGGATGACCGACGCCCTTCCGCTCCACCAGCTCGATGGGCTGCTCTTCCATAGGCAGGGTGGGTACTCGTTCCACTAGAATGTTGCGACCGACTCCACGTTCTGACACCGGGCTACCTCCCATCATAGTGTCTTCGATAGAAAGAAAGAGCTCGACGCAGGGCCGCCGGGCGCCTCCGCTCATCATCAGAATCCAACGCATCCAGATGGCATTCAGCGCTGATCGCCTCTCGGTATCCATCGCCATCCAGCGCCTGCAGCAGATCCGCCAGCCGAAGCGACCCATCGGGCGGCCATTGATGCTCCCGACCATCACGGCTCGATAGATGCATGTGTCTCACCCCTTCCTTCAGTTCCCCATACACCACCGGCGTGTCGTGCCCGGGGGTGGCCAAGTGCGTCGGGTGCAGCGTGGCGTGCGGAAAGCGCTCCAGTTCAGCTTAGCTCTTGAATCGCCACGGATTCACGGCCCGCTCTAAGACTCGTTGTGCTGGCATATCCTCCACAGCGACAATGATCCCCATCTCCCGTCCATAGCTCCCGGCCCATCCGTGACGAACCCACGGTAAGCGTCCTGTCGGCCAATGGACAGACCCAGCCGAAATCGCCTCCCCCGGGTCGCCCGCAGGTGCCCCGTCACCAGGGCGAACTGTGTAAAGGCGAGTGAGCCACCACCACAGGAACTCCGCCCTCCGCAGCAGGGCTCACCGTGCGGCCAAGGCGTCCCAGCACATCACCTGGCCAACCGGGCACGCGGATGGCGAACGGGTTATGCAGCGCGGCAATGGGCAGATCCAACTCCACAGAGAGCAGTCGCAGATACATAGGCTGTCGACTATCCCAGCGGTCGTCAACGAGCACCTCGATCCCGTCGAACCCCGCCTAATTGGGCGGGCAGAACACCCGGGCGACACCGTAGCTGTACAGCGATTCTGTCAAGAGCGCGATCACGTCGCCTGCGCAGGCAACCCCAGCTCCTCAAGCTCCTGCAGGAGACCCTCGAGGACGTCGAACCCGCCGCGCCAGAAATCCGGCGAGGCCATGTCGAATCCTGCCTCCCTGATGATCTGCTCGGGACTCCGCGAGCCTCCGTGGGCCAGAATCCTCAAGAAGCGCGGCACAAACGCGTCTCCCTCCTCCCGATACTGCTGATACAGGGCCAGCACCAGGAGATGGCCGAAGCTGTACGCGTAGCAGTAGAAAGGGGTATGATACAGGTGCGGGATCGCAGTCCACTCCCAGCGGAAATCGTCGCTTATGTCGACGGCATCGCGGAACTGGTCCTCCAGGTTGTCCATATAGAGCCTGCAGAGCTTGTCGACAGTGACGCCGTCGGCGGCCGCACGATGCGCTTCCTTCTCAAACAGCACGAAGTAAGCCTGGCGCGCTATCGTCGCGTAGGCGTCGTCTAGCACGGTCACCAGGAGTTGGCGCCGCACGTCAGGGTTGCTTTCCTCACGCAGCAATCGATCCGTCAGCAGCATCTCCGAGAAGACCGACGCGGTCTCTGCCATCGGCAGCGCCGCGTGGAAGGTGAAGATGGAGTGCCCCTCAGCCATCATCGCGTGAACGGCGTGCCCCAGCTCGTGGGCCAGTGTCGTCACGTCCGTTATCTTGCCCACGTAATTGACCAGCACCCACGGCGTCACCCCGGGCAGGACGCCGGAGCAGAAAGCTCCCCCGCGCTTGCCCGGGCGAATCTCAGCATCAAGATGGCCCTCCGCAAAGACCCGCCGAGCGGCCTCCGCCAGCTCTGCCGAGAAGCTCCTCAGACCGTCCAGGACTATGTTCGCCCCCTCTGCAAACGGATACGCCTTCTCAGCGGCGCCCAGGGGTGCGTAGACGTCGTAGCGGCGCAACGTATCCAGGCCCAGCTGGCTGGCCTTGAAGCGGAAGTAGCGCCGGAACAGCGCCATGTTCTCGCGGCAAACCTCCAGCAAAGTCGCAGCGACGGAATCTGGGATGTCGTTAGCCAAGTTGCGGACAGCCATGGGCTCCGCAAAGCCTCTCAGGGTGATGTTCTCGTTCGCCCAATCGCGCACGCGGTGGCTGTAGATCTGGCTGAGCACTGTGGCCTGGTCGCTGTAGACGTTGTACAGCTCCTGGTACGCCGCAGCCCGTTTCTCCGGGGCCGGGTCGCGGAAGTAAACCGAGAGTTCTGCCCGGGTCATCTCTTTCGGCTCTCCGTCTACCTCGAATTCAAAGGTGAACCGATTGGTAATCATCTCATACAGATTCACCAACGCTTCCACGCCATTGACGTCCTTAAGATTGACGATCTTCTCCTCGGATTCGGATAATGTGTAAGGCTTGAATCGCCGGAGCGTCCTCAGGTAATAAGCGTAGTCCCCGCTCTCCGCCAGGAGCCGCTCCGCTGCGTGTTCATCCAACCCCTTCCACCACAGCTCGAAGAAGAGTAACCGATTCTCCACCTCGGTGACAAGCTGCTCCATTCTGCCCAGGAACACCAGAGCATCCTGGGCCTGCGTGTCCTCCGCAAACCAGAGACGAGCATAGCCGACCAGCCGAGCCGCCAGGGTCCGGACGGACTCGGCGAGCTCCATCACATCTAGAAACTCCTCGGGGCTCATCTGGGGCGACAGGTCTTCACGCCTGTCCTCGAGTGACCGCGTCTGCTCCTCCAGCTCTGCTAGCAGCTCCTCAAATACGGATCCCTCGTGTGCGGGCAGCAGTGCTTCAAGCGACCAACCAGATTTCTCAAAATCACGTACTCCCATTCTCTATCCCGATCCTCTCACTGTCCCCTATCAGCCGACTCATTCATTGCCGCCGCAGACTGTGCTCGTCGCACCCATTCGCGCTCTTGTTCGAAGGTCAGCGCATCCAATGCTTGGTCCCAGGTCAGCCACACCGGATCAAACCTCGACTCGTCGTTCTCGGCCCGCCTATCCGCTCCCCCACCAAGCCCCATCAGAAAGTAGCGCTCAGTCCGGGCCACACGACGCCCCTCATCCTCAAAAGCGACGTGTTGAGTCCCCAGATCCGCCCCTATCTCAAGGTCTGTGTAACCGCTCTCCTCACTCGCTTCCCGCAGCGCCGCTTCCTGCACTGTCTCGCCCGGCTCGACGTGGCCTTTGGGTAATCGGACCTCGTCTTTTTCGGGCCAGCGGAGCACCAGGACCACTTGGTCGTGGACGATCACGCCGCCGGCTGCCGTGTACTTCTCGATCTCCTTGCTCACAAGACTGCCCCCATCCTCCGGCCCATGCGTCCATCTCCGCACGGGACCGAACAACCAATCCCTTACCTGCCCCCGGCCACGAGCACCTCGCCACTGGATGCTGTCCCCGCCGGCATCGGCCTAACGCCTCTGCCGATACAACGTGGGATCGACAACGTCCACCATCGCCCTCACGTCCAGGCCCTCACTGAAGAACTCATTGATCATCTCGGCCTGTTCGCGAGGGCTCTCCAGGACCTGGTTGTAGCTCACACAGAGGACTTCGAAATTGGGCCGCTCGTCCAGCCACGCCAGGACCCGATCGAGGTGCTTGCGGAACAGCTCCCCCATCTTCTTTTCGCTGACCGCATTCGTGGGCTCTCCTCGTCTTTCAAGCATCTTCCGCTGAGAGACAAGGAGCTCCTCCATCTCGCGAAGCATGAACACTACCTCGTAGCTATACTCGGCTGGAAGATGGTGCAGGAGTTGTGAGATCATCTTCACCGCCCTTCCTCTGGCATCTTCCAACCAGGATCTATCATGCTCGATCTGCTTCACCCGCTCGAACTCATAATAACCTCGGGGATTATCGACGTCGGCCGTTCTGACATCATCTGTCAGGACGTCTAACCCACCGGCCTCCAGCATCTTCATCATCATCGACGTGCCAGAACGGGGCAGCCCAGAGACAATCTTAATCGTCTCCTGATCCATCTCAGTCCTTTCATCTTGCACCAGACTCAGGTCTCAAGCAGATTATAGGCCAGGTAAGTGCACTTTACAAATTGGTGGAGTCGTTGTAGAATATACATTCACCATGAATATGACGACAGACAGGAGGATCAACTTTGCCTAACACACCATCAGCCGCGAAACGCGTCCGCAGTTCGCGGCGCAAGGAGAAGATCAACCGCATGCACCGTGGGCGAGCACGCACTGCCGACAAGAAGGCTCGCCGTCTCATCGACGAGGGTCGGCTGGAGGAAGCGCGAGAGGCAGTAGAACGCGCTCAGGCAGCGCTCGATAAGGCGGCCAGCAAGGGTGTGATCCACCAGAACAAAGCGGCGCGGCGTAAGTCACGTCTCATGCAGCAACTCAACGAGCTCGAACAAGCATCCTAGTTTACCGGCGACACGGCGAATTGGAGATTGAAACGTCGTTGCATTCTGCAACGGCGTTTTCTGTTCCAACAAGGTTCGTATGCACGTCGACCATCTGACTCTGGCATGCCTTCGCGACCAGCTAGATGCCCTGCTCGGGGCGCAGGTGCAGCGCGTCGTGCTGCCCGATGACCGCTCGGTGGGTCTCGAACTGTTTGCCCGCCGTCGTGTGCAGCTGCTGATCTCGGCCGATAGAAACGACCCCCGGATGCTTCTGGCCCCCGAGAAGCTCCGTCGCGGCGTTGCGACAGCCCCTCCTTTGCTGCTGCTGTTGCGCAAGTGGGTCCGGGGCAGTCGCCTGATCGATATCACCCAGCCCCCTTGGGAACGGATCCTCACACTCCACTTCGACGGGGAAGCTGGCCGCTGCCAGCTCGTCGCTGAGTTGATCGGGCGCTACAGCAACATAATACTCGTCGGGCCGAACCAGGATGTCCTGGAAGCGGTAACCCGCGTCGGATCGGACGTGAACCGCTACCGGGTCACCTTGCCGGCACACCCCTATCAGCCACCACCCCAACCGCCCGGCCGCCAGCCTCCCACCGCTCTCACCGCGGAAGGATGGGCGTGCACGCTCTCCTCGCTGGACCCAGACAGTCGTCTCCACCGCACGCTGACCAGCCACTTGTTCGGCGTCAGTCCGACTGCAGCGCGGGAGGTCGCGGCGCGCGTGGCAGGAGATCCAGACGCGGGGGTCAGAGAAGCGCCTCCCAGGCGCGTAGTCGAGACTCTTACTGAGCTCTTTGCGCCTCTCAACACCGGGGCCTGGGTACCCGAGGTGGCCCTGGACGCGGGGGGGAACGTCATTGCCTTCGCTCCGTACGAACTGCGCCAGTTCCAGCGCCGTGAAGCCGTTCCGGACATCAGCAAGGCGATGTGGCTCTACTTCCAACGAAAGCTCACCGCCGACGCCTATGCCGCTGCCCGTAACCAGGTTCGGCAGCTGATCGACGACGCCCAGTCTACCGTGAGGCACGCCCTCGACCAGGTGAGTAGCCGCATCGTGGGGCAGGAGCAGGTAATCGCTCTACGCCAGGCGGGAGAACTGCTCCTGGCTTATCAGAACCGCATTGAGCGTGGTGCGCGTGACATCACGCTGCCGGGTTACGATGGCGAACCTCGCACCATCGACCTCGATCCACGCCTTACGCCCGTCGAGAATGCCCAGGCCTACTTTGGACGATATCGCAAGGCCGTCCGTGCTTCCGCGACGATCCCCGCCCGCATCAAGGCCCTGGAGGCCGACCTGGCGTATCTGAAGCAACTGGAAGCCGACCTAGCCCTTGCCGAAGACCGCCCGGAGATAGACGCAGTCCACGAGGCCCTGGTTGAAGCCGGCTGGACGAAGAAGAAACCGAAGCACAGCAGTGGCGCTATGGTGAAGAAGCCGCGCCGCTTCAACCTGGGTGGCTTCCCCGTGTTCGTCGGAAGGAATGCCACTCAGAACGAGCAAGTCACGTTCCAGCGGGGCAGCCCTCACGATCTCTGGCTCCACGTCCGTGGCCAGCCCGGGGCGCACGCGATTATCAAGAGCGACCGGCGCGAGGTCCCAGACCAGGTCATCGAGGACGCGGCGGCGCTCGCAGCATACTACTCAGCAGCTCGCGAGGCCGAGCGGGTGGACGTTGATGTCACCGAGCGGCGTTTCGTCAAGCGCGTATCCAACAAGCGACCCGGCCTGGTCACCTATCGGAATGAGGAGACTCTCCTGGTCGAACCAGGCAAGAGAGATGAACCGCGCTAGAGCCTTCCAGACACCTAGTCGCCAACCCTGAACGTCCCCGCGACGAACGAATCCCCCACTGGCTGGCCCTGTTCGCCCAGTACCCGCAGACGCTGCATCGTCTCCAGCAGATACAGCCCAACCTCCACACGGTACTCCCCCGCAGGCGCGTCGCCGTCCAGCCGAACCTCGTAGCGATCCGTGATCTCCCTGCCTGGTGTCCATTGGCTGGTTGGATAGCTTCCCTGAACGGGCCAGCTGTCCACCTGCCCGCGCAGTCGCCCGTCCGGCCCGACCACGTGGACGAAGACCGTGTAGTCCTCGTCGATGGGGCGCAGCCCGCGCCAACGCAAATTCACCGGGACGAGTTCGCCTGGGCTGACTGTCGTCCTCCCGACTTCGGCATCCATCAGAAGGACCTGGGTTCCGAAGTCCGCCAGGCCTTCCTCACCGCCCAGTACCTTCACCTCCACCAGCGAGCACGAGTCCCGGAGCGGAGCCAGCCAGCCACACCGAGCAGCCTCGCCAACCAGGCCCACCTTCAGCGTGTACGCTCCAGCAGCGCCTGGTGTCGCCGTCACGTGCCGGCTGCGCACCATGTCTGCGGGGAGTTGAAATACGTCACTCTCCGCTACCTGGCCCTGGGCATCCACCCACAGTAGACGAATCCGCTTCCCTTGCTCAACGCGGCGCCAAGCAAGGTCTATCACCGCTGTAGAACCAACGCTGCTCTCCCTCGGCGCAGCAAAGCCGGTCAACCACACCCCGTCCCCGAACCTGCACAACCGCCTATCCGGCAGCGCCCCAGCATCAGACCGCGTCTCAACCTCCACATCGCCCACCTTCAGCCACGGCGTTCCTTTCCCGTTGACCGTCACACCTTCGCTCCCGAACGGGGAGAACAGACCAATCTCGAGCCCGTATCTCCCTGGCGGGACCCAGGGCGGGATGACTAGCTCGTGGTAATCGGAGACCCAAACCCCCACGGGCCAGGCGTTCGTCGGGTGGAGCTCATTCACCGGCCGCGATCCATCGCTCGTCCATTGCGCCCCGCCGTCACCATTAACAAGCCGGAGCCGGACCACCAGGTCGGCGTCTACCGGCTCACTGGCTCGCCACTGCAGCGTCAGGTGGTGTGTCTCCGGGCGCAGCGGATCCTGAGTAAGCTCGGCACTCAGCAGCTCGATCCTATCATCGAAGCGCGCAACGATGTCGCCTGACACAGGACCGCCCTCGGGCGCCCTGCCTTGCACCTCCACCAGCGGGCCCACCGACCGAAGATGGAATCCATCCAGATGCGGCAAAAAGCGGGCCAGGTAGACGGTCTGACCCCATTCCAGCCGCCGCCTCAAGTCAGCCTGGTAAAGCTCCTCCGTGCCTAGTAACACCATCTCCAGGTCAGGGCGCAGCCCTTCTACCTGTTGAAGGTAGTAGAGGGGAGCGAACTTCTTGGTATCAGCCAGAATCGCCGCTTCGTCAGCCAGCGGCCGGGTCAACACGTAGCGGCCCCAGGCCAGTCGTCCTCCATCGCGGCTTCTATCCACCCTTGGCAGATTAAGCCACCCGCGACTCAGTGGCATCAAGGCAAAAAACGCCACCAGACCTGAACGATAGATCGCCGGAGGAAGCGAAGGGATCGATGCCAGAGGTCGGGCAAGGAGCGTAATGCCGAGCCCAATCCAGGCAGCCAGAATCAGATGCGCCGGAAGGAGGAAGACGGCAATGTCCGCCACGTAGTAACAGAGTCCATAGACGAGAAACCCCAGGAACGGGGCTCCGGTCAGCGCCAGCGCTCGACGCCGGTGGACCACCAGATCGGCGACCCCCAGGGCCCCCAGAGCGATCCCGACCCAGCCGAACGGTTCGCGCAGCAACCGCAGCACGATCTCCCACCGGCCCGGATCTCGCCACCCGTCCAGACGCAGCGCATCGTGAAATTGGCCGCCACTGATATAGGTGAAGAAGTCCCTCAGGGACATCCAGCGTCCACCGTGGAGCGCTGGCCAGCGCAACGGGATGAAGGCATAGACAGTCAATCCCAGCACAAGAAGACCCCCGCCGACAAGCCATTCTCTCGCCTTCAACTGCGGCCTATCCCATAGCAGCGCCAGACCAACTGCGGGGGTCAGAAGCAGCGTGGTCAGGTGATTCGTCATACTCAATCCCAGCAAGAACAGCGTGAGGTGCCAGCGTCGTGCTTCTCCGACCTCATCCCCCCCGGGCCCTCCCGGACGGTGCAACAGAAACCACAGAACAGCAGCCACGAATAGATTGTGCAGCGTGTAGACCTCAGCAATAAGCGCCTGGGACCAGAACACACTCGAGAAGGCGAAGGCCAGCGCCGTGAGGAAGGACAGCAGCGGTCGATCGGTTAGGTCTGACACGAGGGAGTACAGCACCAGAACTGCGCCGGTGGCAAAGACAGCAGAGGCCAGATTCACGCGCCAGGCGGTGTTGTTCAGAGGTAGCCAGGTGAACAGTTTGGTCAGCAGGATGTAGAGCGGATACCCCGTTGGGTGAGCCACACCCAGCTTGGTCGCGACTACCTGGAACTCCAGCACATCGGCCTCCCCAACAGAGGGCAGCAGTGTGCGCACGTAGGTCCCAAAGACTATTACACCCAGCAAGGCCGGCACCACCCACGCGGGTCGATCCTGCCAGGCCAGCAACACGGCCAACAGAGCACCGCCAGCCAGCAGCACCCCGCCAGCCAGAGGGCCGGACACTACCCCGAATACGTAAAGCAGGGACAGACCAAGCGGCGCGATGAGCGACCAGCGATCAGTCGCCGATGAGAGGGAGGAACCGAGGGGTACCCAGCGCCAGAGCGCGGCGAAGACCGCGGCACAACCGAGCGCCACGGCCCCGACCACCAACACCGAACTGTAAGACGGCGACCAGAGCAGCGCCTCTGCCAGGAAGCGTGCGAGTCCCAGCCCCCACACCGCCCCCGCCCCGCCGACAACGGCTGCACCCCCGGTGTCAGGGTGTAATCTCATCCGCCTCGTCAACGCCGAAGTAGTGAGCCAGAATTTCCCGGGCCACCGGGACCGCCGTCGTCGATCCTTCTCCGCCGTTGTAGAGGAAGACGATCACGGAGATCTCTGGCTCCTCCACGGGCGCAAAGGCGGTGAACCAGGCGTGCTCCGGCTGTTCATACCCGACACCGCACATGATATCGTCGCAGAAGTGGGCCGTGCCCGTCTTGCCCCCGATGCGTACCCCCTCAACCTGCCCGCGCCGGGCCGCCGTCCCATACGCCACGGCTCCTTCCATCCCCTCTCGCACCAGCGCCAGATGCTCTCCTTCGATGGGCAGTCTGCGGACGATCTCTGGCTCAAACGGCTGAGTCGTCCCATCCTCGGCGTCGCTGACGTGGTGGACGATCTGAGGCCGATATAGCGTGCCGCCGTTGGCGATGGCGTTAACCGCGTTGAGCATCTGCAGTGGGGTTACCTCCAGGAAACCCTGCCCGATGGAGATGTTATACGTGTCACCCGTCGACCAGCTCTCCTGATAGGTCTGGCGCTTCCACTCCGATGTTGGCACCAGGCCGCCGTTCTCGGCCGGTAGCTCTACCCCGCTGGGCTCACCGAAGCCAAACAAGCGCGCGTACTCAGCGATCCGCCCCACCCCTAGACCATCGAAGCTCGTCTCTTCAAAGCCGCCGCCCACCTTATAGAAGAACACGTTACACGAGTGGGCGATCCCACCGACGACATCCAGCGCCCCGTGTCCCGCCCTATTCCAACAGTAGAACGGCTGTGCCTGACCGGGATCATTCGGGTAGTGCCTGTTTGGCACCACGATCCGTCCCGGGCAGTCAAGGCTCGTATGAGGCGTCACCACACCTTCCTGCAGAGCCGCCGACGCCACCACGATCTTGAACACCGAACCCGGCGGCACGCCAACCTGAATGGCGTGGTTGAAGAGCGGCCGATGTACGTCGTCCCAGCGATCCAGATCGCTCTGCGACACACCCTCGACGAAGACGTTGTTATCGTACGTGGGCAGGCTCACCATCGCCAGGATCTCTCCTGTCTGCGGATTCATCGCGATCGCCGCACCGCGGGGCGAACCGGCCTCTTCGAGCCCCTGCTTCAGAGATTCCTCCACGGCCTGCTGCAGTTCGAGATCGAGCGTCAGGTACACGTTCTCGCCCGGGATCGGCGCTGCCCGCTCCTCCACCACCCGCAACACCCGACCCAGGACGTCTACCTCGGCGACCTGCTGCCCCTTCTGTCCGCGCAACACGTCCTCGTACGTCGCCTCAACGCCTGCGCTGCCGACCTTGTCGATAGCCGGATCATATCCTTCCTCGCGGTACGCCTGCTCCCTCTCTTCGGGGATCGGCAGCAGATAGCCCAGCACCTGGGACACCAACGGTCCATAAGGATAGTCACGTGCCGATTCCACCTCGACGGACACGCCCGCGAAGTCGCTCATCTCCTGTGCCACAAGCAGCGCCTTCTCCCGCTCGACGTTCCGCTGGAGAACAATCGGCCGGTAAGGGGCCACATAGGGCACATCCTCGATCATCTCGCGCAGCCCCAGCCCGCTCTCGTCCTCCTCCGCGTCTCGCCCGGCAGCCGTGTACGGCATATCCAGAAGCACGGCCAGGCGCACAAGCAATTCCTCCGCCTGTTCCTCGTCGTCGGGGAGGTAGCCGGGGACCACCGTGACGACAAAACTCGGGACGTTCCGCACCAGGCGCTCGCCCCCTCGATCGTAGACAATCCCGCGCCAGGCCGGGACGGTTACCAGCTTGGTACTCTGCTGTTCTGCTTCGCGACGAAACTCCTGCCCTTGCGCGAACTGAAGATGCCACAGGCGGCGAGTGAAGATTCCAAAAGCGACCAGAATGAACAAACCCAGAATGGAGACGCGCAGAGCGCCTTTCGCTCTCAGCAAGCGAGCCAGGCTACTACGTTGCGAGGAATTCCGACCCCGTTGAGAGGTGAGCCCTTCCGAGTGAATGTCGACTCTCATAGGACCACCCCGTCGCTCCGCGTTGCCTGCTCCAACCAGCTCAGCGGTTGCAGCACAACCGGTGCCAGCAGCGCGTTCAGGACCACGGAAGGCCCTCCCACCCGGGCCAGAGAGAAATACCAACTCACCGTATGCCCTGTCCAGGCCAGAATCACCAGCAGGATCAGATGATACGTCAATGCCCCAAGAGCCATCAAAATTATCAATCGCACCGCCGACGAGCCCAGCTCCTCCCCCAGCGGCTGACCGGCCACGTACGCCGCCGCCAACAACGCCAACGCCGTCCCCCCCAGCGGCCCACCGGATAGCAAGTCCACGATTAAACCACCCGCGAAGGCCCACACCAGGCCTTCATCCGTGCCCCGCGCCACGGTCCAGGTCAACACGACCAACAGCATCAGGTTCGGCCGAGCACCCAACACGCTCATGCGAGCCACCAGCGTCGTCTGGATCAACGCAACACTGGTCAGGAAAGGAAACGCTAGATAGAAGCTGATCTCAGCCCTCCCAAAGACTCCCCCTGAAGCACCTGGAACGGAGGCGGCATCGCAACCGCTGGCGGCCGCTACTCCGACCCCATCTCGTCCAGAGGTACCTGCTCGAAGCTGGTGATCACCAGGGCCAGCTCAAGTCGTGCGAAGTCCACGGCCGGCCGCACCGTGGCGGTCTGGAAGGTCTCATACTCCCTCTGCTGCACCTCGGTGACCTGACCGATGACCAATCCTTTCGGCATCAGGCCCCCCAAACCCGAGGTCAGAACAATATCTCCGACCGCGATCTCCTCCTCCTGCGGCACGTACCTCATCTGCAGCGTCCCGTCCTGCTGCCCAACCACCAGGCCGGACGCTCGCGTCGACTGTAGAAGAGCAGCCACCCCGCTGTCCGGGTCTGAAAGAAGCTGGACTTTGGCTACCCGCGGCCCCACCTCCGCAATCCGCCCCACCAGGCCTGCCCCTCCGCTGACCACCGACATCCCCACCCGTGCGCCTTGCTGAGCTCCTACGTTGATGGTGACATAACGTAGGTATGGATTTGGCTCCACGCCCACCACATCTCCACAGGGATAAACCTCACAGGCGCCGCGGCTGATCACTTCGGCGCCCAGATGAGCGGAGATCGGATACTCGCTGGCAAAGTTGAGTAAAGCTCGAAGCTGCTGTGCCTCCGCCTCATGCTCCCGTAGGCGTACGTTCTCCACCTTCAACGCGTCCACCTCTGCCCGCAGCTCCTCAACTTCCGTGCGAAGCTCTCGCACCTCGCGCACCGTCCGAAACGCACCGCCAGCGCCCTCAAAGACACTTGAGAACATGCGCTGCAACGGGCCAAGGACGTAGTGAGTGGCGCTTTCGACCGGAGCGAGAAGACCAGATTCGTGAGATACCAGGAGCAACAAGCCGAGAATGAGAAGAACCAGGGGAAGCCACGACCGCTCGCCGTCTCGCCGAATCGACACAGGCGGGCGCGTAGATTGCTTCATACGTCACCTCGCAAAGCGTCTGCGCAGTCGCCTGCACCGGACGCTCAAGCGTCGCCCTCTCCCTCCTTCACGCTGCCACCGGAGGGGGGAACTTGGCACGCCAAGACAGACAGAAGCAAGAAACCTCAATTTCAGGTGCAGAACTGCTGTCAGCCCTCGCCTGCCTAGAACCCACCGAAGGAACCGGGACGGCGATCGCCAGCACTGACCAGAACCTCTCGAAGCGAGTCGAGCTCCTCCAGGACCTTGCCGGCGCCGCGAGCGACACACGTCATCGAGTCCTGAGCGACCCACGTGCGGATGTTCACCTCCTCGCTCACGCGCTCCGCCAGTCCCTGCAACTGCGAGCTACCGCCTGCCATGCAAATCCCTGTCTCCATCAGATCGGAAACCAACTCCGGGGGCGTCTCGTCCAGGGTATCCCGTATCGCCTCCACGATGATGTCCACCGCTCCGCTCAACGCCTCTCGAATCTCGATGCTGCTGATCTCGATCTGCTCAGGCAAGCCGGTCACCAAGTTCCGTCCACGCACCGTCATCGTCATCTCTTCTGGAAGCGGGTAGGCTGATCCGACGGCGATCTTCGTCCGTTCCGCCATCCACTCGCCGATGTACAGATTGTACTTCTGACGCATGTACTGAACGATCTCGTCATCCATCTCATCGCCGGCGATGCGGAGGGAGCGACCGACGACAACTCCACCCAGGCAGAAAACGCCAACCTCGGTAGTGCC
The DNA here is from genome assembly GCA_964450435.1 of uncultured Anaerolineales bacterium. Taxonomy (GTDB): domain Bacteria; phylum Chloroflexota; class Anaerolineae; order B4-G1; family B4-G1; genus SKLM01. The sequence continues at coordinate 39,720 of CAYVCX010000015.1, forward strand.
CCCTCCGACGTCCACAACCATGACACCGCGCGCTTCCGTCACCGGCAGACCGGCGCCAATTGCGGCTGCCATGGGTTCCTCGATCAAGAACACCTCGCGGGCTCCGGCCGAAAGGGCGGCGTCGTACACCGCCCGCTTCTCCACCTCGGTCACCCCGTTGGGAATGCCCACAACCACTCGAGGCCGGGGAAACGGCAGCATCATCTGACTGTGTGCCTTCTTGATGAAGTAGTCCAGCATCGCCTCGGTGACCTCGAACTCAGAGATCACTCCATCTCGCATCGGCCGAATGGCAATGATGTTCTGGGGCGTACGCCCCACCATCTCCTTCGCCTCCGCACCAATGGCAAGAACCCTTCTCGATTTGCGCTCCACCGCGACCCAGGAAGGCTCGTTGATGACAATACCCTTCCCTCGTACGTACACCAGCGTGTTGGCAGTACCCAGATCAATGCCAATATCCAGTGAAAACAGCCCGAGAAAAGCGTCAATCGGATTGAACACAGATGTCTCCCCTACACAGATGACCGCCCCGGCAGACTTCAGCGCTCAATACCGGGGCCACTGAGCGTGGATTATACCACAGATCATGTCCGTGCAAAGTCTTGGATTGCACGCCATTTGTGCTATAATTCGAGTTCGCAACCATGCCACTCTACCACATCCGGCTCCCTGTCTTCAGCGGCCCACTGGACCTCCTCCTGCGCTTGATTGAGCGGGAGGAGCTCGATGTTACCACCGTCGCTCTTGCCAGAGTTACCAACCAGTACCTGGAGCATCTGGCAGCACTGGAACAGCGGGACGTCAAGGATCTGGCGGATTTCCTGGTGGTGGCGGCCAAGTTGGTCCTGATCAAATCAGCAGCCCTGCTCCCCGGCCGCACAGGATCCAGCCGCGAGGAGGAGGTCCAACAGGTAGGCGGCGATCTGGTTCGCCAGCTCGAGCTCTACCGACAGTTCAAACAGATTGCAGATGTGCTGCACGACAGGGAGAAGAGCGGACTGCACACCTTCGTCCGCCTCATGCCCCGGCGACGCCTCGACCCTGAGCCCGATCTTGGTCATGTGACGACGCAGGATCTTCTCGCGCTGGCCCGGGCTGCCTTGGAAGCGTCGTCTGACCCGCCCGTCGGCGAGGTCGTCTCGCCAACCAGGGTCACCATCGAGGACCAGATCCACCACATCGAGCATCAGCTGTCCAGGCAACAGCAAGTCAGCTTCCGCGCATTGCTCTCCCGGGCCACGACCCGTATCGAGGTCATCGTGACCCTGCTCGCCGTGCTCGAGCTCATCAAACAGGATCGCGTGCGCGTTCGCCAGCAAACCCTGTTTGGCGACATCGTCATCCAGGAGGCTCCGCGGCCCTCGCCCCACTCCGAACAGAGAGCCGCCAGTCCACCAACGTAGCGCCCAACGTGCCCAGGCCGTCTACCATCACGTCGACCCAGCTTCCATTCCTGCCGGGCACAAACGTCTGATGATACTCGTCACTCACGGCGTACGCCAGCGCCAGCATAACGCTCACTACGCGAACCCAGCGATCGTCGCCCCGGTATCCGCGCAACCCTCGCTGGTACAGCCACGTCAGGACACCGTACGCCAGCGCGTGCATCGTCTTCTTCAGGAAAGGGTCCCACGGCCCGGGCGCCGACGGCAGTGCCGGTTGGGCTGAGACGACAAATATCAACCCCATCCAGACCAACGGTGGCAGCCAGAGCCGGACGACCCGCCTCACGTACCCACCCGATAGGCCTGCTCCACCACGCCAGCCAGTCTGTCCCACCCGAAGCGCTCTCGCACGTCGCGCGCTGCGGCGCGGCCCAGTCTGTCCCCCAGACCCGGGGTTGTCAGCACCCGAACGATCGCATCGGCGAACGCCAGGACATCCCCCGGCTCCACCAGGAATCCCGTCTTGCCGTTCTGAATGTACTCCCGGTTCTGTCCCACCGCCTCAGCTACCACGGGCACTCCGGCCGCCAGTAGGTCCCGCAGCTTCACGGCACATTTCGCCCGGTTAACCAGCGTGTCGTCAAAAGGGTAGATCGCGACCGCTGCCCGGGCGAAGTAACCGGGCAGCTCCTCCGCGGCGACCCAGCCGGCGTGGAAGATGTCCGGATCTACCGCCGGGCGACCACCTGGTTCCGCCTCGCTCGCGGTGTCATCCGACCTGGAGCCACCGACGGTCAGGCCCGACTCCGCGGCCAGACGAAACAGCTCTTCCTCCTCCCCAAAGAGGCCCTCGCCCACGATCAGCAGCCGGGCATTTGGAACGCGCTCTCGAACCCTACGCAGGACTTCGACGACCCGGGCGACGGAGAACTCAAAGAACCGGGTATACAACAGGATATCGGCGGCACCGGGCTGTTCATCCAACGCCCTCTCCCTCCCACCGTCAGCTTCGAGGCCTCCATCCCCCGCCGCTCCCTCCCTCTCCACGCCGTTTGGCACGTAGAAGACCCGGTCCGGCGGCACACCCATGGCCCACACCAGGCTCTCCAGCGTGCGGCTGGCAACGGTGATGCCCTCGGCGTGCGTCAGCCCCCAGCGCTCCTGCCAGCCAAAAAAACGCCGCTCCAGTACCGTGTAGTCGCCCAACTCGTTCCAGCCGCCTGGCCCCTCCCAATCATCGCTATCCACCACCAGATGCGGGCGGCGAGCCGCTGGGAGACGCGCCAGCAGCCAGTGACTCAGGCCGCTGTAGGCCTTCGGCTTGAAGAGATGCACGACGTCGGGCCGGAGCGCCAGCGCCCTGCCCACCAACCGGAGCGCAACCAGAATGTGGAAGAGCCCTGGCACACGGGGCGGCAGCGTGACGTTCTCCACTGTGACGCCGCCATCGGTCCAGCACCGCCCCGCGTCCTCCTGGTTCTGCCACGGGGGAAGGACCATCGTCACCGAATGGCCGCGCGCCGCCAGCGCCTTTCCCAGCGGCAACGCGCGCGCCACCATCGTGGTGCGCGGCCGCACTCCAAAGGGTCCGACCATCACTGCTTTCATATGCCTGGCCCGAAGGTCGTTGAGCTCGAGAGATACATCAATGTCGTGAAGGTGAGGAAGCCCTCTGCCTCACCGCCACCGTTCGGCCAATCCAGCATCTTGGCCGTCTGTCCAGACGATTATACCTTTGCGATGTCGGAAGGCAACCGCACCCAGCGCACTACGAGGGCCAGCCAGAGGTGAATCAGGAGCAGGCAGGTGCCCAGCCCAGGCTCGGGGGACGTACTCTCTCGGGGTGACGAATCCTTGGCGAGTTGCGCGCCGATAGGGGAGCGCGTGCACTGACGATGCAGGACCACGAGCCGGACGCACGTGCGCCCATCCTACAACTGCCGCTGGGCTATCTCAAGTCAGCAGCCGGCACGCGCTCCCGCACCAGCGCCTTCACGGCCTCAGAGCTCTCCAATCCCAGCGCGTCCTGGGCCACGGCTCGTGCCTCGTCAAGAGTTATCTGTCGAATGATCTGCTTGGCAATCGGGATCGCCGGCGGGTTCATGCTGAACTCATCCAGGCCCAGTCCGAGAAGGATGGGGATCGCCAACGGCTCCCCGGCCAGCTCGCCGCAGAGCCCCACCCACTTGCCGCGGTCGTGGGCCGTCTCGATCGTATCGCGCACCAACCGCAGCACGGCTGGCTGAAAACCCGTGACCAGCGAGGCCACCTCGGCGTTCGTGCGGTCGGCCGCCATCGTGTACTGACTCAGGTCGTTCGTGCCGATGGAGAAGAAATCCACCTCTCCCGCGAGATGATCTGCCATCACAACAGCGGCCGGGATCTCAATCATGATCCCGACCTCCATCTCCTCCGGCACGGCCTCCCCTTCGCTCTCGAGCTCCACCCCACACTCCTCCAACACAGCGCGCGCGTCCCTCACCTCGGTGAGTGACGCTACCATAGGGAACATCACTTTGAGGTCGTGCCCGATTCCAGCTCGCAGAGCTGCCCGGAGTTGCGGCTTGAAAAGCTCAGGTCTTTCCAGGCATAAGCGGATCGCCCGTACCCCCAGGAAAGGGTTCATCTAGTCTGCCAGATCCAGATACGGCAGTTCCTTGTCGCCCCCGATATCCAGCGTTCGCAGGATGACCGGGAGATCTTCGAATATACGGACGATAGCCTTGTACGCCTCGTACTGCTCATCCTCGCTCGGCAGATCATCGCGTTCCACGTAGAGGAACTCCGTACGCAGCAGTCCCACTCCCTCGGCTCCCGCTTCCAGCGCAGCCTGTGCCCCCTCGACGTTGCCGATGTTGGCAACCATCTCGACGCGTTTCCCATCCTCGGTCACCGCCGGCTTGTCTGCACTCTGCCGAGCAGCCTCCAGCGTCGACGCCATTCGCTCCCGGCGCTCCTCGTACCCCTCTACCGTCTCCCGATCAGGTCCGGCGACCACCCTGCCCGACGTCCCGTCCAGCACCACCATCTCACCCTCGGATATCTCCAGGATCTCCTGCCCGGCACCCACCACAGCCGGGAGTCCCAGGCTGCGAGCGAGAATCGCAGTATGGGACGTCCTGCCGCCCTCAGCCGTGCCAAAACCAAGCACCAGCGACTTGTCCAGCAGCACCGTGTCCGAGGGCGTCAGGTCGTGGGCCAGGATGACGGAAGGTTCGGTCAACTCGGCCGCTGGCGACTGCGGGACGTCGAGCAGGATACGGATCACACGATCGGCGACATCGCGCACGTCGGCGGCCCTCGCGCTCAGGTACTCGTTCTCCATAGCCTCAAGCACCTCGGCATACGACTCCGCAGCGTCGCGCATAGCTGCCTCGGCGTTGAGGTTCTCCTCCTCAATGGTCGTCCGGACTTGTTCCAGCAACTCTGGATCTTCCAGCATCATCGTGTGCGCCTCAAAGACAGCGGCCTCGTCGCCGCCGACCTCCTCGTCTGCTCTCCGCCGCACTTCCTCAAGCTGGTCTCGAGCCTCTTCCAGGGCAGCCTCCAAGCGCTCCCACTCTGCCGCTGGATCGTCGATACTGCGGCGTTTCACTTCGACATCCGGCTTGATAAAATGAAAGGCCGGCCCAAGGGCGATGCCAGGCGAGGCGCCAATGCCCTGGAGCTCTATCGAGT
>CAYVCX010000016.1:0-44614 GCA_964450435.1 uncultured Anaerolineales bacterium
CGCTTCTCATGGATGGAATCGTACAAGACAGGGTCAGATGATGCGCTGTGCCGATCCTTGCCGGGGGCACTCGGTGAGGTATAATGCCTGATCGTGATGCGGCCGACTCCGTTCCTGATTTCGCAGGAGACGTGAACAAAGCCCTTCGAGAAGGCCCCCGGCGGCCTAGAAACGAGGACTTATGCCCCAGACTTATGTTGCCCTGGACTTGGAGACGACCGGCCTCGATGCCGAGCGCGATGCGATTATTGAGGTCGGAGCGGCGAAGTTTCGAGAGGATGAGCTGCTGGAGACGATGTCCACGTTCGTCAACCCGGGCCGTCACATCCCGCACGACATCACAGTCTTGACGGGTATCACCGACGACGACGTCAGGGGGGCTCCCCAGCTGTATGAGGTGCTGCCGGATCTGCGGCGCTTCGTCGGTGAGCAGCCGGTGGTGGGCCACAGCGTCGATTTCGATCTACGATTTCTCCAGCAGCATACGTCAGATTTCGACAATGAGTATCTCGACACCTTCGAGCTGGCCGGGGTGCTCCTGCCCGACGCTGATCGCTACAGCCTGAGCCGGCTGGCTCAGATGTTGAACGTTGAGCTGGAACGCGCACATCGCGCACTGGACGATGCACTGGCGAGCTATCGACTGTTCCGGGCGCTGCTCCGACGGGCGTGCGAACTACCCCCGCGCATGTTGAAGGAGATTGTGGGTCACGGGCAGAGGGGCGATTGGGCTGCCTGCGCTTTTTTCCGTGAGGCACTGGAGGAGTCGGCCCGACGCCCACCTGAGACGCGAGCCGAACCGGAGCGCCTGGGGCCGGCGGGGCCGCTTTTCGCCGCCTCGGAGAAAGTGCGGCCTCTGGAGCCCAGGGACGATCAGAAACTCCTGAACGTGGATTTCCTCGCGTCGGTGATGGAGGAAAACGGGGTGTTTGCCGATCGCTTCCCGGACTACGAGCACCGTCCGCAGCAGGTGGAGATGCTGCGCGCCGTCGGCGAGGCCTTCAACGAGGGGCGACACCTGTTGGTTGAGGCTCCCACAGGGGTTGGGAAGTCCCTGGCGTACCTGATTCCCGCTGTGCATTGGGCGGTGCAGAACGGGGAGCGCGTTGTCATCTCCACGAACACGATCAACCTACAGGAACAGCTACACCGGAAGGATCTGCCTGACTTCGAGCAGATTGTGCCTCTCGGTTTTGACGCAGTGGTGCTCAAGGGACGATCGCACTATCTGTGTCCGGCACGCCTGGAGGCTCTGCGCCATCGGGGTGCGCGCTCGCCCGAGCAGGCCCGGGTGCTGGCGAAGGTCCTCATCTGGCTTCTGACCACGGAAGATGGGGATGGAGATGAGCTTTTCCTCCCTACAGCGCTGGAGCGGAGCATGTGGCACCGGATGTCGGCTGACTACGAAAGCTGCAACCCGGAACGCTGTCGGTTCTTTCAGCGCGGTGTCTGCTACTTCTATCGAGCGCGGCGCGCAGCCGAGGCTGCGCACCTGATCATCGTCAACCATGCCTTGCTGCTGGCTGACGTCGCGGTACAAAATCGGGCTCTGCCGGAGTACAACTACCTGATCGTGGACGAGGCCCATCATCTGGAGTCGGCGACAACCAATGGGCTGAGCTTCGAGACCGATCGCACCAGCGTGCGGCGATTGTTGAGCGAGATCGGGCGGGTGACCAGCAGTGGACGGGTGACTGGCTTGATGGGCCAGGTGCTCGGGCGCTGTCGCGAGGTGGACCTCCCGAAGGACGTCAGAGAGGAAGTGGAGCTGTCGATCGGACGAATTGGTCAAGGGGTTGACCGGGCTGTGGGTGAGCTGGACACCTTGTTCGACGGGCTGGAGGATTTCGCGCGGGAGCAGAAAGGCGACCGACAAAGTCGCTACTCATTCCGCATGCGACTCACCTCCGGTGTGCGCGTACAGCCAGCCTGGGATTCGATTGAGATCGCCTGCGACGGCGTGAGCGGTCCCATGAAGGCCGTGGTGAGTGAGCTGGAGAGGTTGGCGGGTGGGCTGGACGAGTTGGCCGCCAGTTACGACCTTCCGGGCGCGGACGAGCTGCAGGTACAGATGCTGGGGATGGCACAACACCTGGAGGAGGTGCGGCGGGAGATCGGGCACATGATCATGAATCCCTCTTCATCTCTGATCTACTGGCTCGAGACACGGCCCAACAGCGATCATCTCAGCCTGCACGCAGCCCCGCTGCACGTCGGCCCTTTGGTGGAAGAGCACCTGTTCCACAAGAAACGGTCGGTCGTTCTAACTTCGGCCACGCTGCGCACGAGCGGCACCTTCGAATTCGTCCGGGAGCGATTGCACGCCTGGGATGCCAACGAGCTGGCCGTCGGTTCGCCATTCGATTATGAAAGCTCGACGCTTTTCTATATCGTTGATGATATACCCGAGCCCAACGAGCATGGTTATCAGCGGGTGGTATCACAAGGCATGGTGGAACTGTTTCGAGCGACGGAGGGGCGGGCTCTGGCGCTCTTCACCTCGTACCGGCAGCTGCGTGCCACCCTGCGGGCCATGGAGGCCCCGCTGGCTCAGGCCGGGATCACGGTCCAGGCGCAGGGAGAAGGGATATCGCGGGCACAGCTGCTGGACAACTTCCGCACGGGCGAGCGACGGGTGCTGCTGGGCACGAGGAGCTTCTGGGAGGGGGTAGACGTGCCGGGCGATCCGCTCAGCTGTCTGGCGATTGCGAAACTGCCGTTCAGCGTCCCAAGTGACCCTGTCTTCGCTGCCAGGGCAGAGACGTTCGAGCATCCCTTCCGCGATTTTGCTGTGCCAGAGACGATCCTCCGTTTCCTGCAGGGCTTCGGTCGTCTGATCCGCACGCGCGACGATCGGGGCGTGGTCGCCTGTTTCGACAAGCGGCTATTGACCAAGTCCTACGGACCATTCTTCCTGGATTCGCTGCCCGGGCCGACCATACGCTGCGGGTCGATCACGGAGTTGTCGAGAGCCGCGGCCGAGTGGTTGAAGCGGTGAGGCGGCATCGTCGTGGTGCGCGTCTCTCTAGCGCGGCCGGACATCCGCCCCGGGTACGGGCAGTGTGGCGAGTATCTCACGGACGATGGTCTCGCCCCTGACGTCCTTCAGGCGCGCCGCGGGGTTGGCGATCAGTCGGTGAGCGAGGGTGGGTACGGCCAGGTGCTTGATGTCGTCGGGGAGTGTGTAGTCGCGTCCCTGCATCGCTGCCCAGGCCTGACTTGTGCGGTAGAGGGCGAGGGATCCTCGTGGGCTGGCCCCCAGGTAGACATCGGGGTGATGGCGTGTCTGCTGGGCGACATCCACGATATACCGTTCGACCAACGGATCGACGTGGACATCCTTGAGTGCCCTCTGGGCAGCGAGAAGATCTGCTACGGGGACTACCTGTTCGACCTCGGTCACCGGGTGGGTGTAGCGCTGCGACTCGAGGATGGCGATCTCGGCCTGCGGATTCGGGTAGCCGAGGCGGATGCGCATCAGGAAGCGATCGAGCTGGGCTTCTGGCAGCGGGAAGGTGCCTTCGTACTCGATGGGGTTCTGGGTTGCCATCACGAGGAACGGTTCCGGCAGCGGATGGGTGACGCCATCCACGGTGACCTGGACTTCCTGCATGGCTTCCAGCAGGGCCGCCTGGGTCTTCGGGGTGGCGCGGTTGATCTCATCGGTCAGCACGATCTGGGCCATGACCGGGCCGGGGCGAAACTCGAACTCCCGCGTCTTCTGGTTGAAGATCGAGACGCCCGTGACATCGGAAGGGAGCATGTCAGGCGTGAACTGGATGCGGCTGAACTGGCAGCCCAGGGATCGGGCCAGGGACCGGGCCAGCATCGTCTTGCCGACGCCGGGCACATCTTCGATGAGTATGTGGCCCTGGGACAGGAGCCCGATGAGGACCAACTCAATCGAGTCCCGCTTGCCAATGATGACCTGCTCGACGTTACGGATGAGCTTCTCGACAACGAGTTGTACTACCTGGACGTCCATGGAATCTCCTTCTCCCAATAGGGCTGACAGGCAACTCCAGTGCTCAGCGGATGTGTGCTGCGAAAGTCCTGCGGGTTGACCGATGACAGGCCGTACCCGAACCTATCCACGGGCGCTCTTCTCCTGATGTGTATTCAGCACTGTTTCGCAGGCCCTGCCCAGATCGCCGAGGGTGAGGTTCTCCGGCAAGGCGTCAGCGTGCTCGAGAATGCCCGCCAGCTTTGAACCCAGCCGCCGGAGGGCGCACGCCAAGACGGTGGCATGATCGAATGCGAGAGGTGGCAGCTCCTCTACGGACCACCAGCGGGCCTTCGCAGCGTCGCTTTCGGCATCGGGCTGGTGAGACGGCGCGGTCGCCACCACGCCCAGATAGGCCACGGTGACCACGTGCCCGCGAGGGTCTCGCGAGGGGTCACCGAACGTACGTAGCTGGTCCAGATAGACATCCTGAATGCCGGTCTCCTCCTCGAGCTCGCGGCGGGCGGCATGCTGGGGTGCTTCGCCCACGTTCACGAAGCCGCCCGGGAAGGCCCACTCCCCCCGGAAGGGCGGCTTGCTCCGCTGAATGAGCACCACTTTCAGATCGCCCTGGTCCAGGGCGAAGAGCACTACGTCCGCCGTCAGCGCCGGATGCGGGTAATCGTGGATCGACATGAATCCTGCCTTCTCTGGGTGTGTTTGTCGGGGCCCGGGACTGGCAAGCCACCGCCCCCCCCGGCGTCTGGCCTCTACGGGACGATCACGGTGCGCACACCCGCGCCGAATTCCTCCAACTCGTCGAGCGCCCGGTTGATGGGGTCAGCGGCGAGAGGGACGGTAGCGGTGACCACGTCCGAGAGGTCCAGCACGCCCCGGCGAGCGTATTCGATCAACAGAGGAAGCTCCTGCAGCAGATGGTCGGAGGCGCCGATCAGCTCGGCCTCCCGGCCCAGAAGCTCGCTGTAGGTATTAATCTCGAGCGGCTCTGAGGCGATGCCAACCATGACGGCGCGCCCGAATACGGCCAGCGACCGGACTGCCTGGCGCATGGTCGGGGGCAGTCCTATCAGCTCGAGAGCTACGTCGACACCTTTGCCGCCAGTCAAGTCCCGGATCCGCTGTACTGGATCAACCTCGGAGGCGTTGACGGGAGTGGAGCCGAAGCCCTCCGCCATGGCCAGGCGATCGGCGTTGATGTCGACCGCGTACACGTCAAGGGCGCCCATGGCATCGGCAAGCTGTATGGCAGACATACCGAGGCCGCCTACGCCGAAGACAGCGACCGTCTCGCCGGCGGTGAGGCGGCCCTTGCGCAGGGCGTGAAAAGAGGTCGCTGACGAGCACATCATAATTGCGCCTTGCTCGAAAGGGATCTCCTCGGGCAGAGGGACGACACCGCGGGCAGGCACGGCGATGTACTCGGCGTATCCGCCGTCGCGATACTTGCCGATCATAGACCCCTCGACACAGAACTGCTCGCTGCCGCGCGTGCAGTAAGCGCAGTCACCGCAGGTGACTAAATAGTGGAGGCAGACCCTGTCGCCGACCTTGACGCCGGTCACCTGGCTTCCGATCTGCTCCACGACGCCGGCCACCTCGTGGCCCGGGGTGAGGGGCAGGGGCGCAACGGGTGAGTTGCCGGCACGGTAGTGGGCGTCGGAATGACAGATGCCAGCTGCCTTGACGCGCACCAGCACGTCCCGATCCCCCACGTGCGGCACCGGAACGCCTCGCTCCTCGAGGGGTTGTCCAATTTCGACGATCTGCACCGCTCTCATGATGCGTTCTCCTTGATTGTCGTGAGGTCTGGGCTGTCCGTTTGAGTGCCAGGCGTCGGTCTCGCGTTCCGCCGGCTACGCGAGGGCGGTGGTCAGCTCGCGCACATCGGGCACCTCTGCAAACCTCCGAAGCATGCGGGTCAAGGCTTCGACGCGGCTATCCTCCAGCACCCGCCCGGTCAGCCAGCGGAACTTGTCCTCCAGGCTCTCGTGGTCCCACGTCTCTTGAGGGAAGTTGATCTCGCCCTCAATCTGGTCGGTCCGGAGCGTACGGCCGTCGTGAAGGTCGATAACCACACGGCTGGCGTACTTGCCCCGGGGATCCCCCCGGGAGGCGAGGCGGTAGAGCTCGTTGAACCGGGGTGTCTCGACCACGTCAATCCGTTCGGCCAGGTCGCGGATGTCCTCCCGCTTCAAAGCGTGCCCCAGCATCTGATCTGGACCCACCTCGCCGTCGACGATGTAGGCGGCGAGGGGCCACGCCAGGTTGAACTGGGCCTCCTCTGTGGTAGCCGGTAGGTCGGTGCCCAAGCGCACCGTCTCGTGGAACGTCTCCACGCGGACTCTGGCGACATCCTCAGCCCGGAACGCGTATTCGCGCATCAACTGATCAGCGCCCAGGATGGCGGCGTGGTCCCAGGCGCAGCACGCGTACCGCTTCCAGGCGAGGCCATCGGCCACGACGTAGTGGTCGCCGATATCCACTACCCAGTCGCTGTAGTCCTCAAGTCCGAGGAGGCTGGGAACACCGGTGAAGCCGGTGGCGGCCAGCCGGGCGGAGAGGATGCCGGTCATCGCGCCCCAGCCAACGCCGTGCTTCACCATGGTGGGATGGTCGATGTCGCGCATCATGGGCAGGTTGGGAGCGTGGTAGTCGGCGATACCGAGGGCGTGCTGAATCTGCTCCTCACTCAACGCCATGAGGCGGGCGGCAACGGCCGCGCAGGCCACGGAGCCCCAGGAGCCGCAGGCCTGATACACGTCCCGGGTGGCATGCCAGATGCGCGCGGCGCGGTGGGCGACCTCGTAGCCTACGACAACGGCGGTGAGGGTCTCGGCGCCGCTCAGGCCCTGCGCCTCGGCCAATGCCACGGCGGTGGGCACGATCTGGACGCCGGGGTGGCCCTTGGTGTAAAGTCCGCAGTCATCGATGTCGATGCCATTGGCGGCGTAGGCGTTGGCGAAAGCCGCCCCGGCGGGGGAGGCCCGTCTGCCGTGCAGGAGGATCGTCGCCTCGTTACCCGGCCAGGTCTGGGCAGCGAACTGGGCCGAGATACGGCTGACCGGGGTGAGTGTGCCGACCAGGGTGGCGCCCAGTGTGTCCAGGAGGGCCAGGTGGGCAACGTCCTTCACGTCATCGGGTAGTGCATCCCAGCTGAGGTCCGCGATGAAGCTCGCGACGATGTCATTGCCTTGATCCATGGATGGTCATCTCCCTGATTGCTGCGACCAATCGCCGGTACCAGGCCACCGGAGCCAGGTGAACGGTCCTCACTGAACGGCAGGCCAGCCTCGAGGCAGGCACCCCAGCCGGGCGAAGCTCGCAGGCGGCCTGTCGATCAGCTCCGATTATAACACAAGAAGGAGAGGGAAGCATGTGCGTTGTCAAAGCGATGCCTATATGATACACTGACGATGGGTGAGCAGTGGAATCGTCGATGAGCGAGACAGTCTCAGCGGGTCGTCGGTTCGGCAGCTCTCCGATCTGGTGGTCCTCGTGGGGGAATGATCATGTCAACACTACTGCTGAAACACGCCGAGTCTCTGGTGACGATGGAAGGCCTGGGGGATGGGAACCGCCGCATTTCTGACGGCGGGCTCTTCGTGCGGGACAACGTGATCGAGCAGGTCGGGCCGACGTCGGCGCTGCCCGCCGAGGCCGACCGGGTGATCGACGCGAGCGGGATGATCGTGCTGCCCGGGCTGATCAACACGCACCACCATCTATACCAAACGCTGACGCGGGCGGTGCCGGGAGCCCAGGATGCGCCGCTGTTCAAGTGGCTTCAGATCCTGTACAAGATCTGGGCCGGCCTGACGCCGGAGGCGATCCACACCAGCGCGCTAGTGGGCCTGGCCGAACTGATGCTGTCGGGCTGTACGACGGCGTCTGACCACCTCTACGTCTATCCGCGAGACTGCCGCATCGACGACGAGATCCGTGCGGCGCAGCAGATTGGGATGCGATTCCAGCCGTGCCGCGGTTCGATGAGCCTGGGGGAGAGCGACGGGGGTCTGCCGCCCGACGAACTCGTCGAGGACGAGGGCTTCATCTTGAAGGACACGCGACGCGTGATCGAGACGTACCACGATGGGGAGCCATACGCGATGGTGCGGATCGTGGTGGCGCCATGTTCACCCTTCTCGGTCACGCCAGACCTGATGCGCGAGTCGGCGGAGCTGGCGCGTTCGTATGGGGTGATGCTGCACACGCACCTGGCGGAGACGAAGGACGAGGAGGTCTTCTGCCTGGAGCACTTCGGCCGTCGTCCGGTGGCGTACGCCGACGATCTGGGCTGGATGGGCGAGGATGTCTGGCACGTCCACTGCGTGCACCTGAACGACGAGGAGATCGAGCTGTTTGCCGAGACGGGCACGGGGGTGTGCCACTGCCCGAGCTCGAACATGCGGTTGGGGTCGGGGATTGCGCCGGTCCGCGCCCTGCTGAACGGGGGCGCGAAGGTGGGGCTCGGCGTGGACGGCTCGGCGAGCAATGACTCCTCGCACCTGCTGGCGGAGGCGCGGATGGCGCTGTTGTTGCAGCGGGTAAGGGGGGATCCAACGGCGCTGTCGGCCGAGGATGTGGTGTGGGCCGCCACACGAGGCGGTGCGGCGGTGCTGGGCCGTGACGACGTGGGGCAGCTGTCGCCGGGCAAGGCGGCGGATGCGATTGGCCTGCGGCTTGGGCGGCTGGATTACGCCGGCGCGCTCCACGATCCGCTGGCCGCCCTGGTGTTCTGCACCCCGCAAGGGGTGGATCTGTCGATAATCAACGGTGAGGTTGTGGTGGAGGACGGGCGACTGGCAAACCTCGACCTGGAGCCCCTCGTCGAGCGACACAATCGGATCTCGCAACGGTTGGTGTTGGAGGCATGAGGTCGCCGGTCGGGGTGCGGAGGCATCTGACAGGTGTTTCCGGAGCAGTGAGCTAGCAGGCCCGAAGCGGGGGCAGAGGATGAGTCAGCAGCTGGTTCGTGAGGCGTTGGAAGAGATATTGGAAGCCGAGGGGGTGGAAACGCTCTCGGTGACCGACCTGGTGGCGTTGACGCGCGCGGAGATCAACGAGTTCCTCCCGGATGGCGTGTACGCCGTCGACCCACGGAATGGCGACCGCATCCTCTACCATTCCTCCCGGGGCAGCAGGCCCCATGACAACGTCCCAGAGGACGTGGCGGCAATCCCGGAACGCGACTGCGTCATCTGTCAGGGCGAGACCACGGGCGTCATCGACGTCGCCGAGCTGAGCGAAGGCTTCACGTTCATCAACAAGAATCTGTTCCCGATCCTGTATCCATTCGACAAGGAAGGAGCAGCATCGGGCCTTCATCTACTGCAATGGACCTCCTCGCAGCATGATAAGGACTGGCACAACATGCCGCTGGGCGACCGGGTGGTGGTGCTGGAGCGGCTGGCGGCGCTGGAGAGGACGCTGCTCGCCGGCGGGCATCGGGTGACCTCCGGCGGGGGACAGGGGCCGAGGGGGTTCGTGGTGATCATCAAGAACTATGGGCACCTGGTCGGCGGGTCGCTGATTCACGGTCACCAGCAGATTGCATTGAGCAACGTGATGCCGCGGCACTTCGAGGACAACGAGCGATTCGAAAGAGAACACGGCGAGACGTTCTCGCGGTATATGCTGCGGGAGACAGCGCCTGAGCTGGTGGTGGCGGACTACGGCGCCGCGGTTCTGCTGGTGCCCCCGTTCATGCGGCGACCGTACGACATGATGCTGCTGGTCAAGGACACGGGGAAACGGTACTTGCACGAGCTAGACGAAGACGAATTGGAGGCGGTGGCGGAGGGGTGGCACGACGCGATCCGGGCCATCCGTGAGGTGATGCCACGGATCGGGCGGGAGGCTGCCTACAACGTGGTGACCAGCAACGGCCCCGGCGCGGGGCTGTACTTCGAGTTCCTGCCCTACACGCAGGAGATCGGTGGGGTGGAGCACCTGGGCCTGTTCGTGTGTCAGGAGCTGCCAGGGCCGGCGGCGGCGCGGCTGCGAGAGATCACGGCGGGGTAGAACCCGGCGAGGCCGGACGGCCAGCAGGACCCTGAGGCTAGATGACCCCGAGTCAGTCTAAGTGGGGCATTCAGGCATCACCAAGATCCCGGGGCACCCGGCATAGAACGTCGCGGGAGGGTTTGTATCGAGGTCCACTTGGGCGGGGGGGCATGAGCCCCGAGAAAAGGGCATTCTGGGTGCGCCGACCCCACTATCGGGCCAACCACCGGGCGTTGGTGGGGCGCCGTCCCTGGGAGGGTTTGTTTTCGGCGACTGTTTTTTGTCGGGAACAAACCTACCTCTCCTGGAGGAAGGGGTCCGCGGCGGCAAGACGGTGAAGGCTTCCGACAGGGACTGAGTCTTGTGGGGCGGGAGGGCAGGGGGATTGACCAGGATCAACCTGGACCCGGATTGCCGGAAACCCTTCCAGGGCGTGCCAAGTTTGTTAAGGACGAGGCCGGGGCAGCCCTGGCAGGGAGCCGCGCGATGGCGACAGCCAGGAGAGCCCTACGGCGGTGCAGCAACGGACGGCATCGGTGACGGGGCGACGGTGGAACTCGCTCAGGATGGTGTCAGTATAGCACAGAACTGAGGCGACGTTAACGGGGGAAATTTGGGATATCGTTTGGGAAAACAAGGCGCTATTTGGGATATTCGGGGAGATGGGACGTGGAGGGACGGCGGCCGGGAGCCGGGGTGGCAAGCGGCGTCGGCCGCCAAGATGAAAGGGAATGGGAGGGAGACATGCACGTCGGATTCCTGAACCCGCAAGGCAACTTCGATCCCGCCGACAGCTATTGGACGGAGCATCCTGACTTCGGCGGGCAGCTGGTGTACGTGAAATCGGTGGCGGTGGCCATGGGCGCGATGGGGCACAGGGTGGACATCCTGACGCGACAGATCATCGACCCGGAGTGGCCGGAGTTCCGCGAGCGGTTCGATTCGTATCCCGATGCACCCAACGTACGCATCGTGCGGCTGCCGGCGGGGCCGGATGAGTTTCTGCGCAAGGAGCTGTTGTGGCCGCATCTGGTGCGCGACTGGGTGCCCAACGTGCTCAGCTTCTACGGGGGCGAGGGGGGTCTGCCCGATGCCTTCACGACCCACTACGGCGATGGCGGGCTGTGTGGCGTGTTGATTGAGGAGGAGACGGCGACGCCGTTCACGTTTACCGGACACTCGCTGGGGGCGCAGAAGATGGACAAGCTGGACGTGACCGAGGATAACCTGGAGGAGATGGACGAGCATTTTCGCTTCGGGCGGCGGATTGTGGCGGAACGGCTGAGCATGAACCGCTCGGCGGTGAACGTCACGAGCACGCGGCAGGAGCGGTTCGAGCAGTACAGCCACCGGGCTTATCGGGGTGCCGTTGATGTGGAGGACGACCGGCGCTTCGAGGTGATCCCACCGGGGGTGAACCTGACGATATTCGGGGCCGATGCCCGCGCGGAAGACGAGGAGGAAACCCGCAGGCGGGTCGATGAGCGGCTGAGACGGGACATCGAAGAGGGGCGCCGCGAGCTGCCAGCCGTGGTGGCCTCCAGCCGGCTGGATCCGAAGAAGAACCACGTGGGTCTGGTACGGGCGTTCGCGCGGAGCGACGCTGTGCAGCGGGAGGCGAACCTGGTCTTCATCACGGGTGCGCTGGAGGACCCGCTGCGAGGCAAGAGCGAGGCGGGCGCGACAGAGCAGGCGGTGCTGGAGGAGATCAGGGAGGAGGTGGCTGAAAACGATCTGTGGGGCAAGATCAGTGCCTTTGGGCTGCAGGGGCAGCCAGCGCTGGCGGCAGCCTACCGGCACTTCGCGGAGCGCGGATCGATTTTCGCGCTGACGGCTCACTACGAGCCTTTCGGGCTGGCGCCACTGGAGGCGGCAGCGGCGGGCTTGCCCGTGGTGGTGACGGAGAACGGCGGTCCCCAGGAGAGCTTGAGGGAGGGGGAGGCGGAGTACGGGGTGCTGGTCGATCCGGCCGATCCAGATGACATCGCCCGGGGCCTGGAGCGGGTGCTGGTGGACGATGAGGCGTGGGAGCAGTTCGCGCGCCGGGGTCAGGAGCGGGTGCTCGACCGGTACACGTGGGATCGGACGGCGAAGAACTACGTGAGGATCATCGAGGGGGTTGTGGCTGACCCCGAGGCGCGGCGTCCCGAGGAACTTCTACCGATCCATCCGTACTTCCAGGAGGCAAGGCCGGCGGACGACGTCACCCTGGAGGAATTGAAGGAACTCTATCTGGCGGGCGAGGGCGCGGCTGCGGGTTGAGCCTCCGGTTGCCCCACTGGAGTGGTGGAGAGGAAGATGAAGATTCCGGATGGTGACTTGAGTCTGGTGGCGATCGGTGAGACCCTGGTCGATTTTATCTCTGAAGAGGAAGCAGAGTCGCTGCGGGAGGCGTACACGTTCCGCAAGTATCAGGGGGGGGCGCCGGCGAACATCGCGGTCAACGTGGCGAAACTGGGGGGCACAGCGGCGGTCATCTCTAAGACAGGGATCGGGAACTTCGGTCAGTTTCTGAAGGCCGAGCTGCAGCGGGCTGGGGTGATCACGGATTATATGGTCATGGATCACCTGGTGCACACGACGGTGGTATTCATCTCCCGAACGGAGGGCACGCCGGATTTTGAGGCCTTCCGCGCTGGCGACTACAAACTGGAGCCGTCGGAAGTGGATGAGGAGGCGATCGAACGGGCACAGGTGGTCCACGCCTCGACGTTTGCCCTGTCGCGGGAGCCCTGCCGGTCGGCGGTGGAGAAAGCCTTCCAGCTGGCGAAGAAGCACGGCAAAATCATCTCGCTCGACCCCAACTACAGCCGGCAGATCTGGCCGAACTACCGGGAGGCGCGGGAGGTGCTGGAGCGGATGCTGGTGTATGCGACCATCACGAAGCCCTCGCTGGACGACGCACGGCGGATCTTTAGGGTCGATGAGGAGCCGGAGCGCACCGTACAGCGGTTTCACGATATGGGACCGCCGGTTGTGGTGCTGACGATGGGGGCCGAGGGGATGCTACTCTCGGACGGAGCCGAGGTGACGCACATCCCGGCTCGGCCGGTGGAGGTGGTGGACGCCACGGGGGCGGGCGACTCCTTCTGGGCTGGCTTTCTGACGGCGCTGCTGGATGGGAACCCGCTGAAGCGGTGCGCGCTGTTCGCCCGAGAGATTGTGGAGCGGAAGCTGACGACGGTGGGGCCCCTGCCGGATAGGATGGATCGGGAGGAGGTGTACGCGAGGGTTGAGGAGGGGGGTGTTGCACCGCCGTGAACGGGCGGTGGTGGGTGGGATGGTGTGCGTCGCTTGCGCCACCGCCGTGAACAGACGGTGCTGGGCTGGGGCGATGGCCCGGATGCCGTGAGCACGCAAGGGCTCGGGGAAGGGGGGAGTCGAAGGGTGCGGACTTCGGGCCGATAGGTTGCCGCGTGTTCTTCGACCGGCTGTGTGGGCGCTGTGACAGATCGGCTGCTCCAGTGTATCATCAGGGCGCGCTTTGGCGGTCTCACGATGCAGGGAGGGGAGGATAGGGTGCGACAGTACTCGACGGCGACATTGTTGGTTCGGGGGGGCACGCTGGTGACCCCAGAGGGGATGGTGGAGGCGGATGTCCTGGCTCAGGGCGAGCGCATTAAGGCCATCGGCCGCGGGCTGCCGGCTTCCCACGACACGCGGGTGGTGGATGCCGAGGGTTGTTACGTTCTGCCGGGCGTCATCGACGCCCACACGCACATCGATCTCGACACGGGGGTCTATCAGACCTCTGACGACTGGTTCGTCGGGACGCGGGCTGCGGCGTGCGGCGGGGTGACGACGGTGCTCGATTTCGCCACCCAGTTTCCGGGGCAGACCCTGGGCCAGGCAGTGGAAGCCCGTCTCACGGAGGCTCAGGGCGCGGCGATTGATTACGCCTTGCACGTGATGATCACCGATCTGCCGGCCGAGCGAGAGGCTGAGATCGCGGATCTAGTGGATCTGGGGACCCCGAGTGTGAAGCTGTACACGACGTACCGGCCCAACTACTACGCCGACGATGCGACAATCCTGCGCCTGCTGAAGGCCTGTGCCGACTACGGCGTGCTGCCGCTGGTCCACTGTGAGAACGACGACCTGGTCTCCGGTCAGATCGAAGCGCTGGTGGCCTCCGAAAAGACGAGCTGGCGGGACCACGGGCGATCCCGGCCTGCACTGGCCGAGCAGGAGGCGGTCCAGCGGGTGCTCTTCCTGGCCGAAGCGGCGGGCTCTCCCGTTCACGTCTGTCACTGCTCGACGGCCCGCTCGGTCTCGTTGGTCGCGGAGGCGGTGGAGGCGGGCCAGCCTGCCACGTGCGAGACGTGTCCGCAGTATCTGCTGCTGGACAAGACTGCGTACGACGGCCCTGAGCCATGGCGATATATCGTGCAGCCCCCGCTGCGCGAGCCCGATGAAGCTGAGCGCCTGTGGAAGCTGCTCGGAGCGGGCTTCATCGACCTGGTGTCCACGGACCATTGCGACTACACTGAGGTTCAGAAGCGGGCGGAGAATGACTTCCGGGAGACGCCAGGGGGGCTGCCTGGTGTGGAGACGCTGCTGCTGTTGATGGCGACGCACGCGGTGGCCGATGACCGGTTGAGCCTGCCACAGGTGGTGGAGCTGCTCTGTGCGAATCCAGCCCGCCTGTGGGGGCTTTGGCCGAGAAAGGGAGTGCTGCAGCCAGGCTCGGACGCGGATATGGTGGTGTACGATCCGGCGCCGGAAGCGGAGATTCGTGCCGACGCACTCCACTATGCGGCGGGCTACACGCCTTACGAAGGGATGACGGTTCAAGGGGAGATCAGGGCGACGATCTCCCGGGGTGAAGTGGTGTACCGTGGGGGCCGATTCACGGGGCGGGAGGGACGAGGGCAGTTTCTGAGTCGCCGACCCGCGACGTGACGAGCTGACTCCCTAGTTTGCCGCTCTCCAATACTGTTCTCCTCACGATAAGATGCCAGTGTAATCGGTCTTGTAGAAGGACAAACTGTCTTGCTAGCTACCAGACACTTTGTCACCGGTGACCAGCTGTCCAGGTTTGACTCGGTACGAGGTCTCTGGAATCCCCTGATCTCACCGACACGCGGCAACAGCTTTGTCCCATCCGTCGTGATCCGCGCACCACGAGAGGTCTTAGTCAACGGGGCCTGCGCGCCACCCAGGCGAAATGGGCGCATCGAGTCGCATCGCGACGCACCCCCGAAGGCTCATCAAGATAGGGAGAGGTGCTCGCCAGGCTCTCAGATCGACAGGAGCACCTGCCTTGATCGGCTTGATCTGGAGGAGCCATTCGCTGGCCACGACCACTTCCGCAAAGCGGCGATGGCACGCTGGCCGAGCCATGCTATACTCTCGTCGGCGTGAGTCAGAAATGCGGAGGGTCTGCGCGGAGTCTGAGGCTTGGGCCATGGCGGCGGTCAAAACTCGACCATAAGGCTTGTGCGCCGTTGAGCCGGACGCAGGATCTTCGTTCGGGGGTCGCCAAGCACATCTGGGCAGCAGATGCAGACACCTTCGATGAGCGTCGGTGGCGGCCGTCAACCTCCTGGGCCCACCTGTCTCGCACCGTCGCAGGCGGGTCCCTGGCACGGTGAAGGAGCCGTGCCCAGCGCCCGCGGGGCTGGGTGTTGGCCGTCCAGCATTCAGGGTCTAGAGCGAACATAGGGGGAGGAGCATGTTTCACGAAGACGGCACGTTCAACTTCCACCAGGAGATCACGGCGCTGGCCGAGGAGTTCTGCCAGGAATGGGTGCGGCGTCGCGGGCCGTTCGAGAGCAGGCTGGAGAGCGCGCTGGTTCTGAATTTTGCTCTGTCCACCATCAAGCACGATCTGGAACAGTTGCTCGATCAGCTTGAACGGCACCCTGTCTTCAGGGGTATCTCGCCTCGCGAGGTCTATGAACGAGGCGGGTATGGCGATGAGCCTCCAAAGGGATTGAACGAGCAAGACATCATCGAGATCGTGCAGGATTCTCTGCGGCACATACACCGCAACTGAGGTAAGAGTGAGATGGATACCCGGTTGCTGAGCAGGCTGCTGGGCCGGGACGAGGGCCAGTTCCTCGAATTCAAGAGCGCCTTCGAACGGCCCGGTGGTGTTCAGCTCGAGCGCCGCAAGGCGACCGACGTGGCCAGGGACATCTCCGAGACGCTGGGCGCTATGGCCAACGCCGATGGGGGCACGCTCTTGGTGGGTGTTGAGGACGACAAGACGGTCACCGGCGTGGACTACCCCGACGACAAGTTGGCCCTCTTTCGCCAGGCGACGCAGAACCTGCTCCGGCCGCCGTTGAAGGCCCGCCTGAGTGAAGTGACACGCGAGGAACGCCTGGTGCTGGCCTTCGAGGTTGATCCGAGCCCGGTGCCTCACCAGCTGACCGACGGGCGCTACCTGCTACGGGTGCGGGATCAGTGCCTGCCCTTTCCGGCTGATCAGATTGCCGCCCTCAAGCGTGCCAAGGCCAGCGGCCAGTACGAACGCCAATTTGTGCACGAAGCCAGCTTCGAGGATCTGGACTCGGATCTGCTGGGCCAGTTTGTCCAGCGCCTGGATGATTCCCGTCCAGTCGAGGAGATCCTTTACCGCGACTACCATCTGATAGACTTTCACAACGGCCGGCTCCGTCTGACGCTGGCGGCGCTGTTGCTTTTCGCCGCAGATCCTCCACGATGGCATCCCCGGTGCGGCATGGATTTCGTCAAGTTCGAGGGTACAGAACGGCGGTATGGGCCCGATCTCAACGTCGTGCGCCGGGCGCGGATCGAGTATCCGCTGTTCAGGCTGATTGACGAGGCGTTCGCGCTGATCAAAGAGCACGTGCGGGAGCGCAGCGTGCTCCACGATCTGTTCTTCGTTGAGCGATTTGAGTATCCGACCTTTGCCTGGCAGGAGGCAGTCGTCAACGCCGTTGCCCACCGGGACTACAGCCTGACAGGGACATCGATAGAGGTCTGGATGTTCGACGACCGGTTGGAGGTGCGCAGCCCGGGCGCTCCGCCCGATCCAATCACACTGGAGCAGTTGCTGCGCCGCGAGCGCGTCCATTTCTCCCGCAATCCGCTCCTGGTGCGGGTGCTGACCGATCTGGGGTATATGCGGGACCTAGGTGAGGGCATCCCGCGCATCTTCGAGGTGATGGAGAAGAGTTACCTGCGCCCGCCGGAGTTCAGTATGGACGGCTTCATGTTCCAGGTCGGGCTGAGGAACACGCCCATGTACGATCTGGAGATCCAGCGCTGGCTGGAGCAGTTCGCGAATTATCCGTTGAACCAGCGGCAGCGGCGCATCCTGGCCTACGCTCGTCAGCACGGCGAAGCATTCACCAACCGCGCCTATCAGAAGGTGAGCGAGGTAGATCGCGACCTGGCCTACCGCGAGATCCAGGAGATGATCGGGATGGGGATCGCGAAGCGCTCGTCGGGGCGGTACAGCCGGACGTATCTGGTCGTAGAGCCTTCAGAACCATTTCCGATACCGGAGGATCTGGAAGCCATTCTTCACACACTCCTCGAAAAGGGATATGTGGTCAACCAAGACTTGCGTGCAGCGTGGGGTGTGTCCCGTTTCGTTGCCTGGAAGCGCGTGAAGGCATTGGTTGAAGGGGGCCTTTTGCGGCAAGAGGGGGAGAAAAGTGGAACGAGGTACCATCCGACTGAGCGCCTGGAAGGCGTGCTAGAGCAGCCTAGTTAACATATGTAACGCTTCAAACGCATTCGTTAACATATTAAGCGTTAACATATACAGCGGTTTGTCCCAACCTGCAGCGAAGAGCTGCCCTACGAAACAAGAGCTGGCTGAACCGCGGTGGTATTCCACAACAAAGGCCACGGCGCCGTACTGATCGAGCCTTCATACGCTGCTGTAGGCGCTCCTTAGACGAGCTCTAGCGGCATAATCTCTTGGAGGAACCTCAACAAATCAAACCAAACTGTTCTCACTTGTTGGGAAGGCTCTTGAGTTGTTACACCGCTTGACAAGACGCAAACGGATCTGCAGCCTGGTTCAGCACCTGGATGCAGATCTGGTGCACAAAGACCCGGGATATGACGTGGTCCCCAATGTGAGAGCCCGGCAGTTGCCGTACAAGTCTTGGCGCACCCTCAGCGATCTCCTGACAGAGGTATAGCTGTCAACGGAGATGCTTTCGCCTCAGCTCTTCACTTGAGAATTCGTGCTTTGCTACGGGCAGTCATGCGAGGAGGTCATTATGCGCTTATCTGATTTCTTGTCCATCGCCCGCGGCGATGGTCCTGCCGATCTCGTGCTACGGAATGGGCGGGTGATCAATGTCTTCACGGGAGAGATTATCGAGGCGGACATCGCCATCGCCGGCGATACGATCGTGGGCGTTGGGCCCGGCAGGTTTGCCTCGCCACGGGGCGGGGTGGTGTTCGATGGTAAGAAGGAAATGGACCTCGACGGGCGGTACGTCTGTCCGGGGCTGATCGACGCTCACGTTCACGTCGAGTCGTCCATGGTGACGCCTGCGCACTTCGCCCGGGCGGTGCTGCCCCTGGGTACGACGACGGTGGTCAGCGACCCGCACGAAATCGCCAACGTCGCGGGGGCTGAGGGTGTGCGTTACATGCTCGCTGCGTCTGAGGAGCTGCCTATGACGCTGTACGTGATGCTCCCGTCCTGCGTCCCGGCGACGCATATGGCTACCGCGGGGGCGGAGCTCTCGGCAGAGGATCTAGTGGAGCTGGCCGATCTGCCGCGCGTGATCGGCCTGGCGGAGTTTATGAATGTGCCGGGCCTGGTCCTGGGGGATCCGGAGGCGATGGCGAAGATCGAGGCCTTTGAGGGGCGGGTGATCGACGGGCACGCGCCGGACGTGACCGGGCAGTGGCTGCAGGCCTACGCCGGCGCCGGGCCGGGGTCCGACCACGAGTGCACCACGGCCGACGAGATGCTGGAGAAGCTGCGGTTGGGGATGGTGGTTTTCGTCCGGGAGGCGACGGGGGCGAAGAACCTGCGGGATCTGGTGGGCGCGGCGACGGGCGAGAACAGCCGGCGCTGCGGGTTCTGCACCGACGACCGTCACCCGGCGGATCTGCTGGACGAGGGACACCTGGACCATCTGATCCGCCTGGCTGTTGCGGAAGGATTGGATCCCGTCACGGCCATCCGGATGGCGACGTTGAATACGGCGGAATGGTTCCGGTTGCGGGATCGGGGCGCCATTGGCCCGGGCAGGCGCGCGGACCTGGTGGTCTTCTCCAACCTGCAGGACTTCCGCGCCGAGATGGTCTTCGCCGGAGGGCAACTGGCAGCCCGTGAGGGGAAGCTGGTGGGTGTGTGGCCCGAGGCGCGGGCCGGGGCTTCGACGGTGCGCGGCACGGTGAACGTCGACTGGGATGCGGTCAGCTTCGTCCTTTCCGCCCCCGACCGGGGGGCCACGGCGGTGGAGGCGCGGGTGATCGGGCTGGTGCCGGATCAGATCGTGACCGAGCACCTGGTGGAGTCGGTCCCCGTGCGGGACGGGGAGGTGGCGGCGGATGTGGAGCGCGACATCCTGAAGCTGGCCGTGGTCGAGCGCCACCGGGGAACGGGCAACGTGGGTCTGGG
This sequence comes from uncultured Anaerolineales bacterium, assembly GCA_964450435.1. Taxonomy (GTDB): domain Bacteria; phylum Chloroflexota; class Anaerolineae; order B4-G1; family B4-G1; genus SKLM01. The sequence continues at coordinate 19,536 of CAYVCX010000016.1, forward strand.
CCTGGTGCAGGGTTTGGGGTTGGAGCGGGGCGCACTGGCGGGGAGCGTGGGCCACGATGCTCACAATCTGGTGGTGGTGGGGTGCGACGATGATTCGATGATGACGGCGGCGCGGCGGGTAGGCGCGCTGGGGGGAGGGCTCGTCGCGGCGGCCGGCGCGGAGGTGCTGGAGGAGGTCGCACTGCCGATCGGCGGGCTGATGGCGGACCGACCACTGGAGGTGGTGCGCCGGGAGATGGACGAGCTGGTGGGGGCGGCTCATGCCCTGGGCTCAACGCTTCACGATCCGCTGATGACGCTGGGTTTCCTGGTGCTGGAGGTGATCCCGGCGCTGAAGCTGACGGACCAGGGGCTGGTGGACGTGGAGGCGTTCGATTTCGTGCCGTTGTTTGTGGGAGAGACGCAGAGGGACAGGAGCTGACCTGAGCGACGAGGAAAAGACGACGGATAGGCGGGCAAGACGCAGACAGGAGGAGCGACGGCTGTTGTGGGCCGTGGTCGCGGTCGTGATCCTGGGCGGGGGTGCGGCTATCGCGCTGGCCTACGGCCCACGGGCGGTGGCGCTGGGTCTGGCGTGTCTGGTCGCGGGTGCGGGCACCCTGGGGGTGCTCTGGTTGATCCTGTCGCTGTTAGAGCGCGTGTCAAAGGAGTGAAAGCCGGGGGCGAGACCGACGAAGGGACCTCTGGAGAGGGATTGCCAGTTCACTCACGGGGGACGAGGGACGAGCTGTGGGCCGACCGGCCTACAGAGGACCGGCATGAGCAGCTTGTGTGATGAGCAGCGTTGTTGAAGGGCGACGATAGGAGGAATATGTCAGAGCAGTGGTATTTGAGCCGGGAAGGGGAGCGTTACGGTCCGTACAGCTGGGAGCAGCTGTGCGAGTTTGCCGCAGCGGGACGAGTGGGTCCGCAGGACTTCGTGTGGGGTGAGGGGATGTCCGACTGGGTTGCGGCGACGGAGGTGGAGGGGCTGTTGGGAACGACGGCCGCGGCCGCTCCGCCCGCAGATCCTGCAGCCGCGTCGCCGCGGGGGCCGGCGGCGAGCGCATCAGAACCGCGCGAGGAGCGGCAGCCGGCGGCGCCGTCGAGGCAGGGCGCGTCGGCGGACGATGAAGAGATCGTGGGGATCATCCCGGCAATGCGCCGGAAGACGGGCCTGTGTTTTCGTCGAAGATGTACAACCTGGTGGTCACGGACCGGCGCATTGTGTTCGCCGAGGTGACGAAGGAGATGCGGAAGCCGGCAGCCGAGGATGCCGCGGCGAAGGCAGAGGAGGAGGGCAAGGGGTTCTTTGCTGGGGCGGCAGCGACAGCGGGATCGTGGCATCGGATCGACCAGAAGTACTGGCAGATGGGTCCAGAGGCGGTTCCAGGGGGAGAGGCCTGGCAACTACTCGGTGGGGCACCGGGATATTGCCTTCATCAGGATACGGCACGGCACGTTCGATGACGAGCGGGGCCACGAGTCCCCAGACGAGATGCGCATCAAGACCAAGCGCGAGAAGATGAAGCTGTCCTTCGAGCGCGGAAACAGCAGAGAGGCAAAGGCGCTGCTGAAAGGGTCGCTGGAGGAGACGGTACGGTGATCTTGTTGGAGAGGTCGAAGGTACCGGCGGGTCCAGCGTCACGGGGCAGGTGGAGAAGGGAAGAGCTGATGACGCGATGCCGAGCCTGGGAGATGAGGGTATGAAACGTAACGAGCTGGTTGAGTACCTCGACGGGTACCTGCGCGTCGATGAGATCGAGGATGCGTCTCAGAATGGACTTCAGGTGGAAGGACCAGAAGAGGTGACGAAGGTCGCCTTTGCGGTGGACGGGTGTCAGGCCTCATTTGAGCGGGCGGTCGCAGAACGGGCACAGCTCCTGGTCGTGCATCATGGGTTGTTCTGGGGTGAGTCGAAGCTGCTGACGGGGGTTCACTTCGGGCGGGTGAGGACGTTGATTGAAGGGCGGTGCGGCCTGTACGCCGTGCACCTGCCGTTGGACGCTCACCCGGAGGTGGGCAACAACGCGGAGATGGCCCGTCTGCTGGGGCTGAGGGACAGCCGGCCCTTCGGAGAGTACGATGGGGTGGAACTCGGGGTGGAGGGTACCCTGGAGCCGCCTGTGGATATGCCGGCCTTCATCGGACGGCTGGTGGAGGCGCTGGGGCGACCGCCCATTCGGGTGCTGGATCACGGCCCGGGCGAGATCAGGCGGGTAGGCTGCGTCTCCGGCGGTGCTGCTTCGATGATGGATCAGGTGGCGGCCGCAGGATTGGATGCGTACGTCACGGGGGAGACGAGCCACGGCGCTTACCACGAGGCGGTCGAGCGGGCTTTGAACGTCCTGTTCGCGGGCCACTACGCTACGGAGACCCTGGGGGTGAGGGCGCTGGCGCGACACCTAGAGGACGAAGTCGGCCTGGAGACAGTGTTCCTGGATATTCCTACGGGGATGTAGAAATCACCCGATTGCTAAGGGTCGAGGATCATGATATTATTGTCGGGCCTGCGACCTATGAGCAGGCAGGTGATGGGACGGATAGTTCCTCGAAGTGAGGGCAAAGTGCAGGGTCAGGGCCGAAAGGACTTTCCCGTTCGGGCGACCAGGCAGCGCGCCTGGTAACAGGGCCGTTGCAGGGTCATCCTTGGCCACAGATCTACTCGGAATGTCAACAGGAGGTGAAGAATGAGGAAGTGTTTATGGGGTCTGGGCAGCATCGTCGTCATCGCGGCTTTGCTGCTGTCCGCGTGCGGCCCGGCTGCTACGCCGGAGCCGGCAGAGCCAACGGAACCGCCGGCGGAAGAAGTCGAGCCGGAAGCCGAGCAGCCCGTGAGGGCGGCGTTTGTGTACATCAGCCCTCCCGGCGACCTGGGTTGGACGTACGAGCACGACCGGGGCCGCCTGATGCTGGAGGAGGAGCTGGGCGACATGGTCGAGACCACCTACATCGAGGACGTACCGGAGGGACCGGACGCCAGCCGCGTCATCCGCCAGTACGCCCAGGAGGGGTGGGATGTGATATTCACGACCTCGTTTGGCTACATGGAGCCGACGCACGAGGTAGCCGAAGAGTTTCCTGACGTCATCTTCGAGCACTGCTCGGGCTACATGACGCGGGAGAACATGGCGACCTACTTCGGCCGGATGTACCAGCCGCGGTATCTCTCCGGCATCGTGGCAGGCGAGATGACGGAGGAGAACGTGATCGGGTACGTGGCCGCCTTCCCGATTCCGGAGGTGATCCGGGGGATCAACGCCTTTACGCTGGGCGTGCGGTCGATCAACCCGGAGGCGGAGGTCCGCGTGGTGTGGACGAACACCTGGTACGACCCGGTGAAGGAGCGAGAGGCTGCGGAGGCGCTCCTGGACCAGGGCGCGGACATGATTGCGCAGCACCAGGACACCACGGAGCCGCAGAAGGCCGCTCAAGAGCGAGGCGTGTTGAGCATTGGGTACGACTCCGACATGCGGCAGTTTGTCGGGGACACGGTGCTGACGAGCCCGCAGTGGAACTGGGGCACGTACTACATCGACACCGTGCAGGACATCATCGACGGCACGTGGGAGACGCACCAGTTCTGGGGTGGCATGGGGACGGGCATCGTGATGCTGGCGGAGATGAGCCCGCTGGTGCCGGACGATGTCCGTGACGACGTTGACGCGGAAGAGCGGCGGATCCTGGACACGGATTGGGACGTCTTCTGCGGACCGATCTACGACCAGGAGGGCAACGAGGCATTTGCCGAGGGCGAGTGCATGTCAGACGAGGAGATGCTGAACATGGACTGGTTCGTCGAGGGCGTGATCGGTGAAGCTGGATAGCCACACAGCGTAACCAAGGGGGCAGAGCTCGGGGAGTCCTGAAGCTCTGCCCCTTGCTCTGCAGATGGGCAGCAGGGAATAGAGCAGGATGTTGCAGAATGAGTGAGGAGAGGTCGGGACAGCCCATCCTTCGCATGGTGGGTATCACCAAGCGCTTCCCCGGAGTGGTGGCCAACGATCACGTCGATCTGGAGCTGCATCAGGGGGAGGTGCTGGCCCTGCTGGGGGAGAATGGGGCCGGCAAGTCGACCCTGATGAACGTGCTCAACGGCCTCTACCGCGCCGACGAGGGGGCGATCATCTTGAAGGGCCAACGGGTGGACATCCAATCGCCCCGGGATGCCTACGACCTGGGCATCGGCATGGTGCACCAGAACTTCATGCTGGTGGAGACGATGACGGTGGCCGAGAATGTGGTACTGGGGCTGGAGGGGCTATCCTTCCAGCCGGACCTAAGGCGGGTCAAGAGCCGCCTGCGGGAGTTGGGAGACCGGTATGGGTTGAAGGTGGACCCGAACGCGTATATATGGCAGCTCTCGGTGGGGGAGCAGCAGCGAGTGGAGATCCTGAAGCTGCTCTATCGAGACGTGGAGATCCTGATCCTCGACGAGCCGACGGCGGTGCTGACGCCGCAAGAGGTGGATGACCTGGTTGAGGTGCTGCGGCGGGTGGTCCGAGAGGGGAAGGCAGCCATCTTTATCACGCATAAGCTACGAGAGGTGATGATGTTTGCGGAGCGGGTGATGGTGCTGCGCGGCGGGAAGGACGTGGCGACCCGCGCCATCTCGGAGACGTCTCCGGACGAGCTTGCCCGGTTGATGGTGGGGCGCGAGGTGCTGTTCCGCGTGGACAGGACGGTGTGTGAGCCCGGGAGCCCGGTGCTCGAGGTGGAGAACCTCAGAGCGCTGAACGACAAGGGGCTGCCTGCCCTGCAGGGGGTGTCACTGACCGTTCGCGCCGGTGAGATCGTCGGGATTGCGGGGGTAGCGGGGAACGGCCAACGGGAGCTGGCCGAGGTTATCACGGGGCTGCGGGAGGCCACGGCAGGCGAGGTGCACGTGAACGGGCGGTGCATCACGAACTGCCGACCGCTCCAGGCGATCCAGGCGGGCGTGGGGCACATACCGGAGGATCGAGTGGAGATGGGGCTGGTGGGCGATATGTCGGTGGCCGAGAATCTGGCCCTGAAGGCATACCGCGGCTCAGGTTTCTCGCAAGGTCCCGTCCTCTCCCTTGAGGGTATGAAGACCTTCGCACAGGAGCTCATCGACGGATTCGAGATCGTCACTCCGGGGCCGGAGACGCGGGTGAAGTTCCTGTCCGGCGGCAACCTGCAGAAGACGATCCTGGCGCGGGAGCTGACGGCCTGTGGGGGCCTGCTGGTGGCTGTCCACCCGACGAGGGGGCTGGACGTGGGTGCGACGGAGTCGGTGAGGAACCAGCTGCTGGAGGAGCGCGACAGAGGCACGGCGGTGTTGCTGATATCGGAGGATCTGGACGAGCTTCTGGAGGTCGCCGACCGGATCGCCGTGATGTTCGAGGGCGAGATTGTGGGGATCAAGGCGGCAGAGGAGGCCGAAATCGACGAGATTGGGCTGATGATGGCCGGCGAACAGGTGGAGGAAGAAGGAGTCGCAGGGTGAGAATCGTCTTTGAGAAGCGGGAGAGCGTCTCCCGTGTCGTCAGAGTGCTGGTTCCCGTGATCTCGTTGATGTTTGCGCTGATCTTCGGCGCGTTCTTGCTGCTTATTTCGGGGGTGAATCCATTCACGGCGTATGCGGCAATGGCGAAAGGGGCCTTTGGGAGCGTCCACGCGCTTTCTGAGACGCTGGTGAAGGCGATTCCACTGATGCTCACCGGGTTGGGGGTTGCCGTCGCGTTTCGGATGTTGTTCTGGAACATCGGCGCCGAGGGGCAGTTGGCGATGGGAGGGCTGACGGCGACGGCCGTGGGCCTTTTTGCGTCTGAAGGGCTGCCCGCGTGGTCCGTGCTGCCGGCGGCGATCCTGGCGGGGACGATGGCGGGGGCGCTGTGGGCCGCGATGCCGGCGGCCCTGCGCGCTTATCTCGGAGTCAACGAGACGATCACCACGCTGATGATGAACTACATCGCCATCCTGCTGGTGTCGCATCTGTACCACGGTCCGTGGCGAGATCCCGGCGGCTACGGGTTCCCTGGGACGGCAAGGCTGCCGGAGGAGGCGTGGCTGCCCCGTCTGTACGGTCGTGCGCACATCGGACTCCTTTTCGCTGTCATCGCGGCAGCCATCCTGTGGTTCGTTCTGCAGCGGACGAAGTGGGGATTTGAGCTGCGGATCACGGGTGAGAACCCCAAGGCTGCGCGGTACGTCGGGATCAGCATTCCGCGTTTGATTGTGGTGGCCATGCTGGTCTCCGGGGGGCTATCGGGCCTGGCCGGTGTCTGCGAGGTGACCGGCGTGATGCGACGCCTGCAGCAGGGCCTGACGGTGGGGTACGGCTATACGGCGATTATCGTCGCGTGGATGGCGCAACTGAACCCCTGGGGGGTGCTCCTGGTAGCTTTCCTGCTGGCGGGACTGCTGGTGGGGGGCGATCAGATCCAGATGGCGATGGGCCTTCCGGCGGCGGTGGGACTGGTCCTGCAAGGGGCATTGTTGTTCCCGATGCTGGGGGGGGCGTTGTTCACGGAGTACAGGCTGCGGATTGTCCGCACGGCTCCGGAAGAGGCAGTGGCGGCGGAACAGCGGCTGGAAAGGGAGGCCAACTGATGAACCTACTCCTCTTGACCTCACTCCTCTCGATTACCCTGCGGGCCGGCACGTCGCTGCTCTACGCCACCATCGGCGAGATATACACGGAGCGGTCGGGGATATTGAACCTGGGTGTGGAAGGTATGATGATGGTGGGGGCGGTCTCTGCCTTTGCGGTCGCTTATCACACCGGTGATCTGCCGCTGGCCGTGGTGACGGCTCTGGTGGCGGGTGCGCTAGTGGCGGCAATCCACGCGTTCCTGTCGGTCTCGCTGCGGGCGAATCAAGTGGTGAGCGGGCTCACACTCACGCTGTTTGGCACGGGCCTGGCGAGCTTCCTGGGACAGCGTCTGGGGCCGGGCGGCACGCGGCTGGTCGGGCTGGTGGGACCGACGCTGGATCGGCTGGCGATTCCCGTCCTGTCGGATCTGCCGGTTGTGGGAGATTCGTTCTTCAACCAGGATGTGTTGACGTACGGTCTGTATGCGGGCGTTCCGCTGGCGTGGTGGTATCTTTACAGAACACGGCCCGGCCTCTACGTGCGGGCGGTGGGTGAGAGCCCGGAGACGGCGGACGCGATGGGCATTCGGGTCGCGGTGAACCGTTACGCATACACCATGGTCGGCGGTGCACTGGCTGGGCTGGGCGGCGCGCATCTCTCGTTGGCGTATACCAGGGGGTGGACGGAGAACATCACGGGGGGGCGCGGGTGGATCGCGGTGGCGCTGGTGATCTTCGCCATGTGGGATCCGCTGCGAGCCGTGATCGGGGCCGCTTTGTTCGGGGGGATCAACGCGATCCAGTTCCGGATGCAGGCCGCGGGCACGACCATCCCGGCGGCTCTGCTCAATATGTTTCCCTACATAGCGACCATTCTCGTGTTGGTCGCCATCACGTGGTGGGAGACGCTGCAGAAGCGAGTGGGGCCGCCGGCAGCGCTGGGTGTGCCTTACGCGCGGGAGGAGAAGGGGTAGGGTAGAACGTAAGGCGTACAACGCAAGACGCAAAACGTGAAGCGCAAAGGGTAAGACGAAGGGGGCACGATGTCTGATGTGATGAGGGTGCAGCCGTTTGAGACGCTTCTCACGTGGTCGCTGGCTGAGCTGGAGCGGAATGAATCGCTCTTCGGTGTCCATCGCTCGCTTTTCTACGTCCCGAAGAAGGACAGCCCCTACCCCACTGAGATGTTTGGGGACCATCTGGCCACGCCGATCGGCCCCGGAGCGGGGCCGCATACGCAGCTAACGCAGAACATCGTGGCGGCCTGGCTGTCTGGCGGCCGGTTCATCGAGTTGAAGACGGTGCAGATTATGGACGACCTGGAGATCCCGCGTCCGTGCATCGATATGGCCGACGAGGGGTACAACGTTGAATTTTCCCAGGAGCTTAAGCTGGAGGAGTCGGCCTGGGAGTACATAAAGGCCTGGGTGCTGATCCACGTCCTGCGCCGGGTGCTGGGTTTTGAAGGGGAGGTGCCGTTTGGCACGATCTTCAACATGAGCGTGGGGTATGACCTTGACGGGATCCAGAGCGGGCCGATGACACGTTTCCTCGACCGCCTGGAGGACGCCTCGGAGGAGATCGGAGAGCTTCGAAGGATCCTGGAGGAGAGATTTCCGCGGTTGTCTGATATCGAGATTCCCCCACGGATCGCCAACAGTGTGACACTGTCCACGATGCACGGGTGTCCGCCTGACGAGATTGAAGAGATCAGCCGGTATCTGATGGAAGAGCGAGGCCTGCACACGTTCGTGAAGCTGAATCCGACTCTGCTGGGCAAGCAGCAGGTCACGGCGATCCTCAAGGAGCACCTCGGGTTTGACCAGATTCACATACCGGACAGCGTGTTTGAGAAGGACCTGCAGTACGAGCAGGCTGTGGCGTTGATCGATTCGCTGAAGCGCGCGGCGGTTGAGCACGACCTGACCTTCGGGGTCAAGTTGAGCAACACGCTGGCGATGGCGAATCACCGGGGCATGCTTCCGGGCGACGAGGTGTATATGTCGGGGCGGGCTCTCTATCCAATCACGATGACCCTGTTCCGGAAGCTGACGGAGGAGTTCGAGAGGGACTATGCGACGGGCTCGGATCAGGGCCTCAACGTGTCGTACTCAGGCGGGGCCGACGCGCTCAACGTGAGCACGGTTCTCTCTTGCGGTGCGCTGCCGGTGACGGCGGTGTCTGACTTGCTGAAGCCGGGCGGCTACTCTCGAATGCTCCAGTACCTGGAGAACCTCGAGAGAGATATGGACGAGAAGGACGCGGGGAGCCTGGAGGAGTTGGCTCAGGACCGCCTGGCGAATCTGGATTGGGCGACGGCCCACGCGCTGGATCAGGAGCGATACAAGAAGAGCTACCATCCCCACAAGCTGCCAAAAGTCGAATCGGGGCTGGAGCTATTCGACTGTGTGGCGGCGCCGTGCAGGCATCAGTGCGCCGTCCTGCAGGACGTGCCTGAATACGCCTGGTTGATCGCTCAAGGTGCATACGACCGCGCTTTAGAGGTGGTGCTGTATAGGAATCCACTGCCCAATGTGACGGGCTACGTCTGCGACCACCTGTGTCAGACGCGCTGTACGAGGAGCAACTACGATGAGCCGGTGGCGATTCGGGCGCTGAAGCGGTTTGCGGCGGAGAAGGGGTCGGCGACGATAGGGGCGACGGAGCCGTCGGGGAAGCGCGTGGCGATCATCGGCGGGGGCCCGTCGGGGTTGGCGGCGGCGTATTTCCTGGTGCTGAGCGGAGTCAAGCCGGTGATTTTTGAGACGCGGGACGAGGCCGGGGGGATGCCCTCCATCGCACCGGAGTTCCGGCTGCCGGGCCGCGTGGTGCAGGAGGACATCGAGCGCATCAAGGGGCTGGGCGCAGAGATCAAGCTCTCGGAGTCGGTCACGGAGCCGCCGGCGTCGTTCCTGGAACAGGGGTTCGACGCCGTGTACATCGCCGCCGGTGCACAGAAGGACGCGCGACTGGGCATCGAAGGGGAGGATGGAGAGGGCGTATACCACGCGCTCGATCTGCTGGAGCGGGCTAGCCGAGGCGAGGAAATCCCTATGGAGGGGGACGTGCTGGTCATCGGGGGCGGCAACACGGCGATGGACGCAGCACGGACGGCGAAGCGGCTGACGGAGGGGCGGGTGACGATTGTGTACCGCCGCACAAGGAAAGAGATGCCGGCGGACGAAGAGGAGGTCGAGGCGGTCTTCACCGAGGGGATCGATGTGGAGGAACTGGTAACTCCCAGGCGAATCGTCCTGGAAGAGGGGCGGGTCGTTGCGCTGGAGTGCGTGCGGAATAAGCTGGGCGAACCAGAGGAGGACGGGCGGCGGAGGCCGGTGGCTGTCGAAGGGAGCGAGTTCCGAATGACGGCCGAAGAAGGCCGGGGGCTGCAGGTGGTGGTCGCTATCGGTCAACGGCCGGACATCGCGTTCCTGGACGAGAGCGGCGTTCGTGGCGCTGCTGACGAGACGATCAGCGTGGTCCCCGAGACGGGGCGGGTGGTGGGATTGGACCAGCCACTGGCAGAGGGCGGCCGGGTGTACGCCGGGGGGGACGTGGTGCGGGGGCCGGCTACGATCATCAAGGCGTGCGGCGATGGGGAGCGGGCCGCCAGGGCGATCTGCGAGAGGCTGGGCGTCGCCTTCAGCCGACCGAGGGTCGAGCTGCCGACGCTGTCGGCAGAGGAGATCGTGAAGGTGAAGGGTGTGCGAGCGCGGAGGAAGGGTCAGCACGAACCCACGATGCTGCTGCCAGAGGAGCGCGACGGTTTCGATCTGGTCGAGCAGACGCTGCCGGAGGAGGCGGCCCGGGCGGAGGCGGAGCGATGTATGCAGTGCTCCCAGCTATGCGACAAGTGCGTGGAGGTGTGTCCCAACCGCGCGAACTACACGTACCTGGTATCACCGGTGGAGGCGACGATGCCGACGCTGGCGTGTGAGGAGGGGGAGCTGCGGGTAGCGGGCAGGGAGAGCTTCCGCGTCGTCCAGAGGCGCCAGATTCTGCACGTGGAGGACTTCTGCAACGAGTGCGGCAACTGCACCACCTTCTGTGTGCACGATGGACGGCCCTTCGCCGACAAGCCGCGGCTGTTCCTCAACGAGGTTGATTTCGAGGCGGAGGAGGACAACGCTTTCTACGTCGAGAGGGTGGAGCGGGGCTGGGCCATCCGCAGGCGGGAGAACGGGGAGGAATCGCGGCTGACGCTGGCGCCTGGGGACGGGGGCATGACCTTCGAGAACCGCCAACTCAGCGTGCAGGTCGGCCCGGACTCGGCCATGCGATCAATGACGCTGAAAGAGCGCTTTGAAGGCGTTTTCTCGATGAGTGAGGCGGCGGAGATGGTGGTGATTCTGGAAGGCGTGCTGAAGACACTGCCCTTCGCGGTGGCCGGGGAGGGCTAGCGCCCGGCGATTCAGTGAGACGATAGGGGCGACGCGAGTCAGGGGGATGGTCAGGACGACCGTCCCCCTTTTGCAGCTCTATTGCTCTCCTGCTCGGCTCGAGGTGGCCTGGATCCGGGGCTGGGTAGGGGGAGAAGTCAAGCAAGGCCAGCGGCACCAGCGATCCCGCGCGGCCGGTTCACGGGAGTCGAGGCAATCCGCAATCCCCGTCTCGGGAGAATCGCAGGGTCCCGCCCCGCTGTCTGTGTCTCACGTTGTGCCCTGGGCTGCTTGTCCTATGGGCGCTTCCTCGCCCGCCAGAAGGCCTCGCGATAGCGCTGGAAGCGCCCCTGCAGAACGGCATCCCGAATCTCCCTGGCGATGGTGAGCATGAGGTGAAGATTGTGAATGGTGATCAGTTGGTGGCCCAGGATCTCGTCTGCCCAGTTGAGATGGCGCACGTAGGCGCGGCTGAAGTGGGTACAGGCGTAGCAGGTGCAGCCGGGCTCGAGGGGACCTCGTGCGTCGGCGAACTGGGCGTTGCTGATGTTGAGCCGCCCGCTGCGGGTGAGAACGCCGCCGTTGCGGGCCATGCGGGTGGGGAGCACGCAGTCGAACATATCGACGCCGCGGGCGGTGCACTCCACAAGGTCCTGAGGCGTGCCCACGCCCATCAGGTAGCGAACCCGGTCTGCAGGGAGCAAGTCGTCCATGAGCTTGAGGATGGCGTGCATCTTCTCCTTGCTCTCTCCGACGCTCAGCCCGCCGATGGCGTAGCCATCGAAGCCGAGACGGGTAAGAAATCGGGCCGAGCGCTGCCGAAGATCGGGGAAGATGCCCCCCTGGACGATTCCGAAGAGGGCCTGATCGGAGCGGGACTTTGCCGCCTGGCAGCGCTCGGCCCAGGCGTGGGTGCGTTGGAGGGCTGCGAGGTTGTAGTCGTAGTCCAGGGGTGGGGCGCATTCATCAAGGCAGGTGATAAAGTCGGCCCCCAGGTTCTCCTGAATGGCGATAACGGACTCGGGAGTGAAGCGCTGTTCCGAGCCATCGATGTGAGAGCGGAAGGTGACGCCGTCGGGATCGACCTGGCGGCGGTCGGCCAAGCTGAAGATCTGGTAGCCACCTGAATCGGTCAAGATGGGAAGGTCCCAGCCCATAAAGCGGTGTAAACCTCCGAGCTCGGCGATGAGTTGGTCACCGGGACGGAGGTGTAGATGGTAGGCGTTCGCCAATATCTGGGTCACGCCGAGGTCGTGCAAGACGCGGGGGGAGGCGGCTTTGACTGTGGCGTGGGTGCCCACGGGGCAGAAGACGGGCGTGGGCACCTGCCCGTGGGGCGTGCTCAGCGTCCCGGCACGGGCACGGCCGTCGACAGCGGCGAGAGTGAAGGAGAAGCCCTCGGCGGGGCTGGAGTTCGATGGGGCGCATCCATCAAGCGGGGTGATGTCGTGGGTCACTGAGGAAACCTCCTGTGCAAGTCGGTATCTCGAGGTGAGGGAGTCCGTGGGCGTGAGAAAGAGTTCAGCCCGTGCTTCTACGGAAGCGCCTGGACCGCGGGCCCCCGCCGCGATAGGCGGGGGCCAGAATGGGGGCCGGGGTGCAAAGGCTGACGTCGAGCATGCGGGTCGCCAAGCGAGGGTCGATCTCGTCGACCTTGTTGGCCGTGGTGATGACGGTGGGGAGGCGGGCGTTGTAGCGGTAGTCGAAGATCTGATAGAGTTTCTCTCGGGCCCACGGGGTGGCGGACTCGGTGCCCAGATCATCCAGGATGAGACAGGGGGCGCGGCGGACCTCCTCGAAGCGCTTGTCGAAAGAGACCGTGCTGCTGGGGTTGAAGCTGGCGCGCAGGTGGTCGAGCAGGTCTGGGACGACGACGAAGAGCGTCGGAAAGCCATGGGCAACGCGGTAGTTGGCAATGGCGGCGGCCAGATGGGTCTTGCCGCACCCGTACGTGCCGGTGAAGAGCAGCCAATCCTGGGGGTCCCGGGCGAAGGCACGGGCCTTGTCGTAGGCCTCCCGGAGGCTGGCTTCCTCGTCGGAGGCGAGCTCCCCTTTGCGCAGGTCGAAGTTGTCGAAGGTCTGATCGTTGTGGAGGCTCAGGCTACTCACATCAGATTGGTCCTGGGCAACGCCGGCGCGGCGGTAGTCCGGGGCTTTGATGGAGATGATCTGTGTCAAATCGGGGTCGACGATGCGCGAACGGAGCCGGAGGGGAATGTCCTCCAGTTCGTGATTTGTGGTGATGACGGTGGGCAAGCGGGCATTATAGCGGTGATTCAAGATCTGGTATAGCTTCTCCTGGGCCCACGAGGTAGCGGACTCGGTGCCCAGATCGTCGAGAATAAGGACGGGCGCCGTCCGTACCTGGTGAAACCGGGCGTCGAAGGGTGCTCGCTCTTCTCCGGGACCGGACGGAGCAAAGGCGGCGCGGAGGTGGTCCAGCAGGTCAGGGACGGTGATGAAGAGCACAGGTTGGGCGCGTTCCACGCAGGTATTGGCGATGGCAGCCGCCAGATGGGTCTTTCCGCATCCGTAGCCGCCTTTTAGAAGCAGCCATCCCTGCGGCTGCCCGGCGAAGGCGCGAGCCTCGTCGTAGGCCCAGCGGAGATTCTTCTGCTTGTCGGGCGGCAGGCCGTGACCCTCGGGGGCGAAGGTGTCAAAGGTCATGCGGTCGAGGATCTCGAGCCCACTGAGGGCGCGGAGCGCGGAGGCGCGCTTCTCAGCGAGCTGATCGAGGCGGCAACCGCAAGGGGTGAGCTTTCCGAAATCGGGGTGGCTGACGGGAACGTCCGCTCGAACGTAGCCCAGGCCGTTGCAGATCGGGCACGTGTCTTGAGCTTCCTCGTGGGCGGTGGTAGGGTTGTTATCGTCCATGTTTCCACTCGAGGTAGCGTCGGCGATCATCTGCGTCGGACCGGCCGGGTGATTCGTCGTCCTTACCCTCCGTGAGCCAGCGGTCGAGGATGGCGTGGATGTACCTCCAACTGCGCTTGTTCAGACTGACGGCCTCGCGAAAAGCCTCCTCGATCCAGGCAGTGGGGTACGTATCCTCGGCCTCGCGGAGCTCCTCGGCGATGAGGGGGGTAAGCATGCCGATGTTCTGCTCGTAGAGGCTGAAGATGTTGGGACGGCCGGCGGTCTCGATGGGCCGGGGCCGCTCTCCTTGGGCGATCCTCTCGACGGCGGCTCGTCCTCGGGGGGTGTTGGCAAAGTAGAGGGCCCCTGCCTTGCGCCCCCGGGGGGGTTCGGCGCGAAGCAGGGTGCCGCGCTCCACGGCGCGACGGAGGGCGGAGCGCAGGGTCTCTGCAGGCGTCCTACCCAGTCCCGAAAGCAGAACCTCATCGGAGGCCAGATCTTCGTAGCGGAGGTAGCGAACCTTGCCGCGCTGCTGCCTGAGGCGCCACAGAACGTGCAAGGTGAGTTTGAGCTCGGCCAGGTCATCGATGATAGGCACAAGGTCCGTGAATACGGGCTCGGGAACGCCCACGATATGCACTTTGCCAGCTGGGAATCCGCTGAATGTTTTCATCCTGAGGGTGTCTGGTGATCTCTGGTGCGGCTCTCGACGATGCCCTGATTATACTCGGGGCTGAGGGCAGGTCAAGGGGTCGAAGGTGCCCGGATCACTGTTTTGGCAACAGGCGGACGGTAGCGGCCAGGCCGATGGCAAAGATGGCGGCGGAAGCGAGGAACGGGGCTCGGAGTCCCAGACTGGCTGCCAGGGCGCTGCCTGTCAAGGGGGCGATGGCGGAAGCAACGGAGGAGACGGTGTTCTCGACTCCGTAGACGATCCCCTCCCGTCCTTCGGGCCCCAGGGCAGCCAGCAAGGCCCTGACGGAGGCCAATATGCCACCCATCGCGAGGCCGACCCCGGCCTGGAAAGGAAGAAGCCAGATGGGGCGCCCAACGAGCGACTGGGGGACGTAGCACAAGACCGAGAGGAGGATGCAAGCTAACAGGACTGAGCGGTATCCGACGCGATCACCCAGCTGGCCGAGCCCTCGACCTCCCGCGGCCCCGCCCAGCGCGGCTACACCGGTGATCAGGCCGGTGGTGGTCGCCACGCGCGTGCCCGGCGGGGCAATGGCTTCCACGAAGAGGGGGAGAGTGGGCCTCGACAGACTCGATCCCATCCTCATGAGCAGACGCAGGGACAATACTGCGAGAATGGGCGTGGAGCCGAGGACCGGGGAGAGCTGACTCCAAATACGGCGGGGCAGAGCAGCGTCTCCAGCGACGACAGGGGCGGGCGGGTCGTTCGCAGTCTCATCGCGCCGGAGGGGTTCTTCGACGAAGATAAGAACCGCCACTGCAGCGGCAAGGAGGAGCGCACCGGTGACGAAGAACGCAGCTCTGTAGCCGAGGGAGTCGGCCACGAGCCCGCCCAGCAATGGTCCGGCGGAGAAGCCCACGTAGATGGCTGTCTGGAGGGTGCCGAGAGCGTATCCTGCCTGGTCGTCCGGGGCGCTGGTAGCTACGAGGGCGGTTGACGCTGTCGTGGTGCCGGTAAGGGCGCCCTGGAGGGCGCGCAGGATCGTCAACTGCTGGGGGTTTTGGGCAAATCCCATAAGGGTCATGGTGACGGCGCCGGCGGACATAGCGCGCGCGACCATCACTTTGCGGCCATGGCGATCACTCAGCACGCCCCAGATGGGGGCGAAGATGGCCATGGTGACCGAGGGGGCGGCGACGACCACCCCGGACCAGATCCTGGTTTGACGCTCGCCCGCTACGCCCAGCTCGCGGAGATAGAGGGGCAAGATGGGGATGACCACGGCGAAGCCAACGATGGCCATCAGTTCGCTAAACCACATGGCCCGGAGGTTCTGCTGCCACGATTGTACCTGGTTGCAATGCTTGGGCATCGGGGCAATCATAACACGAGTCCCTGAGCTGGCAAATAAGGCCGGGTCCGGGACTGGCATGAGTTGCCAAGGGGCCGCTTGTTGGTATAATGGTGGATTGTGAGCCACCCTAGCTCAATCGGCAGAGCAACCGCTTCGTAAGTGGTAGGTTCTGGGTTCGACTCCCAGGGGTGGCTTATCGATTGGGGCCCCGACCCGGGGCTCTCTCTTTATCAAGAACCTGTTCCAGCAGGGACTCTATGTCCGAGCGATCACCGGATCCTTGGCGGACCATCTGGCGCTATGTCACCGGCGACAGCCTGCTGGTGATCCTCTTGGTAGCTATCGCGGCCAGCGTGACCCTAACGGCCTGGATCCCTCAGCGACCTTCCTCCGACGCGGATCACGCCCGTTGGTTCTCTCAGGCGCGGGCGCGGTTCGGGGACCTCACCCCAGCTCTGAGGGCCGCAGGGCTGTTCGACGTCACGGAATCCCTCGGCTTCCGCGTGCTGTTGGGGCTTCTCTCCGGCTGCCTGTTGGTGCGGCTCACGGAGGAGGCCGATCGACTGCGGCAAGGCGGTGGGGCCGTGGAACCGAAGGGGGATTGGCGGGAGATCGCGGGAGGGTCGCTGGAGGGGATGCTCGATACGTTGCGGGGGCGACGCTATCGGACGCTGGATGGGGGTTCGTTCTACCAGGTTGACCGCTGGCCGTGGGCCGGCATGTCTGTTCTCATGGCCCACGGCGGCGCCGTGGTGTTGCTGGTGGGACTGCTCCTGGCGCACGTGGGGGGATGGCACGTCGAGGGGCTCATCCTCCAAGAAGGGCAGACGGCGTCGCTCCCGGGTGCGAACCATTGGGTGGCGCTCACGGAGGATGGACAGGGAACGCGTCACAGCACGGGCGTGGTGGCCTTCGTCGAGAGGAGAGGCCCCGGGGTGTCGGTGCGTGCGGTCGACGACCAGGGGCAGCCGCTGGGGCTTCAGCTGACGGCTGAGGCGGAGCCGAGCCTCGAGTTGCTCATCGCCCTGACGGAGGACAGGTACTTCGCCGTTCCTGAGGCGGAGCTGATCGCTCACCTGATGCCGCAGTCAGATGCTCCGTACGCGCTTTTGGATGTGCAGATCTACCGCAGCCCCCCGGGAGAGATCATCGCCGAGGCGGTGACCGACGAAGGGGGGCAGATGGAACTGGCTACGGAGAGGGCAAGACTGGAGCTTACGCCGGCGCCGTACTCGGAAGTGACGGTGAGCCGAAACCCAGGACGTTGGGTGGCGGGATGTGGTGTGGTTCTGTTGATGGCGGGACTCGTAGGGAACCTGATGCGGCCTGAACGCCGGTTCTGGCTTCGCCAGGGCACAGGAGCGATGGAGGCCGCCGGTCCCGTGCCGGCGTCGCTGCTGGCTGTGGATGAAGAGGAGGAGATGTAGCGTGTCGGCGGTGGTGATCCTCGTCGGCCTGGCGTATGCGACGTTGGTGGCCGCCGTGGGGCTGGCTCTGTGGAGTGGGATGCGAAATATGCCGCGTCTCTCCCAGAGTGCAGAGGGTGCTACCTGGGTGGCTGCCGGCTTGCTGGTGTTCGGGGCGCTTCTGGCGTGGGGCAGCGGTCTGCCGGCGCTGGAGTGGCTGGCGGCGTCTCTGCATGTGGGGGCGCTAGATGGTCCAGTCCTTTCGGTCATCCTGGCCGCAGCTCTGGCGATTCCGCTGCGAGGAGGCAGCCGCCGGGAGCAACACTGGAGTCAGGCGCTCTTCCACGTGCCGGCTCTCATACTGGCAGCGATCGCTCTGGGGGGCACAGTGGCGGAGAGCGGCGGGATGACCGCTGAGTGGATCACGCCGATGCGGTTCTTGCTAGCAGTGGGTGCCGGGCTCGGCGCCCGGACACTGGGCCAGGCGCTGCGGGTGGTCGCCGCGGGGAGCGAGAGGGCGGGGTGGTCGAGCGAACTACCCTATGGTCTTTTGACGCTCGTCACCGGCGCTGGAGTGTTGATGAACCTGTGGCAACGGGGAATGGTGTGGGGCGGCGTGGACCCGATGCTGCGGGGCGGTGTGGCGGGGGCCTGGCTGGCATGGACCACTGACTGGCTGGCACGGGATGGGCATCCCAGATTGCGCCTGGTGCTGACCACCGCGGCGGAGGCGCTTCTGATCCTGGCGGCGGTCAGAGGGGGGTGAGACCCGATGGAGGGGCTCAGACGGCCGGTTGTCGTGGGGGTGGCGGGGGGGACGGGATCGGGTAAGACGACGGTGGCAAACCGGATTCTGGACCGGGTGGGGACGGAACACATCACGTACATCGCCCACGATGCCTACTATAGGGATCTGAGCCATCTCCCGGAGACGCTCCGGGCCCAGGTGAACTTCGACCATCCGGATGCCCTGGAGACGGAACTGCTGATTGAGCATCTGAAGGAACTGCGAGCGGGTCGGCCCGTCGAGATTCCGACATACGATTTCACCAGGCACACCCGCACGGAGCGGACGCGGCGGGTGGAGGCGGCGCCACTGATCATCGTAGAGGGGATCCTGGTGTTCGTGGAAGCAGAACTGCGGGATCTGTTTGATGTCAAGATCTACATTGACACAGATGCCGACGTGCGGTTCATCCGCCGGCTGCGGCGAGACATCGAGGAACGCGACCGGAGCGTCGAGTCGGTCTGCGAGCAATACCTGTCGACGGTGCGCCCTATGCATCTGGAGTTCGTGGAGCCGAGTAAGCGCTACGCGGACGTCATCATCCCCGAGGGCGGGTTCAATGAAGTGGCCGTCGAGATGGTGGCTGCGCGCTTGAGGGGGTTGCTGGCAGATGGAGTGGAGACGGAGGCGTGAGGACACGTGGTAGGGAGCCCTCTTCTGATTGTATGAAGAGGATTTCGATCATCATTCCGGCGTACAACGAGGCAGAGACCGTAGCTCGGGTGGTTGAGAACGTGGTGGCTGTGGAGCTGGGGGATCTTGAGCGCGAGATCATCGTGGTTGATGACGGGTCGACGGACAAGACCGGTGAGGTGCTGGAAGGCATCAGGGGACGGTGGCCCGGACAGGTGAAGGTGATCCGTCACGCGGAGAACCGGGGGAAGGGTGCAGCCGTCCGCACGGCACTGGAGCACGTTACAGGGGACGTGGTCATCACGCAGGACGCTGATCTGGAGTATGATCCTCGGGAGTATCCCAAGCTGCTGACGCTGTTTGAAGACCCCGCTGTTCGGGTGGTGTATGGTTCGCGCAATCTGGGGAAGAACCCGCGTTCTTCGTGGCACTTCTACTGGGGCGGGCGTCTGCTGAGCTGCGTCACGAATCTGCTATATGCGTCCAATCTGACGGATGAGGCGACGGGATATAAGCTCTTCCGGACGGACCTGCTGCGGAGCCTCGACTTGCAGGCCGACGGTTTCGCGTTCTGTCCAGAGGTGACCGGTAAGGTGCTGAGGCGGAACATCGAGATCCATGAGATCCCCATTTCGTACCAACCTCGGAGCCTGGAAGAGGGGAAGAAGATCAGTTGGAGAGACGGGCTGAAGGCCGTCTGGATGCTGTTGAAGCAGCGTCTGGGCAGTGGCGAGGGGAGATCTATCCGTGACCAAGGACGTAGCGGATGAAGTCCCGGCGCCAGGGCCGCGCCCGTCGGAGATAACCGAGGGACTGGCTGAAGCGGGATGGCTCGAAGCCGAAGTGCTTGGGGATGGCGCCGAGCTCGGTGGCACTTCCCACAGCGGCCAAGTCGAGCCACCACATCGGCGAGGGGTTGCGGGCGAGGAAAGACCCCAGGGAATTGCTCGCCGCGCGCATGATGGGCAAGGCGACGTGGACGAAAAGGCGGCGCATCCCACCGGCCTCTAGCACGAGACGGATCATCTGCTCGATGGTGTAGTGCTCGGGCCCACCGAGGGCGACCATCTTGCCGATCAGATCAGGTCGGTCAGGGGTTGCCACAATGCAGCGAGCCAGGTCCTCGACCCAGACCGGTTGGAATCTGGACATTCCGACATCGGGGATGGGCAGCAGCAGGGGCAGCATCTTCGCGAGCATCACCAGCCGGGTGGTGAAGGCGTCATCGGCTCCATACACGACAGCGGATCTCAGGTTGGTGTGGTTCAATCCGCTTTGGGCGACCGCGATCTCTGACTCTCCCTTCACGCGGAACAGGGGGTATGCGGAAGCCGGGGTGGCGCCGAGTCGGCTGAGGTAGATGAAGCGGCTCACGCCGGTCGATTGAGCTGCCTCCAGCAGGTTGGCCGTGCCCTCTACGTGAGCCTGGAGCGTTCGCTCCTCGAGTCGGTCCTCCTCGCGGGTCAAATGGATGACGCCGGTCACGTCCTCCATGGCATGGCGCAAGGCTGGCACATCGGTGAGGCTGGCTGACACCGCGGAGAAGCTGAGCTCCATTGGCAGCTCCTGCGGGCGGGGCGACGGTCGGATCAGGCAGCGAATCTCGCGGCCCTGGGCGACCAGCTGCCGGGCGACGGCACGTCCCACGAAGTTTGTGGCCCCTGTGACGAGTATCATGGTTCCTCTGGACGGGGCGATTATACCACCGGTGGCGGCACCAGCCAAAGACGGGCCGGGGGCGCCTGTGAGGGGGAGATTGCTTCGTCGCTGCGCTGCGGTCGGAATGACAGCCTTGCGAGTTAGCGCTCGATGCCGGGTCGGGCCAGCACACCCTGCTCGTAGTAGTGCTTGACCAGGCGCATCTCTGTGACGAGGTGGGCACGATCGATCAGCTCCTGGGGGGCGCGGCGGCCGGTGAGGACCACTTCAACGTCGTCCGGCCGTTGGTCGAGGAATGTGAGGACATCACCGGTCTCGAGCAGCCCGAACCAGATGGCGACATTGACCTCATCGAGCACCAGGATGTGGTACTGCCCGGACAGCATGGCATCTCGAGCCGACTCCAATCCCTGGCGCGCTCTGGTCTGATCCTCGACCGTGACGGTATCCTCGTGGATGTGGTGGGTCTCTCCATACTGCTCGAGAGTAATGCATGGGTTGTCGCGCAACGCCTCCAATTCCCCGTAGGGCTGCCCTTTCATGAACTGCCCGACGTAGGTGCGAAGGCCGTGACCGGAGGCGCGGAGGGCGAGTCCGAGAGCGGCGGTCGTCTTTCCCTTGCCGTCTCCGGTGTAGATCTGGACGTATCCTCTTGGGAACTGTGTGTCGGCCATCGGTGGTCTCCGTTCGGCGTGTCCGTGCGCCAGGTTGGACGGCGCAGGGGTTTGACAATCCTCTGAGAGCGATTCCTGGGTGTGCCGTCTCCCTTTTTCAGCGACCGCCGTTCAGGCCGTCGAGGGCGTCGCGGGCGGTAAGCCAGCCGGTGCCGGGGAAGAGCCGCGCGATCTGAGGGCTGAAGAGAGGCGAGGCGGTGAGCACGTGGGGCGGGGCGTCGGCGATGATCTCGCCCTGGCTGAGCAATAGAACCCGATCGGCGGCCTGGGCGACCAATTCGACGTCGTGGGTGACGAGCAGGATACTGGTCCCCTGACTCTGCCACTCGCGGAGAAGGCCTACTAGCTGGCGCTTCGCAGGGTAGTCGAGGCCGCGCGTCGGCTCGTCGAGGAGGAGGAGTCGAGGCCTGGTGACGGTGACGGCTCCGAGGGCGACCCGCTGCCGCTGTCCGACACTCAAGTCGCGGGGATAGCGGTGGGCGACGCCGGCGAGCTCCAGGCGCTCCAGGAGCTGGGAGGGCGCGACGGGTGGATCGTCCAACAGGTCGTGGTTGTGAAGGGTGATGTTCAACTCGTCGGCGACGGTATCGGCGAAGAGGAGGTCCCCGGGGTCCTGGGGGAGATACCCCACTTTGAGGCAGATATCTGCCGTCGGACGACCGAGGAGGGAGGCGTCGTTCATCCTGATCTCGCCCCGCTCGGGCATCAGCAGCCCGACGATGCACTTGAGCAACGTCGTCTTTCCCGAGCCGTTGCGCCCCATCAACGCGACCAGCTCGCCCGGCGCGATCCCCAGATCGACGCCCTGGAGAACGGGTCTTCCGTTGTAGGCGAAGTACAGGTTGCGCACGGCGAAGTGCGAATCGTGAAGGATGGCTTCCGCGCCGCCGCTCTTCGACGAGCCACGGATGCGGCGCCGGTTCGCGCAAGCCCGTGTCCCGGGATCAGGGTCCTGGATCCGGGCCGCGAAGCCGCGCCCCTGTTTCACGGTGAGGGGCAGGGGTTCCCAATTCAGCTCCTTGGCCAGGGTGACCAGGGGCGGCGTCAGGTCCATGTGGCGGAGGACTCGACGCGGTGGACCGGAGAGGGCACAATCGCCCGACTCGGAGAGATAGACCATGTGATCGACATAGGGGAGGACGCGCTCCAGTCGGTGCTCGGCCAGGACGATGGTGAGGTTCAGGTCCTGGTTGAGCCGCACCAGGGCCTGGAGGACATCCTCGGCGGCCTGGGGATCTAGCTGGGAAGTCGGTTCGTCGAGAGCCAGGACGCGCGGTCGGAACGCCAGGGCAGTGGCGATGGCGACGCGCTGCTTTTCGCCGCTGGAGAGAGTGTCGAGAGCGCGATCGCGCACAGGTGCCAGGTCGAGAAGGTGGAGGACCTCCTCGACGCGCAGGCGCATCTCGGTGGGAGGCACGGCCGCGTTCTCCAAGGCAAAGGCGATCTCGTCCTCCACGTGATCGACGACGAACTGAGACTCCGGATCCTGGAAGACGAAGCCGACCACGCGGCTGAGGGCCTGCGGGCCTTCAGTAATGGGTTCGTGTCCTGACACGGTGATGGATCCGGTGACGGTGCCGCCGGTGAAATGGGGCACGAGGCCGTTGAGGCAGCGCAGGAGGGTCGATTTCCCGGATCCGGAGGGTCCGGCCACGAGGACGAAGTCGCCCTCGGGGACATCAAGAGAGATGCGGTCGAGGGCCGGACGGGAGGACCCGGGGTAGGAGTAGGTGAGGCGGTGGATGTGAATCATAGTTGTGATTCCTCCTCGCCGCGCATGCCGATCAGGGCCGGCACAATCAACCCCAGCAGGCTGAGTCCGATCAGCGGGTTGAAGGAGGGGGCGGTCAGGCGCGGGTAGGGCGAGTAGTACAGGGCTTCTCGCTGGGTCAGGGCGACCGCCAGGGTCAAGAGACACCCAAGCAAGGCGGCGGTGTCGCGGTGAGTCCAGCGTCGAGACCGGTAGACGGTGTGGGAGACGGAGCGTCCGGCGAGCCAGACGACGCCGCCAATGAGCAGCGCGCCCAGGAGCATCGCGCCGGCGGCGGCGAGCTGCCATGCCGGCCGGAACAGGTAGGCGAGCCATCCGATAAGGAGCAGGAGCAGCCCCACAGCCAAGAGCCCCTGGCTGCGCAGCGGCTGGGCCTGGTCGGAGACGGCGCCGTAGCCGCGGGCGACCATGGCCTCGGCCAGGCCCATGGAGCGCTCCAATCCGCTGGTCAGGAGGGGCACCACGATGGGCAACCAGTCACGCACCCCGCGGACGCGGTGACCCCGGACGGCCTGGGCCTCGCGGATGCGCCGGAGGCTGCGGGCCGTCTGAGGGACGAAGGTGAGGGCGATGGAAAGGACGACTCCGGCCTCGTGAAAGGCACGGGGCGTTAGCTTGATCAGGTCACGGACCGGAGTGACGGCGTTGAAGATGGCGAAACTGCTGAAGATCACGGTGAGGGCCAGGCCGTTGACCGCGCCAAAGACGACGGCCTCCAGGGTTACAGCGTCGCCCAGAAGGGGGACCCACTCGGGGAGAGCAAGCAGGGCGGTGTCTCCGAAGGAGACGGTCAGCGCGTTGAACAGGGCGGAGAGGGGGATGGCGATCATCCCGAAGTGGAGGGGCGATAGGGGAGCGCGTTGCCTCTCATTCTCCGCGCAGGCCGCCCCGACCACCATGGCAGTTAGGAGCAGGACGCCGGCGTAGAGTGGGTTTCGAGCGGACGAGGCCGTCACCAGCACCGTCAAGGCCCAGAGAAGCCACACCCGGGGGTCAAGCATGGGAGCCCACCTGGAAATGGAACCGGCGTCGGAAGCGGGTAAGCGTCTTCGCCATGGGAGCGCCCAACAAGAGGATCAGGATGACGTTCCCGACGGCACGGAACAGATCCCAGACCAGGGAGGTGACGGCGTAGAAGATGGCATAGCGTCCCAGAGTTCGCCTCAGACCGATTCCGGGGGCCCAGCTCTGGTCTGCGGGACCTGTGGCGAAAGGCCAGAAGTAGACGTTGATGATGACGCCGTAAAGCAGGCCCCAGAGAAAGCCGAACAGGGAGAGGACCGCCAGGTCCCAGGCCCGAAACCCCAGCGGCTCCGGGCTGTCGGGGCGGGTGCGGAGGCCGGGGATGCTCCTGAGCCACCCTGCGGTGAGGCCGGCCCACCCAGCGGTGAACATCTGGTAGGGAAGCCAGGGGCCCACGCCGCCGGTGATCAGAGCGGAGGCAAGGAGGGTGAAGATCCCCATCAGGTAGCCGAATCGACCGCCAAAGACGTAGCCGGAGATGATGATGGGAGCGAAGATGGGGGAGAAGCCGCCGGGCAGAGGAAAGGTGACCTCAAGGAAGCGGAGGACGCTGGTCACGGCGACGAGCACCCCCAGCATGGCAACTGTCTTGGCATTGATGGCCTGCCCCTGGAGCTCGACCAGGAGCGCCAGAACGGAGAGCGCGACGAGGGCGGCGGTCACCAGGGGGGCATCGTGGCCGCGGACGTAGGGGCCAGCGGCTTGAGCGGTCACAGGCACGAAGAACGGATAGACGAAGGCCAGGATGCCGATGGCAGCACTGAGAGCGTAGATCGCTCCGCCGACGAGCCGCCGGAGTATCATCTGCGCACCTTGGCCAGGAAGATGAGCCAGCCCAGCAATCCAGCGGCAATGAGGCCGAAGACGGCATAGCTGAGAGGCGGGTAGGGCAAGGCGGGCTCGGCGGTGTCGGCCGGGGATTGGTCGGTGGTCTCCGGCCGGATGGCACGAGTGGCGGTGGGCGGCGCTGGGGTCGGAGTTGGCCGGGTAGGTGTGGGCGAAGGTGACGGTGTCAGGGTCGCTTCTGGCGTCGGCGAGGGCGACGGGGTGGCGGTGGGCGACAGGGTGGGCGAGAGGGAGGGAGAGGGGGACGTTGTTGTCGTCGGCGTTGGTGTGGACGTCGGCACTGCTGTCTCTAGTGTCGGCGTGGGCGAGGGGGTCACCGTGCCGGTCACGCCGAGGGTCAGGGTGTGGGTCTCCTCGTCTTCCACCCCCACGACGCGCAGGACGTAGTCCTGGGGCTCGGAAGGACAGACCTCCCGGCTGCCGATGAGATCGACCGCCTGGCCGTCGAGGTAGACCTCGCGCGCGTGTGCCGTGTCCCAACGGACGGTGGTGCAGGAACCGGCCTGGATGGGGTTAT